>NZ_WMII01000049.1 GCF_009711265.1 Paracoccus shanxieyensis | reverse complement strand
CGCTGGTCAGCGCGATACGCACCGCATCCCTGCGAAATTCATCCGTCCTGCCTGTGCCCATGGTTCATCTCCTTTGCTGCACATTACGTGATCAAAGGAGCGGCACCAAACCGCGACAGGTCCAGAGCAAACGCTCGAGTTCGATCGGCAACCCGATCCGCTCTGCAAGAGCATCTGGGCATTTCTGAATGCCCGCCAGACATTCGAGGACGCCGAGAGTTTCCACTTCGCTCGAAAATTCAGGGACTATGGCAAACTTTACGATGCCTTCGAGGTGGAACTCGAAAAAGCGGTCAACCTCAATTCGGGGTCGATCGACGAAGCGGCTCTGGCCGCGAAGATCACGTCGGTTCTGCAACTTAAAACCGCCTGCACGGTGAAGGCGCTGGATCTGCCCGCCACTGCCGCGCACCCAGCGTCGATCATGCTGATCGTTCGCCATGGCGGGCCGCTGTCGAGCGTCCATGACCATCGTGACGACGGGCGCCGGGGCACGATCTATTATCGCCCGCCGAACGAGGCCACTCTCATCTACACGCCCGCCATCCGACAGATTGAGGTCTGCGCGGACAGTCCGGTCGTGCGGCAGGGCGTTGCCGGGTCATTCGCTGACGAGGCCTTGGGGCACGACGTGTCGCAGAAGCCCCTGACTTGGAAGCGCTACAACCTTTCGCGTTTCCGCAGTTCGCTGCGGCTCGATCTGCCGCGTATCTCTGGATACGAGATCACGGACGCGCGCGTCCTCGAGGCTGAAATCCGCCTTGGCTCATGGAGCCGGAAGCTTCTTCTGAAGGTGGCGGCCGACGACGACATTGAGGAGGTCGCCGACCGCTATCTGAAGCCGAACAATATCTTCCGGCGCGCCGACGGCTTCAGCCGCGTCGGGATCGCCGTCACCTACAATCGCATCGGTGACGGCAAGGTGCGCACGCTCAACATCACCATTTCCGGCTCGAAGAGCTGCAATCTCCAGAGCAACAAGGATCCGGATGAACGCAACCTCGGGTTCGCGCTTCTCGACGCCTGGGGCATTCTCAGCGCCTTCAAGCAGATCGAGCCTACCGACCTGCGCGGGATATTCCCGCAACTGGTCATGCTTCACGACCGGACCGAGGACGATGTCAGCGGCGAGTATCTGCGCGAGCTCGGTCTCGATCCGGACCGCATGATCCAAGGCGGTCTTCTCGACCGGCGGGGGCGCCAAGACATTGTGCTTATCGACGATGATGACCTGGGGGGAGAAGCCGAGGTCAAGCCATCCGGCATCGAAGGCATGTCGCGTGTTGTCGGTGCCTTCGGAAAAGATGGGGGCCTGAGGCCGACTTCGGATCTCGAGATGTACGAGATCAACCGCGAGTGGCTGCACGAAACCGTGGTTGGGCTTTTGAAGCCGATGCTGAACAAGCTCGCGGCGCAGGTGCTGGATGCGGACCTGTCGATGCTCGGCTCCATGCGGATCGACGGTGCCGATGTTCCGATCTACTTCGCCCGTCGCCTTCACGACCTCAAGACGATTTCGCGCCTAGATCAGCTGATGCGCGCGCGCAACGCGGCCGGTGTCGGGATCGTGCTGTCGGCAGGCACTGACGGTCCTGGATACCTTGGGCCGAACCTCGTCGTCCCCGTTTCTGGCTGCATGTCAACGGGCGCCGACGATCTTCTTCTCTCGCGAGATGCGCTCGAGCTCGCCTACCGAACCAATCGTTCGCTGGCGCGGGGCGGTGCGACGCCGCAGGTCCTGCGATCGGGCACGCAATCGGCGACGTTGCACATTCCCGGCAAGACATCGCTCGCGCTGACGGGTGCGGATCAGATCACGATCTTCGAACGACTGGTCGCAGCCGAGAAGGCCGGCAGCCCCGATGTCCATGTCAAGCCGCTGATGGACGGGCTTGGGTCGCGCAGTCCGCAGCAGGCATTCCGGCCGAAAACTTGGGACAGCATCCGCGACGTCTACATTGGCGCTGGCACGAAACGGGGATACTGGCGCCTTCTGGTTAAAGCACAGCCAGCCGAAGACGTAGCCGAAGCTTCGGTCGAGGAACCCGTCTAACAACGGTCTAACATGCGACGGGGGACGGTCTAACAAACCGCTGATTATTGGAAGGGCTCCACATAGAGGAGCTTTTTCATGCCGACTCCCTTCCCCTCGCGCCAGGCAGCCCAGACGAGCTGGTCCCGCGCCGCGACGACCAAGCCCACCACCCACAACTCGGAATGGCGCTGCACGCGCTGTGACAAGCTGCTCGGCGTCTGCCGGGACGGCCGCATGCACCTGCGCTTCGCGCGGGGGCACGAGTATCTCGTGGGCTTTCCGGTTCAGGCCACCTGCCGGGGCTGCGGCACGCTGAACAACGCGCCCGCACCCACGCGCTGACGCGCGCATCCACCCAACCCCCTGAAATCGCAGAGACGCGCGACGTCCTGACCTGGCCACGAGAAGGCGCCGGACGCCTGGCCGCAAGGCAGGCGTCCGATGTCCTTCGCGTGGCACGAGATCCGTGATCACCTCATGCATTCCTCCTCCAACCTTCACTTCCAGCGCAGCTTCGACGCTGTCCGGCGTGGACAGGCTGCCCTCACGCCGTTCCGAGATCCGGCGGCTCTGCTCGACGGGCTGCACCGCATGCCCGGCGATCAGGGTCAGAAGAACGTGATCCTCGCTGCGCTCGTCAGGGCGGCGCAGGGCGACGGGCCCAGGTCCGACTGCGCGCTGACTCTCCTGCTGTTGGCGCTCTGGCCAGGCCTTGACGCCATCCGGCGCCGGTCGATCTGGCGCAGGCTCGGCACCGCCGACGAGGTCGCGTCCGATGTTCTGGCGCGCACCACCGAGGCCATCCGTGGGCTCGACCTCGGGCGGGTCAACTGGATCGCGGCGACGGTGCTGCGCAACGTCGAGCGCGACATGATCCGCGTGCGCCGGCGAGACCAGGCGCGTGAACATCTCGCCAGCGGCGCCGACCCCGACGAGGTGGCGGACAGCGGTGACAGCGGGATCGGCGCGGCCGGGTATGCACGGCTGAACGACGCCGTGCGCAAGCTGCTCGGCGACGACGCCCTGCTGGTGATCCGCGTGGCGATCGAGGGTTTCTCGCAAGCCGAGGCGGGAGCCGAACTGGGGCTGACCGAGGCCGCCGCTCGCAAGCGGTACCAGCGCGCGATGCGCCGGCTGAACGACGCCCTCCAGGAAATCCCCTGAGCCGATGTCCCGATCCGGCCCCGCCGGTGGCTTTTCCCATTCGAGCGCCCCGAGCGCCTTCCCTCCAACCGAAAGCAGACACGCATGAACCGCACTGCCGATCTGTCGCTCGAGGATTTCAGGCGTCTTCCGGGGCTCTATCGCCGCTGGGAGCTGACCGAGGTCTGCGAGCCCAACCGCAACTATCAGATCGAGGACGCCGGCGCCCATGCCGACGGGACGCCGCTCTTGGCGATCTACGTCGCCGAGCCCGCGCCCGACGTCCGCGAGGCCGCGTGATGCGCCTCCTCGATCACATCATCCCACGGAGAAACGCCATGCCGGACCAGCCGGACGCCATCACGCGCCTTCGCAAGGCGAGCTACGCCCTTGAAGACCTCCCCGAAACCATCGCCTTCCCGCAGCGCCCCGGCGACGAGCAGCGCGAGCCGTTGCCGGTCGTCGAGGCGACCGTCGACGAGATCGCCTTCGCGATCGTGGAAGCGGAGCGCGAGAACTCGGCCGCCTACCGCCGAACCGACGCGCTGAAGCGGCTCTACAAGCTCGCCCGCGAGGCGGGGTGCATCGGCGCAGATCGCGCCGCCGCTGCGGTGATGAAGAAGGAGGGCCAGTGATGGCCCTTCCCATCATCGGCGCCGATGAGCGGCTCGCTCAGCGCAAGGGCATCAAGGGCGTCATCTTAGGCCGGTCCGGCATCGGCAAGACCAGCCTGCTCTGGACGCTGAACGCCTCCACCACGCTCTTCCTCGATCTCGAGGCTGGCGACTTGGCGGTCGAGGGGCTGGAGATCGACACGCTCCGGCCCCGCACCTGGAAGGAATGCCGCGACTTCGCGGTGTTCATCGGCGGGCCGAACCCGGCGCTGCGCGAGGACCAGCCTTACAGCCAGGCGCATTTCGACGAGGTTTGCGGGCGGTACGGCGATCCCACGGTGATCGGGAAGTACGAGACCGTCTTTATCGACTCTATCACCGTGGCCGGGCGGCTCTGCTTCCAGTGGTGCCGTGGCCAGCC
Source organism: Paracoccus shanxieyensis (assembly GCF_009711265.1). Classification (GTDB taxonomy): domain Bacteria; phylum Pseudomonadota; class Alphaproteobacteria; order Rhodobacterales; family Rhodobacteraceae; genus Paracoccus; species Paracoccus shanxieyensis. Next base: position 4,027 of record NZ_WMII01000049.1, on the reverse strand, counting down.
CGAGGCGTTCTCCGAGAAAACCGGCAAGCCCGACATCCGCGGCGCCTACGGGCTGCACGGCCGCGAGATGATCGGGTGGTTGACCCACCTCCAGCACACGCGCGGCAAGCATGTCTGGTTCGTTAGCATCCTCGACGAGAAGCTCGACGACTTCAATCGCAAGGTCTTCCAGCCGCAGATCGACGGCTCGAAGACCGGGCTCGAGCTGCCGGGGATCGTCGATCAGGTCATCACCATGGCCGACATCCCGGACCCGGGCGGCCAGCCGCAGCGCGCCTTCGTCTGCCAGACGCTGAACCCCTGGGGCTATCCGGCCAAGGACCGCTCCGGTCGCCTCGACAGGGTCGAGGCCCCGCATCTCGGCCGGCTGATGGAGAAGATCCAGCGTCCCGCCTCGCCTGCCTCCGAACGCCTGACCTGGCAGCCGGTGACGCCCGCCGATCCCGCCACCGCGCAGGAGCCCGGCCATGGCTGATCGCCTCTCGCCATGCCCGGTGTCCCGATCCGGTCGCCGGGGTGGCTTTTCCCATCTGACGCCGCTGCGCGTCCCACCCTCCAACTGAAAGGAGCCGCGCAATGTCCGGACCCTGGAACGACTTCAACTCCGCCCAATCCAACGCCAACGTCATCCCGAAGGGCACGCTCGCCAAGGTGCGCCTGACGCTCCGCCCCGGCGGCTTCGACGACCCCTCGCAGGGATGGACCGGCGGCTGGGCGCGCCGCGCCGCCACCGGCGCCGTCTATCTCGACGCCGAATACACCGTCGTCGAAGGGCCCTATGCCCGGCGCAAGATCTGGTCGCTGATCGGCCTCTACAGCCCGAAGGGCCCTGACTGGGCCAACATGGGGCGCGGCCTGATCCGCGGCATCCTCAACTCGGCGCGCGGCGTGTCCGACAAGGACAACTCGCCCGAGGCGCAGGTCCGCCGCCGCATCAACGGGTTCGGCGATCTCGACGGCGTCGAGTTCATCGCCCGCATCGACATCGGCCAGGACACCAACGGCGAGGACAAGAACGAGATCCGCGCTGCCGTCACCCCCGATCATCGCGACTACGCCGCGCTGGTGGGCACGGTCGCGCCGCAGTTCGCCGCCGCCCCGGCGCGGGGCCACGCCCCGCAGCAGCCCACCACGGCCACCCCGCCCAGCCAGCCCGCGTCCGCCCCCGGCGCCGTCGGTCGGCCGAGCTGGGCGCAGTAAGGGGGAGACCGGCCATGCGCCTGCGCCCCCGCCAGAAAACCTTCGTCGAGCGCAGCGTGGCTGCGCTCGCTTCCCGCGGCAACACCTTGGGCGTGGCGCCCACCGGCGCGGGCAAGACAATCATGCTCTCGGCGGTCACCGGCGAGATGATCGGGGACGGCGCCAAGGCCTGCGTGCTGGCGCATCGCGACGAGCTTACGGCGCAGAACCGCGCCAAGTTCCAGCGTGTGGTGCCGGGCGTCGCCACCTCGGTCATCGACGCCACCGAGAAATCCTGGAACGGCCAGGTCGCCTTCGCCATGGTGCCGACGCTGGCGCGGGCTTCGAACCTCGCCGACATGCCGCGCCTCGACCTGCTGGTCATTGACGAGGCGCACCATGCCGTCGCCGACAGCTACCGCCGCATCATCGACCGCGTGCGCGAAGCCAATCCCGACGCCCGCATCTTCGGGGTCACGGCGACGCCGAACCGGGGCGACAGGAAGGGCCTGCGCGAGGTCTTCGACAACGTGGCCGACCAGGTGCGGCTGGGCGAGTTGATCGCCTCGGGCCATCTCGTGCCGCCGCGCACCTTCGTCATCGACGTGGGCGTGCAGGACGAGTTGCGGTCCGTCCGCAAGACCATGTCGGATTTCGACATGGCGGAGGTGGCGGGCATCATGGACCGCGCGCCCGTCACCGACGAGGTGATCCGGCACTGGAAGGAAAAGGCTGGCGACAGGCAGACCGTGGTGTTCTGCTCGACCGTCGCGCATGCCGAACACGTTACCGACGCCTTCAGGGCGGCGGGCGTTTCCGCCGCGCTGATCCACGGCGATCTTTCAGCCGAGACCCGCAAGGCGATCCTCGCCGACTACGCGGCGGGCGCCATCCGCGTCGTGGTCAACGTTGCGGTGCTGACCGAGGGCTGGGACCACCCGCCCACCTCATGCGTCGTGCTGCTGCGGCCCAGCTCCTACAAGTCCACGATGATCCAGATGGTCGGGCGCGGGCTGCGCACCGTCGACCCCGAGGAACACCCCGGCATCGTCAAGACCGATTGTGTCGTGCTGGATTTTGGCACTTCGAGCCTGATCCACGGCACTCTGGAACAGGATGTCGATCTCGACGGCAAGTCCGAAACCGGCGAGGCGCCGACCAAGACCTGTCCTGCCTGCGAGGCGGAAATCCCGCTGGCCGCCACCGAATGCCCGCTCTGCGGCGAGGCGTTCCCGCGGGAGGACGAAGAGGCCGGTGAAGGCGGTGGTGCCGCGCCGCTCTCGGGCTTCATGATGACCGAGATCGACCTGCTAAAGCGGTCCAGCTTCGCCTGGGTCGACCTTTACGGCACGGACGATGCGCTGATGGCCACGGGCTTCGCGGCCTGGGGCGGCATCTTCTGGCTGGACGGGGTCTGGTACGCCATCGGCGGGGCGAAGGGCGAACGCCCCCATCTGCTGGGCGTGGGCGAGCGCACCGTCTGCCTCGCGCAGGCCGACGACTGGCTGAACACCCACGAGACCGACGAGAGCGCCTTCAAGACCCGATCCTGGCTGCGCCAGCCGCCGACCGAGAAGCAGCTTCAGTACCTGCCGCCGGAGTGCCGCCATGACTTCGGCCTGACGCGCTACCGCGCCTCCGCGCTGATGACCTTCGGCTTCAACAAGCGCGCCATCCGCCAGCTGATCGACACGGCGGCCTCTCCCGAACGGAGGGCGGCATGACCCATGTCCACATCCACCCCCATCACGGCCGAGGACCGGCGGCGGATCTGGCATCCGCGTGGAACGCTCTGTGCTGTCTGCCGGCAACCCACCCATGGTTTTGGCTGGTTCGATCCGCACCGGTCGAAGCAGCCCCGGCCATCGGTCTGGTTCTGCTCGATGCCCTGCCAGTCCTTCTGGACGCGCTTGGCGCGGGAGCGTTTCGCCATGGTTGACCTGACCGAGGAGGAGCGCGCCGCCGTCACCACCACCATGAAGCGCGTGGCGCTGCTGATGGACGAGATCGGCTGGGCCACCCCGCTTTCCGATCTGACCGAGGCGCAGGTGCGCGCACTGATCGAGGAGGCCGTCGAGGGCTTCCGCGAGTCCATGTCCGACATCGCCCGGGCGCAGACGCCGGAGGTGCCGTTCTGATGCTGGACTACAATCATCGGCCCAGTTTCGCCGACCGGGTCAACGCCGCCATCGATCGCGCGCTGACCGCCGATCAGGCGACGCGGCCGCCCCGCGACTACCTCGGCGGCTCGCGTCTCGGGCAGCCTTGCGAGCGCGCCCTGCAGTTCGAGTTCACGGCGACGCCGAAGGACGAGGGCCAGGACTTCAGCGGCCAGTCGCTGCGCATCTTCGCCATCGGCCACGCGCTCGAGGATCTCGCCGTCGCCTGGCTGCGCGGCGCGGGCTTCGACCTCTACACCCGCAAGGGCAACCGGCGCGACGGCGGCCAGTCCGGCTTCTCCGTCGCGGGCGGGCGCATCCGCGGTCATGTCGACGGCATCATCGCTGCGGGGCCCGCAGGCTTCGGTCTCGCCGTTCCCGCGCTCTGGGAATGCAAGACGATGAACGCGAAAAACTGGCGCGCCTGCGTCAAGGACGGCGTGACCAAGTCGAAGCCGGTCTACGCCGCCCAGATCGCGGTCTACCAAGCCTACATGGAAGGGACGGTCCCCGGCATCTCGGCCGCGCCCGCGCTCTTCACCGCGATCAACAAGGATACGGCCGAGTATCCGTCTTGGTCAAGGGCGTTCAGGCAGCCAATCTCGCCTCTCGCGAAGCAAAGTGTTCGCAAGGATGATGATGCGCCGCATGATAGCGGTAATGGCCACTTTCTTCGCCTTGCCGGCTTT
>NZ_WMII01000048.1 GCF_009711265.1 Paracoccus shanxieyensis | reverse complement strand
ACCTCCCCGCCGTCCGCACCGCCAGCGCTTTGATCCGCGCAGTGCGGACGGCGGGGCCCCTCCTATGGACTATCGCTACCCTACGCGCCAAGAAAACGCTTGCCAGTCCAGATAACATCTAACCAGGAATGCAGCTCGATGTAATCCTCGACCACGCCGCCCCATTTCTTCACCGAGGACAGGGCGTGATGATAAGGATGTGCCATGTTCTCCGCCCTCAGAAGCTGTGGTTGAATTGCTCGGACGAGGTGAACCGCTCATTGTAATCGAGCAGGATCGTCGCGGCCTCGGCGTCGAAATGGAACTCGCCGAACGCGCCGTCGCAGTTCTCCCAGCCACCATGGCTGTCGGATAGGAGGTCATAGGCCAGGGGCTCGACGGCCTCGGAGAGCGACATGGTGTTGGTCGCAATCTCGGTGACGCCCCAGCTGACCTGTGCGAGCGTGATTTCCGTGTCCGGCATCGGCACCGCGGTACCGCCGCAGCGGGCGTCGATGTCTTCGACCTGCCCGCTGTCGCCAGCACCATCGAAGGTGACGATGATCTCGGTGATCCCGGCAGCGCGCATGGCCGCGAACAGGGTCTCCTTGTTCACGGCCATTGCAGTGGTGCTGAGCGTCTGATGCGCCAGCTGCGAGGCATCAAACTGCGCCATGGCGGCCGCCAGGCTGACTTCCGGGGTGGCTGCAATCTCTTGGGTCATGGGACTTCTCCTGAGAGCGAAGGGACAGGTGAAGCCGACCGGCGCTCTCTCTGGGACCGGAAGGCTCGCCCTTCCCGGACCCCACCTCTGCCTCTCCCGCGCCGGGGTTCATCCCGGCACAGCTGCGCGGCGCGCGCCACAGGCGGGTGATCGCGCAACCCCGGCCGGCCCCGCGGCTCGCCGCGCGAGGGCCGCCCGGAAGGGGTGAGGCGCTTGCGCGCCTCACTGCCAGGGGTCGATCTCGAGGGCGATGAGAGCCTCATCGCCATCATATTCATCGGCGGGCATGGCGGCATGGCTGCCATCGCCGGCCTGAAACACGACGATCGAGACCATCAGCGTAGCGGCGAGGCTGGCGGCGAAAGCGGTGGCATCCTTCTTGGACATGGGACTGGCTCCTGTCTTTGGAGACGAGGGACCATCCCCCGCTCGACAGGCGCCCGAAGTGTCTGACCGGATCTGCAATCACCCGAGGGCGTTCGGGCCTCTTGCCCGAATCCCCGAGGGCGGCACGCAAAGCGTCAAGCCGACCCTTTACGGGTTGATTTCAAAGAGACGGATCGGACCAAGGTTTGCGAATGGAAGCGGGGATGGGGCTTTGGCTTTGACAGGAGCCTGATCCCTTGAAGGGATGCCTCCGCTGCCGCCAGCCTTGGCGCTTCGCTGATCAAAGGTGTCGACGTGTTTCAGGCCAGATTGCAGATCTGTGCCGCACCGACGATGAATACGGTGGCTTCCAGCGAATGCCTGATAGACCCCTGGCACAGGGCGCAAGCGCCGAACTCGGCCCCTTCGCACCCCGCCGAGCACACCCCTCGTCCCCCCTGTCCGCGACCGCGACAATCTCAGCCAGTACAAGAGTCAGAGCGCGTTACCTCGCACACTTGATTGGAAGAAAAACATAGCCTATTTTCTAACACATGAAGACTGTATCTGCCTCTGTTCCCGATCGGATCATGAAGCGTGTCCGCGCTAGCGGACGCGGCAGCGTCTTCACGCCCAGTGACTTTCTGAACGTGGCTGCCCGTGGCGCGGTGGACCAGGCGCTGTCTCGGCTGACCAGGGCGGGCGACCTCCGGCGTCTCGCCCGCGGCCTTTATGATTTCCCGAAGATCCATCCGAAGTTTGGTGCTCTGGCCCCTTCGCCCGACAACGTGGCCAGAGCACTCGCTCGCGAAACCGGATCAAACCTGCAGATTGATGGTCCACAGGCTGCCAATGTGCTCGGGCTTTCAACGCAGGTTGCAGCGCAGAGCCGTTGGCTGACGGATGGGCCTTCGCGCCGCGTTGTGCTGGGGAAGCGGGTGATCGATCTTCGCCATACCTCACCCAAACATCTGATTGCCCCCGGCAGCCCGGCCGGAACGGTCGTTCAGGCCCTGCGCCATGTAGGTGCTGCACGGGCCTCTGACGTGATGCACGCGGCCAGCCGTCACCTCTCGGTCAGTGACAAAAAGCTTCTCGCCAGAAATGCGAAGCAGGCGCCCGCGTGGATGCGGGCAACCCTGCTCTCGATCGCCGACCCAAAACCTTCAGGGTCCGGCGCGGAAACCGCTCTTGGATAATGTTGCCCGCCTGTCGGCCGCGGACCGTGCCGCACTCTTTGGCGAAACCGCCGCTGGTCGCGGCGTCGCCAACACGATCATCGAGAAGGACTTCTGGGTTTGCTGGACCCTGCGGCGGGTCTTCTCGCTGCCGCCCGGGAAAACCGCATCGCTGGTGTTCAAAGGCGGTACCTCGCTGTCCAAGGCCTATGATGCGATCCGTCGGTTCTCCGAGGATATTGACCTGTCCTTTGACCGGGCAGAACTGGGATATGGCGGCGAACGGGACCCTGAGCAGGAAGGGCTTGGAAAGAATAAAACGGCGAGGCTGATTGCGGATCTGGTGGCGGATGTCGAAACGCATGTTGCCGAACGGCTGCTTCCCGCCCTGCAAGCAGAATTCGCGCGCCATCTGGGTGATCCCGCCGATGGTGGCTGGTCGCTCGAGATAGACCCGAATGACGCGCAGACGGTGAATTTCCAGTATCCCCCGGCCTTTGGCGGCACGAATTATGCCGGCATGTCCTACATCACCCCCCGCGTGAAGCTCGAACTCGGGGCGCGCGGAGACCCCTGGCCAACTGAGGAAAAGGTGATCCGGCCCTATGCGGCCGAGGACTACCCTGACTTCTTCAACGAGCGTGACACGAAGGTCACCGTCCTGTCTTCCCGGCGCACCTTCTGGGAAAAGGCGACCGCACTCCATGCCGAAGCGCATCGCCCTACCAGTTCGCCGACACCGCAGTATTTCTCCCGGCATTTCTACGATCTGGCGATGCTCCTCGAGACCGCGGAGGGAGTCGCTGCATCGCGGGACTTCGAGCTTCTGGCGCAGGTGGCGCAGCATAAAGCCATCTTCTTCCGTTCGGCATGGGCAAGCTATGACCTGGCCAGGCCCGGCACGTTGCGACTTCTGCCCGGCGAGGATCGGATCAAGGATCTGCGTGCGGACTACAAGGACATGGCACCCATGATGTTCGATACGAAGCCGCCGAGTTTCGATGACATCCTCGCCCGCATCCAGCGTTTTGAGGATGACGTGAACACCTGATCCGTGGTCCGCCCGAAAGCCGTCGGGCATCCGCAAGACCAGAAGCCCCGGCCTTTCGACCGGGGCCATGGTTGGGGGGTGTTACTCCCCCCGGCGGCTGTTGGGGCGCGACCAGATCAGGCTCGAGCCCTCACCGTCCTCGTCGTCAAAGAGGTTGGCGTAGATCGGGTGCGCGAAGCTCGGATCGTCCAACTTCAGGCCCAGATAGTCCCGCCCCTCGTTCGAGCGCTTCGACCAGGCGGCGCCGATCTCCGCGCGGCCCACCAGGATCCGGTGCGAGGGTGCGTTCTCGCCCGAGGCCCGCAGGTCGGGGACGATGCGCACGCCTTTGGCCTGTACGCTCAGGGTAACGATTTCGCCGGTGTATTCGTTGCCGGTCTTCTTGAAGGTGCCGATGGTCGCCATTGTCTGTCTCCATTCTCTCGTGTTCGGGCCCGCTCCATTGCGGCCTCGATGGCGATCTAGAGGCCGATGACGACGGCCGGCGCAGTCCCGTCCGGGACCCTGACAGCACAGGCAGGGCTTTCTTGTCTTCCGCGAGGAATGACGGCACCGCCGGCAGGGGAAGAAAGTTCAACGACGCTGTTGCGCCGAGACGTCGAAGCGCGCTCCCGCGCGCTGGTCTTCGGCCAGATCAGCCCATCACAGAGGACGCATGCGAGCGGTCCCGTCACCCCAGAGAGACAGGAGACAGCGGCGATTCTGAAGGAACCGGCAGGAAGGCGCCAAAGGCAACCACCGGCGATGATCGCCCTAGCCGTGAACAGGCGGGCTCGCGCCCTTCCCCGCCGACCTGCCGCCACGGGGAAGTCGACGCATCAGATTGGATACGGCCGGGACGCCGGATCGGCACCTGCCGCCCAAGCGCTCGATCGGGAAGAGGGACAGGGCAGGAAGCGCGATCAGAGCGTGCCACTGATCCGCAGAACCCACGATCAAAGAGGCCGGAAAGAGGGAAAGACTGAGCCCTGTGCGCTCATGACGACCCTGGGGAAAAACGCCAACCAAAACGGCCGGTCGAACGGCCGGGGTGACCATTTCAAGCCACCTCATCCCACAGCCCGTCGGCGATCTCGCGCACAAGCATCGTTCGGGCTTTCAACAGCAGGTCCGCGCCACAGGTGTCTATGTGACCATAGAATCGGGCACGACAACCGTCAGCCAGCCAGTCTGCATAGAAGCAGTATTCCGGCCGATCGAGACGGAACACCCGCAAGTCGTCCGCCCAGTGGGGCTTCGGCTCTACGACGACGGAAATACCGCTCTTGGACTCGCGCCAGGGCAAGCACCGTTCTGTGGGCGGGTTACAGCGATCTTCGGTGAAGATCGCATCTATGTCGATCGAATGCGACATGGGGACGTGCTCCAAAAGAAAAGCCCGGTCACAAGGACCGGGCAGGCTGGACTGAGAGGGTAAAGGGCGGCCGGAGCCGCCCCGCGTGAAGGTCATTCGGCAGCGATGCTTTGCGTCGGCACCTGCTCCTCGTCTTCCAAAGGCTCATCGTCCTCGCCGTCGCCCGTGAGGAAGTCAGGCAAGGTTTCCGCTTCTGCGCTGCCCGCATCGGCCGCATCTGCGATGGCATCCTGATCGTCTATCCGCAGAGGCTCCGGCAGCCAGCCACTGCCTGCCAGCAGCCGTTCGGCTTCGGTCGCCATCTCGCCCTTCTTCAGATGGACGATCAGTTCCACCGCCTGCTCGCCAACACCTTCCCGCACGGCATCCAGGATACGCGCCTTGGTCACGCGGCCGAAGTAATTGGCGACCGTCGGCTTCCAGCCCGTCTCGACCAGATCGAGACCGGTCACGCGCGCGAGACGATCTGCCTCCTGCATGCGGCGATCCAGGCCATGCTGGCTGATGCCATTGCCGCTATAGGGGTTCGGACGCTCATAGAGCGCGTTGACCCCGAAGCTCAGGCAATGTGCCAGCAGAGCCTGTCGGCTGGCCTCGTCGAGAGCGTGCAGCCAGTCCCAGAGCCGGTCATCGCCGTCATCGAGCGGGATATCCGCTCGCCATGCCGCATGCCGCTCGTCGATGGCCTGCGCCGGGATCGAGTCGCCAAGATCCGGAGCCTGCACCGACAGATGCACTTCGTTGATACGGGCCTGCAGCGCATTGCCCGCACTGCGGATGCCAAAGCAGTCGAGCACCAAGCGGTGCAGCAGCGCCGTCATCGCGATGCGCGGGTTGTTGGCGACAGCATCGCGCAGCGCGAGGGTCCGGTGCGCGGTCAGTTCGATCACCAGGCGTTCCGGCAGCGGCTTGATCGCCTCGCCTTCGTCTTCCTCCTCTTCGGGCGAAGTCGCCGGCTCGCCCCCAAGCGTGATCACAGCACGCTGATGGCTGGTTTCATGCTCGGCGCGCTGCAGAACCTCGCCGGTCTCGGGATCGACGATCTCGGGCTCAGGTTCCAGCGGTGCTTCATCCTCGGCCCGGACATAACCACGCTCGATCAGCAGCGTGCCGTCGACATCGAGGCTGACAAAGACCCCTGCCCGCGCCATCTGCGCAGGTTCGTAGATCATCGACCGCATCTCGAAGGCGCCGAGGGTCTTCTCGATCTCGCCCAGCCGGGCATCGACCTCATCGGGGTATTCTTCCGCTTGCGAATACTCGGCCTCAAGCCGGTCGTATTCGTCTCGCAGCGCCTCGCGGGTGGCGCGCTCATCCTCGGTCAGATCGACCGTGGTGCCGATCAACTGCCGCATGCCATAGGCGTGGCTGTAGGGGAAGCTGACCGCGACCTCGATCCATTTCCAGCCCTCGGCGGCGATGATCTCGGCCTCGGCCTTCAGCTTCTCGTTCACCAGCCGGTCGAGCAGCACCGGATCCTGCAGCCAGCCGCCATCGTCCTGCTGGAAGAGGTCGCGCAGCACATAGCCGCCCGCCGCCTCATAGGCCTCGATGCCGACAAAGGTGACGCGCTTGTCGGAGGCCCGCACCGTGGTCTCGGTCAGCAGGCGGCGGATGTTGTAGGGTTCCTTCGACCAGCTGTCCTTCACCGCCTCCCAGACCTGAACCTGGCGCTCATGGTCCGAAGAGATGGTGAAGGCCATCAGCTGCTCCAGCGTCATGCCGTCCTCGGCATAGATCTCGAGCAGCGCGGGCGCGACCGAGACCAGCCGCAAGCGCTGTTTCACCACTTTGGCATCAACGAAGAAGGCGGCCGCAATGGCCTCCTCGGTCATGCCCTTCTCGCGCATGGCCTGGAAGGCGCGGAACTGGTCGACCGGATGCAGCGGTGCGCGCTCGATATTCTCGGCCAGCGACACCTCGTCGATCAGCACGTCGTCGGTTGCGTCGGACACGATGCAGGGGACCGGGGCGGTTTTGGCGAGGCGCTTCTGCTTCACCAGCACCTCCAGCGCCCGGAAGCGGCGACCGCCGGCGGGCACCTCGAACATGCCGGTCTCGGTACCATCCTCGCCCAGAACCGGGCGGACATGCAGCGACTGGATCAGTCCGCGACGGGCGATGGACTCGGCCAGTTCATCGACCGAAACGCCGGCCTTGACGCGCCGGACGTTGGACTGGCTCAGCACCAGCTTGTTGAAGGGGATGTCGCGCGAGGACGACAGGGTGATCTTCTGAACGGCAGTAGCCATGTCAGATACTCCGAGGACGGGCGCCGGGGAGACCCTCTCTCCGGCTACCAACCCGTCATGGAAAACCCCTCCCCACTCTCCCTCTCCTGACCGGCGGCAAGGAAACGGTCGAACGGCCAAAGGCCCAGCCCATCTCGGGCATTGATCTGGAACGGATTTCCTTGGCCAGGGGGCAAGCCTGTGCAACAATAACACGATCCCGCCATGCGCCAGATCTTCCCTGCCAGCCAAAAGGAATGATCATGTATCATCACATCCTGATTTCCACCGATGGATCGGAAACCGCCACCAAGGGCCTCGACCACGGCTTGACGCTGGCCAAGACCCTCGGCGCGAAGGTGACCATCGTCACCGTCACGGAAGCCTTCCCGATCTATGCAGCGGCCGCGGGCGGGGCATGGGTCGCACCCATCGAGGTCAGCGGCGGGTTCGAGGAAAGCCAGAAGGAACTGGCCGATGGCATCCTGAGAACTGCGAAGGAAGCTGCGGACAAGATCGGTGTAGTCGCCGAGGTTCTGCATATCCCCAATGCCCAACCTGCCGAGGCGATTGTCGAGACTGCGAAAGCGCGGGATTGTAGCCTGATCTGCATGTCCTCGCACGGCCGGCGTGGCCTTGGTCGTCTGTTGCTCGGCAGCCAGACCGCCGAAGTGCTGGCCCACAGCCCGGTGCCGGTGCTGGTCGTCCGCTGAGGGCGAGTTGATATGCCTGCGCTGCGAGATGACCTGATGCCCGACACGCCGCCATCCCCGGAGCCGTGCGTTGTCGGACGATGAACTGCCATCTTCATGGCTCGATCTTCTGCGCGACGCTGAGGGTCTGCCAGAAAATATCCCGTCCCTGATCGGTTCTGACGCGGATCCGGAGACAGAGCAGATCGCCGAGCGCCTGACGGATCGCGGGCTCTTCAGGGTCATAAGCGCAAAGCGTTACCAACTGACCGATGCGGGGCGCGAAGTTCTTGCCAGGTCGCCCCGGTCGAAGCTGCGCAATGCCAACGGCAAAAGCAGCTGGCTCGGCAGGCTGCTGTCACGGCGTTAATGCCGTACGTGCAGGCAAGACGACATACCCCTGGGCGGCATCCCGCCCAAGGCCCACCGCAAATCCTTGCGAGCAGAAGACGCGCTCCCTACTTCCTGGTCGGGCGAAGATGCCAGCGACAACAAGAACATATGGGCATGCTGACAATGCGCTATCTGCTTGCATATTATTCCGGCACCACCAGCCAATGGCGGTGCCTCGACACCAATCTGCTGCCGCAGCAGATCGACAGAGCCGAAGATCTGGCGGCGGCGCTGGAAAACGCACCGATGATCGCGCTGTCCTGGATGTTGGAGCGCCGCCCATTCGGCAGCTATCAGGCGACCGTAGACGGTAAGAGCGATGAATGCGTGATGGTCTATGAACTGGAGCCAACGGCGGCTTCACCGCTCGGCAATGGCACGGACTATGTCGGCCCCTGGTTGGAAATGTTCATGCAGACGAACGAGCCGATCGGAACAATCGCCCTCGGAGCAGGAAAGCCGATATCGAAGGAGGCGGCTATCGGCGCACTGGCAGTGTCCCAACACATGGTGTAGGAGGCCGCGCGCGGAGCCTTCGGCGTAGCGCAGCGCGCGGCCGTTGGTGACGCTGGCGGTCACCGTCGATCTTCGGACAAGTTTCGGGTTGCGAGACCTT
>NZ_WMII01000047.1 GCF_009711265.1 Paracoccus shanxieyensis | reverse complement strand
CCTCAGCCTGGCGCAGCACCGCCATGATCTGCGGCTCGGTAAATCGGGTTTTTCTTATTCGAATCTCCTCAGTTCACGCTACGAGAAAATTCTACTGCCAAACCCCTTAACCACGGGGAGGATTACCGTTGGTTCCCTGAGGTTTCAGAAGCGCTGTCGTCGCAACGTGAACCAACGTTCGCTTCGAGGCGTTTTAAGGCAGCGCCGTCTGCCGCGATGAAAGTCTCGATGGGCTTTGGACAGGCCAACACCAGTGGCTGCGTCGGCCACACAACATTCCACAGACCCGTTAACGCCCGGTGGACTGGCCGATCAGCCAACCGACCTGAACCAGTCCCGCGATGATCAGCATGCAAAGGCCCGGCCACCCGAAGACCTGCCAAACCTGCCCACCAATCCAACCGATCAGCGCGCCGCCCATGTAATAAGCCAGCAGGTAAAGCGTGCTTGCCTGCGTGCGCGCGGTTCTGGCACTGCGCGCGGCCCAACCCGAGGCGATCGAATGGGCCGCGAAGAAACCGGCGGTGAAAAGCGTCAGCCCCAGCATCACCACGACGATCCTTTCGGACAGCATCAGCCCCATGCCGCATAGGCTGCCCACCAGTGCGATTTGCAGAATCTGCGTTTCGCCATGCCGCTGCGCCAGCGCGCCTGCCGGGGGCGCAATCAGGATGCCCACTGCATAAAGCAGAAACATCCCGTTGACCCAGACAGGATCCAGCCCGAACGGGGCTGCCAGAAGCCGAAAGCCCAAGTAATTGTAGACCGAAACCATGGCCCCCATCAGCAGGAAGGCGGAGATGTAAAGCCTGCGCTGATGCGGATCGCGCAAATGGGCGATATAAGCGCGCAGCTCGGCAGCGGGCGGCACGCGGCTGGGGGTGAAGTTCCGCGACTTGGGCAGCAAGACCAGAAATGCGACTGCCGCCGCCAGCCCGATCCAGCCCACTGCGGCTAGACCCGCATGCCAGCCATAAAGATCCGCGACATGGCCCGAGATCAGCCGCCCGGCCATGCCGCCAAGGGCCGCCCCCGATACATAGATCCCGTTCGCCGCCGCGCGCGATGCCGGGGCCATCTCCTCGCTCAGATAGGTGATCACGACGGCCGGAACGCCGGCAATGGCGATGCCGCAGCAGGCGCGCAGCACCAGAAGCAGTCCCCAGTCGGCCACGACCGAGGTCAGCAGCATCGTGACCGAAGAGAGCAGCAGCGACATGGCCATCACCGGCTTGCGTCCCAGCCGGTCGGAAAGCCGAGCCGTGCCAAGCATCGCAACCGCCAGCGCGGCGATGGTCAGCGACAGTGACAGGCTGGCGCTTGCGGCAGTAATGCCGAATTCGGCCACGAAGATCGGCATCAGCGGCTGGACGGCATTCATGATCGCAAAGACCGAAAAGCCTGCAGCCACCATTGCTGCGGCGATGCGCCAGTACTCCGGCGACCCTAGGGCGATGCCCGACGATAAGCCGGGCGGCTCATCAGTCATTGTCTCAATGCCTCAGCAGCGCCTCGATCCCGGCAGCCACCCTTAGAAGATAGCGGTCCTGATACCAACGGGTCAGGATCTGCAAACCGATCGGCAACCCGTCCGCCGTCGTGCCACAGGGCATCGAGATCGCCGGATGCCCGGTCAGGTTCAGCGGATAGGTGAACGGATACCACACGCCTCTGATGGTGCCGCGGTTGCCGGCGACCGTGACCTCGCCCGCCGTGTCTAGGCTGATCGGGATCGCGGGGGCAGTCAGAACCGGCGAGACGATGATATCGGCGCGGGCGAGAACCGTCTGGATTGCGCGGAAGATCGCGGTGCGGGTATAGGCCGCCTGCGACAGGTCGATGGCGCTGAGCGCCGTGCCCTCGACGATCCGGGTCAGCAGCGTGGTATCAAGCTGGTTGCCGAATACCGGAACCTGCGGCCCGACCCGGGCGGCGATGCCCGCGCGCAGGACCGTCATGAAGGCCCCTTCGACTGCACGGAAATCAAGGTCGATCTCTTCGACCTCGGCGCCTTCGGCAGCCATCTTTTGCACTGCATATTCGGTCGCCGCTGCAACCTCGGGATCGACCTGCGCACCGGCGCGGGGCAGCCAGGCGACGGTCAGGCCCTTGAATCCGGTGAAGGGTTTCGGGACAGGCAGATCGCCCTGACCAAAGGGATCGGCGGGATCGAAACCCGCCATCGCCTCGAAGAACAACGCCGTATCGGCCACGTCGCAGGCCATCGGGCCGACATAGGAATTCGCGCCGAACAGGTCGGGAAGTTGCAGATGCGGGACCATCCCAAGCGTCGGCTTCAGCCCGACGATCCCGCAGCAGGCCGCCGGAATGCGGATCGAGCCGCCGCCATCAGACCCGATGGAAAGCGGCCCCATACCGGCACGGACCGCCACTGCAGAGCCCGATGAGGACGCGCCCGGCGTGCGATCGGGATGCGTCGGGTGCAGGGTGCGCCCCGACACGGGCGAGGTCGCCTCGGGCTTGTGCCCGAACTCGGGTGTGGTGGTCTTACCGATCATCACGCCGCCCGCCGCACGCACCCGCGCGACGGAAACGGCATCGGTGGTCGGCACGAAGGTTTCGTATGCTTTCGAGCCGTTCGTGGTCCGCACGCCCGCCGTGTTGATCAGATCCTTGACTGAATAGGGGATGCCGTGAAGCGGCCCGCGCAGCTTGCCAGCCATCAGCTCGGCCTCGGCGGCCTTGGCCTCGGCGCGGGCTTCTGACACGGCCACGGTCACGAAGGCGTTCAGATCGGACCGCGCTTCGATCCGGGCAAGCGCAGCCTCGGTCGCCTCGACGGGCGAGATCTGCTTTGCAGCGATGGCCTGCGACAGCGCCACGGCGGAGAGATCGGCAATATCGGTCATCGGTCGGGATCCTGTCAGAGCATGTTGCGACCGCCATTGATGGCGATCGTCTGTCCGGTGATGAAGCGTGCCTCGTCCGAGCCAAGATAGGCGACAAGCCCGCCCACCTCTTCTGCCGTCGCGATGAAGCCTGCCGGGGTGGCTGCGACCAAATTGTCGAGCGTTTCTTGCGGGATGCGCTGATGCGCTTCGGTCGCGATGGCGCCGGGGCAAATGGTGTTGACGGTGATGCCGTGGTACGCAAGTTCGGTCGAAAGCGCCCGTGTCAGTCCGACGATGCCCATCTTGGCGGTAGCATAGTCGGCAAGCCGCAGATCGCCCGAAAAAGCTGCGTCGCTTGACATGTTGAGGATACGGCCCCTGCCCCGCGCCTGCATCCCCGGTGCGACCAGACGGCACATCCGGAGCGTGGTCATCAGGTTGATCTCGATGACGAAGCGCCAGACCTCCTCCTCGCTTTCACAGAAAAGCGAGGCGCGCTCGCGGGCGGATTGCCCGACGTTGTTGAACAGCACATCCACCGGACCGAAGGCGGCTTCGGCCTCGGCCAGCGCGGCTTTCACCCGCACTGCGTCGGTGCAGTCCAGCGCGACGCCGCGCCAATGCGCAGGGTCGATCCCGTCCGGTGCCTTTGTTTCGCGCAGGTCGAAGGTGGTCACGCGCGCGCCTTCCTGCGCCAGACGGATCGCGCTGGCGCGGCCGATCCCGCCGCCCCCGCCGGTGACGAGGGCGTGCTTGCCGATGAACCTCATGGCTGTCTCCTCAGTGGAAGCTGCGGCCGCCATCGACGGCGAGCGTCGTGCCGGTGACATAGGCGGCGGTAGGGCCCGCCAGATAAGTGATCGCCTCGGCCAGTTCCTCGGGCTCGGCGATGCGCCCCAAGGGGTAACGGTCGCGGATCTGCTGAAGGCGCGCTTGCGGGTCTTCCTTGCCCTGCCACGAGCGGTCGAAAAGATCGGTATGGACAGCGCCGGGGCAGACGGTGTTGACGCGGATCGCGTGTTTCGCCCAGTCGAAGGCCAAAGATTTCGACAACATCACCAGCCCCGCTTTGGCCGAGCAATAGGCGGCACGGTCGGCAATCGGACGCAGACCGGCGGCGGAGGATACATTGACGATCGCCCCCCGCCCCGAGGCCTTGAGCCAAGGGAAGGCCGCGCGGCAGGTCCGCATCGGACCCGACAGGTTCACGTCGATGACATGCGCCCAGGCCTCGTCGCTTACATCCTCGGTGGCGGCCTCAAGGTCGATGCCCGCACAGTTCACCAGTATATCGATCCCGCCCAGCATCTTGGCCAGCGTCGTCATCGCCTGCTGCACGGCGCCGGCATCCGTCAAATCGGCCATGGCCGAGGCAAAGGCGTCATCCGCAAGGGCTGCCCGGTCGATCACCCCCACCGCGCCCCCCCGCGCGGCCATCATCCGCGCGGTGGAAAGGCCGATCCCGGCGGCCCCGCCGACGACAATGATCTTGTAACCCGCAAGCCCGCTCATGCGTCGGCCAGCAGGTTCGCACGGATGTCCGCTGCGATATCGTCACAACGCCCGATCCAGACATTGTCCTGTTTCCGCACATGTTCGATGAACCGTGCCAGAACCGTGGACCCCGAGGGCTGGCCGATGAATTCCGGGTGCATGGCGACGACCATCATCCGGTCTTCGGCATGCAGCGTGTCGAATTCCCAGGACCAGGTGTCCAGCACCTGCGGCGGCGAGGTGATGGTGCGGCCGGGCAGGATCTTGGAAAACTGGAAATAGGGGCTGTCGGTATTGATATATCGGAACGGCAGTTCCACGCAGTCGATATGCGCACCACGCACCTTCAGCAGATAGGGCGCGTCATCGTCAAAGAAGTTCGACGAGTATTTGAACCCGTATTCCTTGATCAGATCCATCGTCACATCGGTCAGCTCGGCCGCGGGGCTGCGCCAGCCGCGCGGGACCTGTCCGGTGGCGCGGATGATCGCCTGCTGCGCCAGCTCCATCTCTTCGCGCTCTTCCTCGGGCGAAAGCGACACGATCCAGCGGTGGGTGTGGCTGTGGTGGGCGATCTCGTGCCCGTCCTTCAGCAGCGCGTCGATCACCTCCTGATGCGCCAGCACCACCTCGCCCGGGACAAAGAACGTCGATTTCACCTCGTAGCGGCGCAGCACGTCCAGCACCCGCCAGACGCCGCGCTTCCAGCCATAGGCACCCTGCGACATCAGGATCGGGCGCTTGCGGGCCTCGGGGTCGCGGGCGGTCCACATCGTCTCGCAATCAAGATCGAAGCTCAGCATCAGGGGGAAGCCCTTGGTGGTCATGCTCATGGAAAGGTTCCGTCAGAAGAAGCGCGTGAAAGAGACCCAGCGTTGGGCCAGAAGAAGCACCACCGCGGTGCCCGCGACCAGCAGCGTCGAGGCGGCGGCAATCGAAGGATCGACCCCGTGTTCGACCGAGGCGAAGATCTTTACCGGCAGGGTCGACTGGCGCGGGGTCAGCAAGAAGATCGTCACCGGCACGTTGTCGAGCGAGGTGACGAAGGAAAAGATGCCGCCGGCGACAAGGCCGGGCTTGAGAAGCGGCAGGGTAACAAGCCGGAACGCCTGAAACCGGTTCGAGCCAAGAACGGTCGCCGCTTCCTCAAGCTGGGGGTTCAGCCCGGTCAGCGAGGACATGGCAGAGCGCACCACATAAGGCAGCGTGATCAACACATGCGCCCCCATCAGCACCCAGGGCTGCCCGCGCAAGCCAAGAAGCGAGACATATTGCAGCAGCGCCACGCCGATCACCACGGCGGGAAAAACCAGCGGCGCCATGACGATGGACAAGATCAGATCGCGCGCGGGCACCAGCCTGTGATGCAGCGCGTAAGAGATTGCGGTGCCAAGCATCACGGACAGCGCAGTGGCGCCTGCGGCAAGCCAGAGGCTGGTCCAGATCGCCCTGATATATGAGGCCGATCCCAGCACCTCGCCAAACCACCGAAGCGTCCAGCCTTGCGGCGGCACGGTCAGGTAGGTGGTCTTGGTGAAAGACGCCAGAACGACGACGATGGTCGGCGCGTTCATGTAAAGAAGGATCAGCGCGGCAAGGATCGTCAGCAGCGTCGAGGGCTTTCTGCTGATCATGTCGAAATCCCCCGGGTGAAGTAGGCCGAGATGCGGTTGGCAGCCCAGATCAGCGCCAAGGCCAGAGCCGTCAGAATGAACGCCAGCGCAGCACCTGCGGGCCAGTTCAGATTGGTCATGAACTCGTCATAGATCTGTGTCGCCATGACCTTGTAGGTCGGCCCGCCCAGCATTCGCGGCGTGACAAGGGCAGAAATCGACAGCACGAACACAAGGATCGAGCCGGTGATGATCCCGGGGATCGCAAGCGGGATCGTCACGGTGAAAAACACCCGCGCGCGCGAGGCCTTAAGGGTGAAGGCCGCCGCCTCGACATCCGGGGGGATATTCTGCAGTGCCGGGATCAGCAGCAGCGCCATGAAGGGAACATAGATCTGCGTCAGCCCGATCACGACGCCCGTGAGGTTATACATCAGATCAAGCGGGGCGCTGATAATGCCGCTGGCCATCAGGGCTGCGTTGATCACCCCGTTCGGCGCCAGCAGCACCATCCAGCCGAAAGAGCGCACCACGATGTTGCACAGAAGCGGAAAAATAACCAGCAGGATCGCCGCCGTCTGCACCCGCGGCGACGAGCGCAAAATGAACAACGCCAGCGGGAAGCCAAGGATCAGGCAGGCGAAGGTAACAAGGAAGCCAAGCGCGAGGCTGCGCGCAACGATCTCCAAATAGAAGCCGTCGCCAAGGACCGAGAGGTAGTTGGCGAGTGTCCATGAATTTCCGATGCCCGACCCGGCCGTATAGTCGCGCAAGGACAGCATCGCCATGATCGCGGTGGGCGCGAGAAATCCCGCCAGCAGCAGCACCGTCGCGGGCAGGATCAGCATCGGGCCGGTCAGGGGCGAAGGCTTCATGCCGCAGCCCCGCCGGGCGACAGGAAGACGCGATCCGCCGGAATATCAAGCGCGACGGGCGTGCCTTTGGCAAGCGTGGCAAGGTCAGAACGCGAGGAAACCCGGGCAAGGATTTCGTCGCCGCCGGTCAGGGCCACGACATATTGCACGTTCGCGCCCTCGAAGATGCGCAAGGCGATGGTGCCCGTCAGGGGGCCCACGCCGCCGGGCCGAAGCGTCACATCCTCTTGCCGGATCGTCGCGCGGACCGGGGCGCCTTCGATGAAACCGACATTGGCCGCGATGACCGCACCGCTGCCAAACCGCACGCCGCCGGATGTGGCGCTGCCTTCGATCTTGTTCGGGCTACCGACGAAGCCGGACACAAATCCATTCGCAGGCTGGAAATAGACATCTTCCGGTGTGGCGAGCTGCTGGATATTCCCGCCCGACATCAGGCAGATGCGGTCCGAAAGCGACATCGCTTCGTGTTGGTCATGGGTGACGAAAAGAGAGGTCAGCTTAAGATCGGCCTGCAGTTTCTTGATCTCGATCTGCATCTCTTCGCGCAGTTGCGCGTCCAGATTGGACAGCGGCTCATCGAACAGCAGGATCGACGGACGCGGGGCGATCGAGCGCGCAAGCGCAACCCGCTGCTGCTGTCCGCCCGACAGCTGGCGCGGGAAACGTTTCGCATGCTGGTCCAGGCGAACGCGGGCCAGCGCCTCCATCACCCGGGCGTCAAGTTCACGCCCCGTGACTTTTTGGCGGCGCAGACCATAGGCGACGTTTTCATAGACCGTCATGTGTGGAAACAGCGCATAGGACTGGAACACCAGCCCGATATTGCGCTTGTTCGCGGGCAGGCGGGTCACGTCCTGATCGCCGAACAGGATCTGCCCGCCGCTTGGTTCCAGCAGCCCCGCGATCATCCGCAGGATCGTGGTCTTCCCGCAGCCCGAAGGACCAAGGAGCGAGACGAACTCCCCCTCGGCCACGTCGAAAGAGACGGAATTGACGATCGTCACGTCATCGTAGCGTTTGCTGAGGGATCTGAGGGTTAGGGATGACGACAAGGGTCTCTCCGTCGAGGGCTGGGACCATGCCGAGGGCACCGGTGATCGGCCCAAGGCAAAATGCAGCACGTCAAAGCAGTGTCAGCGGGTGATTTCGCGCTGCCAGCGGGCGCGCCAGTCGGCGACATTGGCCGCGACATATTCAGGGTCCGGGAAATCAAGCGTCTTGAAGATCTCCGGAGGCAGCGCCTCGGCTGCCGGGCCGGTCAGCGAGACCTTGGTGTTCACCGGCCCCTCATACATCACATCCGCCAGACATTTCTGCGCTTCTGGTGAAAGCAGCGTGTCGATGTATTTATAAGCCCCTTCCGGATTGGCCGCGCCCTTCGGGATCACCATGGTGACGTTGATCCCGATTGCGCCTTCCTTCGGATAGGCGATCGCCACCGGCACGCCCGCAGCAGCAGCAGCAGCCGCGCGGTCCTGATACCAAGGCGCGATATCGACCTCGCCGCGTTCGAACATTGCGATGATCTGGTCCGCCTGCGTGTAATAGGCCTTGATGTCGGGCGCGATCTTCTTGATCGCCTCGAACCCGGGATCAAGGTTTTCCAGACTGCCGCCGTTCAGCTTGGCCGCTGCCAGCAGAAAGTGGACACCCGCCGTGCCCGAGATGTCCGGTAGCGCGACGTTGCCCGAAGGCGCGGCGTCGAAGATCGCGGCCCAGCTGTCGGGCGGGGTAGGATAGGCCTTGGGGTTATAGGCAATGGTTGTCGCCGCCCATTGGAACTGCACGAAATGGTCGTCCGCGCCCCAGACCGCCTCGGGCAGGTCGGCGGTATGGGTGATCTTCGCGCGGTCCAGCTTTTCTGACAGTCCCTCGCTGGCCAGCTGGGCCGCAAAGGAATTGTCGATATAGATCACGTCGAAATCCGAGGTCCCACCCGTCGCCCGGACCATCGAGGCGAATTGCGAGGAACTGCCTTCCTGCGGGATCACCGTGTCGCCGGTCGCGGCCTCATAGGGCTGGACATGGCACTGCGTCACGGCTTTGGCAAAATTGCCTCCGAACATGCCCACGACCAGATCTTCGGCATGAGCGGTCAAGGTGGAAAGGCTCAGGGCGAGGATCGTCGTGCCCGTCAGTGCTGTCTTCGTCATGGCGGCCCCTGTTGTCTTGTTATGATCCCAGAACAGCCGGTTCTGCGGATTCTGTCCAGAATAAAACTTTCATGAAAGATACATTAAAGGTATTTAAGCGTGTGCGCACAGATTTTGAGCAAGTTTGTGCCGATCAGCGTGGGATCGAATTCACCAGCAGCACCCGGCGCAGCAGACGCTCCAGCGTCTCGCGTTCGTCCTCTGACAGCATGCGGATGAAATCCAACTCGGCCGCGGCCTGAACAGGCATGGTCTGATCGGCCAGCGCCCTGCCCGCCAGCGTAAGACTGACGCGCACGCCGCGCCCGTCGCTTGGATCCTCGCTGCGGCGGATCAGACCCATCGCTTCGATCCGCGCAAGCTGGTTCGACAGCCCCCCGGACGAGACAACCAGCAGCGCCTGCAGGGCCTTTGGCGTCAGTTCAAACGGCTCGCCACTGGCGCGCAGCGTCGCAAGGATCGCATAGGTCGAATACTTGATGCCGCAGGACTGCGTGACATCGTTCATCCGGTTCGTCACCACCTCGGCCAGACGCAGGATGCGATTGGTGATGTGCTTGCCACGGGTGTCAAGCTGCGGAACCTCGTTCGTCCACAGCCCCACGGCGGAATCCACAAAGTCGGGTTCGTCGTCGACGGAATAGGTCATTATCGTCTTTCATTCATCTCGATGGAAAGATAACCGCTGCTTTCCGCCCGGATGCAACATTAAATCCGGTTGCGCGACGTTTGACATTGGCAGGCGTTGCGCAGTCCTTGGATCGAACACCTGCAGTCAGGGGGCAGTGTCCCAACACATGGTGTAGGAGGCCGCGCGCGGAGCCTTCGGCGTAGCGCAGCGCGCGGCCGTTGGTGACGCTGGCGGTCACCGTCGATCTTCGGACAAGTTTCGGGTTGCGAGACCTTG
>NZ_WMII01000046.1 GCF_009711265.1 Paracoccus shanxieyensis | reverse complement strand
CGGCTTCTATAACCCGCGCCGTCGGCACTCAGCATTGGGAGGCAAAAGCCCCTTGGCCTTTGAACGCCACGTGGCCTAAACGAGCACTCGGAGCGGCACAAATACGCGACAGGTCCAGGTCACGGCATCCTTCAGCGCCTGCCAGGCGGCAAGCGGCCGGGTCGCGGCATCGGTCAGCATGCCAGCGGCCTCGCGATAGGCATCGGCCCGGGCGCGTGCGTCCTCTGCCATGGCACCCAGCCCGAGATCGGGCGGGGTGATATAGGTCCGAGCAAGCGCCGCCGAAAACGCATCGGCTGCTGCAGTACCCGCCGCCGTCGCGGCCCCCTCGAACGGATTGTCGATCCGGCTCAGGTCCACCGCGTCGAGCGTGCCGATCCGCACACCGCCTTCGCCGGTCGCCCATTCGGGCAGCAGGGCCAGCGCGGCGTTCAGGGTCTCGATGAAGCTGTTGATACGCTTGACGACGCCGTTCAGCATCGCCTCGACCCCGCCGATCAGCCCGTTTGCGGCCTGGTAGGCGAAGTCACCGATGGCGCCCGGCAGGCTGCCCCAGATCGCCACCGCGCCGTCATAGGCGCCCTGGAAGATCGCGACAGTGCGGTCCCCAAACCCCACGACGCCCGCGACGGTGCCGTCGAGCGCCGAGAGTGCTGCGGCCTTCAGCCCCTCCCATCCGGCCGCCATTCGGGCCAGTGCGGCGTCGAGTGCGAGCCCGATGCGCGACCAGACCTCGGAGGCCAGATCGGAGAGCAGCCGGAAGGCTTCGCCGACCCCACCCACGCGGGCAACGAATTGGGACAGCTGATAGATGAGTTCGCCCACGCCGACGATCAGCGCACCGATGCCTGTGCGGATCAGCGCCCCGCGCAACACGACGAGCGCGGTGGCGAACCCCCGGACCGACAGCGCGGCAGCGGCCAGCCCGGCGACCCAGCGGCCCGCGAGGAAGGTTGCGAAGGTCCCAACATAGGTGGTCAGGCGGCCGATATTGTCGAAGAGCCCGCGAATGGCGATGCCGAGCGGCCCGGTGCGGCTGGCGATGGCGGCCATGGCGTTGGCGACAGCCTCGAGCGCCGGGGCCGCGGCGACGGCCAGCTGGTTCGAGAGCCCGCGCCAGATCAGCCCGAGCCGGGAGATGGCGTCGTTCGTGCGCTCGATCTGGTCGGCATCCTGCTCCGAGACGACAACGCCGAAGGCGAGGACGTCCTCGGTCGCCTGGCGCAGCGTCGCGGTGTCGATCCGCGACATGGCGATGGAGCCTTCCTCGCCGAAAAGCTGTCCTGCGACGGCCGCGCGTTCTGCGGCGGTCACGAAGCTCTCGATGGCGGCGTTGATCGCACCGACACGCTGATCCAGCGGCAGGGCGATCAACTCATTTGCCGATAGGCCCAGCCTGTCCAGCACGTCGGCTGCGGGGCCGGTCCCTGCGGCCGCTTGGCTGAGACGGCGGGTCAGGTCCTTGGTGGCCTGCTCGATCCCGGACATGGACACGCCCGCCAGCTCGCCCGCGCGCTCCAGCGTCTGGATCGAGGCCACCGTGGTGCCGAGCGACTGCGCGAGCTTGGCCTGCGCATCGACGGTCTGCAGCCCGGACCGGATCATCGCCACGCCCGCGGCGGCAGCGGCGGCCACGGCAGCGGCGGCTGCTACCGCAACACGTCGCGAGAAGGCCGCCAGCCGGGTGTTCGCCGCTTCCATCTCGCGGCTCAGCCGTCCGAAGCCCCGCGACCCGGCTTCGCCCACGCCTTCCAGTTCGGCGCGCACTTGTCGGCCGCCGACCGCGGCGAGGCGGACGGACACACGCTTTTCAGCCATCGGGGCGTTCCATCTGTTCGTTGAGCTTGGCCACCATCACTGCTTCGATGACGGGCAGCAGTTCGGCCATGACGACGGGCGGCACGCTTAGGGCTTCACCGAGCGCCAGCGCCGCCGACATGTCCCAGCCGATCACGGCACCCGGCAGCATACGCAGCTGGCCACCGAGGCGACCGACCAGGTCCCAGACCTGCCAGCCCTCCGGCGTTTCCGGACGGTTCAGCCGCGCCGGGCAGTCCGGGCAGGCTTGCTCGCGGCCCTCGTAGGGTGCGCAGGCTTGGCAGTATCGCTCGCCCCCGCCGAAGGACCACTCGGCAAGAGCGCGGAGGCGTTTTTTTCCTGTTCCAGCAGCAGACCCGTCGAGACGTAGGTCAGCTGGAACGCCTCGAAGATCGGCCAGACATCGAGCAGCGCGTCGATGCCCTCGGGGCTGGGGTCGATGGGATTGCCGTCTGCATCTCCGATACCGTCCCAGGCGAGCACAGCGCGGCGCGCGAGAGCCTTGGCGAAGGCGACCGCGCGCTCCTCGTCGGAAGCCTCCTCGGGCACCGCCTCCACTACGGGGTCGCTGCGGGTCGCCACCATCAGAGCGGTGGTCAGCGGGCGCAACTGCACCCGAACGCCGGGGGCGAGATCATGCCAGCGCGGGGACTTGGTCAGGTCGAGAGTCAGCATCAATACGTCTCCACATCGTTCACGAGGGTGGCGGTGCACATCCGGCCGACGACGCTGTCGCGCGCCGCCTGCCAGTCGAAGGTCGCCTGAACGCCCTGCGGTCCGGAGATCTCGATGCGCGGGCGCGGCAGGTAGACGGCGTGCACGGTGAAGGTGAAGCTTTCTCCCGAGGGCAGGACGTAGGCGAATTCCATCTCGCAGGCCTCGCCGTTGATGGCCTGCGTCACCAGCGTCTGGTCGGCGAAGCGCACCTCGATCCGGCCGGTCAGCGCGGCGATGGACGGGTCAGCTCCGTCGATGCGCCCGTCCGAGCGGATCGTCTCGATCCGGTCGAGATTGTTGGCATAGGTGATTTCAGCCGAGACCACGTTGCCGAGTGCGGTGCCATTGCGGGTGATCGCCCCGTTGAAATGGCCGAAGCGCTTCAGCTCCAGCGCGGCCGGTGTTCCCGCGCTCGTCGTGGTCCCGACCGTCTCGCCCTGCGCGACCAGCCGTGCCGTTGCGGTCAGCAAGCCCGAGCGCTGCATCTGCCAGCTGATCTGGTCGAGCACGCAGCCGGAATACATCGCGTAGCGCGGCACCTCGGGCATGCCGGTCTCGATAGACATGCTGGGCAGCGTCCAGGACCCCGACTGGAACTCGTGCGTCCAGGGGCCGGTGCCCGTGGTGGTTGGCGCGCCGAAGGCCGCCTTCAGCCAGAAGCCGAAGGCCTCGGCGTCGAGCGGCACGACGACGTCGCCGTCGGCCGTCACCGCATCCTTGATCGGCGCCAGCGGATCGCGGCCGTAGCCCAACAGCTCCGAGTTCAGCAGCGGCTGCTCCGCCCCGAGCGTGGTGCTGGCAAAGGGCATCTTCGTGAAGCCGCCTGCGGGCGGCGTGCCATAGACGGTCTCGAACGCAAGCGCCATCTGCGCCCGCGCCCCCTGGGCTCGTGCCATGGTGTTCTCCTCGGGTTGTCGGGATCAGCCGAGCGGATCGGCCGTGGAATAGTGCAGCACCACAGGGAGTGAGGCGGATCAGATGACAGTCCAGTGGACTGTCGTCCCGCCGAACGCGGCCTTCAGGCTGGCCGCAGGTTCACCCAAGCGGATCGTCAGTTGAATAATGCAAGACGACCGGAATGACCGCCGCCTTCAGGCTGGCCGCGCCCTCGACCGGCAGATCGACGGGCCGTGGCGCTTCCGCCTCGACCCAGTCGCAGAGCCCGCCCAGCGTGCGGTCGGCGGCGAGTGCCGCGCCGATGCTGGCGGTCAGCGTGTCGAAGGCAATGTCACGGGCGGCGCCCTGCACGACCGCCTCGATTTCGGCGCGGTGCTGGTAGTGGTAGGCGAGCGGCGACAGAGTAACCTCCGGCTCGCCCGGCTCGCCATCGCGCAGGATCAGCAGCCCCCCGGCTGGCACGCGCTCGGGCAGCACCTCGCCGCGCAGGGCGGTGGCAGGAAGCGCCGAGAGCCGCGCGTGCAGCGCGGCGAGGATGGTTTCGCGATGAGTGGGCATGGAGCGTCCGGTTGATTCTGGAGTTGCACGAGCGCTGCTCGCTTGACCTTTGCAATTCTTGACAGTTTCAGAGCGTTTCCGGTAACTGGACCCATGGGGATTGCGAGCTCCCCACGAGGCGCCAGCCGAAGATCGCGTTCCTGTTTAACCCCGGCGACGGAGGAACGCACATGCCTGCGCCCAATGCCATTTCGTTCGACAAGCTCACCCGCATCATCGGAACCCCCCGCGCGCCGCTCCTGCTCGACGTGCGGTCCGAGGAGGATTTCGCCGCAGACCCACGGTTGCTCCCTGGCGCCGTACGGGTCGACGACCAGGCGCTCGCCGCCCTCGCGCCACAGCTCGGCGGCCAGCCTTCGATCGCCGTCTGTCAGGCCGGCCATCGGCGCTCTCAGGGCGCGGCCGCCTGGCTGCGCGCCGAGGGCTGCCCTTCGGAATATCTCGAGGGCGGGTTCGAAGCATGGCGCTCGGCCGGACTGCCCCTGATCGATCCGGCGAAGTTGCCCGCGCGCGATGCGCAGGGCCGCACCATATGGGTCACCCGGTCGCGCCCCAAGATCGACCGCATCGCGTGTCCCTGGCTGATCCGGCGCTTCCTCGATCCCCGTGCCATCATCCTGTTCGTCGCGCCTGCCGAGGTGGTGGGCGTCGCCGAACGCTACGAGGCAACGGCCTTCGACATCGAGGGCGTGTTCTGGAGCCATCGCGACGAGCTCTGCACCTTCGACGTGATGCTGGCCGAATTCGGCCTGACCATTCCGGCGCTCGACCGGCTCGCGACCATCGTCCGCGGGGCGGACACCGCCCGGCTCGACCTCGCGCCCGAGGCGGCGGGGCTGCTGGCTGCGTCGCTTGGCCTGTCGCGCATGTATTCCGACGATCTGGAACAGCTCGACGCCGGCATGCTGCTCTACGACGCCTTCTATCGCTGGGCACGGGACGCCACCGACGAGACCCACAACTGGCCGACCAACAAGCCGAAGCCAGAATGATGCAGGACCGCGCTTACCCCACTCTGGCCGAGGCCACCCGGACCTGGGCCCGCATTGGCCTCCTGAGCTTCGGCGGCCCAGCCGGACAGATCGCGCTCATGCACCGCATTCTCGTCGAGGAGCAGCGCTGGCTGGGCGAGAAACGGTTCCTCCATGCGCTCAACTACTGCATGCTCCTGCCGGGGCCGGAGGCAATGCAGCTCGCCGTCTATATCGGCTGGCTGATGCACCGGACGCTCGGCGGCATCATCGCGGGCGTCCTGTTCGTGCTGCCCGGCGTCGTGGCGATCATGGCGCTCAGCTGGATCTATGCGCTCTACGGCAATGTCGGCCCGGTCGAGGCACTGTTCTTCGGGCTCAAGGCGGCGGTGCTGGCCATCGTGGTGCAGGCGGTCATCCGCATCGGATCGCGCGCGCTCAAGAACGGGGCGATGGTCGCCATCGCCGCGGGCTCGTTCGTGGCGATCTTCGGCTTCGCCATTCCGTTTCCGCTCATCATCCTCGTTGCTGGCCTGATCGGGTTCTTCGGCGCGCGTGCGGGCCTGCCCGCATTCCATGGCGGCGACGGACACGGCAAGGTCGGCAAGGTCCAGGTCGACGACGCCGATACGCTGCTGGGCGAGGAATCGCCTGATCACACGCAGGTCAACAGGGGTTGGGCGTTTCGCATCTCTGGGGTGTTCCTCGCGCTCTGGCTGGCGCCGGTTGGACTGTTGTTCGCGGTACTTGGGCCAGAGAACGTGTTTTCGCAGATCGCGGGCTTCTTCAGCGTCATGGCCGTGGTGACCTTCGGCGGCGCCTATGCGGTGCTGGCTTATGTCGCGCAGGAGGCGGTGCAGTACTACGGCTGGCTTGCTCCCGGCGAGATGCTGGACGGGCTCGGCATGGCGGAGACCACGCCCGGCCCGCTCATCATGGTGACGCAGTTCGTGGGCTTCATGGGTGCCTTCCGCGAGGCGAGCGGCCTGTCGCCCCTGATGGCGGCAACGCTCGGCGGGCTGCTGACGACGTGGGTGACCTTCGTTCCCTGCTTCCTGTGGATCTTCCTCGGCGCGCCCTTCATCGAGCGTCTGCGCGACAACGCGGTGCTGACCGCCGCCCTGACCGCCATCACCGCGGCCGTGGTGGGCGTCATCCTGAACCTTGCCGTCTGGTTCGGTCTGCATGTCGTCTTCGACGAGGTGCAGACCGTTACAGCGTACGGCCTCGATCTGGATGTGCCCGTCTGGTCGACGGTGAACCTCGCGGCTGCGGCACTGGTGCTTGCCGCGCTTGTGGCGGTGTTCCGCTTCAGGCTGGGCGCCGTGACGGTCCTTGCGGGCTGTGCGCTGGCCGGTGTCGCGCTGGCGTCTGTGGGCTTGACATGAAGCCGCTCTTGTCATGGCGCGGATCAAATCTTCGCCTCCACCCAATTCGCCACGATCAACCCCGGCACACTGTCTAGCGCCCGGTCTGCATCCCGCGCCAAGTCCAGCCGCTTCGGCAGCTTGACCTGCGGCACCAGCAGGAAGATCGGCGCGGTGACCTTGCCGCGTCCGGTCTTGGAGCGCGACACGACTGCCTGGCCTTTGGTGTTCAGCCGCCCCTCAGCGACCAGCAGGCTCGGGCCCGTCCGGCGATAGACGAAGCGCAGACGCAGGCCACGTCGCCGCTCCCATTCGCCGGGGGTGATCCGGCCACCGCGCAGAGATTTGCCTGCGGCGGGCAGCGGGATGGCAAGCCAAAAACCGTTCTTCGACCGGATCAGCGGGCCGGTGTCATGCGCACCGACGATGATCGGGGCCTGGGACCAGACGAGCGCGGCGGCGTCCAGGCTCTCGCCTGCCTTCGGAAACGTCTGGCTGCGGATCGTGTTGGCAAGGCGGGTGCCGAGCCCTGCGCCGGTGACCTGCAAGCGCCATGCGGCCTTCAGGCCGGTCCCGGCCTCGCGCATCGCGGCGGTCACGGCGCGTTCGCCCGCCACCACCTCGGCATGCATCATCGCGACGATGTCGGGATCGATGTCGAGCTTCAGCCTCATGCGGGCCTCAGATCGACGGTCCAGACCAGCCGCTCGCGGTCGCGGACGGGCTCGCCCTGGATGAGGAAGGCGTCGCCCTCGATCTCGATACGATCACCAGGACGCGGATTCGCAACCTCGGCCACTCGCAGGTCGATCCTCGTGGTCTCAGACCAGAGCCGCGCATCGCCATAGTCGGTGATGGCATCCGCGCGCCGGGCGACGACGCGCACCAGAACGGGCGCGCCGCCCTCGGGCATGTAGATAGCATCCCTGCCAATATTCGGATCGGCAAAAAGCGCGTCCACGGCAGCGGCGAAGGCAGTCATCAGAAGCTGCCGTTGAGCCGCACCCGGCCGATGGTATCACCGGCCCCACCCGCGACTGCCTCAATGGCGACGCCGATCAGCGTGTTCGAGGTGGCCACGTTGGTGGTGCGCTTGTTGGTGTCGTCCCAATAGATTTTCGCGCCGGCCGTCCAGGCCTGCGAGCCGATCTTGGTGATGTCGAAGACACCGGTGAGCGCGGTCTCGACGCTCTCGCCGAGGGCGGCGGTGCCTGCCGCCACGCCGAAGATGGAGCCGACGAGCAGGCCATCGCCGGAGGCGACGGCATAGGGCGCGATCAGGGTGATGGTATTGCCGGGCTGGACGTAGTTTTTCATGGGGAGGATCCTCGTGGAAAGACGAAGGGCGGCCCGTCAGGACCGCCCGCGTTTCAGGGTTCAGGATTCGTGCCTTACGCGCCCGGGTTCTTGTAGAGGCCGCGCCAGTCGATGGCCTTGGCGCCGAAGTCGAGGCGGCACTTGATCTCGACGCCGTCGACATCGAAGCCATTGCGGGTCTCGATGTACGCACCCTGCTGGCCCTCGAGATAGGCGTATTCGATGGTGTCGATCTGGTTCGGGCTCGCCGCCAGATACCAGGCGGTGGCGCTCGCCGCGTCGAGGCGCGGCTCGCTGATCGGCGAGAGCGTCCGGATCGACTGCGGCACCACGCTGGAGGTCGCGGCGGGCACGAGGTTCTGGGCGACCAGCTGCTCGGCCTTCAGTTCCAGCGCGGCCGGCACGATCAGGAAGGCGGGACGGATGTTCAGCACCGTCTTCTTGTCGAGCCCGGTCTGCAGCGCCATCGCCGCACGCGCCGCCCCCACCGCATCGACGGCCAGCGCCGCGCCGGTGCCCGCGAGGTTCTTGTGATTGGCATGGAACAGCGCCGTGCCGTCGGCCATGGCCGGGTTCGCGGTGATGATCCCCCAGACCACATCGCTCTCCAGCTGGGCAATCGAGTTGCCGTACATCGCCGGGATGCGCGTGAAGGCGTCGAGATCGTCGTTGATCAGCACCTGCCGGGTGATCGCCACGACCCGGCCGTAGGTCTTGACCTTGTAGCTTTCCTTGCTCTCGCCCAGCGTGCCGCGCTTGAACTCGCCGCTCTCGCCCACTTCCAGAAGCTGCGGCGCTTCGCCGAGCTGCACGCGGTGCATGGATTTGAAGTCGGTCGCCAGCACCTGGCGGCAGAAGAGCGAGAAGGTCCGGGGATAGGCGTCATAGGCCTGCCGCAGGGTCTTGTTGGTGACGGCCGACAGGATCTCGGGGAAGTCCGATGTCGAATGCAGCGCGCGCGTCGCCACCTCATCACGCGACAGGCCGCGCGTGTTGACCCCGGAGTTTCCGAGGCTTTCGCGGGCGAGTTCCAGCAGCGTCATGCCGCGATATTGGCGGGCCGCATCCTCCAGCGGGAACAGCGTGGGGCTGTAGCGGTGCAGGAGCGCGTTGGCGACCGCATCGCGACGGGTGATGCGCTCGTCGCGGCCGCCGAGGGGCACGGAGACATGCGGGAAGGTCCGGGTCTCGTCGGACTTCGCGGCGACCTGATCGAGGATCAGGCGGCGGGACTCGTCGACGCTGACGCCGCGTTTCACCAGATCCTCGGCGAAGCTGCGCTCGAGGTTCAGCCGCCCGGCCAGATCATAGATCGTGGAAACGCGGTCGCGCTCGGCCTCGCGGGCACGGGTCGCGATGGCTTCGGTATCGGGCGCCTCGGGCTTGGGGGCCTTGGGCTGGCTGCGCGTCTCTGCCGCGCGCGTCTGCGCCTCGGGCGCGCCGGTCTTGTCGTCGGGCATGGTGATCTCCTCGGTCGCTGCCGTGTCGGGGGTGTCGTCGGCCGGGGCGGCCGGGGTCGTCTTGTCGGTCATGGGGGATGCTCCTTCGCTGGTTTCAGCGTCCCGGCGATGGAGGACGCAGTCGTGATGTTCGCCCTTGGCGCGAAAGCCCGCGGCGGGATCGGCACCGACCGGCACGGCCGAGATCTCGAACGGGGTCCAGTCGACCGCCCGCCAAAGCTCGCGCCCGCCATCGGGTTTCGAGATGTCGAAGCGGTGGACCTGATAGCCGATTGAGACGGCCCGGATGTGCCCGGCCTGAATGTCGCGCCAGATCGGCTCGACGTCGGCGCGTTCGCTGATCCGCACCTGTGCGACGCCGCGGCCGTACTCGATCCGGGCCGAACCCGGCACGACCGAGCCGATGACGGCGTCGAGCGTGTCGATCTCATGGACCTTCAGGAAGGGCGCGCCCGCGTTCAGTCGTTCGAGCCGGACATGGGCGGGATCGAGGCTCAGTTCCTCGTCATAGGGCTCGCCGAAGAAGCTGGCGCGACGGACGCGGGCGCCCGCCGACCAGATCACCTCGACGGTGCGCGCGTCATTGTCGACGCTGTTCGGCGCAAGCTCCGCCGACCGGCGCAGGGCCGGCAGTTCGATCATTGTATCCATGGGGGGCAGTCCTGTTGGTCGGCCTGAGCCGGGGTTGGCTTTGCATGTTCAAGCGAGGGCCAAATCTCCATTTGCCGAACCCACCGCTGCAGTAGACTAAGAGTGAGACAAGCTATTTTCCGCAGAGGACAGAGGCAGTGTCCCAACACATGGTGTAGGAGGCCGCGCGCGGAGCCTTCGGCGTAGCGCAGCGCGCGGCCGTTGGTGACGCTGGCGGTCACCGTCGATCTTCGGACAAGTTTCGGGTTGC
>NZ_WMII01000045.1 GCF_009711265.1 Paracoccus shanxieyensis | reverse complement strand
ATACATCAACGGCTTCTATAACCCGCGCCGTCGGCACTCAGCATTGGGAGGCAAAAGCCCCTTGGCCTTTGAACGCCACGTGGCCTAAACGAGCACTCGGAGCGGCACAAATACGCGACAGGTCCATCTCGACCGGCGAGGCGCTGATGGAACGGCGGCTGGCAGAGATCCCGACCGAGGAATGGAACGATCTGAACACGGACTTGTCTCCGCGCGAATATGTCATGAGCTACCTGCAGCATTCCTTCCCGGTGCAGCTCTATGAGCCCTTCAGCGATGGTGAGGGCAATGTCAGCTCGCGGCCCGTTTTTCGGGATGGCCAGCCCGTCGAGAGCCGCGAGGCGGTGTCACGGCGCGATGCCATGATCGAGCATCTGGCGGGCCTGCCGCCGGTGCCGGGGGCACTCGATCAGATTGTCCAGCATTTTGGCACCGAGATGGTGGCCGAGGTCACGGGGCGCTCGCGCCGGATCGTCCGCAAGGGCGAGGGCCCGGCGGCGCGGCTCACGGTCGAGAACCGCGCGCCCTCGGCCAATCTTGCCGAGACCCAGGCCTTCAT
Organism: Paracoccus shanxieyensis; assembly: GCF_009711265.1. GTDB lineage: Bacteria > Pseudomonadota > Alphaproteobacteria > Rhodobacterales > Rhodobacteraceae > Paracoccus > Paracoccus shanxieyensis. The sequence goes on along the minus strand of NZ_WMII01000045.1, from coordinate 10,230 downwards.
GGATGACGGCAAGCGCATCCTCGTCTTCTCGGACGCAGGCGGCACCGGGCGCAGCTATCACGCCGAGCTCTCGGCGCGGAACCAGCGCCTGCGGGTGCATTATCTGCTGGAGCCGGGCTGGAAGGCCGACACCGCCATTCAGGGTCTGGGGCGAACGAACCGCACAAACCAGGCGCAGCCGCCCCTGTTCCGGCCGATTGCGACAGACGTGAAGGCCGAAAAGCGGTTCCTCAGCACCATCGCGCGCCGCCTCGACACGCTCGGGGCGATCACTCGCGGGCAGCGCCAGACCGGCGGGCAGGGGTTGTTTCGCCCCGAGGACAATCTCGAAAGCCCTTATGCGCGGGCCGCTTTGCGCCAGCTCTACCTCCTGCTGGTACGCGGCAAGGTCGAGGGTTGCTCGCTGGAGCGGTTTGAAACTGCCACCGGGCTGAAGCTGATGGATTCAAACGGAATCAAGGATGAGTTGCCGCCGATCACCACCTTCCTCAACCGTTTGCTGGCGCTGACCATCGAGCTACAGGGCATTCTCTTCACCGCCTTCGAGCAGTTGCTGGACGCCAAGGTCGAGGGCGCAATGGCGGCGGGGATCTATGATCTGGGCCTCGAAACGCTGAAGGCCGAAAGCTTCGCCGTCACCGACCGGCAGGTGATCTACTCCCATCCCGGCACCGGGGCCGAGACGAGGCTTCTGACTATCACCGAGCGGCGGCGCAATACGCCCCTGCTGCTCGATGCCGCCCTCGACGAGTTGGATGATCCGCGCGCAGTCTTGCTGGTCAACAGCCGATCCGGCCGGGCGGCCGTGCAGGTGCCGACGACCTCGATCATGCTTGACGATGGTGAGATCGAACGTCGTGTGCGCTTGATCCGGCCGATGGAAGCCTTCAGCATGTCCCTCAGGATGATGAGTGACACGCTTTGGGTTGAGGCTGACAGAAACACTTTCGGGGCCGCGTGGAGCGCGGAGGTTGCCGATGTGCCGGAGTTCTCCGATGCCACGCTGCATGTGGTCTCGGGGCTGCTTCTGCCGGTCTGGAAGCGCCTGCCGCAGGATGAGACCCGCGTCTATCGCCTGCAGACCGACGACGGCGAGCGCATCATCGGCCGCCGGGTCTCGGCCGCCTGGGCCGCGAACGCCACCATGAGCGGGGCATCCAGCTTGACCCCGGATCAGGCCTATACGGCGTTGCTCGACGGACGGACCGTCCTCGATCTTGCCGAGGGTCTGCAACTGCGCCGCTCGCGGGTGATGGGGGCCAATCGGATCGAACTGACAGGGTTTTCGGAAGCCATGCGCGAGCGGCTGCGGGCCTGGGGGCTCTTCAGCGAGATCATCTCTTGGAAGCTGCGCTTTTTCGTGCCGGTGGCTGCGAATGGCACCGAGATCCTCGGCAAGCTGCTGGCGGTCTATCCGATCAGCCGCATCACCGAGCGGGAGGCGGCATGATGACCTATCCTGCCAACGCTTTCCGCAGCGCCTCGGTGACGAAGGCGCTCTTGTTGCCGACATCGTTCAACTTCGCGGCGATATCGGCGTCGATCATCAGGTTCATGCGAACCTTCTTGTCGCCCGGCAGCAATGCCGGGCGTCCACGCCGGGCTGTGGCGAAGAAGCTGTCACCTAGATCGCCGACCTCGCCATCGCTGTCGATCAGGGGTCTATCCTTGTTCATAGCGCTTCCTTTCCCTTGCATTGGCCTTGCGCAGGCTGATCACCCGCAGCGCCTTGCCGCGGAGACACCAGGCGACCACGCAGAGCCGGTCCTGGATCGGGACGAGGCTGACGAAACGGCGCTCGCCATATTCCTCCCGCATATCCTCGGCGGTCAGGGCCTCATCCCAACGCGCCGCGGCAACATCGGCAAAGTCGAGGCCCCGTTCCTGCAGGGTGCGCGCGCGTTTGTCTTCGTCCCAGTCCAGATCCATGCGCTCAAGATAGGGCAACGTGCCTCACGGCACAATAAAAGTGTGTATAGTTATTTTCGGCAGGAGGTGTCGTGATGGCTCGCATCGATGCCGCCGATCTGTCGCACCGTCTTGGCCAACAGGCCGAGGCGGTGTGTCGGCACTATCTGTCGAATGGCCGCAAACAGGGCAATTACTGGCAGGTCGGCGATGTGCGCAATGAACCGGGGCGGTCGATGTTCGTCCGCCTCACCGGGCCAGCCTCGGGCAAGGGGGCAGCGGGCAAGTGGACCGACGGTCAGAGCGGGGAGCATGGCGATCTGCTCGATGTGATCCGCGAAACCCTTCGCCTCAGCGACTTCGCCGATGTGGCCGAGGAGGCCCGGCGCTTCCTCAGCCTGCCACAGTTGGAACCGGCACCGGAGGCGAAGAAACGCAAGTCGGTACCAGCTCCTTCCGGATCACCTGACGCCGCAGAACGGCTCTGGCGCATGTCGAGGTCTATCCGGGGTACACTGGCCGGCACCTATCTGCGCAAGCGCGGCCTGACGGATCTGCGCGACACCGACAGCCTTCGCTTCCACCCTGACTGCTACTACCGTCCGGAGGGCGAGGGTCCGACCGAGACCTGGCCCGCGCTGATCGGCAAGATCACCGACCTCGACGGCAGGCTCACCGGCGTTCACCGCACCTGGCTCACCCGCGATGGCGGCGCGAAAGCGCCTCTCGATCCTCCGCGCAAGGCGATGGGGGACCTGCTCGGCAACGCGGTCCGGTTTGGTCACGTGCAAGATGTCATGGCGGCAGGGGAGGGCATTGAGACCGTGCTCTCGTTGCGCCAGATCTTGCCAAAGATGCCGATGGTCGCGGCTCTCTCAGCGGGACATCTCGCAGCCATCCTGTTCCCGGCAACTCGGCGCAGGCTCTATATCATCCGTGACAATGATCCTGCCGGCGATGGGGCGCGGGATAGCCTTGTCGCCCGGGCGCACGAGGTCGGTATCGAGGCCATCACGCTCTCGCCCATGCTGGGGGATTTCAACGACGATCTCATGGGACCGGGTCTGGAGGCACTTCGGGCGCAGGTTCGGGGGCAACTCGCCCCTGAGGACGTCGGCCGCTTCATGACCCTTCGCTGATCCGCCGGGAACGGGGAGGGTGATCGGGCGGGCGCGCTCTTGCCCGGGCAACAGAGGAAGCAACCCCCTTCGGCGAGAGGACCGCGCCGAGGCCTTCTCAGAAGGCGAGCGGCCCACAAACGCTCCGGCCCGGCAATGGCGGCGCCCGACTGATTTCCGTCGGCGGGGCAGGCCCCGCCTTTACATCGCGAAGCAAATCAGCCGGGCTTTGCCATCAAGGCCCGCGGGTGCGCGGGCTGCCCGGCCGGAGCGCCCGTGGGCTTGTCGTCGCCAGAAGGCCGCGACGGTCGCGGTCCAAGCCGAAGGATGCATCCCATGTTTGCCCAGGATAGTTTCGAGCCCGATCACACCATTTCCCCGACCGGCCATATCATCGAGGACATGCAGCTCTATGGCTATCGTCCCGCCGAGGGCGAGGCAGATCCCCGGCCCACCCCTGAAGACCAGGCCATCCAGACCGCGGTCTCCGACATCTTCGACGCCCTCATCTCGACCATGGCCGATACCAGCCTCGATTTCGACCTCGACGAGATCCTCTGGTCGACGGTCAACACCTTCCACCGCGCCGCAGAGCGGATCGAGCGCAAACTGGATGACAACGAGCAGGCGCAGAAACGCCTTCAGCGCGAGCAGGATGGCAGCGAAGTTAAATCCGTCCAGCTCGAGAGCCTGATCGGCATCGGCGGCAATCTGATCGAACGCCGCGAGAGCCTGGAACTCTTCCGCGAAACCGCCGCCGACATCTTCCTGCGCGTGACCGGCACCCATTGGGCCCCGCGTTCGGGATCGCGCACCAACCATCGCCATCTGACGGCAGCAATGATCGACAGCCGCGATTTCCTCGCCGCTAAAAAGATCGCGGAAACCGAGATGCTGGTGCCGCCGGGGCCGAAAGTTGCCTTCTCGGGCGGCGATACCACCGATCACCGCACGATCTGGGACCGTCTCGATCAGATTCACGCCAAACATCCGGATATGGTCCTGATGCATGGTGGCAGCCCGAAGGGCGCCGAGCGCATTGCCGCCACCTGGGCCAGCAACCGCAAGGTGCCGCAGGTCGCCTTCAAGCCGGACTGGACGAAACATGCCAAGGCCGCGCCCTTCAAGCGCAATGACCAGATGCTCGACTGCCTGCCGATCGGCGTCATCATCTTCCCCGGAACCGGCATCCAGGAAAACCTCGCCGACAAGGCCCGCAAAATGGGCATCCCGGTCTACCGCATGGCGAAGGGTGGCGCGTGAAGCGCCACCCAAAACGGCTTCCGACGGCGCTGACTTACGGCCGAGCGTTTTGCAGCAAAGCGAACCCGTGTAGGAAGGGCATGAACGTGACCCCTGACGGCAGGCTTAAGATGACGATTGCGCTTTGGCATAGCGATGAAGACCTTGATCGCCTCGATGCGGTGCTTTCGGCGCTGCCCGAGGACAACGATCCGATGATCCTTGCCGAATTCGATGGCTTTTGTGCGGGTCTCATCACTTGTCCGGAAATGATTTCGCCCTCGGTCTGGCTTGCCAAGGTCTGGGGGACTGGCGGCCCGCCGGAGTTCGACAGCGCCGAAGAGCTTCAGGCGGCTCTCGATCTCATCATGGCGCATTACAACCGCGTCGCCGGAATGCTGATGATCCCGGGGGAGTATTTCCCTGTCCTCGACGAGGATCAGCGCAACGGGGACATCATCTGGGAGTTCTGGATGATGGGTTTCGTCGCGGCGATGCGACTGCGGCCTGACGCCTGGGATCTGATTGAGGACAGCAAGGACCGGCGGGCGAAGAAGGCGCTGGATCTCGCAGGCAAACTCTCGAGTATCTCGACCGGGTTCGCCGAAGGGAAAGGCTGGAAGGCTACGAAATTGTCGCGCGAGGCCCATGATCTGATCCCCGATATGGTCGAGGATCTGAACGCCTTCGCCAAGGCGCATACGGCGAAATCCATGCCCGGTCTGCCGCTGGCCGCCAATCTGACTGCTGCGCCCTCAGCTGCATCGAAGCCCGGTCGCAATGATGCGTGCAGCTGCGGTTCAGGGCGCAAGTACAAGAAATGCTGCGGCGCTGTTCACTGACCTCAGCCTTGCGGGAACAGGACCGCGTCAACGTCCATCGCGCCGTTCAGGACGTGCAGCACTGTCACTTTATCCCTGCGGATCTGGTAGAAAATCAGGTAGCGCCCGTGCACGCGGCGCTGGATGTCTTGTGTCTCATATCGTGGGATGACCGGCCAGGCCTCGGGGAAGTCAGCCAGATCCATGCAACTGCGCCCGAGTTCGCGGACAAAGCTGACCGCGCGGGCGGGATTGTCCCGTGCGATGTAGTCGCCGATGGCTTCCAGATCCGCTTCGGCCTCGGCGGTGATCTCGACGATCATTTCGCAGGTTTGCCCATCGCCTGATACTTGGCCTCAAGCCGCGCGAAGACGTCGCCGGCCGGTTTGAACCGCCCGGCATCAGCATCTGCAAGCCCCCTGGCCAGGGCCTGATCCAGGACAGCAAGGCGGGCTTCTCGCTCCTGGATCAGGCGGATGCCTTCGCGCAGGACCTCGCTCTTGGAATTGTAGCGGCCGGTTTCGACCAGCTTTGTCACAAAGCTCTCCAGCTGTGTTCCCAGATCGGCACTGATCATCGCGGCCTCCGCTATTGCCGGTTTCACAATGGCATGCTTGATAACTGTTATCAATCCTTGCGGCGTTCATGGCGCGGCCTTCCTGCCTATCGCCGGAATGGTTGTCGGTCGGATTTTCCCGTCGTCATGGGCGCGCAGGGATCACTCTTCCCCTCTTTCCGGCTACCTTGGTCGTGAGTTGCGCGGACCAGTGGCACGCTCTGATCTCGCTTCCGGCCCTGTCCCTTTTCCCTGTCGAGCACTTGGGCGGCAGGTGCTGATCAGGTGGCCCGCCCAGTATCCGGTCTGATGCGGTGCGGTGCCCGTGGCTGCAGGTCAGGGGGAAGGGCGCGCACTGACATGTTCGTGGTCTTGGTGATCATCGCCGGTGGTTGCCTGTCGGGTCTTCCTGCCGGTACCTTCAGGATCGCCGCTGTCTCCTGTCTCTCTGGAGGTGACGGGACCGCTCGCATGCGTCCTCTGTCATGGGCTGATCTGGCCGAAGATCAGCGCGCGGGAGCGCGCTTCGACGTCTCGGCGCAACAGCGTCGTTGAACTTTCTTCCCCTGCCGGCGGTGCCGTCATTCCTCGCGGAAGACAAGAAAGCCCTGCCTGTGCTGTCTGGGTCCCGGACGGGACTGCGCCGGCCGTCGTCCCCGGCCTGTCGATCGCCATCGAGGCCGCAATGGAGCGGGCCCGAACACGAGAGAATGGAGACAGACAATGGCGACCATCGGCACCTTCAAGAAGACCGGCAACGAATACACCGGCGAAATCGTTACCCTGAGCGTTCAGGCCAAGGGCGTGCGCATCGTCCCCGACCTGCGGGCCACGGGAGAGAACGCACCTTCGCACCGGATCCTGGTAGGCCGCGCGGAGATCGGCGCCGCCTGGTCGAAGCGCTCGAACGAGGGGCGGGACTATCTGGGCCTGAAGCTGGACGATCCGAGCTTTGCGCACCCGATCTACGCCAACCTCTTCGACGACGAGGACGGCGAGGGCCATAGCCTGATCTGGTCGCGCCCCAACAGCCGCCGAGGGGAGTAATCCCCCCAACCAGGGCCCCGGTCGAAAGGCCGGGGCCTTCGGCCCGCCACGCAAGGCCCGTGTTGACCGGCCTGGCGCATCTGGCTCCGCGCGTGCTCAGGTCAGCGTTTCAGTATCAAACTCATGACGAGCCTTCCCGAACCATGCCATCTGGGTCTCGCCGGTGTTCCACTCGTAGACCAGCCCAATGATCCGGCCGTTGTCCTTGTCTCGCAACCGCGCAATCGGGCGGGCTTCAAGGCGGGTTTGACGGCCTGCGCTGCCATGGTGATCTCTGGTCTGCACGTTCATTGTACTCGTCCCGATTGTCGTAAAACCTCAGTGGCTTGCGATGTGAACCCCCTCGGGCGAGGTCGCTTCACGGTTGATTTGCGCGCTCTTTCATCACAACCTGACACAACGTTGGGGGAGCGGCCATGCCGTTACCCTTTTTGGTATAGTGCATTGTTTGCTGCACAATTTCCTGTGCGGGGGGGTAGATGGTTTGGACGGTTGTTCCGGAAATGACCCATTTGGATGCCCGGTTGCGGGTGATCGCGCCGATGGGATATTCGCTCGTCATCCATGTTCGCAGTCTGACGCCAGAGTATTACGTTTCGACCTATCCAGAGGGTTGGGTCGAGATTTACACCGAGCGACAGTATGCGATGTTTGACCCCATCAATCTTTGGGCCCGGACCAACTCCGGCCGCACCAGATGGAGCGAAGTGCAGGTCGAGAATTATTCACCGGCCAGCGGTTTGATCATGGAACGCGCGCGTGACTATGGCCTGAATTACGGCTGTGGCGTCTCACGAAGCCGGATTGATGAATATGGCACCCTCAGTTGCCTGTTCTGTGCCCGTGAAGATCGGGAACTGTCGGACAGCGAGTTGGACGAGGTCGAGAGCATTTTCAACCAACTGCTTGCGGCCGTCGAGGCGGCAAGGCCGCTCTCAGACATCGAGCGCGCGATTCTCTCTCACCTCGCGCATGGCTTGCCCTATAAAGAGATTGCGCATCTGCAAGGTGTCAGCACCGAGACAATCAAGAAGCGCCTGGAGCGGATACGGGAACTGCTCGGTGCGCGGAACTCGGTCCAGGCTGTCGCCATTGCGACAAAGCGGGGTTTGATCCTGAACCAGCCCGCGGCAGGGCCAGACTAGGACGCTCGACTGGCGGTCAGGCCGTGCCGTCGGCTTCTTCCCTGAAGGCTGCAAGAAGGGCATCGATTTCTGCCCAGACCAGAGGCTCCAACTGGCCGCGCACCAGCGACCAGCGACTGTCGACCCCCAGAGGGTCGTGCTCGGCAAGCAGCCGATCAAACACAGCGGCGGGGACGGCGACGCTGGTCCTGACCGTCCAGCTTGCCTCACCTGCCCGCCTCTCGCTGGTGGGTGGGGCGTAAAGGGCCGTGATTGCCCATCTCTTCACAGCCCGCCGCAGAGCGGCGCGGATCACCTGTCGGGGGGCTATGCCGCAGGCTAACAGCCCCGGCTCCTGGCGCCTCAGCGCGTTCACACGCACGTCGATCTGGATCGAGGCTGCGCCGTCATCCCGCCGCGGGCCGTCTTCCGGTGTCGTTCGTGTGCCCAGTTGCGCAGCCGCGCTGGCCTCGGCAAAGATGGTTGGTTCTTCGCTATCCGCTCCCTGTCCGAGAGGTGGTGCGTTCCGCTGGGGCAAGCTGAACGCATAGGCCTGATCCGGACGTGTCACGAGGGGGATGCGCTTGCGAACCATGGCACGCTCAGCCGCTGATGATGGCGTTGAGAATGTCGGTGGCCTCTTCCAGCGCCTCGACGAGCGGCCGGACATGAGGCTTCATCAGCGGGTTGGGATCGTTCTTTCGCGCAAGCGCGATCGCGTGAAGAAGGCCAAGCCGGTCCATCTCCTTGAAGGCGTTGCGGTACATCATAACAGTCTCGATAACCGGGAAGCAGTTGACCGCCTGTTCGATGATCTCCGCATCGGCCTTGGTGGGTTTCGCGGGCACCATGTTCAGGACCACATGATGACGGGGCAGGGCGCTCGGGTCGTCAACCCGGGTGCGCAGATGTGCAAACCAGTCTGCGGTCTGGATGCCGACCTTGAAGTCGGTCGTCGAGAGCATCACCGGGGTCACGATGTGATCAGCCAGCACCGCGACGCTGTCCGACCAGTCCGCGCCGACACCGGCGGTGTCGATGAAGATCAGATCCGCAAGATCCTCGGCATAGACCCGGTCAATCTCCTGCTCGATGGCGACAATGCTGAGCGCCCTGGTGCGGGTCAGCAGGGGTGATCCGTAGCCGGCACCTTCGGCCCTTTCATACCAGGCCCCGAGCGCATCGGTTCCGTCTGTGTCCATCAGCGTGACCCGCCGACCTGCGGCGATAGCGGCGCTGATCAGCGCGCGGCTCAGCGTGGTTTTGCCCGACCCGCCTTTGCGGGCCATGGCGGCGATTACGCGCAAGGAGTCATTCGGCATGGCGCACCTGCAATAATAGTTACTCGCAAACATTAACGCCGTTTTGTCGTAAGGTGCTGACTCGGATGCGTCAAGCGGGACGCAAGGCGCAGATCGCAGGAAGCGGCACGCATTGCGCAGCTCCCAAAGGACGTGGCACAGGAGACGTGGGACAGGTCCCATTCCCCTTCCGGCACTTTCCACTCCGCAGAATGCAGGACGCAAAGAGCGTGATGCAGACGACAGAAGCCATGCTCCAGATCGCAGAGAGCGTGGCGCATTTCGCATTGGGCGGGATGCAAATCGCAGGGGGCGTGATGCAGTCCGCAGACAACGTGAAACCGCCCCTTCGGGACGGTTTTTCATAATGAGTACAAGCCCATAGTTCCGACTCCGCTTGTGCTGGGAGTCGGCGGGCTTGTACGATCTTGGCAAGAAATAGGAGCGTTAACTTCAAAATGTCCCCGGCCCGCCGAATGACCGAAGAGGAGCGTCTGATGATCGCCAAAGAGCGGTCTGAAGGCGTGTCCGCAGCCGATCTGGCGCAGCAGTTCGGGGTCAGCCTGAAGGCGATCTACAATGCGGTTCACCATGCCCAAGGGCGGCGAGCCTCGAACGGCAGTCGGCCACAGGTGGTCGGATTGAGGCTCAGCGCGGCTGAGCTGTGCCGGTTTGACGCGGCGCTCTCGGTGCGCGGTATCGGGCATCGTTCCGATGCTCTGCGCGCTCTGGTTCTCTCATCCATTGATCTGCTCGCGCCTGATCAGCACATGGCGGAGGAACTGCGCAGCCTTGGCGCGGCAATGAACCGGGTGGGCAACAACATCAATCAGATCGCCCGTCGCCTGAACGAGGGGCGCGTCAGGGCAGAGCAGGCGGTCCTGACAGCACAGGAGAAGGCCGAGATCCGGGCCTTGGCTGGACTGGTTTTCACCATCGCGGATCAGGTCCAGGAGATGAGCCGCAACCGGCGGGCTGCCCTCAAGCTGGACCTGTCGCGTATTTGTGCCGCTCCGAGTGCTCGTTTAGGCCACGTGGCGTTCAAAGGCCAAGGGGCTTTTGCCTCCCAATGCTGAGTGCCGACGGCGCGGGTTATAGAAGCCGTTGATGTAT
>NZ_WMII01000044.1 GCF_009711265.1 Paracoccus shanxieyensis | reverse complement strand
ATACATCAACGGCTTCTATAACCCGCGCCGTCGGCACTCAGCATTGGGAGGCAAAAGCCCCTTGGCCTTTGAACGCCACGTGGCCTAAACGAGCACTCGGAGCGGCACAAATACGCGACAGGTCCACGTGATGCGCGTGGAAGCGACGGGGTGTGGGCTCCGGCCCCTACTCGGCGTACCCGAGATCGCGATCATCGACCTACCCCCGGAGCCGGATCTCGCAGCCCAGCCAATGGTGGCCTTGGACGCGGGCGGGGTCCCGCCCGTACTCGATCCGACGGAGGATGCGCCGGTCATCGGCGTCCTCGACAGCGGCGTGAATGATCATCCCCTACTGAACGGGCTTGTGGTCGCTCGTCACCTCGGCGAGGGCATCGTAGACGATGCCGATGTTTGGGGACACGGCACTTCCGTCGCAGGAACGGCGCTCTTCGGTGATCTGCGTGATGCGATTCCGGCGGGTGCCTTGGAACCGGTCGGACGGCTGGCCGTGGCTAAGGTCGTGGGCGATAATGGCCGGTTCCCGGAACGACGCACTGTGCCCCGTGTGATGGATACGGCAATCCGCACCCTACATGCGGACACAGGCTGTAGGTTGTTCGTACTGTCTCTTGGCGATACGAACGCCAACCTTCCACAGGGTCGGGTTGGCCCTTGGGCCGCGACCCTCGACGCGCTCGCTCGCGAGCTGGACGTGCTAGTCGTCGTTTCAGTTGGCAATCGGGGGCGGCCGAGACCATTCATGTCAGCTACGTCAGAGGAACTGGTGACCGTATACCCCACCTACCTGCTCGAGCCCGAAAATCGGCTGGCCGAGCCCGCAGGCGCGGCGAACGTCATGACGGTCGGTGCGGTGGCGGGAGGAACTGGCCTCGACGCACGGCATGCGCACGACGCAAATGTGCGGCCAATTACGCAGGAGTGGGGCGAGCCTTCGCCTTTTACACGGGTCGGACCTGGGGCGGGCGGCGTGCGGAAGCCCGACGTCGTCGACCTTGGCGGGACGGCAGTCTTTGACGTGCCTTCCATCAGCTTGGCTGGCGCGCCGCATCTGCCCGCAGCGGGGGTGATCACGCTGAATCATCGCTACACCGAGCAGTACCTTACTGCCGCCGGGGGCACGTCCTTCGCCGCGCCGCTGTTGATCCACAAAGCTGCGCGTCTACTACGCCGTATGCCCAATGCGTCCGCCAACCTCTTACGAGCGCTCCTCGTGGGCGCGGCGCGCTCGCCGGATGCGTTCGAACGACGGTTGGGCGCAATGACAGCTGCTGAACGCGTCAGGATCGGAGGTAACGGGGTCGTCGATCCTATCCGTGCCGCCTATTCGGATGACCATCGGGTTGTCCTCTACGCTGAAGACGCCTTGGAGATGGATCAATTCGCAGTTTATCGCCTGCCTATCCCACCCGAGTTTCGAACGGGCGGAGACCGTACAATCCGGGTCTCGCTTGCCTACGATCCGCCCGTCCGCCGCACCCGGAATGACTACCTCGGAACAAAGATGGATTTTCGCCTCCTGCGGGGCATCGACGAGGCAGAGCTCTTTGAGCACTTCCGCGATAGGGACAAGTCGTTGGAGGGGGCAGCACCAGCCGTGCCAGAGAGGTTTAAGTGCAAGCTCCAACCTGGGTCGGATGAACGGGCGAGCAACACGCTTCAGACGGCCTCTATCACGTTCAAGCGCGACACGGGGGATTACGGCGAGGTCTACTACCTAGTCGTTCGGTGCCTATCCCATTGGGCGGTGGACCAAGTTCTCGATCAGCGGTTCGCAGTTGTTGTGGAACTCGAGCATCAACCGGGGATCAGGATTTATAACCGTATTCGTGAGCGCGTGCAGGTACGAACTTAGTTTGGGCAAGGACGCTTTTCCGGTGCTGGAACAACTGTCCAGTATATTCGGGTAGGCTGGAAAATCCTGCATAGCGTAGCAAAATTTTGCACCGTCCGTACTAAGGTGCCCGTCCTACCGGACAGAGCCATATGGCGCCACCAGTGGCCGGTTCGGGGAAGCCGCGCCGCGGCGATGAACTAACTGGCGAATGTCCGCTATGGGCCGAGCTTGCCTTCCGACCTTGAATTATGTTCGACCAGCGTGGGCGTCTTCGACCTGCAAGATATGCCCCCTTCGCGCACGGCATGAATGATCGCCTGGAGCTTCGCGTCGCCCTCCCACCCTGACGGCCTGCCACGATGGCCACCGTCTCCTGCCCATTGTTGCCAGTCGCATGGGTTATCAAGGTCTGTTGGCGGCCCCGCCCGGCGAAGGACGATCCATGCGTCATGCACTGCTTGGCGGCATGGAAGGTCACCCGCCGACGGATGCAAACCAATCGGCATAGGCTGTGTTCCTGGCCATCTTGCGGTTCAGGTCCGGCGCGCCGTCTGTCCACCAGACCGGGCCGCGCTCGCCCAAGGCCTGTTTGGCGGCATCGACGGCGTGGTGAGCCCTGTCCTCGGCATCCGGATCGGCCGCCGCCCGGGCCGCCTTCACCGCGCGGCGGGCGTCCATCAGCGCTTCCGTCAGCCGCTGCCGCTCAGGCTCGGGAAGGCTCGGGTTCGTCGCCCGCCAGAGCCGCCCGCGCACGACAATATAGCGCCCGTCCGGGGTGACGAGCGGCATCAGTCCAGCTCGATCAGCTGATCGTCGTCGAGCGGTCGCTGCAGATGGCGGGCCTCAGGCCAGTCCGCGCTCAGCCACGTCTCGATCTCCGAGGCCTGCGTCAGGATCACCGGCATGGCCTTGGGATGGATCCGCCCGACCACGGCGTTGGGCTCGCAGGTCAGAAAGGCGAAGAGCTGGTGGTCCCCGGTCCGGGGCGTCCTCGTTGAGCCCCGCGTGCCCTGCCAATCCGTCCAGATCCCGGCAAGGAAGAACAGCGGCCGCGTCCGGTCCCGCGCAAACCAGTGCAGCGGCTTGCGCTTTGTCACCGGATCGGGCCTGGCCCCATATTCCGAGAAGGCGGTGGCGGGCACCACGCAGCGATGATCGACACCCAGCCAGCGCCGCCAGTGCGGGCTGGCGGTGTTGCGGATGTTCGTGACCCCCGTATCCGGCGCATCCGGCGCCTTCAGGAACTGCGGCGGCGTGGGCATCCCCCAGGTCAGGCGCGCCAGATCGCGACCGCTGCCGGTATTGCGCACCACCGGGGCGAGGCGGTCGGGATAGACATCCAGCGACGGCTCAAGGTTGCCGAGGCTGTCGGACATGGCCCCGGTGATGTCGCGGATCGCCTGCTGGTTCGTGGTCAGGTTATACAGGTTGCAGATGGGGCGGCCTCCTTCACAGGAATTTTCGCACCATGCTGGCACAGCCAGGCAAGGATCACAAAGGCCATGCGACGGATTGACATGCGGGGTTTATGGAACGAATGGTGAACATGTAACCCAGAGTCCCCTTCAGACAGGAGCCCGACACTGCCATGTCCGCGCCCCGATCCGATCCGGCTCTCGTGGCGCTGCGGCAGCGGATCGCAGCGATCGAGGGCGAGCACGGCCCGCCGCGGGCGGCGCTGCCGTTCGGCCTGGCCGAACTTGACCGACGCTTGCCCAGGGGCGGGCTGGCGCTTGGCTGTCTGCACGAAGTTGCGGGCGGCGGAAACGGCGCCGTCGATGGCGCCGCGGCGGCCTGTTTTGCCGCCGGGATCGCGGCGCGCCTGCCGGGGCAGGTGCTCTGGTGCGTGACGCAGGCCGACCTGTTCGCCCCGGGGCTGGAACAGGCAGGCCTGCCGCCCGGCCGCGTGATCCATGTCGAGGCGGGCGACGACACCGCCGTTCTCGCCTGCATGGAGGAAGGGCTGCGCCATGGCAGCCTGGCCGCCGTGGTGGCGGATGTGGCGCGGCTGTCGATGACCGCCTCGCGCCGCCTGCATCTGGCCGCCAAGACCTCGGGCACCACCGGCATCGCCCTGCGCCGCTGGCGCAGGCAGCTTGATGCCAGCGACTTCGGCCAGCCGACGGCGGCGATGACGCGCTGGCGGGTCTCGGTGCTGCCCTCCTCGCCGCTGCCGGCGCCGGGGGTGGGTCGGGCGCGCTGGCTGGTGGAGCTCTTGCGCGCGCGGGCGGGGGATTCCTTCGATCTGGAACTGGAGGCATGCGATGGCACGGGTCATCTCGGTCTTCCTGCCGCTGTGGCCGGTGGATCGGCTGCGGCGGCAGGACGGCACGCCTTCGGATAGGCCGCCGGACAGGCCACTGGTCCTCGCGGGGCGCGTCGGCAATCGCCGCGTGCTCACGGTCGTGGATGCCGCGGCGGCGGGCCTGGGCCTCAAACCGGGCATGCCGGTCAGCAAGGCGCAGGCCCTGGTGCCCGACCTGCGGGTCGAACCCGCGGACGTGGCGGCGGATCTGGCGAGCCTCGAGCGGCTGGCGTTCTGGATCCTGCAGCGCATCGCGCCCATCGTCGCGGTCGATCCGCCGGACGGGATCGTCATCGACGCGAGTGGCGCCGCCCATCTGCATGGCGGCGAGGAGGCGCTGCTCGCGGCGCTGACCGGTCGGCTCGCGCTGTCGGGGGTGACGGCGCGGGCGGCGGTGGCCGACACATGGGGCGCCGCGCATGCCTTGGCGCGGTTCGACGGCACGCTGGCGGACATGCCACCCGAGGCGCTGCGCCTGCCCGCGGCCACCGTGGCCGGGCTGCGCGACATGGGCTTTGGCCGCATCGGCGATCTCATGGCCCAGCCCCGCGCGCCGCTGACCCGCCGCTTTGGCCCCGAGCTGATCCGCCGCATCGACCAGATGTTCGGCGATGCCCCCGAACCCATCGACGCCCTGCGCCCCGAGGGCCTGATCGAGGCCCGCCGCGCCTTTGCCGAGCCCATCGCCGCGCCCGAGACCATCGCCCGCTACATCGCCAAGCTGGTCGCCGCGCTCTGCGACGCGCTGGAGGCGCGGGGCATGGGCGCCCGCCGCCTGGACCTGATCTGCCACCGCGTCGACCGCGAGTTGCAAACCCTCCGCGTGGGCCTGGCCGTGCCGCAGCGCGATCCCGCCCGTCTGACCCGGCTTCTGTGCGACAAGATCCCCGGCATCGCCCCCGGCTTCGGGATCGAGATCATGACCCTGGCCGCGACCGTCACCGAGCCCCTGGGCGCGCGACAGATCAGCACCCTCGCGCCCGAAGCGCCGGACCTTTCCGGCCTGATCGACATCCTGGCAAACCGCGTCGGGTCCCACGCCATCTACCGCATCGCCCCGGTCGAAAGCGACGTGCCCGAACGATCCACCCGCCGCATCCCCGCGCTGACCGAGGACAGCGGCGCGGGCTGGCCCGACCACTGGCCGCGTCCGTCGCGCCTGCTGCCGCGCCCCGATCCCATCGAGGCGATGGCGCTGCTGCCCGACCAGCCCCCCGTCTGGATCGCCTGGCGCGGGGTGCGCCGCCGCATTTCCCGTGCCGACGGCCCCGAGCGCATCTTTGGCGAATGGTGGACGCGCGAGGCCGAGCGCATCGCCGTGCGCGACTATTTCCGCGTCGAGGACGAGGCCGGCGAACGCCTGTGGATCTTTCGCGCGGGCGACGGCGAGGACGCTGCCACCGGCTCGCATCGCTGGTTCCTGCACGGGGTCTTCGGATGAGATATGCCGAGCTTCAGGTCACCTCGGACTTCTCCTTCCTGCGGGGTGCCTCCTCGGCCGAGCACCTCTTCGCCACGGCGGCGGCCCTGGGCATCGAGGCGCTTGGCGTGGCGGACCGCAATTCGGTCGCGGGCCTCGTGCGCGCCTGGGAGGCGGCCAAGGCCACCGGCGTCCGGCTGGTCGCGGGCTGCCGTCTGGATCTGACCTGCGGCATGTCGGTGCTGGTCTATCCGACCGACAAGCCGGCCTGGTCGCGGCTCTGCCGTCTGCTGACGCTCGGCAAGTCGCGTGCCGGCAAGGCGGCGTGCCATCTGCACTGGTCGGACCTGGCCGAGCATGCCGAAGGGCTGATCGCCATCCTGATCCCCGACCGGGCCGACGACACCTGCGCCCTGCGCCTGCGCCGCCTGCGCGAGCTGTTCGGCGGCCGCGCCTATCTCGCCCTGACGCTGCGCCGCCGTCCGAACGACCAGCTGCGCCTGCACGAGCTTGCCACGCTTGCCGCCCGGGCCGGCGTGCCGACCGTCGTCACCAATGACGTCCTCTTCCACGAGCCCTCGCGCCGCATCCTTCAGGACGTGGTGACGGCGATCCGCCACAATTGCACCGTCGAGGCGCTTGGCCATCGCCGCGAGCGTCATGCCGACCGCTATCTGAAGCCGCCGCAGGAAATGGCGCGCCTCTTCGCCCGCTATCCCGAGGCGCTGGCCCGCAGCATCGAGATCATGGACCGCTGCCGCTTCGACCTCGCGGACCTGCGCTATCAATACCCCGAGGAACGCGAGGATCCCGCCCTGACCGCGCAGGAGACGCTGGCCCGCCTGACCTGGGCGGGCGCCGCGGCGCGCTATCCCGAAGGCATCCCGCCCGAGGTGACACAGGCGCTGAACCATGAGCTGACCCTGATCGGCCGGCTGGACTATGCGCCCTATTTCCTGACCGTGCACAGCATCGTCCGTTACGCCTGGTCGCAGAACATCCTGTGCCAGGGGCGCGGATCGGCGGCGAACTCTGCGGTCTGCTATGTCCTTGGCATCACCGCCATCGACCCCAGCCGCAACGACCTGCTGTTCGAGCGCTTCGTCAGCGAGGAACGCCGTGAGCCGCCCGACATCGACGTGGATTTCGAACACGAGCGCCGCGAGGAGGTGATCCAGTGGATCTACCGCACCTATGGCCGCGACCGTGCCGCGCTGACCGCCACCGTCATCCGCTACCGCGCCAAGGGCGCGCTACGCGATGTCGGCAAGGCCATGGGCCTGCCCGAGGACCTGATCACGGCGCTCTCGTCGCTGATCTGGGCCTGGTCCGACGAGGGCGTCACCGACGCGCAACTGGCCGAGCTGAACCTGAACCCCGCCGACCGCCGCCTGCGCCTGACTGTCGATCTCGCCCGGCAGCTGATGGGCGCGCCGCGCCACCTGTCCCAGCATCCCGGCGGCTTCGTGCTGACCCAGGACCGGCTGGATGATCTGGTGCCGATCGAACCCGCCGCGATGGAGGATCGCCAGATCATCGAATGGGACAAGGACGACATCGACGCGCTTAAGTTCATGAAGGTCGACATCCTGGCCCTCGGCATGCTGACCTGCATGGCCAAGGGCCTGGCGCTGGTGGCACGGCACAAGGGCGCGCAGCATGACCTTGCCACCATCCCCGCCGAGGATCCGCGCACCTATGCGATGATCCGCAAGGCCGACACGCTCGGCACCTTCCAGATCGAGAGCCGCGCCCAGATGGCGATGCTCCCGCGCCTCAAGCCCCGCACCTATTACGATCTGGTCATTCAGGTCGCGATCGTGCGCCCCGGCCCGATCCAGGGCGACATGGTGCATCCCTACCTGCGCCGCCGCGCCGGGCTCGAGTCGGTCGAATACCCGAAGCCCGAGCTGGAAAGGGTGCTGGGCAAGACGCTGGGCGTGCCGCTGTTCCAGGAACAGGCGATGCGCGTCGCCATCGAATGCGCGGGCTTTACCCCGGGCGAGGCCGACATGCTCAGGAAGTCGATGGCGACGTTCAAGTTCACCGGCGGCGTCAGCGCCTTCCGCGACAAGCTGATCGCGGGCATGGAGGCGCGCGGCTACCCACGCGACTTCGCCGAGCGGACCTTCAGGCAGCTTGAGGGCTTCGGCTCATACGGCTTTCCCGAAAGCCACGCGGCCAGCTTTGCGCTGGTCGCCTATGCCTCCGCCTGGCTCAAGTGCTGGCACCCCGATGCCTTCTGCGCGGCGCTGCTGAACAGCCAGCCGATGGGCTTTTACGCCCCCGCCCAGATCGTGCGCGATGCCCAGGACCACGGGGTCGAGGTGCGGCCGGTCTGCGTCAATGCGTCGGATTGGGACTGCACGCTCGAGCCCGTGGACAGCCGCTTCGCGGTCCGGCTGGGCCTGCGCATGGTCAAGGGGCTGGCCGAGGCCCATGCCGCGCAGATCGCCCGTGCCGCCCCGTTCACCTCGGTCGAGGATCTCTGGCGCCGCGCCCGTGTGCCCTTGGCTGCCCTGACCCGCATCGCCGAGGCCGACGGATTCCACGCCTTCGGCCTGTCGCGGCGCCAGGCCGTCTGGGCCATCAAGGGCCTGCCCGACACCGACCTGCCGCTCTTCGCCGCGCTCGAGGGCAACGAGCCTGCCGTCCCGCTGCGCCCGATGACCGCCGGCCGCGAGGTGGTCGAGGATTACAGCCGCACCGGTCTGTCCCTGCGCCGGCATCCGGTGGCCTTCCTGCGCGGCGATCTGACGCGGCGCCGCATCCTCGGCTGCGCCGAGGCCATGGCCCTGCCAAACCGCCGCTGGGCCGAAGTCGCGGGGCTGGTGCTGGTGCGCCAGCGCCCCGGCTCGGCCAAGGGCACCATGTTCATCACCCTCGAAGACGAGACCGGCATCGCCAACCTCGTGGTCTGGCCGAAGGTCTTCGAAGCCAACCGCCGCATCATCCTCGCCGCCAGCATGATCGCCGCGCACGGGATGATCCAGCGCGAGGGCGAGGTGGTGCATTTTGTCATCCACCGCCTCGCCGATCTCTCGGACACCCTCGCCAGCGTCGGAAGCCGCGGCGCCTTTCCGCTGCCGCACGGACGGGGCGACGAGTTCCACAACGCCAGCCCCATCCCGGATGCCCGGCATCCCAAACCCCGCGACATGTTCATCCGAGACCTGCACCTCGACACGATCCCGGTCAGGACGCGGGATTTCCGGTGAGGCGAAAGGGGCTTGGTGACGTCGACGAGGATGACTCGCAGGCCCTACCCATGAGCCGCAAGGCCGTCGGACATCTCCATGCTGGCGGCCAGTCAAGCCCCTGCCCAAGCCGCAGGATGATGGGGCGTCTGTGATGCGGGACAAAGCTGCCCTTCGCTGCGGTGCGGCATCAACGAACTCTCCTGAAGCTCCTTGACCAAAGCTGATAATTGGCTCAATATTTCATCATTCATTGAGGAGTTGATTCGATGAACGAGCCTCAAGCTCTGGCCGCCTTTGCGGCCATGTCTCAGGAGACGCGGCTGCGCGTGGTGCGGCTGCTGGTGCAGGCGGGACCGGAAGGCATGGCCGCAGGGGCTATCGGGGAAGCTCTCGGCGGCGCGACCACCTCGCGGCTCTCGTTCCACCTGACCCATCTCGAACATGCCGGATTGATCCAGTCCCGGCGCGAGGGGCGCTACATCATCTACAGCGCCGTCTATTCCGCCTTGGCCGGTCTGGTCGGCTTTCTCTTGAAGGATTGCTGCCAAGGCCACCCCGAGATCTGCGCACCTGCCGTTGCGGCGCTGTCCTGTGCCTGCGACACCAGTCTGACCGAAAGCGCCTGACCGATGGATGTCGTCATCTACCACAACCCGGACTGTGGCACCTCGCGCAATACGCTGGCGATGATCCGCAACGCCGGTATCGAGCCGCATGTCATCGAATATCTAAAGTGCCCGCCCTCGCGCACCATGCTGGAGCACCTGATCACCCGGATGGGGATCACGCCGCAAGTGCTGCTCCGCGAGAAGGGCACGCCCTATGCCAAACTTGGCCTGGGCGATCCGTCCCTGTCCAATGAGGCGCTGCTCGATGCGATGATGGCGCATCCCATCCTGATCAACCGACCCATCGTGGTCAGCCCGAAAGGGGTGCGGCTTTGCCGCCCCTCGGAACAGGTGCTGGATCTGCTTCCGCCGCAGAAAGCCGCCTTTAGCAAGGAAGACGGCGAACAGGTCGTGGATGCCCAAGGCAACCGCACCCGCAGCGCCTGATCAAGGGACATTGCCATGACCGCCAACCGCCCGGCCACCCGGCTTTCCTTTCTCGACCGATACCTGACGCTCTGGATCTTCACGGCCATGGCCTTGGGCATTGCGCTCGGAACGATCTTCACCGGCCTGCCGGATGCCCTGCATGGGATGGCGGTCGGATCGACCAACATTCCGATCGCCATCGGCCTGATCCTGATGATGTATCCGCCGCTCGCCAAGGTCCGCTACGAGGAACTGCACCAGGTCTTTGCCGACAAGCGCGTCCTGGTGCTGTCGCTGGTCCAGAACTGGATTATCGGCCCGATCCTGATGTTCGTCCTGGCCGTGATGTTCCTGCGCGATCAGCCGGAATACATGACCGGACTGATCCTGATCGGCTTGGCCCGCTGCATCGCCATGGTGCTGGTCTGGAACCAGCTGGCGCGGGGCGACAACCAGTATGTCGCCGGGCTGGTGGCCTTCAACTCGATCTTCCAGATCCTGTTCTTCTCCACCTATGCCTGGCTGTTCCTGACCGTGCTACCGCCGCTCTTCGGCCTGGAAGGCAGCGTCATCGATGTGAGCTTCTGGACCGTGACCGAGGCCGTGCTGATCTATCTCGGCCTGCCCTTTCTCGCGGGTTTTATGACCCGGCGCATCCTGATCGCCCGGAAAGGAGCAGACTGGTATCAGAAGGTCTTCCTGCCCAGGATCAGCCCGATCACCCTGGCAGCCCTGTTGTTCACCATCGTGGCGATGTTCAGCCTCAAGGGTGGGGACGTGGTGCGCCTGCCGCTGGATGCGGCGCGGATCGCCGTTCCGCTGGTGCTGTATTTCGCCATCCAGTTCCTGGTCAGCTTCGCCATGGGCCGGCTGATCGCCCGTGATTATCCCCGCACCACGGCTATCGCCTTTACCGCCGCCGGCAACAATTTCGAACTGGCGATTGCCGTCGCCATCGCGGCCTACGGCCTAGCTTCCCCGGTCGCGTTCGCGGCCGTAATCGGGCCGCTGGTCGAGGTGCCGGTTCTGATCCTGCTGGTCAACGTCGCCCTGTGGCTTGGCGGTCGCTGGTTTCCCGACGATGTGATGCTGAAGGAGGCCCGCGCATGATCCCCGACTTGCCAAACCTGTCGCCCGGTGCGGTCCACCAGCCGGACCTGCCCTCGGTTCCGCGCGCAACCCATCCGCCGCGCATCCTGCTGCTCTATGGCTCGCTGCGGGAACGCTCCTATAGCCGCTTTGCCACGCTTGAGGCCGAACGCCTGCTGCGCCACTTCGGCTGCGAGACCCGCGTCTTCCATGCCAACGGCCTGCCGCTTCCCGACGATGCCGAGGCATCGCACCCGAAGGTGCAGGAACTGCGCGAGGCGTGCCTGTGGTCCGAGGGCCAGGTCTGGACCAGTCCCGAGCGGCACGGCGCCATGACCGGCGTGATGAAATCCCAGATCGACTGGATCCCGCTCTCGATGGGGGCGATCCGGCCGACACAGGGGCGCACGCTGGCACTGATGCAGGTGTCGGGCGGCTCGCAAAGTTTCAACGCCGTGAACCAGATGCGTGTCCTCGGCCGCTGGATGCGTATGATCACGGTCCCGAACCAGTCCTCGGTCGCCAAGGCTTATGACGAGTTCGATGAAGCTGGCCGGATGCGCCCGTCGAGCTATTACGACCGCATCGTTGACGTAATGGAAGAGCTGGTGAAGTTCACGCTGCTGACCCGCGACCTCTCCGGCTTCCTGACCGACCGCTACAGCGAACGGAAGGAAACGGCGGCAAAACTGGAAGCCCGAGTGAGCTTGAAAGCCGCCACCTGATGAGCGCCACCCGCCGCTGGCCGGTCGTCTCAAACTGAACCGCCCCGGGTTTACCGGAGAGTTTCTGGTTCAATGATTAGGCTGCTTTTGCGGCGGCGTTCAAGCTTGTGTAGAATTCCTCCTCTGCTTCGTTCGGTGTGACGTAACCGATGGCGCTGTGCAGGCGCGTCTTGTTATACCAGTCGACCCACTTCAGGGTTTCCCACTCGACTTGACCCACGGATTTCCAAGGGCCGAGGAACTTGATGACCTCGGTCTTGAACAGGCCGATGATGCTTTCAGCCAGAGCGTTGTCATAGGAATCACCGACGCTGCCGACCGAGGTGTCGATGCCCGCCTCGGCCAGCCGCTCGGTATATCGGATCGAGAGATATTGGCTGCCCCGGTCGCTGTGATGGATCAGCTTGTCAGCCTCGGACGGCGCGCGCTGGCAGATGGCCTGATTCAGAGCGTCGAGGACGAAACCGGTGGTCATCGAAGTCGAGACGCGCCAGCCGACGATCTTGCGGGCGAAGACGTCGATCACGAAGGCCACATAAACCATGCCCTGCCAACTTGAGACGTAGGTGAAATCGCTGACCCACAGCTGGTTCGGCATGTCTGCCACGAAGACCCGGTTCACCTTGTCGTCCGGACAGGGTTGGGCCGCATCGGGGTTGGTCGTGACGACCTTCTTGCCGCGCACAACGCCTTGCAACCCCATGACCTTCATCAGCCGCTCCACTGTGCAACGGGCGATGTCGCACCCTTCGCGGCGCAACTGGTGCCAAACCTTACGCGCGCCATATCGGCCTCTGCTGCCGTCGAATATCTGCTTGATGGCAGTCATGTCCTTCTGGTCCTGCCTGGCCCGATCCGATGCCAGGGTGGGATCACGCTCCACAGCCTTGAAACTGTAGAACGTCGATGGTGCGATCCCCAGAACCCGGCAGATCGGCCCGACACCAAAGACGCCACGGTGATCGTCGAGAAACGCGATCATTTGCGGAACGGGCGGTCGAGTATCCGTCTTGGTCAAGGGCGTTCAGGCAGCCAATCTCGCCTCTCGCGAAGCAAAGTGTTCGCAAGGATGATGATGCGCCGCATGATAGCGGTAATGGCCACTTTCTTCGCCTTGCC
>NZ_WMII01000043.1 GCF_009711265.1 Paracoccus shanxieyensis | reverse complement strand
AACTCGACCGCGGTCCTGCAAGACCAAGCTCCGCACGACGCCACCCCCGCCGCTGCCCCGCAGTTTGCGGTGCTGGGCAGCGGCTCCCTTTTGCCTCGGGAGCCCGGAATCTCATAAGACAAGCTCCACCACGAGTTGGTCCCCTTCGACGCCGATCTCGCGCAGCGCATGTCGGATCGGGGCGTGCGGATCCTGCAGGCGACCGATGCGGGCGAGTTGCTGCCGCGAGTCGCCACCACGCCCGACTTCTTCGAATGCCGCTTCTGCCCGTGGTCGGGGCGCTGCTGGGGGCTGCCGGCATGAGCGACGACGGCGTCCTGCACTTCAACCCGTGGATGGACTTCAACGACGGGCCGCCGTCCGAGAACCCCTTCGGCTGCGACCCCGAACAGATCGCCGTCTTCCTCGACACCGTGTTCAGCTGGTGCGAGGGGCTGATCCCGCTCCGCGGCTTTGTCGACAAGGGTCAGGGCCGGGACGGCAAGCCGCACAACATCTGGATCCCCGCCGACGACACCGCGCCGGGAAAGCTCGCGACCTTCGCTGCGTGGGCGAACCGGGAGGGCGCCGCCGTCTATGTCATCCCCGGCACTGTCGAGGAACAGGGTCAGGCCCGCGCCGCCGACGTGCTGCAGATGCAGGCCATCGTGGTCGATCTCGACGCGGGTGACATCCCGGCGAAGCTGGACCATGTCACCCGCCACCTCGGCCCGCCCACGCTGATCATCGAAAGTGGTGGGCGCACTCCCGAGGGTGCGGCGAAGCTGCACGTCTGGTGGAAACTGACCGAACCCGCCGAGGGCGACGACCTGGTCACCCTCTGCCGCCTTCGCGGCGAGATCGCCGTGAAGGTCGGCGGCGACACGCATTTCCGCTCGGCCCACCAGCCGATCCGGGTGCCTGGCACCGTCTATCACAAGCACGGCCACCAGCGCCTCGTGCAGATCCGCGAACATCGAGACGTCGAGGTGGATCTTGCGGATTTCGCCGAGAAGGTCGCCGAGATGCCGCCGCTGCCCGGCGTAGGCTTCGCCAGCGACGTTGCCGCGCCGACCACGAAGCCCGGCATCGATGCGGTGCTCACCACGCCGGTGCGGGAGGGCGCGGTCGACGACTGGTCCCGGTTTCAGGGGGCCAGCGCCGCCATCGGCCATTACGTGCGCCTGGTGCACGAGGGCCGCCTCGACCCGTTCGCGGGCTGGGAGGCGATCTGCGGCTACAACGCCGCCATGCTGCGCCCGTCCTGGCCGCTCGATCGGCTGATGGCCGAGTCCGAACGGCTCTGGGAGCTGCATGTGAAGCGCAACGGTCCGCCGCTCCTGCGCGCAGCCCACGCCCATGCCCCGGCCAGCCCGCTGCCGACCTTCAGCCTCGGCGCACTGCTCGACGACACCAGTCCGATGCCCGAGGACGTCATCGGGCCGCGCGTGCTGACGCCGGGCGGGCTCCTGGTGCTGGGCGGCGCGCCCAAGGTCGGCAAGAGCGACTTCCTGATCTCCTGGCTCGTGCACATGGCGGCGGGCGTGCCGTTCCTCGGCTTCACGCCGCCCCGGCCGCTGCGCGTGTTCTACCTGCAGGCCGAGATCCAGTATCACTACCTGCGCGAGCGCATGCAGCAGATCGCGCTGCCCGCCGCCGTGATCGCCGCCGCGCGCGACACCTTCATCGCCACGCCGAAGCTGAAGCTGCTGCTCGACGCGGAGGGCGTCGCCCGCGCGGCCGAGGCGATCCGGGCCGCATTCCCCGACGCGCCGCCCGACATCATCGTCATCGACCCGATCCGCAATCTCTTCGACGGCGGACCTGAGGGTGGCGGCGAGAACGACAACACCGCCATGATGTTCTTCCTGAAGGACCGGGTGGAGCTTCTCCGCGAGGCCGTCAATCCGGACGCCGGCGTCATCCTCGCCCACCACACCCGCAAGGCCAGCAAGCATCAGGTCAAGGACGATCCCTTCCTCGCACTCTCCGGCGCCAGCGCGTTGCGCGGTTTCTACACCTCGGGTCTGCTGATGCACCGGCCTGACGAGGACAGCAGCGTCCGCAGGCTGGAGATCGAGCTGCGCAACGGCCCCGCGTTGCCGGGCAAGCTCATCGACAAGGTGAAGGGCGAGTGGGTCGAGTTGAACCCGCTGAACGAGCGCCTGGTGCGCAAGGAGGTCGGCGCCAGACTCGATGCCGAGCGGCTGCGCAAGCATGATGTCATCCTCGGCATGCTGCTGGATGAGGCGGCGAGCGAGCGCCTCTACACCGCCATGCAGTTCGCCGAGACCTTCGAGAACCGGGGCGGTCTGGGCAGCAAGCACACGATCCGCGAGCGCCTCAGCGTGCTGGCGACCAAGGGCTTCGTGAAGTTCCTGCGCGACCCCTCGGGGTTCGGCTTTCCCGTCACCCGGTCGCGGTTCGGCTACCTCTGCGTCGAGGGAATGCAGTTCGGCGCACCCGAAGAGCATGTCGATCCGGACACCGGCGAGGTCGCCACCGAGGTCCGTCCGGTCCTGCCCAGCCACTTCAAATGCCCCCAATCCGGGCTCTGCCTGCAGGTCGAGAACCCCGCTGTCTGGGTCTACCCGGAGGGGCTCGAGGACGACCTCACTCATATGAGTGAGGCCTGACTCATATGACAGCGCCAACTGTGAACTCAACGAAATCAACGGGTTACGGGCAAATAAGAGTTAGGTCCCTAACTCATGCCCGAAGACTTCATGAAGTCTTATTCCGCAATGATTTCAGCTACTTAAACACCTCGGAACAGTTAGGTGTCAAACCCCCATACTACGTATGGGAGGGCCACCCCACAGGGTTGGCCACTCCTCCCATACGTCCGGGTCAGCCGCGCGCGCCGCCGTGACGGTCTGTTGTGCTTCCCGATCCGACGACGGCGGCCCCGTACCGCCAAGCACCAGACCGCCGTCGTCTTCCACCACCACAGGCCACCGGCAAAGGAGACCCATCATGGCTCAGCCGACTCTGATCCCGAATTGCGACGGCGCAAGGTTTGAATCGCTGCCGCTCGACACCCCCCGCAACCGCTGCATCCTCGCGCTCGACCTCGGCACCTCGACCGGCTGGGCGATCCGCGGCCATGACGGTCTGATCACCAGCGGCACCGTCTCGCTGCGCCCGGGCCGCTTCGATGGCGGCGGCATGCGCTACCTGCGCTTCACCAACTGGCTGACCGAGATCGACCGGCTGTCCGGTCCTGTCGCCGCGATCTGGTTCGAAGAGGTCCGTCGGCACGCGGGCACCGACGCGAGCCATATCTACGGCGGGCTCATGGCCACGCTGACCGCATGGGCGGAACTGCGCGGCGTTCCCTACGAGGGCGTCCCGGTCGGCACGATCAAGCGCCACGCCTCAGGCAAGGGCAACGCCGACAAGGCCGCGATGGTCGCTGCCGTCCGCGCCCGCGGCTTCAGCCCGGCCGACGACAACGAGGCCGACGCCATCGCCCTGCTGCTCTGGGCGATCGAGACGAACGGGGGTGTCGAATGAGATGGCATCCCCACGGCTACGGCGGCCGACGCCGGGATCCCGAACAGGTAAAGCGCGAGGGCTGGCTCGAACAGGGTGTCCTCGCGGTCTCGGCCGATGACGACCGCCTCACCTGGCCCGAGCGTGAACTGGTCCGCCAGCTCGGCGAGAAGCTCTACGGCCCGCGCGCTTCCGACAGGGAGGCGCGTCATGGCTGATCGCGAATGGACCGCCGACTGCGTCGCCGATCATTTCGAGGAGGCGTTCCGCACCCTGCGCAAGCTGCCGCCGGTGAAGGCACAGGGCTACTTCAACACCTGGCCCGACATCGTGCGGACCAGCCGCGAGATCGCGGCGATGGAGCCGCAGCCGATGCGGGTCTGGCCCTCGGCCGCCGCGATCACCCGGCTCGAGCAGACCTTCGACTGGGTGCTCTGGATCGAGGAGGCGGAGCGCAAGCTGGTCTGGTCTCGTGCGGCCCGGGTGCCGTGGAAGCAGATCAGCGGGGAACTCGGCTGCGACCGCACGACCGCGTGGCGTCGCTGGCAACTGGCGCTGACCAAGATCGCCGCGCGCCTGAATGCGCAGTGACTCCAATGTGTTGCAACACTTTTTCCTTCGACATCTGCAACAGATCCATGCTATTCCGAAGGCAAGATGGGGAGAGTGCGCTGGAAAGCTCGCTCTCCCCTTTGCGTTGACAGGGGCCTTCTGGACCCCGGTGTCCAGCAAGGGTCCGGTCGGGGTCCAGCCCGAGGCAGTTTTCGGTTCCTTCCGGGCCGAAATCGTATGCTGGCGGGCGAAGCGCGAGGGTTTCCCAGTGACACCCCGAAAAACACCCGTTTCGTTTCGCTTGGGGCCTCGCGGCAACAAGCGAAGGGCCTGACGGCCGGAAACCCCATGCCTGAACCGAAACGGCCCCGCGGGGGCATTTCGGTTCACGCCCCCATTTCGCCGCCCGGCACCCCAAGGACATTCCCATGGACGTCGTCGACCTGCCGCTCGAGCAGATCATCCCCTATGCGCGCAATCCCCGGCGCAACGAGCAGGCCATCGCCACGGTCGCGGCCTCGATCCAGGAGTTCGGCTGGCGTCAGCCCATCGTCGTGGACGAGGCGATGGTCGTGCTGGCCGGGCACACCCGGCTGGAGGCTGCGCGCAAGCTCGGCTTCAAGACCGCGCCGGTACATGTCGCCAAGGGGCTGACTGCCTCGCAGGCCCGCGCGTTTCGGATCATGGACAACCGTTCGGGCGAAAATGCCGAATGGGACAGGGAACTCTTGAACCTCGAATTGGCGGACCTGTTGGAGGCGGATTTCGACCTCGGCTTGACCGGCTTCACCGAGGACGAGGTTAACGCGCTGATGTCGAGCCTCGATGCGGGCACCGGTCCGCAGGAGGGCGAAGACGAGATCCCGGAAACGCCGGAAGATCCCGTCAGCCGCCCCGGCGATCTCTGGCTGCTCGGGCACCACCGGCTTCTCTGTGGTGACAGCACGGTCGCCACGGAAGTCGAGCGTCTGCTCGGCCCGGTGAAGCCGCTGCTGATGGTCACCGATCCGCCCTACGGCGTGGAATACGACCCGGGCTGGCGTAACCAGGCGGGGGCGGCCAAGACCAAGCGCACTGGCAAGGTGCTGAACGACGACCGCGCCGACTGGCGTGAAGCCTGGGCACTGTTCCCGGGCGATGTGGCCTATGTCTGGCACGGCGCGCTGCACGCGGCGACCGTGGCGGAAAGCCTCGAAGTCGCTGGCTTCACCATCCGGTCCCAGATCATCTGGGCCAAGGAGCGGCTGGTTCTGAGCCGGGGCGATTATCACTGGCAGCACGAGCCCGCCTGGTATGCCGTCCGAAAGTCCGGCAAGGGCCATTGGGCGGGCGACCGCAAGCAGACGACGCTCTGGCACATCTCGGGCAAGGACCAGGACGAAAAGACCGTCCACGGCACCCAGAAGCCCGTGGAATGCATGCGCCGGCCGATCCTCAACAATTCGAGCCCGGGTCAGGCGATCTACGAGCCCTTCATGGGATCGGGCACCACGCTGATCGCGGCAGAGACCACGGGCCGCGTCTGCCACGGTATCGAGCTGAACCCGGCCTATGTCGATGTGGCCGTCCAGCGATGGCAGAAATTCACCGGGAAACAGGCCGTCCTCGACGGGGATGGAACGCCCTACGACGACCTCAAGACCAAAGACCGCTGAGGGATGGATGACCTGGCTTTACCTTCCGCAGGCTTGCCTGACGGAACAGGCGGCGCATGCCTCTTCGGCCTGTCGCTCTGCTCCGGCGCCGGTGGCATCGACCTCGGGCTCACCATCGCCTTGCCCGGATATCGAACTGTGGGCCATGTCGAACGGGAAACCTACGCTGCAGCCACTCTCGTGGCGCGGATGGAAGACGCGTCCCTGGATCAGGCTGTTGTCTGGGACGATGTTGCCAGTTTCGACGGCCGCCCATGGCGCGGCGCGGTGGACATCGTCACTGCGGGCTATCCGTGCCAGCCGTTCTCTGTCGCTGGCAAGCGTCGGGGCGCGGACGACCCGCGCCACCTCTGGCCGCATGTCGCGCGGATTATTGGAGAGGTCGAGCCACCCTTCGTCTTCCTCGAGAATGTCGCCCATCATCTCCGCCTCGGCTTCCCCGAAGTCGCCGCAGGACTGGTCGGCATGGGCTACCGCCTTGCGGCAGACCTCTTCACGGCGGCGGAAGTCGGCGCGCCCCACAAGCGCGAGCGCCTCTTCATCCTCGCCATCCGCGCGGGCGACGAGCTGGCCGACCCCACGCGCCTGCTCTGGCACCCGCTCGAGTGGCGGGAACCGGACGGAACTGCTGCGCTTGTGGCCGACGCCGAGGGCCAGCGCCAACGAGAACCGGCAGACGAAACCCACGCCCTCGCAGGAAGCGGGCCTGCACGGGATGAACCTTGCTACGACGGCCGCGATGTGGCCGACCCCGCAGACCGACAGTTTCCGCAGCCGGGGCGGCGAACGGCGCGACGAGAAGGGTCTGGACCGCATGGCGCGGGACTGGCCGACGCCGATGGCGAACGACGGCTGCAAGCCGAGCGCGGGCAACCGCCGGAAGGCCGACCTGAACCATGCGGCTGGGATGTGGATGACGCCGACGGCGCGGGATCACAAGGATGGGGCGACGAGCTTGGCGAACACTCCGGTCAACGGCCTGCTTGGCCGCCAGGTCCTGGTGACGCCAGTGGCTGGGAGCGATACCTCCGAGCCGCGCCGGACCTTGAACCCGCTGTTCGTCGAGGCGCTGATGGGCTGGCCCACCGGGTGGACCGGCTTCGCCTCTGTGGCAATGGCGTGGTCCCCCTGGTTGCGGCGCATGCGCTGCGAACTCTGGCGGCTGAATTGCTGGCCGATAGATGAGGTGGTGGCATGAGCCAGACCCGCCTCATGTCGCTGGTCGAGTCCGTTGCCAACGTGATGATCGGCTACGGCGTTGCCGTGGTCACGCAGATCCTGATCTTCCCGGTCTTCGGGCTGCATACGACGCTGGCGCAGAACCTGAAGATGGGTGCGGTATTCACCGTGGTGAGCATCGCGCGGTCCTATGTCCTGCGGCGCCTCTTCGAAAGGTTCCGTTGACGCGATGCGGGACGATCCTTTATTGTCGCGCTGCTGCGAATTCGGCTTCGGCCGACTTGAGTAAGCCAGCGGCTACTCTGACCTTGGGGCATTATCCTGCAGGTTTCGCGGTCCGGCATGCGGAGCCACGGATCACCGGGCCTCGCGCGAGCAGGAGCTTCCAGCCGGGGAGCGTCCGTTACGGACGTCGCGCATTCGCTTCTCACGAAGTCGAATGAAAGGACCCTTGCAATGGGATCACTGAAACGTATCCGCCGACGGAAGATGATGGCCCAAGGTGGCCGCTGCTACTACTGCGGCCTGCAGATGTGGGACGATGCCGCTGAAACCGCGTCTTTCCAACGAAACAACCACACGAAGCGGACGCCAAGGGCGCTTCGCTGCACCGCCGAGCATCTGCACGCCCGTTCCGACGGTGGTCGCGACACGGATGAGAACATCGTTGCGGCCTGCTGGTACTGCAATAACCAGCGCCATAGGCGGAAGTGCCCGCACTCGCCTGAAGAGCATCGCGTTTACGTCCAGAAGCGCATGGCAGCCGGAAGGTGGCTGCTGGCGCAGGTGTCATCGGTCGGTCTCACGGCGATACTGTCGAGGCCATCATAGCTAGAGGCCGCCGCCCGTTTTGGGCGGCGGCGTAACGCTTCTGGCGTGGGTCAGGCGGCGGGAAGCCGGTAGACCCGCCCGCGCCCCTCGACCTTCTCCGAGGTCACCTCGAGTCCGAGCTTCTTCTTCAGCGCCCCGGCCATCGCGCCGCGCACGGTGTGCGACTGCCAGCCCGTCGCGGCCATGATCTCCTCGATGGTCGCGCCGTCCGGCGCGCGCAGCATTGCGATCAGAGTGGCCTGCTTGGTGCCCTCGCGCGGCGTGCGCGTCTTGGGCGCGGGTTCGAGGGCAGCCGAGGTGTTCGGCTCGATGCCGATGGCGGCAAGGCCTGCGTCGGTGGCAACCAGCGTGACGCCGTGCCCGTCGCCGGTCTCGCGCCAGACGGGTTCGCCCTTGCGCATGTCCGCCTCGGCCTCTTCGAGCAAGCCCTTCGCGAGCATCGTGCCAACCACCTTGGCGGCGGCGCCACCCCGCAGGCTCTCGGGCAGCGGCAGGGCGATGTGCTCGGGCCGCTGGGCGGCGGCGCTGAGGATGATGGCTTGGGTGTCGGAAAGCTGGGTCATGGGGGCGTCTCCGTATTCGGGTCGCGTCCGTCGCGATCCCTTCTACGACCCCGAGCCGCGCCCGCGCGCGGCAGAGGTCCGGAGATTCCGGAGGTCAGTCTGCAAATTCGCCTTCGCCGAACGCGCTGTCGGTGATGCGCTTCAACAGGCTCGCGTAGTGTTCGAGGGTACCGACGTGGCCCCAGTTGATCTCGTCGGGATGGGCGTCGAAGTGGTCATCACTCAGCCTCTGCAGGCGGACGAGCATCGTGTCGATCTCGGCCTTCTTTTCAATGAAAGCCGCCAGCGCGGCTTCTTGGTTCCTGCGGGCCTTTTCGGCGCGGAGTTGGTGGCGGTCGGTCATCATCCTGCCCCCTCAGTTCTTCTGCTCGATCATCGCGAGGATCGCGCAGGCCATGCCGCCCAGAAACTCGCCGCGCCGGAAGACGATCTCGTCGATCTCGGTCGCGCGGGTGATGGCGGGATCGACCTGAAGGTCGGCGGCCATGTGCGGAAGCAGGCGGGCGGCTTCAAGGTTGTAGCGTTCGGCGAGGGTCATGGCAGGCTCCGTGGTGTGCATCGTTTTAGTAGGAACAGCTTCGCTCTGCCGGGGCACATCATCCAGTATAATCGCAGCAATTACATGGCTTTAATCGGAGAATTCGGATCATCTCATGTCGTCAGCCACGCAACCCATCGGCGTGATCGCGCGGCTCCTCGATCTCTCGGAGCGCCGGGTTCAGCAGCTGAGCCGAGAGGGCGTGATCCCGAAGGCCGAGCGCGGCCAGTACGACCTGATCGGATCGGTGCGCGGCTATGTCCGCTACCTGCGCGATCAGGCCACCAAGGCGCAGGCCGGTGCGCCGGATTACGCGGCCGAGCGGGCGCGCTTCATTCGGGCGCGGGCTGATCTCGCCGAGATGGAGGCCGAAGAAAAGCGTGGCGCGCTGATCGCGGCAGAAGAGATCGAGGCCGCCTGGATCGCCGTTCTGGCACTTCTGCGCACCCGCTTGCTCGCGCTGCCGGACCGGCTGGCGCCGCAGGTTTTTGAACAATCAACCGTCGGAGACACCCGGAATCTGATCCGAATGACCATCCGCGAGGTGCTCGATGATCTCGCGCA
Source organism: Paracoccus shanxieyensis (assembly GCF_009711265.1). GTDB lineage: Bacteria > Pseudomonadota > Alphaproteobacteria > Rhodobacterales > Rhodobacteraceae > Paracoccus > Paracoccus shanxieyensis. Next base: position 4,155 of record NZ_WMII01000043.1, on the reverse strand, counting down.
GCCAGATGTCCAACTCGAAGCCAGCGCTGACATTGACGGGCTCGCCGATCCTGAAGCGGACGGTGGAGACGGCGCTGAAGGTGCTGCGCCCGCCGCCGGAACTGACGATCAGCGATTGGGCGGACCAGAACCGACGGCTGAGCTCTGAGGCCAGCGCCGAACCCGGGCAATGGCGCACGAGCCGGGCCGAATATCAGCGCGGGATCATGGAGTCGATCTCGGACGCCTCGACCGAGACGGTGGTCATCATGTCCTCCGCCCAGGTCGGCAAGACCGAGGTGCTGAACAACGCCTGCGGCTATCACATCGATCAGGATCCCGCGCCGATCATGGTGGTGATGCCGACCGAGCGCGACGCGGAAACCTGGTCGAAGGACCGCTTCTCGCCGATGGCCCGCGACACGCCCTGCCTGCAGGGCAAGATCGCCGATCCGCGTTCGCGCGACGGCAACAACAAGATCCTGCACAAGCGGTTTCCGGGCGGGCATCTGACCATCGTGGGTGCGAACGCGCCCTCAGGTCTGGCCAGCCGCCCGATCCGCCTGCTGCTTTGCGACGAGGTGGACCGCTACCCGTTCAGCGCGGGCGCCGAGGGTGATCCGGTCAACCTCGCCCGGAAACGCACGGTGACCTTCTGGAACCGCAAGATCGTGCTGGTCTCGACGCCCACGAACAAGGGCACCAGCCGGATCGAGGCAGCCTTCGAGGAAAGCGATCAGCGCCGGTTCTGGGTGCCATGCCCGGACTGCGGGGCGGAACAGGTGCTGACCTGGACACAGGTGCGCTGGAGCAAGGCGCCCGAGGGCGACCACCGGCCCGAAACCGCGCGCTACCACTGCGCGGAATGCGATGCGGCGTGGCGGGACGAGACCCGCTGGGCGGCCGTCTCAAAAGGACATTGGGTGGCGGAGCAGCCCTTCGCGGGCGTGGCGGGGTTTCACCTGAACGAGATCTACTCGCCCTGGGTCAGACTGGAGGCGATGGTACGCGCCTTTCTCTCGGCGCACTCCGGCGGGGACGAGACGATGAAGACCTTCGTTAATACGTCGCTCGGTGAGACTTGGGTCGAGACCGGGGAAGCCCCCGATTGGCAACGGCTCTACGACCGGCGCGAGGCTTGGAAACCGGGCATGGTGCCTGCCGGCGGGCTGTTCCTGACCGCCGGGGCCGATGTGCAGAAGGACCGGATCGAGGTCGATGTCTGGGCCTGGGGCCGCGGGTTGGAAAGCTGGCTCGTCGATCACGTCGTGATCGAGGGCGGGCCGGACCGGCATGACGCATGGTCGGAGCTGACCGCGCTGCTGGACAAATCTTGGCCACATGAACGCGGCGCGCATCTGCGCATCGCCCGGCTCGCCATCGATACGGGCTACGAGGCTCCGGCGGTCTATTCCTGGTCGCGGGCGCAGGGATTTGCGCAAGTCTCGCCGGTCAAGGGCGTCGAGGGGTTCAACCGCTCGAGCCCGGTCTCGGGCCCGACTTTCGTGGACGCGACCGAGGGCGGCAAACGCTTGCGGCGCGGAGCCCGGCTCTGGACGGTGGCGGTGTCGACCTTCAAGGCCGAGACCTATCGCTTCCTCCGGCTGGAACGGCCGACCGAGGAGGAGATGGCCGACGGGGCGGCATTCCCGCCCGGCTCGGTGCATCTGCCGACATGGGTCGAAAGTGAGTGGCTGAAGCAGTTCGTGGCCGAACAGCTGGTGACGGTGCGCACGAAGCGCGGCTTCGCCCGGCTGGAATGGCAGAAGCTGCGCGAGCGCAACGAGGCGCTGGATTGCCGAGTCTATGCCCGCGCCGCCGCCTGGATCGCGGGCGCGGACCGTTGGCCTGACGAGAAATGGCGCGACCTCGAGGATCAGCTCGGGTCTGCACCTTACGGTGACACCGATCCCGCCGGTCAAATTCACCGGCCCGGACAGGCTCCACAGGGCAAGCGCCGCTCCGACTGGCTCGCGCGGCGCGAAGGATGGTTTTGAACATGACAGACTGGACGGAAACAGAATTGTCGGCTCTGCGCCGGGCCTATGCCAGCGGTACCACCCGGGTCAGCTATGACGGAAAGTCCGTCGATTACGGCTCGGCCGAGGATCTACTGGCTCGCATCCGGACCATCGAGCGCGCCATCGCCGGAACGTCCCGGCCATTGCCGGTGGCCGGGCTTGCGGGCTTCTCGCGCGGAGACCGGTGATGTCGGCCAACTGGTTCGACAGGGCCATTGCCTCCGTCGCCCCTCGTGCTGCTGCCCGCCGCGCGCTGGCCCGTCAGGCCTTCGAGACCCTGACGCGCGGCTATGACGGGGCCGCGAAAGGGCGACGGACGGACGGCTGGCGCGCGCCAGGATCCTCGGCTGACACCGAGATCGGCGTCGCGGGGGCTCTGCTTCGCGACCGGATGCGTGATCTGGTCCGTAACAACCCGCATGCGGCCAAGGCCGTGGCGGTACTGGTGAACAACATCATCGGCGCAGGCATCATGCCGCGCGCCGCCAGCGGCGACGACAAGCTCGACCGGAAGGTCGATGCGCTGTTCGAACGCTGGACAGCCGACTGCGATGCCGACGGTCAGCTCGACTTCTACGGTCTGCAGACGCTGATCTGCCGCGAGATGGTCGAGGCGGGTGAGGTGCTGGTGCGCCGCCGCCTGCGGCGTGCGAGCGACGGCCTTCCGGTGCCGCTGCAATTGCAGGTGCTGGAGGCCGACTTCCTCGACGCCTCGAAATCCGGCGTCCTCGGCGCGGGACGCCTCGTGCAGGGGATCGAGTTCGACCCGGTCGGCAAACGCCGGGCCTACTGGCTGCATGCAGAGCACCCCGGCGATGCCTGGGGCGCGCTGAACGGCGCACTTGGATCGCGCCCGGTCCCAGCGACCGAGGTCGCCCATGTCTACGAGAAGCAGCGCACGCAGGCACGCGGCGTTCCCTGGGGCGCGCCGGTGATCCGCAGCTTGCGCGATCTCGACGATTACGAGGTGGCGGAACTCGTCCGCAAGAAGACCGAGGCCTGCGTCACCGCCATCGTCTTCGGCGACGACGAGGCGCAGCAGGGCATCGCGCCCTCGGTGGTCGATGCCGACGGCAATCGGGTCGAGCAGTTCGAGCCGGGGCTGATCGCCTATGCGCGTGGTGGCAAGGACATCCGCTTCAACCAGCCATCGGCGACGGGGGGCTACGGCGAATACAAGCGGGCCAGCCTGCACACGATCTCGGCCGGGTTCCGGTTGCCCTACGAGCTGCTGACCGGCGATCTCAGCCAGGTTAACTATTCCTCGATCCGGGCGGGCCTCGTGGAGTTCCGCCGGATGATAGACGCCGTCCAATGGCAGCTGTTCATTCCGATGTTCTGCGCGCCGGTCTGGCGCTGGTTCACGGAAGCGGCATGGGCCGCAGGCCAGATCCCGTCGCCGGATGTCCCGGTCGAATGGCAACCGCCGAAGTTCGAGGCGGTCGATCCCCAGAAGGATGCGATGGCGGACCTGCTGGCGATCCGCTCCGGCACCATGACTTTGGCGCAGGCCATCGCCCGGCAGGGGCGCAACCCCGACGCCGTGCTGGCGGAAATCGCCGCGACCAACGCGAAGCTCGATGGCCTCGGGCTCGTGCTCGACAGCGATCCGCGCCGCGTCACCAAGACCGGTAGTGCGCAGGCGGGCGATCCGGTATTAAGTACGGACTCGAGTTAAAGAGAAGCTTTGGTCATTTCGCTCAACGCAGAACGAAATGCTTCGGTCGCGCCAGCGCCGGTACGCCCCCAGTATTCGTGATCCGGCCGTTTCAACATTTGGGTAAAGCCGAACCGCTCGGGAACTTTTCCGCCGCCATGATCGGCAACGAATACCTTCGAAAAATACCACTCGCTTGTCGTTCGGTTCAGACCACCAACCTTTTGCCCCCGAAAATGAACGGTCATCTGAATTTTTAGGGCAGCACAGGAAAAGTCCGGATGTTCGTGAAGCTCTCGAAAAAGAGCCGCGACTGGGACGGGCAATTTAGCGATGGCAAGTTCAAGGTCTGACGGCATGAATTTCTGTCCTCGATAGTGCCCCGCGGCGTGGTGTAGGAGCGCCGACCCTCGGAGAGGTCAGGGCTTGTTCAGGTGGCCACGGCGGGCAGCCTGACGGTTGGATTGTCGGTCACACGGGCGAGCGTTTCAAGGCTCA
>NZ_WMII01000042.1 GCF_009711265.1 Paracoccus shanxieyensis | reverse complement strand
TATCCGGTGGCATCCGATCCCCTGCCGGATCCGACTGTCGGGGGCCAATGAAGGGGGCTTGAAAGGAGTGTTTAAGGCGCGGTCACGAAAAACGCGCTGCTGACAATATCTCTGTCCCTGAGTGACAAAACATGTGTCCCGCTACACCCGGTGCGCAGGCTATTTTCGGCACGATTCGGGCAAAACGCTGTGGGGGAAAATTGGGGGAGTGGTAAGGCTGAAATATCGGCTCAACTTGCTGATATTAAACAATAAAACGGCGGTAAAATGGCGGAGGGGATGGGTCTGAAAGACAACCTTCTCCACTGATTTACTTTACAAAGCAATGACTTACGTGCGCTTCCGTCAGCCGTCCGGCTGCCTTACCAATAAAATCCGAAGAACCTGAACCGCGGTTGAGCCTGTGGCGACGTCAGTGCGGGCATCGCGTGCCCAGCCATCGGCGGGACGGAAAGCGTTCGGCTGGGGGCCAGCGCGCGGAGCCTCGCGATCCGGCTTTCCACCGGCGGATGCGTCCGCAGCAGCGAGTGTTCGGGGATGCGTCTGCCGGGCAGGAAGATGTCCTCCCAGAACCGGCCGACGCGGCGCTCGAGCTTGCCGAGCGCGACGAGCAGCCCCGTTCCGGGCCCCAGGATCACGGTGACCGAAACCCAGGCGAGCGCCGCCATGAGTCCGAGCAGCAGCGCCGATTGCACGAGATTGAGCAGACGGTGGCGGGCGGAGGTCGCGGTCATGTCGTCGTACGGTCTCCGAGTTCGCGCCGGTCCTGATCGCGCACCAGCCAGTGGACAGCGCCCAGTGCAAGCGCTGCGGCGGCGAGTGCGGCAATCTTTGCCGGCTCCGTCTCGCCGAGGTCCAGGATGATCAATTTGCGCGCGATGGCGAGGAGCGCGATCAGCACGATCGTGCGGACCTGGAGGATCCCGAAGCTGCGTTCGGTCGCAACAAGAAGGGAGCGCTTGAACTCGAGCGCGATCACCACAGTGAAGATCATGCCGAACACCACCTGGAAAGTGGCGTAGTCGAGCGTGTCGAATGCCCCCAGAAGCAAGCGGTTCACGACTTCGCGCATCAGCGCCCAGACCGACGCCACGACGATCGCCGCAATGATGACGCTGAGGACGAGGATGACAACTTGCTCGAACTTCTCGTAGAGCGTCATCGCCGACCATTGTTCACGGGTCAGCCCGGATGGTTTCAGGTCTTTCATCAGTACCCCTCGAAGTTTCCCCCGAATAGACAAGCTCTCCCTGGCTTCGCCGCAGACCGGGATCATTCGGGAATTCTTTACCTGCGATGGAGCCAGGAACCAATTGTTATGTGTCGAGAACCGGGACTCTGGGCCCAGACTATCGATCGTTCCTCAGTCTTCCTGCGAAAGAGCCCCGCCGCTGGTCTCGTTTGCGGCGGGGCTCCATTAGAGGTTCTCTTTTAGTTGAAGATGCGCGTTCGAAGTTCCTCGAACCGGGTCGCAATCGTTTCGAAGATCCCTCCGGTATCCTCCTGCGCCTCAATCTGACGGTCCAACTCATCCAGCGCCTGATGCAGATCCTCGAAATCGCTTTCGCGGCCGTAGCCGAGCGCTTCGGCGATTTCGAGTTCCTGGCGTGCCGCCTCAACATAGTCGGCGGCCGTCAGATCGGCATCTTCAGTCGCGGCTTTATCTTCAGTAGCGGCCTTGTCGTTTGCCGCCTCACCGTCGTCATTGAGCAGAGCTTTGGCCTTCTCGATCATCGCTACGGCTCTGAGCGGAGGCAGGGCGACCACTGTGTCGGTCACCACCTCGGTGCTCAGTGCGGCGTTGAGTACCGTCATCGCTTCGTCGGTCTTTCCGTCATCAAGCAGTGCCGTCGCTGCAAGGATCGCGTCGGGATAGGTCGCAAGCGGAAGGCTGGTTGTCCGGATGACAACCTCGGACGCGAACCCGCTCAGCAGCGGTCTCGCTTCCTGGAACTTCCCATCGTCGACCAAGTCCTCGATCTGTTTGCCGAGTTCTCGGACGGCTTTGACGCTGCCCAGAACGTCATAGGTGATATGATCGATCCGTACGGGCGCCAAAGCGAGATCCGGTTCACGCGCGACGACGGTCTCGAGCTTCCCCGTGGCCAACGCGAGCGCAGCAATCGCCGCATCTGTATCGCCCTTCTCGATCGCGGCGATCGCAGCGTTCGTTTCATCGAGCGCGTCGACCGCCTCCTGGATCACGGCGGTGCGTTTATCGGCGAGCTGTGAATCGGTTTCGGCGGTCACGCTCTCTTCGACCTGCTCCCGGTTGACCGCCTGCGCTTCAGCTTCCGCCTGAGCCGTATCCTGAGACCAGGAAGGGCCGGCGCTGACAATCAGCAGGGCCAAAGCTGTTCCCGCGTAAAGATTCCTGAGTTTCATCAGTCTGTTCCTTTCGGCTTTGATTGGTTCTACGGCGGTTTCGCCGCAGAGTTGGCACGATCAATGCCCGGCTCAGGCCTCCTTGACCGCGATTTTCCTGACCTTGGCTTGCGCCTCGGGAGTCTGGGGCAGCTTGATCGTCAGAACCCCGTTCTTGAAGGAGGCTTGCGCCTTTTCGCCATCCACACCGGGGGGGAGCGGAATTGTCCGGTAGATCGCGCCGTAGCTGCGCTCGGAGAGATAGTATCCCTTCTTCTCCTCCTGGCGCTCGATCTTCTTCTCCCCCTTCACAGTCAACATGTCATCGTTGACCGTCACCTCGATGTCCTTCATCTCCATGCCCGGCAGCTCGATCGATACTTCGATCGCCTTGTCGGTCTCGACCACGTCGGATTTCGCTTCGCCGCTGCCAAAGGGCCATTCGAAATGACCGACACGGTTCCAGAAGTTCTCGAACACATGGTTCATTTCGCGCTGGAGTGTCGCGATCGGGTTGTCTTCGCTGCTCTTGGCATCTGGCGCGCCGTCCTTGCGCGCCCAGGGGATGAGGTCTTTGATCTGCATGATATGGTCTCCTTCGGTTTTCAGGCGCCCTTGACGGCGATCTTTTTCGGCTGCGCTTCAGGGGCTCGGGGGAGCGTCAGGGTGAGGACACCTCCACGCATCTCGGCTTCGATCCTGTCGGGGTCGAAATCCTCGGAAAGCGTGAAGGCCCTCTCGAAATCACCCTCGCCATATTCGGCATAGGCAAGTTCCAGGTTTTCTGGCCGCATCGGCTCAACCTTGCCGCGGATCGTCAGCACGCGGTTTTCGAGTGTGATTTCGACCGCATCGGCGGCGACCCCAGGCATTTCGAGCATAATGGAGACACCCTGATCGGTCTCGACGATATCGGTCAACGGGCGGTAGATGCGTCCGCCGCCGGTGGTCTCGGGCGAGTCGGTCGGCGTCTTTTCGGCGGCTTGCGTGATGTCGGTGCTCATCGTTCCAGCTTCTCTAAGGCTGCCTTGATCTCGATTTTCTTCGGCTTTTCTTCCTCGGGCCGGGAGATGGCGATCCGCAATACGCCGTTCGTCATCTTCGCCTCCACCTTGTTATCCGAAGCCGTGAATGGCAGGCGGATAGCGCGGGAAAACTTGCCATAACCGCGTTCGTTTCGGTGCCAGCGCGCACCTTCGGGAACCTCGGGCAGCTTGCGTTCGCCCGACAGCGTCAGGACGTTGTCCTTGACCGAAATTTCAATGTCGCCCGGTTCGATGCCGGGAAGTTCAGCGGTGACGGCAACGGCCTCGGAGCCTTGCCACACATTCACCGCCGGGAACGCCGCGCGGGACGGTGGCCAGAAGCCGCGGTCGAGATCGCGCATCATGGAGCGCATCAGCGCGAATGGATCGCTGCGGCGCAGATATGTCGGATAGAGCATTGCTGGCCTCCTGTTGCTGATCGATGCCCCCGAACCGGCGGCATGGTCCGACCGGGCAACGGTGCCGGCTGGATGTCGGTTCGGAGACCACCCATCAAGATAGGCGGTTCCATTTATTATGCAAGCATATATGATGCGTGCATTGCACTTTGGATGGAGTGCGGTCTATCCTGTTTCTCATGCAGACGGAGGAAAGATACCCTTGATCACTTCTGATCTCGCCCTGATCGGGACAACGATCCACCGGGTCGCGCAGCTCATCCAGCAGCGGATCGACAACGAGATTGGCGACAGCGGCCTGACCCGCCTGTCCTGGATGGGGGCGGCACATGTCGAGGATTCGCCCGGGCTGACCATCGGCGATCTGGCCGGGCGGCTGGAGGTGGGCCGGGCCACTGCGGGCCAGCTCGTCGATCGCATGGTCCGGGGCGGCTGGGTCGAGCGGTCGCCCTCGCTCGACGACAGGCGGTCGCAGATCGTCACCGCAACGTCGAAGGCCCGGGCGATGCTGGAGGAACTCGCGCCGCGGCAATCGGCGCTCGAACATGAAATCCTGCAGGATCTGTCGGCAGACGAAAGGCGCATTCTGCTGGCGCTGCTCGAGCGGATCAGGGCGCGGCTCGGGCGCCAGTGAAAGGGACAAGCGGCATGGAAAGGAAGACCGAATACAACATCTGGTACTGGGTGGTGGCTTTCATAGCCGTGCTTTTCATCCAGAACCTGATCGCCGGCTGGCAATCCGTCGCACCGATCGGCTACAGCCAGTTCGAGAGCTATCTCGAGGATGGCAGGGTCGCCTCCGTTGCGGTCGGCGCGGACACCATCACCGGCACCTTCACCGACCCCGTCGACGGCAAGAGCCAGTTCGTCACCACGGTCGTGGATCCCGCGATCCTGCAGCGGATCGACCGCTCCGGCGTCGAGATCACGGGCGTTCCTCAGAACACCTTTCTCGGCACGCTGATTTCCTGGGTGGCGCCAGCGCTTGTCTTCTTCGGAATCTGGATGCTGCTGTTCCGTAAGTTCGCCGACAAACAGGGTTTCGGCGGGTTCATGCAGGTGGGCCGCAGCAAGGCCAAGGTTTACATGGAAAAAGAAACCGGCGTCAGCTTCGCCGACGTGGCCGGTGTGGACGAGGCCAAGGCCGAGCTCGAGGAGGTCGTAGAGTTCCTCAGGAACCCCGCCGAATACGGAAAGCTGGGCGCACATATCCCCAAAGGCATATTGCTCGTCGGGCCGCCGGGCACCGGCAAGACGCTTCTAGCGCGCGCAGTGGCAGGCGAGGCCGGCGTGACCTTCTTTTCGATCTCGGGCTCCGAGTTCGTCGAGATGTTCGTGGGCGTCGGTGCCGCGCGGGTGCGCGACCTCTTCGAGCAGGCCCGGAAATCGGCCCCGGCAATCATCTTCATCGACGAACTCGACGCTCTTGGGAGGGCGCGCTCCTCCGGCCAGATCGCCGGTGGCCATGATGAGCGTGAGCAGACGCTGAACCAGCTTCTGACCGAGCTCGACGGCTTCGACCCTTCGGTGGGCATCGTGCTCCTGGCCGCCACCAACCGACCAGAGATCCTCGACCCCGCGCTGCTGCGTGCGGGACGCTTCGACCGGCAGGTGCTGGTGGATCGGCCGGATAAGAAGGGACGTGTGCAGATTCTCGGCGTTCACATGAAAAAGGTGAAGCTCGCCCCGGACGTCGATGCCGAGAAGGTCGCAGCGCTTACTCCCGGCTTTTCCGGGGCGGATCTTGCCAATCTCGTCAACGAGGCAGCCTTACTCGCCACCCGCCGCAAGGCGGATGCGGTGACGATGGACGACTTCAACAATGCCGTCGAACGCATCATCGCCGGGTTGGAAAAGAAGAACCGCGTGCTGAACCCGCGCGAACGCGAGATCGTGGCGCATCACGAGATGGGGCACGCGCTGGTGGCGATGGCTCTGCCGGGGGTGGACCCGGTGCACAAGGTCTCGATCATCCCGCGCGGGATTGGCGCGCTCGGCTACACGATCCAGCGCCCGACCGAGGACCGCTTCCTGATGACGCGGGAGGAGCTGGAGAACAAGATCGCAGTCCTGCTTGGCGGGCGCGCGGCAGAGAAGATCATCTACGATCATGTCTCGACTGGGGCGGCGGACGATCTGGTCAAGGCGACCGACATCGCCCGCGCCATGGTCGCGCGGTACGGGATGGACGAAGACCTCGGGCATGTCAGCTACGACACCGATCGGCCCGGCTTTCTCGGCACCGGCGACCAGTCGTCCTGGCTGAACCGCCGCTACAGCGACGCCACTGCCGAGCGGATGGACGCGAAGGTGCGCGACATCGTGGATGGCGTCTTCAAGCGCACCCTCACCCTTCTTGAAAGCAATCGGGATCTTCTCGAGGAATCGGCGCAGGATCTCCTGCAACGAGAGACACTGGACTAGCCCGATCTTGTGGCAATTGGGTCCAAGGCGAAAAGAACGGAAGCGGTCGCTGCGTGACACTGTCACTGGCGCAGATGATCGACGAACAACCCTGACTGGATAATGAAAACGGAGAAGACGAATGGCAAACGGAGCTTGCGATATTTGCGGTCGCCCGGCGACGGCGCGCGTGCGCGCCTCGGTGAACGGCAGGGTTCAGAACATGGAGCTGTGCGATCAGCACTACAGCGAAATAGCGCGCCGGTCGGGTCGCAGCGCCTCGCCGCTGGAGTCCCTGTTCGGGCGGCGTTCCCTTCTTGACGAATTCTTCGGCGAGAGCGGTTTCGGCAGCCTCTTTGGTGACAGTCCGCTGCGAGGCGGCACGCTCGGCTCTGTGGGTGATGGCGATAACGCTGTCGTCGACGCCACTGTCGGCGAGGGCGCGCCGCGGCGTGGATCGCGGCGCGGCGGCGGACGAACCATCGCCGACCGGCTGAGCGAACAGGGCAACAAGCTGCTGCAGGATGCCGCACAGAAGGCCGGGGAATTCGGGCGCAGCGAGGTCGATACCGAACATCTGCTTCTGGCATTGACCTCGTCTGACGTCGTCAAGACGATCCTGGAACAGTTCAAGGTCGATGTGGACGATCTGCGGCGCCAGATCGAGAAGGAAGCGAAGCGTGGAGACGCCAAGACAGAAGGCGAAATCGGTGTCAGCCCGCGTCTCAAGGACGCGCTGAACCGGGCCTTCATCGCCTCGAACGAACTCGGCCATTCCTATGTCGGTCCCGAGCACCTGCTGATCGGCCTTGCCGAAGAGGGCGAAGGCCTCGCGGCCGCGATGCTGCGCAAGCTGGGGTTGACGCCGCAGGCGCTGCGTCAGCAGGTGACGAAGGTGGTCGGCAAGGGAGCCGAGGAAGGCCGCGTCGAGACTCCGTCGAACACCCCCGATCTCGACCAGTTCAGCCGTGACCTGACGAAGCTCGCCCGCGATGGCAAGCTCGATCCCGTCATCGGCCGCGCCCGCGAGATCGAGACGACGATCGAAGTGCTGGCCCGCCGGAAAAAGAACAACCCGGTGCTGATCGGCGAGCCCGGCGTGGGCAAGACCGCCATCGTCGAGGGACTTGCACAACGGATCGTCGCGGGCGAAGTGCCCGAGGCGCTGCGCGACAAGCGGCTGGTCGAGCTCAACATCAACTCGATGGTCGCAGGGTCCAAATATCGCGGCGAGTTCGAGGAGCGAGTCCAGAAGATCCTCAAGGAGATCACCGAGGAGAAGGACAGCCTGATCCTGTTCATCGACGAGATGCACACCATCGTCGGCGCCGGCCAGGGCGGTGGCGAAGGTGGTCTCGACATTGCCAACACCTTCAAGCCGGCGCTGGCGCGGGGCGAGCTGAACCTGATTGGCGCGACGACGCTCAACGAGTACCAGAAATACATCGAGAAGGACGCGGCGCTCGAGCGACGGTTCCAGCCGGTTTATGTGGACGAGCCCACGGTCGCACAGACGATCATGATTCTGCGCGGGCTGCGCGACACGCTCGAAAGCCACCACAAGGTGACGATCACCGACGAGGCGATCATCGCCGCCGCGGAGCTTTCGGATCGCTATGTCACCGGTCGCTTCATGCCCGACAAGGCGATCGACCTGATCGACCAGGCCGCGGCGCGGGTGAAGATCTCGGCCACTGCGCGGCCCGTGGACGTGCAGGAGCTCGAAGCCGAGGTCGCGCAGATCAAGCGCGAACAGGACTATGCCGCCGCGCGCAAGCAATTCGACCGGGCGGCCGAGCTGAAAAAGGAACTGGAGGCCAGGCAGACGGAGCTGGACGAGCTTCTGGAAATCTGGAAGCGCGACCAGGCTTCGGCGACCGCCGAGGTGCGCGCCGATCACGTCGCGCAGATCGTCTCGAAGATCACCGGCGTTCCGGTCACCGAACTGACCGCCGAGGAGAAGGACAAGCTCCTCAAGCTCGAGGAGAAGCTGCACGAGCGCGTCATCGGCCAGGAAGAAGCGATCCGCGCCGTGGCCGATGCGGTGCGCCTGGCGCGAGCGGGTCTGCGCGAAGGTTCCGGTCCGACCGCGACCTTCCTGTTTCTCGGGCCGACCGGGGTTGGCAAGACGGAACTGGCCAAGACGCTCGCGGAGGTGATCTTCGGCGACCAGGATGCGCTGATCCGTATCGACATGTCGGAGTATGGCGAGCGCCACTCGGTTGCCCGGTTGGTTGGCGCACCTCCGGGCTACGTCGGATACGACGAAGGCGGGCAGCTGACGGAGAAGGTGCGTCGTCGGCCCTATTCGGTGGTGCTCCTCGACGAGATCGAAAAGGCGCATCCCGATGTCTACAACATCCTGCTTCAGGTGTTCGACGATGGCCGCCTGACAGATGGCAAGGGCCGCGTGGTGGACTTCACCAACACCATCATCATCGCCACCTCGAACCTCGGTTCGGACATCATCCAGCGCAACCTCACGAAACGCGGCAGCAGTGAGTTCGACGAGGCCAAGCAGAAATCCGAACTGATGGAGGTGTTGCGCGGTCATTTCCGGCCAGAGTTCATCAACCGGATCGACGAGATCATCGTCTTTCATTCGCTGAATCAGTCGGAGATCCGCCAGATCGTCGAGTTGCAGCTCAACCGGGTGAAGCGGACCGCCCTTACCCAGGGCGTCGAACTCGAATTCGACGTGAGCGTCGTGGATCACTTCGGCGCGGTCGGCTTCCGCCCCGAATTCGGCGCCCGCGAGCTGCGCCGGCTGATCCGGTCGGAGTTGGAGACCGAGTTGGCCCGCGAGATGCTCTCCGGGCGGATCGAGGATGGTGACAAGGTCCGCGTCGCCTGGTCGGAAGACGAACAGAGGGTCGTGTTCGAAAAGATCGTAAAGGACACCGGTGACGACAGCCCGGACGATCAGGCCAAGGCCGGGATCGAGGAGCCCAGCGAAGTTGCCGAAGACAGGACGGACGTTCCGAAGCCCAGCGCTGGGGATGAGGTGCAGTCCAAGGACGACAAGTCCGCCGAGTGACAGCGCAAAAGACTGGCCCGGCGCGATATCGGTCGCGCCGGACCATCTCTTCGGAGAGTTATAGGAAGGTCCACGGCATGAACGTCATTAGATCATTCCGCAATCTCGACCGGCACGGCCAACAGCGCGCGCCTGAGGTCATCGAGGAAGAAGTGCGGCAACTTGAACCGCACCTTGCGCGCTTTCGCGAGGATCTGGTCCGGCTCGAAGTCGTTGCCTCGCAGACGAGGGGCAAGACGCGCATCGAAGTCAGCCTGCGCCTGCAACTGCCGTCGGGCGTGATCGCGGCGCGGGAAGAGGGATTCGAGATCGAGCCTGTCCTGCGCAAGGCCTTTGCCGACCTGCGCCACCAGGTCGATCGGCATGTGGCGCGCCTCAAGCACGAGCCTGAATACAAGCGTCCCGCCCGCCGGCGCCGGATCGGCGCCCCGCTGTCGCCCGCGCGGGATGCGGCGGAAGCGGACCGGCGCCAGCTCTTCTTTGACCTGATCGAGGATCATCTCGATACGGTCTACGATACCGTCAGGCGCGAGTTGACCTATCTCGAGTGTAGCGGGTCTGTGCCGGCTGGCTACCTGAGCGTTCGCGATATCGTCGATGCGACGATCCTCAAGGGGCTGGCCCGCTTCGAGGATCGGCCTTCGGAGTTTTCCGTCGGCGACTGGCTGAAACGGCTGGCTTTTGAGACCATCGAGGAAGAATCCCGCGCCGCCCGCCGCGCCGTGCCTGAGGATGCCGCCTCCATCGAGGCGGAACCCGAGGCCCCGGCGGAGGATCCGACCGAGGCGGATCAGGCGATGTTCGAGTTCTACCAGCCCGACGAAGTGCTGATGCTGGAGGACCTCATCGCCGACGACGGCGGCACAGACCCCGAGACCGAAGTGGATCGTCATGATATGGCCATGGCACTGCACCGGGCTATCGCAGATCTTGCTCCGGTCGAGCGCCGCGTCCTGTATCGGATGTACCTGGAAGACGCCACGATCGCGGAGACGGCGCACCTCCTGGGTCTCACTGAGGCGGAAGTGTTGAAGATTGCAGAGAACGCGGCGGAGACACTGCGCGGCACGCTGGTCGAAGCCGGGTTGATCGGCGAGGCATCGGGGCGCGCGCCCGTGGAAAGGGAAATTGCCCGGACGCAGTGTCTGCCTCAACCGGTCGAGGACCGCCGCCGCGTGGCGGCCGCCCTGGCCGGCGCGGAGACAATCGGCACTACTGAGTTGAAACCTGAACAGGAGATGGACCAATGACGACAACCTCTGCAAAGCAATCCGACACGATGCAGGACATGCTGTGCAGCCTGTCCCGGAATTGGTGGGCATTCGTGTTACGCGGCGTGCTCGCATTGATCATCGCAGTGCTAGCCTTCGTCATGCCTGCGGAAGCGCTTCTGGCGCTCACGCTGGTCTTCGGCGCGTTCGCCTTTGCCGACGGCGTGTTCGGCCTCGTCGCCGCGATACGTAACATCCGCAAGGGCGAACGCTGGGGCTGGCTGATGTTCAGCGGCATTCTGGGCATCGCCACGGGCGTCGTCGTGGTTGTCTCGCCTTTTGTCGCGACGCTTGTGCTTGCGACATTCCTCTGGGCCAGCATCGCATTCTGGTCCGTGTTCTCGGGTGCCCTCGAGATCGCGGCAGCGATCCGCCTGCGAAAGGAAATCAACGGCGAAATCTGGCTGATCCTGAGCGGCCTTCTCTCGGTCGTTCTCGGTGTCGTCGTGACCTGGATGCTGCTGACGCGCCCGGTCGAAAGCTTCCTCGCGCTCGGCTGGCTGATCGGCTTCTACGCCGCGGTCTTCGGGGTGATGATGATCCTCCTCGGGCTACGGCTTCGCAAGGCGGATCGTTCGGACGGTGCGGCCTTCGATGACGCTCCCCCATCGGCAAAGGCGTGAGGTGCCCTGTGGTGGATGACGGGCGACTTGCCGGCGAGGAGCACGATTTCACCCGATGGGACGAAACGATCTTCGACCGTTGCCTGAGCACCGGCTTCAATCCGTTCGGCAGCGGTCCGACGCCAATCTTCCTGCGGCACCGGGACGCAGAGGCGCCGGACGCCGATGCAAAGCCGTGCATGCCACCTGACACCGAAAATGCGAGGTGCTGATGTCGAACCGCCTGCCTGACTTGGCATTTGCTGCTGCAGCCGCTGCCTTGGGCATCGGCATCGTTTTCGTTTTTCGTTCGATGTATCTTGCCGAAGACATACTGCCTTTCGCGCAGGAGATGACGCTCATCTTCCTCGGCGCTGTCGTGACGATCATTCTGACCGCGGCGCTTCTCAATCGCCAGACCGATCTCGAGCTTCGCAAGGAAGGAAGGGTCATCATCCTCCAGCAGCAATGCGACATTTACATGGCCTGTATCGAGAAGGTCGCAGAGATCGTGGAAACCGCAAGGCACGATGCGAAGCTGATCGATGAACTGCGTGTTCTCAGCCACAAGCTGGCTGTGGTCGCGAGTGCAGGGGTCGTGTCCAGCTTCGAGCAGGTACTGGAGAGCTTGCAGTCCGGTTTTGCTGACGGCACGCTCTCGGACGGGGACGGAGAGGGCGTGATGAATGCCGTCGCCGATCTCACGATAGCGATGCGGTCGGACGTCCTGCACGCTGCTGCCTTTCCTTCGCAGAACACCGAACGCGCCGTTCGCCTGAATTCGAGGCGAATGGAAAAACTCGACGATCTCGAACGTCACCTTCTCGTATCCACCGACACCCGGGAGAACTGATATGCGCGGCCATAATCGTCCACCATTCCCGCCGAAAATTCCCGGAACCGATCTGCCATCCTGGGACGTGCCGACGGCAATCATCTACCGTCCTGCCCGTTCCGCGATGACATCGGCACCGCGGCCCAACTACTGGGTCCTCGAGTTCGAGCCGTCCCGGCCGCCGCAGGTCGAGCCGCTGATGGGATATACCTCCAGCAACGATCCCTATCGTTCGATCCGGCTGAAATTTCCCGACCGCGAAAGCGCCGTGGAATTCGCGGAGCAGCAGGACTGGCGCTATTTCGTGCGTGAGGACGTGGCTCATCGGCATGCGCCTGACCGCTGGCGGGGAGAGGAGCGGCATCGCCTCTACAAGGGAGCCGACGCCCCGAACGCCTTTCGCATACCGTCCCGCCTGGATCGGGGTCGCACGGACCACCGGCTCCGGCGCGCAGTCGATCAGGAAGGCTCGGTGGACCTGCCGTCGCAAGAACAGGCGGAATTCGATCCAGTTTTCGAAGCCAGTCTTGAATCCTTCCCGGCCTCCGATCCCCCAGCCTGGACGGGCGTGACGATCGCCGGGAAAAAATAACGAACGCAATGGTCAGCTCGAGCGAGGATCTGCCGCTTGTGTCCTTACCTTGACAGCGTCGCGAGCCGCTATTGGCCTTCCCTGCGCCATGCCATCAGGAGAAGAACATGCATGGAGTGACCGGATTTGTCGAAAGCGCGGCCTTGTTGGTCTTTGCCGCGTTCGTGCTCGTGACGATATGTTCAAGGATCGGCGTGCCCAGCATTGTCGGTTACATTCTTGCCGGTATAGTCATTGGACCCGCCGGCCTCGACCTGATTGCCGAAAACGCTGCCCTTAGCAGCATTGGCGAGATCGGAGTGGTGCTGCTGCTGTTCTCGCTCGGCCTGGAATTCTCGTTCGAGAAGCTCGTAAGGCTCAGGAAGCATGTCTTCGGTCTTGGAGCCGTGCAGGTTGCAGTCACGACGATAACGGTGTCGTTGATAGCGAGTCTGATCTTCGATCTCGCGCCCGTCCCCGCAATCCTCATCGGCGGGGCCGTTGCCATGTCATCCACGGCCATGTGCCTCAAGGTGCTCGCAAGCGCGAACGCTCTGGGATCGGCCCAAGGACGCCTGGCCATTGCGGTGCTTCTGTTTCAAGACTTGGCAGCTGTCGCATTCCTGCTTCTGCACGATTCGATGAGTGGAGCCGCCGAAGGGTATGGCGTGATAACGGTCGTCGCCAGTGCAACGGCATTGGTTGCAGCTCTGTTCATTGCCCGTGGCCCGTTGCAGCTGCTGGCCCGTTGGGTAGCGTCGCGTGGCGATCCGGAACTTGCCCAGCTTCTCGCGCTCACCATTGTACTAGGGGCTGCGACTGTCGCGGCCACCGCCGGCCTTTCTCCGGCACTCGCTGCATTCGCGGCCGGGATGATCATCGGTGAGGGTGACGCGCGCCATGCTGTCGAGAACGAGATCCGGCCTTTCCGCGATTTGTTTGTGGGGATTTTCTTTGTCGGCATCGGAACGCAATTGCCACTTTGGATCATCCCGTATGCGTGGCCAGTCGTGCTGAGCTGGCTCGCGATCATTTTTGCGGGCAAGGCGGTGATCGTTTTGGTTGTCGCCCGAATATTCGGCGAGTCGCTTCAGACCTCATGGCGAACTGGGATAATCCTGGCCCACGGAGGAGAATTCAGCCTGATGCTGCTGTCGGTTTCCTCGTCATCGGGCATTGTTGCGGAGGAATTCGCTGGTCCATTACTCCTCGCGATTGGCATGAGCATGCTGGCCGGGAGTGTTATGGTCAGATGGGCGGCCCTAAAGGTTTAGTGGGGTCGACATCAAAATAACTATATTTCTCAGATAACGGAGAGCACGCCGGAGCCTGATCGCGCATGACGCTGTAGTCGGAGAGCATTTCGGCGACTGCCGACCCATCCGGCAGGACATCGAGCTCGTGGGCTGCGCGCACCTGGACCTCTCGGCTGTACTCAACAAGCGGCGGACAGACGGTAGCCATGCGTAGCCATGCGAGGTTCAGAAGTGGCCGTCGCGCAGGCGGTCAGCGAAATCGCTGCGATCACGAGGACGGCGAGCTGCCGCGTCGAGCATCTGGCGTTGGATGTCATTGACCTTATCCATGGCCTCAAGACGTTCGGCGAGGCGTCCCGCTCGCTCCCCGGAGCGCCGAAGCGCAAGCAGGAACAGGAGCACGGCGAGGACGATGGCGCCGTTGCGCAGCGCCGCCCGCATCCACGGGGCGGCGGCGATCCCGGTGAACAGGGCGGCGATCATCGACGCCCCCGCTTCCAGTCATCAAGTCGGGCGTAGATCGTGACCGCGATGCCGCCGAGCGCCACTGCGATGAACACCCAGCGCAGGGTGTCGAGATACGGCACCAGCGGCAGGACGGCGCTTTGCGTCTCCGCCAGCACCTGCTGGGCGACTTCCACCCCGGCTGCGCCGAGCGTCGCGACACCCGCCGCCCCGCCACCCCTCATGGTGCGGCTGTCGGCCAGCGCCTCGCGCGCGGGCGGCGTCTCGGCTGCAAATGCGGTCGCACGGACCGGAAACCGCTCGCCCCACTGTCGCGCGGGACCGAGGTCGACATGGATGAACCCCGATCGCGGGTAGAAGCCGAAGCCGAGGAACCCGACCTTGGACCTGTCGCGTATTTGTGCCGCTCCGAGTGCTCGTTTAGGCCACGTGGCGTTCAAAGGCCAAGGGGCTTTTGCCTCCCAATGCTGAGTGCCGACGGCGCGGGTTATAGAAGCCGTTGATGTATT
>NZ_WMII01000041.1 GCF_009711265.1 Paracoccus shanxieyensis | reverse complement strand
CGTCCCGTTTCAGCGTCTCGCCGTCTCGGTGAGCGGGTATTTACGGATCACACCCCCGACCCGCAACCCCAAAACGACAGAAAAATAACATAAAAACGCAAGCGACTGAAAATAAACAAATAAAATGGCAAAGCCCAACACGCTAAACCACCGCCGCGCAGCGACGACCCCCCCCTACCCCCGACCCGATCCACGCCCTAATCCACCCAAAATCCCAAAAACCCCACGAAAACGAAGGAAAAGTAGAACAAGAATCGCGGACAAGATCAGGACGGGCTTCAGCTCAAGCACCTTCAGCGCCCATAGCCAGTGAACAGCCGCCAGGATCGCCGCCGGATAGATCAGGCGGTGCAGCCGACGCCAGTTCGCCCCCATGCCGCGGATCGAATAGCGGTTCGATGTGACAGCCAGGGCCAGCAGCATCAGCGTCGCGATCATGCCAAAGATCAGATAGGGCCGTTTCACCACGTCCCGCAGCATCTGGGGCCACAGCAGCGCCATATCAAAGACGGCCCAAGCCAGCAGATGGCAGCAGACATAGGCAAAGCAGATCAGCCCAAGCGCCTGCCGGAACCGCATCAGGTTCAGCCGTGTCAGCCGAAGCAGCGGTGTGACGCAGAGCGTGGCGATCAGGAAATACAGCGCCGTCCGGCCCAGCCGGTGTTCGATGTCGCGCACCGGGTCGATGCCCAGCCCGCCATTCACCGTGTCCCAGATCAGCAGCAGCAGCGGAATCGACGACAGCAGCCAGACCAGCCAGACAGGGACCCGCCGCAGCCATTGGTTCGCCTTCTGGATCATCAATAGAACTTCTTCAGATCCATGCCGGCGTAAAGATTGGCGACCTGATCGCCATATCCGTTGAACATCAGCGTTTCCTGCCGCCCGCCGAACAGGCCCGCGCCGATCCGCCGCTCGGTCGCCTGCGACCAGCGCGGATGATCGACCTGCGGGTTCACATTGGCATAGAAGCCGTATTCGTTGGCCTGCAGCATCTGCCAGCTCGTCGGCGGCTGTTTGTCGGTCAGCGTGATCGAGATGATCGACTTGATCGACTTGAAGCCATATTTCCACGGCACCACCAACCGGATCGGCGCGCCGTTCTGATTGGGCAGCACCTTGCCGTAAAGCCCGGTCGCCAGCATGGCCAGCGGATGCATCGCCTCATCCAGCCGCAGCCCTTCGCGATAGGGCCAGTCGATGCTGCGATAGCGCTGTCCCGGCATCTGTTCGGGATCCAACAGGGTCTGGAAGGCGACATATTTCGCACCCGACTGAACGCCAGCCTTGTTCAGCACGCTGGAAAGCGACACGCCCAGCCACGGAATGACCATCGACCACGCCTCGACGCAGCGCAGGCGATAGATGCGTTCCTCCAGCGCGGCATCCGGCACCAGATCCTCGACCCCATAGCTGCCGGGGCGGTCCACCATGCCGTCGATCCTGATCGACCAGGGCGAGGTCTTGAGGCTGCCGGAATACTGCGCCGGATCGGTCTTGCCGGTGCCGAATTCGTAGAAATTGTTATAGTTGGTGACTTCTTCAAAGCTGTTCGGCTTTTCATCCGTGGACAGCGCCGAAGGTGCGCCGGTCAGCCCGAATGCGGGGGCGGCGATGGTCGCGGCCCCGGCCGCCAGAAAGACGCGGCGGCTGAGATATTGCGATTCAGGGGTGACTTCAGACCATTTCAGCTTCATCGGCGGCCTCCTTCGCTGGTCAATCATGCCAGCTTCGGGGCGATCCGCCGATGAAATTCTTCGTGACTCAGGTCGTGACATCCGGCCGGTCGCGGCCGGTGAATTCGCGGATCAGCGCGATGTCTTCGGCAGCGGCGATGACCGGGGCCAGCGCCTCCTCGACCGGCAGGTCGTGGCGGCTGGGATCGAGTTCATAGCGTTCCAGATAGACCCGCAGGGTCGCGCCTTCGGTTCCCGTCCCCGACAGGCGCATCACCACGCGCGAGCCGCCCTTGAACCCGATGCGGATGCCCTGCCGCGCCGATTGCGAGCCATCGACCGGATCGTGATAGGCGAAATCATCGGCGCTTTCGACGGTCAGCCCCTGAAAGCTTTGGCCCGGCAGATCGCCCGAGATGTCGCGCAGGCGCTGGACCAGCGCATTCGCCCGCTCGGTCGGGATCGCCTCATAATCGTGACGCGAATAATAGTTGCGGCCATATTCGGCCCAATGCGCGGACAGGATCTGCTGCACGGGCTCGATCCGCCGGGCCAGAATGTTCAGCCACAGCAGCACCGCCCACAGCCCGTCCTTTTCGCGGACGTGATCCGAGCCGGTGCCGGCGCTTTCCTCGCCGCAGATCGTCACACGACCGGCATCCAGAAGGTTACCGAAGAATTTCCAGCCGGTCGGGGTCTCATGCGCCTCGATCCCCAGCTTTTCGGCCACGCGGTCGGCGGCGCGGCTGGTCGGCATCGACCGGGCGATGCCCGCCAGACCCTTGGCATAGGCGGGCGCCAGATGCGCATTCGCCGCCAGAACGGCAAGGCTGTCCGAAGGCGTCACATAGATGCCGCGCCCGACGATCATGTTGCGGTCACCATCCCCGTCCGAGGCCGCGCCGAAATCCGGCGCATCTTCGGCGAACATCGCATCCATCAGATCCTTGGCCCAGACCGGGTTGGGATCGGGATGGCCGCCGCCGAAATCCGGCGAAGGCGTGCCATTGACCACCGTGCCCGCAGGCGCGCCAAGCATGCCTTCAAGAATGGCGGTCGCATAGGGGCCGGTCACGGCATGCATCGCGTCAAAGCGCATCCGGAAACCGCCCGCGAACAGATTGCGGATCGCGTCGAAATCGAAGAGCTCGGCCATCAGCTTGGCGTAATCGGCCACGGGGTCGATCACCTCGACCACCATGCCTGCCAAGCTCACTTCGCCCAAGGCCGACAGGTCCACATCCTCGGTCTCGAGAATCTTGTACTCGGTCAATTCCTGCGTGCGGGCGAAAATGCGGTCGGTCACGGATTCCGGCGCCGGGCCGCCATTCTCTCCGTTGTATTTCATGCCGAAATCTTCGTCGATGCCGCCGGGATTGTGGCTGGCCGACAGGATCACGCCGCCATTGGCCCCGCGCTTGCGGATCAGGTTCGATGCGGCGGGGGTCGACAGGATGCCACCCTGACCCACGATCACGCGCAGGGCGTCCTGTGCTGCGGCCATGCGCAGGATCACCTGCACGGCGCGGTCGTTGAAGAACCGCCCGTCGCCACCCAGCACCAGAACCTTGCCCGCGACCCCGCCGATCGCGTCAAAGACCGATTGCGTGAAGTTTTCCAGATAATGCGGCGTCATGAAGACCTTGGTCTTTTTCCGCAGTCCCGAGGTGCCGGGCTTCTGCCCTTCGATGGGCTGAGTGGGGACGGTCAGGATGCGGGTCATTCTTTGCCTCTGCTTGTGCAATCGTTTCAACGATCTTGCATGATTCGTCCCGGCTTACCATGCCGCGCGTGACCATCGGGTAAAGACCCGCCGAAACGGAAAGGGCGGCCCCGCGAGGGACCGCCCATCCATTCAGTGCAGCGGCGCCCGAGGCCCGCTTTCGCCCGCCTCGCCCAGATGCGCGCCAGTGATGCGGTTGCCGACGATCAGCCCGTCCGCCCCCGCGCCGACATGCACGGTCTGTCCGTCCAGCACCTCTCCGGCCAGAAGCATCTCGGCCAGCGGGTTCTGCAGGCTGCGCTGGATCACGCGTTTCAACGGACGCGCGCCAAAGACCGGATCATAGCCTTCGTCAGCCAGCCATTTCATCGCGTCCTCATCCAGATCCAGCGCGATCTTGCGCTGCGCCAGACGATGCTCCAGCTGCATCAGCTGGATCTTGACGATGCCGTCCATATTGTCGCGCGTCAGGCGGTGGAAGATGATGATCTCATCCAGACGGTTCAGGAATTCGGGGCGGAAATGCGCCCGCACCGCATCCATCACCTGCCCGCGGGCCTGTGCGCTGTCCGCACCGTCCGGCAGCGCCGACAGCGCCTGCGCCCCAAGGTTCGAGGTCAGGATGATCAGCGTCTGCTTGAAATCCACCGTCCGGCCCTGCCCGTCGGTCAACTGACCGTCGTCCAGCACCTGCAACAGCACGTTGAACACGTCCGGATGCGCCTTTTCGACCTCATCGAACAGGATCACCTGATAGGGCCTGCGCCGCACGGCCTCGGTCAGCGCGCCGCCTTCGTCATAGCCGACATAACCCGGAGGCGCGCCGATCAGGCGGGCGACCGAATGCTTTTCCATGTATTCGGACATGTCGATGCGGACCATCGCGCTGTCATCGTCGAACATGTATTCGGCGATGGCCTTGGTCAGTTCAGTCTTGCCGACCCCGGTGGGGCCAAGGAACAGGAAGCTGCCCAGCGGCCGTTTCGGATCGTTCAGCCCGGCCCGCGCCCGGCGCACGGCATTGGACACCGCCGTCACCGCCTCGGACTGGCCGATGACGCGCTGGCCCAGCACCTCTTCCATCTTCAACAGCTTCTCGCGTTCGCCCTCCAGCATCCGGGCAGTGGGAATGCCGGTCCAGCGTTCCACCACCTCGGCGATCTGTTCCGGGCGCACGGCTTCCTCGACCATGGGGCCTTCGTCCGGGCCTTCGGCATCGGCCAGCTTCTTTTCCAGCCCCGGAATGATACCATAGGACAGCTCACCGGCGCGGGCGAGGTTGCCTTCACGCTTGGCCTGATCCAGTTCGGCGCGGGCCTTGTCCAACTGCTCTTTCAGGTGACGCGAGCCTTCCAGCTTGTCGCGTTCGGCCTGCCAGCGCGCCGTCATGGTGGACGAGCGTTCCTGCAATTCCGAAAGCTGCTTTTCCAGCCGCTCCAGCCGGTCCTGACTGGCGGCGTCGTCTTCCTTCTTCAGCGCCTCGGCCTCGATCTGCATTTGCAGGATCTGGCGGTCCAGCGCGTCCAGTTCTTCGGGCTTGCTGTCCACTTCCATGCGCAGCCGCGAGGCGGCCTCATCCACAAGGTCGATGGCCTTGTCGGGCAGGAAGCGATCGGTGATATAGCGGGACGACAATTGCGCAGCCGCCACCAGCGCGGCATCGCTGATGCGGACGCCGTGATGCAGTTCGTATTTCTCCTTGATGCCGCGCAGGATGCTGATCGTATCCTCGACCGTGGGTTCCTGCACCAGCACGGGCTGGAAACGCCGGGCCAGAGCGGCGTCCTTTTCGATATACTTGCGGTATTCGTCCAGCGTGGTGGCGCCGACGCAATGCAGCTCGCCCCGCGCCAGCGCAGGCTTGATCAGGTTCGCGGCATCCATGGCGCCATCGGTCTTGCCCGCGCCGACCAGCACATGCAGTTCGTCGATGAACAGGATGACTTCGCCCGCGGCGTTTTCGATCTCCTTCAGGATGGCTTTCAGCCGCTCCTCGAACTCACCGCGATATTTCGCCCCGGCGATCAAGGCACCCATGTCCAGTGCCCAAAGCTGCTTGTTGCGCAGGCTTTCGGGCACGTCGCCGTCGATGATGCGCAGCGCCAGACCCTCGGCGATGGCGGTTTTACCGACGCCGGGTTCCCCGATCAGCACCGGGTTGTTCTTGGTGCGGCGCGACAGAACCTGCATGGCGCGGCGGATTTCCTCATCCCGGCCGATGATCGGGTCGATCTTGCCGTCAGCCGCCGCCTCGGTCAGGTTACGGGCGTATTTCGACAGGGCCTCATAGCTGTCCTCGGCGCTGGCGGTATCCGCCGTGCGGCCCTTGCGGACATCGTTGATGGCAGCATTCAGCGCCTGCGCATTGACCTTGCCCGCCGCCAAGGCATCGCGGGCATTCGTGTTGACGACCGCCAGAGCGGTCAGCACACGCTCGGCAGGCACGAAACTGTCGCCCGCCTTCTTGGCCAGTTTCTCGGCCTCGTCCAGCACGCGGACCATGCTGGGGTCGACATAGACCTGCCCCTGCCCGCCGCTGACCTTGGGTTGCTTGGCCACCGCCTCATCCGTGGCGCGGCGCACGGCCTGCGCATCGCCCCCGGCGCGCGCGATCAGATTGCTGGCAAAGCCCTGATCGTCATCCATCAGCGCCTTCAGCAGATGTTCAGGCATCACGCGCTGGTTTTCTTCGCGGATCGCGATGGTCTGGGCAGCTTGCAGAAAGCCGCGCGACCGTTCGGTAAACTTTTCCATATCCATGCAGAAATTCCTTTCCTCAGCCCCCGCTGTGGACCGCCCGCAATGGCACGGCCCGGTTCGGGTCCTGCCTGTCAGATGGGCAGGAACAAACGGGGTTTCAAGACGGCGGGTTCCCCCCTATAACCGCGCCGTTTGTCGCAGGCTGAGGTATGGAAAATGGATGACCGTCTGATCGTGGCGCTGGATGTGCCGAATGCCTTGGCCGGGCTGGAGCTGGCCGAAAAGATCGGCGATGCCGCCAGCTTCTACAAGATCGGGCTGGGCATGCTGACCGGCGGCGGGCTGGCCTTGGCCAATGAGCTGAAACAGGAACACGGCAAGCGCATCTTTCTGGACATGAAGTTCTTCGACATCGGCGCGACCGTCGAGGCCGCCGTCAAAGGCATCGCGCAATATGATCTGGATTTCCTGACGGTGCATGGCGACCCGCATGTCGTGCGCGCCGCCAAGCAGGGCGCGGCGGGATCGAACCTTAAGATCCTTGCGGTCACGGTGCTGACCTCGCTGGACCGGGCCGATCTGGATGCCGGTCTGATGCGTCAGGGCGACGTGGCCGAGATCGTGCAACTGCGCGCCGCCCGCGCCTTCGAGGCCGGGGCCGATGGCGTCATCGCCTCGCCCCGCGAAGCCGCGCTGATCCGCGCGCTGCCGGAATCGCAGGGGCGTCTGATCGTGACGCCGGGCGTGCGGCCGGCGGGCAGCGATGCGGGCGATCAGAAACGCATCGAGACCCCGGCAACCGCGATTGCCAATGGCGCGGATCATATCGTCGTGGGCCGCCCGATCTGGCAGGCCCAGGATCCCCGCGCCGCAGCGCAGGCAATCACCGCCGAATTGCGCAGGCATTGACCCTTAGCCGCGCATGACCCACGCTTCGCCGGAACGCGGCAGGGGGTGGGACATGCTCAGCAAGGCTCAGGGCGAACGGCAAAAGGCAGGCAACCAGCTTGTGCTGTCCTTTCTGGCGGTGCGCCGCGCCATCGGGGCGCTGGGATATTTCCTGCCGGTGGTGCTGGCGCTTTACGGCGTCGCCTCGGGCGGGATCCTGACCAGCCTGTCGGCCTATTACTATTCCCCCATGCGCGAGATCTTTGTCGGCTGCCTGATCGCGCAGGCGGTGTTCTTGTGGAGCTATGAAGGCTATCGCGACACCGGCACATGGCTGACAGACCGGCTGGTGGCGCGGGTCGCATCGGTTGCGGTGGCCTTGGTGGCGCTGGTGCCGACCGGCTTTCCCGTGACACCTAATACCGGCCTGCCGGTCGCGGGCCTGTCGATCACCAGCCCGCCGATGCCCAGACCGCCAAGCTGCACCTTTCTGCAATGCGTCCTTGGCAATTCCGCAAGCGCTCTGGTTCACCTGATCGCGGCGGGCGTGTTTTTCGCTGCGCTGGCGGTCTATTGCCTTGTGCTGTTCGTGCGCGGTTCCGAGGACAGCGCGGAAAAGCAGGCCTCGAACCGGATCTATCGGATCTGCGGCTGGACCATCATCGCCAGCATCGGCCTGATCGGCCTGCTGTTCGTCACCGGGCTGGATCAGCGCCTTGCCGCGCTGCGGCCGGTCTTCTGGCTGGAGTTCGTCGCCTGCTTTGCCTTCGCGACAAGCTGGACGGTCAAGGGCGACGCGCTGCGCCCGATGGTGCAGATGATGGCGCGGCCGCGCGGCCTGACCCGCAAGCCCTAGACCAGTATCAACGGACCCGGCATCAGGGGGCCAGCATCAAGGGCACGCGCTGGCGGAAATGCGGGACGGTCAAGGGATGGGCCAGAAATTCGGCAATCGGCATCATGCGCCATTCCTGCCCTTCGTCGCCAAAGCGGATGGCTTCGATCTCGGTCCCGGTAATGGTGGCGTGAAACAGCCACGCCGCGCCCCCCGGCGGCAGGACCGAGGGAAACGCCCGTCCGCGCAGCCGCGTCGGTGCAAGCGTCAGGCCGAATTCTTCGTGCAACTCCCGCAGCGCGCATTGCATGGCGGTCTCGCCCGGCTCGGCCCCGCCGCCGGGCAGATCCCAATGTCCCGGCCACGGAATCCAGTCGAAATCGTCGCGCAAACAGGTCAGCAGCCGCCCGTCGCAGGTCAGGACCAGCTTTGCCCCGATCAGCGTCACTTGTGATCGTTGATGTCGCGCGTCCAGACCCGCACATCGCCCCGGCTGCTGCCAAAGATGCGGCGCAGGGCCAGCCAGCATAGCCCTGACAAGGCCGCGATCGCCACCAGCGTCAGCGGCAGGCCCGCAGTCCACAGGCCCGACAGAATGGCAATACCCATCAGCCCCATGGCGATGGCCGTGCCCAAAAGGATCCAGCCGGGCAGCAGGATCTCCAGCGCGCCCAGCACAAGGGCGGCGACGATCCACAGCCAGCCGCCGCTCATGGCTTGGGTCCGCGCAGCATCTTGAAGGCATCCCCCATCGCCTCGACGGCCGAGGCGGGCAGGATCACCGTCTGCTTGCCCTGCCCCTTGCCGACCTCGGCCAGAACCTCGACCTGCTTCATGGCGACGTTGTATTGCGCCGCCTCAAGACCGCCGTCGCGAATGGCGACGGCGATGGCATTGGTGGCATAAGCCTCGGCATCGGCCAGCACGCGCTTGGCTTTGGCCTGCTGTTCGGCGGCGTAAAGTTCACCATCGGCGGCCAGTTCGACGGCGCGGCGCTTGCCCTCGGCCTCGGTCACCTGAGCGCGGCGGGCGCGTTCGGCGTTCAGCTGCTGCAACATGGCCGCGCGGGTGGCATCGTCCAGATTCACGTCCAGAATCTCGGCCCGCGTCACCTCGATGCCCCAGTCGTCCACGACATTGGCCAGCGATTCGCGGATGCGTTCGATCAGGCTGGCGCGGTTCGACTGCACCTGATCCAGCTCCATCGTGCCGATTTCCGACCGCACGATGCCCGCGACGGTCGTGGCGATGGCGGCGTCGATGTCGCGGATGCGATAGACGGTCTTTTCCGGCTCGATGATGCGATAGAAAACGCTGGTTTCAACCTGCACCAGCACGTTGTCGGCGGTGATGGCATCCTGCCGGTTCGTCGGAAGCTGGCGTTCCAGAACCGAGATCTTGTGCGCCACGCGGTCCAGAAACGGCACGGTGAAATTGATCCCCGGCCCCAGAACCGAGCGCAGGCGGCCAAAGCGTTCGACGACGAATTTCTCGGATTGCGGGACGATCCGCACGGCAGAACTGACGGCAAGGAAAATGACGATGGCCAGAACGATCAGGGCGATGTTCTGGGTGAAAAGATCTGCAAGCTCGGGCGGCATGGGCGTTCCTTATTCGGCGGCGATGGCCGGGTCGCAGGCATCGGGACGCAGACGCGCCAGACGCGCGACGATGCCGGTGAAGCGTTCGGCGAAGGCATCGAAATCGGCGCGCGGCTCGATCCGGCGTTCATCCATGTAAAGCGAGCGGTCCATCTCAAGCTGCACGACATGGACATTGCTGCGCGGCTTGCCATAGGCGGCGGTGATATAGGCCCCGGCAAAGGGCGAATTGCGCCGCAGCCGGAAGCCCTCGGCGGTGACCGCATCGGCCACGCCCGCGCTGATCCGGGGCGAGGCCGAAATGCCGTTGCGGTCGCCCAGCACGAAATCCGGGCGCGGACGCGGCAGATGCGCCAGCGCATCGCGCGGCATCGAATGCATGTCGATCAGGATCGCGCCGCCGAAGCTGGCCACCGCCTGATCGATCAGCTGGGACAGCGCCTGATGATAGGGATGCCACAGCCGGGCGATTCGCTGATCGGCCTCTTCGCGGGCGATGGGGCGGTCGTGAATGGCGCGGCCCTGCGACACGACACGCGGAATCACCCCCAGCCCGGCCATGATTCGCGGGCTCATGACGCGCGGCATCGCACCTGACACGACCAGCGGGTCCATCTCGTCCGGGGCGCGGTTCAGGTCCACCACGCTGCGGGGCACGCGCGATGTCAGCGTGACCGCGCCATGATCCAGCGCGGGCGTGATCAGCCGGTCGACGAAAGCATCCTCGGATGAGCGCAGATTCTGCATGTCCAGCCGGGTTTCGGCCAGAAACCAGTCGGGATAGCACCGACCCGAATGCGGCGACGCGATGATGACGCCCCCCAGCCATTCGGCGGGCCTCAACAGGTCAAATGTGGCGTCATCCAAACTCATAACCGGATTTCCCTGGGCGTGCGCGCGCGGCTGGCTGGGCGAAATCTGCCGGGCATGATCTGCATCGGTTATATCTAAACTTCACTTGACGCCAAGTGTCCATCAAAGAGGGCTTGAAACCCCTCGCGACGCTCTATATAGAACCGCGGACCAAGGAGAGGTGGGCGTGAAAGCGCGCAGCGATCCTGTTCAAGTGGGCGGTTAGCTCAGCGGTAGAGCACTACGTTGACATCGTAGTGGCCACTGGTTCGATCCCAGTACCGCCCACCATCTATTCGCCGCCCCCGGGCTTTTGACCGGGGGTATTTCAATTCCAAGGCGCGACCTAGCGATGCGCCGCGATAGGAGAAGACCGATGAAGGTTCGCAATTCGCTCCGCTCGCTCAAGAGCCGTCACCGCGATTGCCAGGTTGTGCGCCGTAAGGGCCGCATCTACATCATCAACAAGACCAACCCGCGCTTCAAAGCCCGTCAAGGCTGATCCGCGGGCCTTGTTGGCCCAAGAATTGAAGACGCCCGCATGCCTTGCGCTGCGGGCGTTTCCTTTTTGTCCGATACCTTGGCAGCCCGGCGCGTCAAAAGCGCGACAGAATCAGCCCGCCGCCCACCATCAGCGCCGCCAGAATGCGCGGGACCGAGATGTCCCGCACGGGCAGCCCGAATGCGCCGGTCCGGTCCAGCAGGATCGCAGCAAGGATCTGGCCAAGCGCCAGCGCGCACAGCGCCGTCAGCGCGCCCAGACGCGGCAGCGACCAGACGATGGTCCAGACATAGAACGCGCCCAGCACGCCGCCCATCAGCATCCACCATTCCGCGCCCCCGACACGCAGGAAGCCGCGCCCCTGCCCGGTCGCCACCGCAGCCCCCGCCAGAATCACGAAGCCCACGGCAAAGGAAATCGCCGCGGCCACCACCGGGCCGCCGACCTGCCGGGCCAGTGCGGCATTCAGCGGGGCCTGCACGGCAATGCAGATACCGGCCATGACGACGCCAACCGCCGCCAGAATCACATAGGTCATGTCTTTTGCTCCTCAGCGCGAGGGTCGCGGCTGTTCCGACATCAGGATCGACAGCGTCTGTTGCGACACATAGCCCGTCACGCGCAAGTTGCGCGAGGCCTGATATTCGCGCAAGGCTTGCCGGGTCGCGGCGGTAAAGCGGCCATCGACCGGGCCGGGGGTCAGCTGGGCCGCCATCAGGCGTTCCTCGATGTCGCGGCGGGTGGCTTGCGACAGGGCCAGCGCGTCCTCTTCGCGCCGGGCGGCCTCGATCCCGGCCAGCAGCGCATCGCGGCGCTGGCGCGCCTCATCGGCATGGGCGCCCGCCAGAAACCGCTCAAGATAGATGTTATAGGCCGCCGCGCTGTCCTGACGCCGCGCCCACCGCCAGGCCGAGGCGTCGTCGCGGTTCACCGGATCGGTGATCGGCCGCGCGACCGGCGCGGTCAGTTGCCGCTTGGCCTCGGCGGCGTAACGGCCAGATGGATAGCGCTTCAGATAGTCCCGCAGACCCTGCTCATCGCGGCGCGCGCCGGTTTGCAGCCAATATGCCCGGTCGCGTCGGCCATCGTCACCATCCAGCGCGGCGACCTGATCGCGCAGCGCCCGCAACTGGGGCTGGTTCAGATAGCCGCTTGGCATGAAATTGTTCAGCCCCTGCCACGTCCGCAAGGCGGCGCGCGTGTCCGGCCCGAAATCGTCCTCGGCCGCATCGGGTTCATAGCCCAGCCGTGACAGCCCCCGTTCGATCACGGCCCTGTCGCCGCGCGTCAGGTTCAGCGCGATTTCCACCTCGGCCGGCGTGGGCGGTGCCGGAGGTTTTGGCGGCGGCGGCGCGGCCTTGGGCATATTCGCCAGCCGCAATTCCGCCAGCCGTCGCTTGGCCGGGGCGACATAGCGGCCATCCGGGAACTGTTTCAGATAGGCTTCATAGCCGCTCATGCGGTTC
Source organism: Paracoccus shanxieyensis (assembly GCF_009711265.1). Lineage (GTDB taxonomy): Bacteria > Pseudomonadota > Alphaproteobacteria > Rhodobacterales > Rhodobacteraceae > Paracoccus > Paracoccus shanxieyensis. The sequence goes on along the minus strand of NZ_WMII01000041.1, from coordinate 2,652 downwards.
TGCGCGGTCACCGTGCTCCATGTCGCCCGATCCGCGATATCCGTCGCGCGCCGTGTCAGCAATTGCTGGCGCCGCGCGGTCGCCGCCTCGGAAAACTGGCCCGAGGGATAGCGCCGCAGATAGGTGGTATAGCTTTCCGGCACGTCCTGCCCCGCCGCCTCGGACCATGCGCTGCGGTCAGAATCGGTCGGCTCGGCGGACGGGGCGGTCACCATGGCCGCAGCCGCAGCCGCCGGACTGGCCGGGGTCAGGGCGGCATCGCTGTCGGGCAGCAATGTCAGGCCGGGATGGGCGGCCACCGCCTCGCCCAGCGGTTTTCCCGCCGCCAGCGCCCGCAGCGCCGCCGCCGTCCCCTCGGGCGGGCCGGTGACGATCGACACGCCCGCCGCAGGTGCCAGCGGGCCGATGCCGTTTTGCAGATCGGGCCGGTGCGCCATGTCCTGATCGTCCGTGCCCAGCAAAAGCACCGCGCCCGGCATGGCGTTGCCCATCACCTGCAAGACCAGCGACAGCGGCGTGCCCTGACTGCCAACATTGCCTTGATCCGGGTCGATGGCCTCGATCCCCATGAACCATGTCTCGGCGCCGTCGTTCAGGAACCGCCCGCTCAGCGACACGATGCGCGCGCCGGGCGTCTGATCCGCGCGGGCCAGCAGATCCAGCGTGCGGCGCAGATCGCCGGAATCCTGATCGACCCCTTCGGCCGTGACAAAACCCGCCGCGCGGATGGCCGCAGCCAGGGCCCCGGTATCCGAGCCCGCCAGATCGGGCGCATCGCGATAATCTGCATTGCCGACCACAACCGCCCGGTTTTCGGCGCTGGCCTGACCCGCACCGGCAAGCGCAACCAGAAGCAGCAAGCAAAATCGCATCAATACCCCACCATCTGCATCGGCCAAGCCGCCAGCCCCTGCCTGCGGCCCCGCGACAGGATGCAGCGGCCCGGCAGAGGCGATTCGGTCGTCTTATTCCGATCCGCTTTACCACATGATTCAGAGCCTTGGCTGCATCCTCCTGGCATTCTGCGCCCGGACCTGTCCATAGGGACAGGCTTCGCCCTTGCGACCCGCGCCGCCCGCACTATCCTGCCGCGAACGGCAGACAGATGCCCTATCTCGGAGGAAGAAATGCCCACGATCTATGTCCTGAACGGTCCGAACCTGAACCTTCTGGGCCAGCGCCAGCCCGAGATCTATGGCAGCACCACCCTGGCCGATGTGGAAAACGCCTGCGTCGCGCTGGGAAAAGAGCTTGGGATCGAGATCCGCTTTTTCCAGTCCAACCATGAAGGCGTGATCGTCGACACGATCCACGAGGCCAGGCAGCAGGCCGATGCCATCGTCATCAATCCCGGCGCGCTGACCCATACCTCGGTCGCGATCCTTGATGCGCTGAACACCTTCGACGCGCCGGTGATCGAGGTGCATATCTCGAACATCCACAAGCGCGAAAGCTTCCGCCATCATTCCTATGTCAGCCTGCGCGCCGAAGGCGTGATCGCCGGGCTGGGCACCAATGGCTATCTTCTGGCGCTGCGTCATCTGGCGCCGCTGGTGGGCGCGCGCTGAGATGGAATGACGCCCGCCGCAGAAGCGGCGGGCGTTCCTAGGTCATCCGGGGCATCTGCCCCTGAAAGGCCTGCCTGAAATGATTCGTTAACCGAAAACCGCTTACCGCTGAAAGGTCTTCGCGCCGGAACCGTGGGCCGTGAAGATCGCGACAGCCTGCCGCCCAGCCATTGGCTTCGACACGAACATCATGCCTGACAGATGTGATGAAAGCGTGATCGAAACATGATCTGGCCGTGAATAATGCAGAAAATTCGCGGCAATCGGGCGATGTCAGCCCGGAAGACCCCGCGCGGCCAACATGCTGCGCAGTTCCTCGGCAGTTGAAAAATGGATGGCGTCGATCCCCAGCGCCCGCGCGCCCTCGACATTTTTCAGGCTGTCGTCGATAAAGATGCAGTCCCTGGCCACCAGCCCATTGCGCCGCAGCAGGGTTTCATAGATCGCCGCCTCTGGCTTCAGAAGCCCCTCCTGCCCTGACACCAGAATATCCCGGAACACCTGCGTCAGCCTTGGATAGGTCTCGACGGCAGCGGGCCATGTATCCGCCGACCAGTTGGTGATCGCGTAAAGCGGGACATCCGCATTGTGCAACTGCTCCAGAATCTCCCAACTGCCCGGCACCGGCTTTTCGATGGTCAGGTGGAACGCCGCCAGATAATCCGCCAGCGGCTGCGCCAGATCGCCATGCTGGGCGATGGCTGCGGCAATGCCGTCGGCAAAGCTGCGACCGCCGTCTTGCAGGCGGTTCCAGCCGTCAAAACCGATCTGCCGCATCCAGTCTTCGGCGGCGTCGCGCGTGTCGAAGACATCGGCAAAGGCCAGCGCGGGATCCCATTCGATCAGCACCATGCCCAGATCAAAGATCACGTTTCGTGCCATGCGCATCCCTTTGCTGCGTTGGAAAGCGGCGGATCGGACGCCCCGCCGTTCCGGCGAGGCGCCCTTGCAGGTCACTGCAAATCTTCAGGCAGCAATTCCTTTGGAAAGCCCTGATAGCTGACGGGTCTCAGGAAGCGGCGGATGGCGAGGGTTCCGACCGAGGTGGCGCCGAAATTGGTCGAGGCCGGGTAGGGTCCGCCAT
>NZ_WMII01000040.1 GCF_009711265.1 Paracoccus shanxieyensis | reverse complement strand
TCAGCGCGATACGCACCGCATCCCTGCGAAATTCATCCGTCCTGCCTGTGCCCATGGTTCATCTCCTTTGCTGCACATTACGTGATCAAAGGAGCGGCACCAAACCGCGACAGGTCCACCAGCCGCAGGAAGCGGTAGGTTTCGGCCTTGAAGGTCGAGACCGCCACGGTCCAGAGCCGCGCCCCGCGCCGCAGGCGTTTGCCGCCCTCGGTCGCGTCGACGAAGGTCGGGCCCGACACCGGGCTCGAGCGGTTGAACCCCTCGACGCCCTTCACCGGCGACACCTGCCCAAACCCCTGCGCCCGCGACCAGGAATAGACCGCCGGGGCCTCGTAGCCGGTATCGATGGCGAGCCGCGCGATATGCAGATGCGCGCCGCGTTCATGCGGCCAGGACCTGTCCAGCAGCGCGGTCAGTTCCGACCACGCGTCATGCCGGTCCGGCCCGCCTTCGATCACCACGTGATCGACCAGCCAGCTTTCCAGACCACGACCCCAAGCCCAGACATCAACTTCGATCCGGTCCTTCTGCACGTCGGCGCCGGCGGTCAGGAACAGCCCGCCCGCAGGCACGGCGCCGGATTTCCAGCGCTCGCGCCGGTCGTAGAGTCTTTGCCAGTCAGGAGCTTCCCCGGTTTCGACCCATGTCTCGCCAAGGATCGTGTTGCGGAACGCCTTGATCGCCTCGTCCGACCCTTGGGCCGCGTCCCATGCCCGCACGATCCGCTCCCAGCTCAGCCAGCCGATCGGCGAGTAGAGCGCCGAGAGGTGATACCCGACCGTTGTCGGATCGGCGGCCGTGGCGGTTGCCCGCCATTCGCCGCCCTCCAGCATCGCCGTCTTGTGGTGCTCCGCGATTGCCGCGTCGCAGCCCTCGCAGTGATATTCCGCCGTCTCCGGCCGGCTCTTCTGCCAGCGCAGCCGGTCGAACTTCAGCCATTGCATCGCGCCGCAATGCGGACACGGCACGAAGAACCGCCGCTGGTCGGACTCCTCGTACTCGCGTTCGATGCGCGACAGCCCCCGGATCGTCGGGGTCGAAACCAGGAACACCTTGCGCCGGTGGGCGAAGGTCAGCGACCGCGCTTCCGCCAGCGTGACCGGATCGCCTTCCTCGTCGGCCGAGGCGGGATAGGCATCGACCTCGTCGAGGAAGATGTAGCGCGCCGGGGTCGAGCGCAGCCCGACCGCCGAGTTCGCGCCCGTCATGATCAGGATGCCGCCGGCGAACTCCTTCGACAGCATCGTGTTGCCCGCGTCGCGGGACCGGGCCGGTTTGACCCGCTCCCGCAGCTCCGGACTTTCGTCGATCAGCGGATCGATCCGCTGGCGCGAGTTGCGTTTCGCCAATTCCACCGTCGGCTGGACCGCCAGCATCGGTCCCGGCGCCTGGTGGATCGCGAACCCGATCCAGTTGTTCCCCGCCTCGGTCGCGCCGACCTGTGCGGCCTTCATGAACACAACCCGCTGCGTGGGATCGCCGGGGCTCAGCCGGTCCATGATCTCGCGCATGTATGGCGTGCGAACCGTGCGATACCGCCCGGGCTCGGCCGAGGCGCGGCCCGAGAGCATGCGGTGCCGGTCCGCCCATTCCGAGACGGTCAGGTCCGGGTCGGGCCGCAGCCCGTTGCCCCAGGCGCGCAGGATCTCGCCCGCGCCGTCGAAGTCCGTCAGGCCATCGCCGCTCTCACCGGAAGTCTGGCCGGACCTCGGCGAGTTCGTCGAGGTGGGCGCGTACATGTTTCTCCAGGACCTTCTGCATCGCGGCTGGCTCCACGGTGATCTGCTGACCCGTCGCGTCGCGGGATGAGCCCGAGAGCTCGGCCGCCATCAGCGCCGCCGCGCGCGCGGGCCAGTTCACCCACGCGTCCCGTTCCTCCCGCGCCAGCCGGAACACCAGCGCCAGCGCGCGGGCCCGCTCGATCAATTCGCCCTTCAGCTTCTGGAGCCGGATGCGCCGCTCCTGCGCCTTCAGCACCTCGTTCGCGGTCTTGGCCTGCAGGAAGGTCGTGCCGCCGCCGACTGCGGGAACCGCCAGACCCTGTTCGCGGAGCGTGTCGCCAACAGCGGCCACGGCGGCCTCGGGCACCGGCTTGAGCTTCGGCGCGGGCGGCTTGCGGGTCTTTGACGGGTCGGTCGCCTCGGCACGCCGCGCATCGCTGGCGGCCGCGTTGATGCTGCCGTCGGGATAGAGGACCAGCCGCTCCGCGACCTTGGCCTTCTGGATCGCGCCACGCGACAGCCCGACATGCGCGGCGTACTGGCGCTCGCTCATGCCCTGCATCGACGGCTCCGATTATCTATCGAAATCATGTTCTTATCGAGTTGATAAGCAGCGCGACCGGAGCGAACGTCCGTTCAGAAGGACGATGCAACTCACCAAGGAGCCATCACGATGACCACGCGCCTGAACCCGATCACCACCCCGCGCCACGAACTCCGCGCCGAGAAGGCGCGCCGGAATAAGGAAGCCGCGCTCGCGGCCTTCATCGGCAAGAAGGCCGAGATCGACGAGATGCTCGCCCGGCTGCAGACGCTGAGCGACGACCACTTCAACGCCCACCCCGACGAGATCAACTGGGGCCATGTCGGCACCCTCGAACACTACGCCAGCCTCCTGAAGCGCATCACCGACAGCGCCTTCGGCGAGGGCGAGCACGCCCGCTGATCTCCGGCACTGCCGGAACTCCCGCCGCGCGCCCTGCGCGGCTCGGGGTCGTAGGAGGCGCCGCATGACGCGGGCCCGAATACGGAGACGATCCCATGACCAAGCTTTCTGACACCCAAGCCATCATCCTCAGCGCCGCCGCACAGCGCGAGGACCGCATCGCACTGCCGCTGCCCGAGAGCCTGCGCGGCGGTGCCGCTGCCAAGGTGGTCGGCGCGATGATCGCCAAGGGCTTTCTCGAAGAGGTCGATGCGAACATGCGCAACGGCGAACCCGTCTGGCGTGAGACCGGCGACGGCCATGGCGTCACGCTGGTCGCCACGGGCGCGGGTCTCGCCGCCATCGGCATCGAGCCCGAGGACGCGCGCACCGCGCCTGCGGGCGCATTGGGCGCGCCGACCGAGGAACCTGCGCTGGACACCCCGACCGAACCGGAGGCGGCTCCCAAGGCGCGCACGTCGCGCGAGGGCACCAAACAGGCCGCCCTGATCGCCATGCTGCGCGCGCCGGAAGGTGCGACCATCGACGAGATTTCCGCCGCCCTGCAGTGGAGGCCTCACACGACGAGGGGCGCGATGGCCGGGGCGCTGAAGAAAAAGCTGGGGCTCGAAGTCACCTCCGAGAAGGTCGAGGGGCGCGGACGGGTCTACAAGTTGCCCGCCGCTTGACGCACGCGGACCCGACGAGAAAACGACCGCCGTCCCTCGGGGTCGGCGGTTGCTCATCTGGCGCTCCGCATCCGGATCGCCTCGAACAGACGCCGCAGCAGGAACCCACGTGCCAGAGAGATGCCGACGAACGCAAGGCCGATGGTCAGATGCTCACCGAGGCCGGTCTCGATCCCGAACCACGGGAACACGACGATCTGCGTGGCGATGGCCAGCACATAGCCGATCACGACATTCGTCACGGATTCGGCCAAGGACATCAGGCGGCTCTGCTGCATCGCAATCCCTCCGGCAGGCATTCCAGAAAGGCCGTCACGAACTCCGCCGCGAGCGGCGGCACGATCGCATTGCCGTAGCCCCTGAGCAGCCCCATGCGGCCGGGTATCCCATCAGCCAGCGGGAATGTTCCGGGCTCAACCGGTCGCCAGCGCCCATCCCGGCAGCGGAGCCAGTCAGGGTCTCGCCAGATGCCGTCCGTCGCACCGGTCCCGGTGGGGGCGGCGCATTCGACCAGTCGATCAGCGCCACCGTCCTGCGGCTGGCATCGGTATTGCCGGCCGCGTTGTAGCTCTCCGTGGCCGGCGATCCGGCCATCGGCGTCGGCCAGCCCGCCAGCCAGACCTGCCGCCCCAGCAGCGCGTTGATCGGCACCGCCGGACATTCCGCGCCGTCCTTGTGATCTCGCGCCGAGGCCGTGGCCCAGCCCGCCAGCAGCTGCCCCGAGGGAAACGGCGCCGAAGAACAGCCGCTGGCGGATATGCGGGGCGCCGATGCACGCAGCCGGCAGATCGGCCGCCGCGACGGCGTAAGATGCCGCTTCCAGGTCAGTCGCCAGAGCGTCGAACCACGCCCAGTCAGCCGTGCCCTCAGCCGCTGTTGCAGCCGTTCGGCCAGATGGTCCGAGCACCGCCGCGCTGGCGACCTGCTCGCCGAAGACGAGGTCCGGACGGCAGGCGGCAACGAGGCGCAGGAATGCGGGTGCGAGGTGGCGGTCATCGTTCTGTCCCTTGCGCTGCCCGGCCTGGCTGAAGGGCTGGCAGGGCGGCGATCCGGTCCAGACCGGCCGGTCCTCGGCCACGCCGGCAAGGCGCAGCGCATGGGGCCAGCCGCCGATCCCGGCGAAGAAATGGCATTGCGTAAAACCCCGCAGGTCGGACGGCTCCACGTCGAGAATGGATCGTTCGTCCACCTCGCCAGCCGGAAGGTGGCCGGCGGCGATGAGGTCCCGCAGCCAGGCGCAGGCGGCGGGGTCGGAATCGTTGTAATAGACGGCCATCAGGCGGCAGCGTCGGTGTTTGTGTCCTCGCCCAGCCGCTCGGCCCTTACGGCTGCGAAGCTCCGGCCATCGCCATCGAGGATCGCCTCGCGCCCCGTGTCTGCCTGCCAGCGTTCGACGGCGACATCGACATAGTCCGGGCTGATCTCCATCGCGAAGACGCGGCGGCCATTGGCCTCGCCCGCCATGATCTGCGAGCCGGAGCCCGAGAACGGCTCGTAGCAAAGCCCGCCGCGCGCCACATGCTGGCGCATCGGGATGCCGAAGGCGTCGAGCGGTTTCGGGGTCGGATGGTCGGGCCGCTCGTCCTTGGCGAAGCTGGGCATTTCCCAGGTCGAGGGCAGCGTCTGCTCGGCCACCTTCGGCGGGCGGTTGGGGCGGCGCCAGCCCATGAAGCAGGGCTCGTGCTTCCAGAGGTAATGGGAGCGGGTCAGGACGCCGCGGTCCTTCACCCAGATGATCTGCTGGTGGACGAAGGCCCCGGCCTTTTCCCAGCAGGCTTCCAGCATCGCCTGACGACGTGAGGCGTGCCAGCAATACCATGCGGCGTCCTCGGTGATGGCTTCCGCCACGGCCGCCGCGATGAAGCCATCGTAGAGATCGGCCCCCTGCGAGCTGTCGTCCCAGGTGACGCCGTAGCTCTGACTCCAGTCCTTGTTGCGGGTCGGATGGTTCGAGCCGTCGTAGTCCACCAAGTACGGCGGGTCGGTCGCGAACAGCACCGCCCGCTCGCCGTTCATCAGACGGCGCACATCGTCGTGGCTGGTGCTGTCGCCGCACAGAAGCCGATGCTCGCCGAGGATCCACAGATCGCCCGTCTGCGACGCCGGGTTGCGCGGCGGTTCGGGGATGGTCACCGGCGGCACGGAGCCCCCGGCGCCAGCATCCTCGCCATCGCCTTCCGGCACGAAGGCCAGCAGCTTGTCCAGTTCCCCGTCGGAAAACCCGACCAGCGAAAGATCGAAGTCCTCGGCCAGCAGCTCGTTCAGCTCGGCCGAGAGCAACGCCTCGTCCCATGACCCGAGTTCGGTCAGCTTGTTGTCCGCGATGCGATAGGCCCGGCGCTGCGCCTCGGTCAGATGCCCGAGTACGATCACCGGCGCCTCGGTCAGCCCCAGCTGCGTTGCAGCAAGCACCCGGCCGTGGCCCGCGATCAACTCGCCGTCCTCGCCCACAAGGCAGGGCACGGTCCAGCCGAACTCGGCCATGCTGGCAGCGAGCCTGGCGACCTGGTCGGCACCGTGCAGCTTGGCGTTCTTCGCGTAGGGCTGCAGGCGCGCAAGCGGCCAGGTCTCGATCCGCTCGGGGGCGAAGGCGAGGGTCATGAGGAATCCTGTCGATTATGGCGGGGTGGACCCCGGTTCGGTGGAGTCCACCGGCTTCCAGCTGGATTCCGGAGTCCAGGGTATCCACCCCGGAATCCACCAGCCAAGGCGCTGTTATTGCGTTGTTATTTCAGGTTACGTGGTGGCTTCCGGCCGGGGTGGCTTCCCAAAAATCCGGCCCTGTCGCTGGCGATGCGCCGCGCTTCGCCCGCCAGCATAGGAATGTCGCCCGGAAGGAACCGGAAACTGCCGTGGGCTGGACCCCGGCCGGACCCTCGCTGGATACCGGGGTCCAGGAGGCCCCCGTCAACGCGAAAGGGATAGCGAGCCTTCCAGCGCACTCTCCCCATCTTGCCTTCGGAATAGCATGGATCTGTTGCAGGTGTCGAAGGAAAAAGTGTTGCAACACATTGGAGTCACTGCGCATTCAGGCGCGCAGCGATCTTGGTCAGCGCCAGCTGCCAGCGACGCCAGGCGGTCGTGCGGTCGCAACCGAGCTCGCCGCTGATCTGCTTCCACGGCACACGGGCCGCGCGCGACCAGACGAGCTTGCGCTCCGCCTCCTCGATCCAGAGCACCCAGTCGAAGGTCTGCTCGAGCCGGGTGATCGCGGCGGCCGAGGGCCAGACCCGCATCGGCTGGGGTTCCATCGCCGCGATCTCGCGGCTGGTCCGCACGATGTCGGGCCAGGTGTTGAAGTAGCCCTGCGCCTTCACCGGCGGCAGCTTGCGCAGGGTGCGGAACGCCTCCTCGAAATGATCGGCGACGCAGTCGGCGGTCCATTCGCGATCAGCCATGGCGCGCCTCCCTGTCGGAAGGGCGCGGGCCGTAGAGCTTCTCGCCAAGCTGGCGGACCAGTTCACGCTCGGGCCAGGTGAGGCGGTCGTCATCGGCGGAGACTGCGAGGACGCCCTGTTCGTGCCAGCCCTCGCGCTTGACCTGCTCGGGATCCCGGCGGCGGCCGCCGTAACCGTGGGGATGCCATCTCATGCGACACCCCCGTTCGTCTCGATCGCCCAGAGCAGGAGCGCGATGGCGTCGGCCTCGTTGTCGTCGGCCGGGCTGAAGCCGCGGGCGCGGACGGCGGCGACCATCGTGGCCTTGTCGGCGTTGCCCTTGCCCGAGGCGTGGCGCTTGATCGTGCCGACCGGGACGCCTTCGTAGGGCACGCCGCGCAGTTCCGCCCATGCGGTCAGCGTGGCCATGAGCCCGCCGTAGATGTGGCTCGCGTCGGTGCCCGCGTGGCGGCGGACTTCCTCGAACCAGATGGCGGCGACGGGCCCCGACAGCCGGTCGATCTCGGTCAGCCAGTTGGTGAAGCGCAGGTAGCGCATGCCGCCGCCGTCGAAGCGGCCCGGGCGGAGCGAGACGGTGCCGCTGGTGATCAGGCCGTCATGGCCGCGGATCGCCCAGCCGGTCGAGGTGCCGAGGTCGAGCGCGAGGATGCACGGGAGCAGTCCGCCACCGTCCTCCATCCGCACAGGAGGGTTGGTGACGGGTGTGACGGATGTGACGGATAGTTCCCTATCCGCTCCATAGGCGCGCACATGCGCGCGCGTAACGGTCTTATAGGTATGATCCGTCACATCCGTCACACTCTCTGAATTCATTGGCATTTTCCTATTCTCCCGAGAAAAGGTCAGAGTTGCTGTCGTCGAGGGCGATGCCCCGGAATCCCTTCGCGGCGCGGGTGTTGTGACGCTCGAATCCCCGGACGATCAGGGCTTCCGAGAAGCGCTTGACCGAGCCTGCGAACTCGCCGTTCGCATCGGCCCACGCCTTCCAGTCGGCGAACATCTCTGAGGTGCTGGCGCTGAGGTGCAACCCGACAGAGCAGCGCTCGTCGATCCAGCGACCGATGGCGTCCTCGGCCTCGAAGTAATCCTCAGTCGCAGCCATCACGGCGGGCGGCGGGCGCAGCCCCGTCCGCTGCCATTCGATGCAGCCCTCGAGCGCCCACGCGAGGATCCCGTCGCGTTCGGCCAGCAGCCTGTCCGCCAGATGCTTGTCGCGCCGCGCGGGCGGGATGGTGACGGTGAACGGCACCATGTGCAGTCGACGCTTCATCGCCTCATCGACGTTGCGGATTGAAGGCTTGTGGTTGCCGACGATCAGCAGCTTGAACTGCGGGATGAACTCGAAGAAATCCTGCCGCATGAAGCGGGCCGTGATCTTGTCGCCCCCCGTCAGCGCCTTCAGCTTGCTCTCGGCCCAGCGGCTGCCCTGTTCCGTTTCGATGGACGTGACGATGCGCGCCCCGCGCAGCCCGGCCATGTCGGTCGGGTGGCGATCACCCTGCGTGGCCATGAACATGTCCATCGGCGCGACGGTTGCGTAGTCGCCAAGGATGGCGGTCAGGGTGTTGGCGAAAACGGATTTCCCGTTTGCGCCGGTGCCGTAGAGGAAGAACAGCGCGTGCTCGGTGGTCACGCCCGTCAGGCAGTAGCCCGCCATGCGCTGCAGGTAGGATTGCAGTTCGCCGTCCCCGCCCGTGACGGTTTCGAGAAACCCGAGCCAAACCGGACAGGCGTCTGCGACCGATGCCCCGGCAATACGGGTCATGAAGAGGCCGGGGTCGTGGAGCAGCGAGGCGCCGCTGCGCAAATCGACCACGCCACCGGGCGTGTTCAACAGCCAGGGATCGCGATCCCACGGCTCCGTCGTGGTTGCGTGGCGGCGGTCGGAACGGGCAAGCCGCTCCACAGCAGAGACGGTCGCGGCGCTGGAAAGCTTCGCCTTGAGTCGCGCAGACCCGGCGCGCGCCGCCGCCTCGCGGCAGATCATCCGGGCCAGATCGAAGGCCTGCAGCGTCTCCTCGCGCCGCCAGAGCTTGCCCGACCAGGTCAGCCATTGTCCCCAGCCCGCGACGTAGCGCCATGTCTCGGCATGTCGGGCGGCAAAGGTTGCGGCGAGCGCATCCTCGGTGAAGCGCACTGGCACCGGCCCATCATGCCCTCCGCCAGCAGGGCCGCCGCCATCGGGACCGTCATCCTCGTCATCGATCTCGCCGTTGCGGGCGGCGTCGCGTTTCCAGAGGCGCTCGGCTTCCTCGCGCAGCCGATCCTCCGGCCAGGGAGGGGCAACGCGGGCCGTGTTGTAGGAGACGATTTCCTCCCACGCTTGTTCGCGCGGCACGTGGCCTTCGCGGGCACGGCGGATCCAGTAGCCGATCACGCGCGACAGCGCGTCGAATCGGGTGGTGCCATCCACGCCGCCTTCGCGGACCTGGCGGCCGAACAACTCGGTCACGCTGCCACGCTCGGTGGCGGCCATGTTGAAATCGAGCCCGTTCTCGCCTTCGAGCGGCGGCATCGCGATGATCGCCTCGAGCAGCTCGCCAAGGTCGTGATCGCGAGGATCGTGGTTCAGGATCTGCACCAGCCGCCGAAGGCCCTGTTTGGCGTGGATCGATCCCGCCACGCGGATCGGCTGGTGTGCGGACCGAAAGGAAGGATCACCGCCGACCTTCGCGGCGATCATGTGCCGGGCGCGGCAGACCGTGGCGATGTCGTCGCCTTCGGCAGGCTCGGTCAGACGCCAGTAGAGGTGCAGCTTGCGCTGGCCGTCGGCGGTGACACCACCGGACGCGACTTCGAGTGTCGGGCAACCGAGGTGCTGCACAAGATGGTCGCGCTTCGCGCCGATGTCGCCATGGTCGAGATCGACCAGCACCACCTGCGTCTGGACGATGCTCTCCGCACGCGCGTCGCCGGGAGCCGCGACTGTGCCGGGCGCCACGAACAAGGCCATGCCAGCGTCGCTCGCCCATGTCGCCTGAAGCGCGAGTTTCGCGGCTAGCGTGGCGTCCGCTTCGATGAAGGGCACATGCGGCGGGCCATCGCCCGCGCCTTTCTCTGCGAGCGCACGGACCGGCACCCAGCCGTCGCAGTAGCCGAACACCACGTCGGCATAGATCGCGATCATTTCGGCGTCGGGCGCGACGTCGTCGGGCGCGATGGTGTCGGATGGGACCGTCATGCCCAGCACCGTTCCCGCCATGCACAGAAGCGGCATTCGAAGTGGTCGGGGTCGGCCGTGTGGCGGGGAAGAAGTTCGCCCGCATCACAGGCGCGCAGGATCGTCACCGCCTTGTCGCTGGCGGACTGGGCGAGTGCGGCATCGAACGGCACGAGTTCGTGCCAGATCTCGCACGTGTCCTTGTTGATCGCCGTGAAGAGCGCGGGCGCCTCGGTCAGGCCGAGATAGGCTTGGTAGAGCGCGATCTGCGCGGCATAGACCGGCTTCGCCTTTGCGACGCCGTGCTTCGCCATCTCACGCCAGTTCTTGGCGTTCGCTGATTTGCACTCCCAGAGCGCAGGAACCGCCATGCCGTTCGGTGCCGCGACGACCACCCCGTCGGCATGGCCTTGCACACGTCCGCCCACGACCGAAAAGCCGAATTGATCACCATGTCGATTGCGCGTGCGAAGATCGAACCCGGACTTGCGCAGCCAGGCGATGGCCAGGTCCTCGAGAACGTGCCCGAGCGCGAAGATCCGCAGGGACTTGCCCGAGAACCCGGCGCCCGGGTCCTTCGGCGTCTTCAGGTATTCGTACTGCAGCCTGCGCTGGCAGATGTCACCCAGCCGGCTTCCTCCGAGATAGTCGCGTTGGGGGCGTTCGGCCTGTTCCGCCACGAGGGCGGTGTCGATGCAGGCATTGACGGCGTCCGAGAAACTGGGCGGCTTCTCCGGATGGTTGAAGTCGAAACCGGCGTCCATCAGAACGGCACCTCCGGATCGGGCCGGGGCGCGCTGGTCTGCATCGCCTCCTGGAATCCATCGACGGCGGCCGTCGCGAGTGCGAGCGCCTGTGCCTCGGTGAGATCGGCGAACCGCGTGGTCCATCCGATCTCGGCCATGAGTTCGGCCATGTTGCGGAGGGCTGCGCGCAGAGCTGCCTGTTCGTGTTCGTCTGGATCGATCATGCGCAGCCCTCACGTGCCGGGGCCGCATGCGGGCATGGATGGATGTCAGCGCGGCGCGCGAAGGGGATTGTGGTCATGGGAGAGCTCCAGATGCTCTCCTCACCTACCGGCTGGCTGTCCTGACTGTCGGATGTGCGGTTCGGAACACTTCGGGAACATGGACTTGTGCGTTCACAACTCTGCCGATAGCCTGAAATTTCCCCGATTCACCCTGGAGCCGCGGCGCGCATGGCGTCATTCAACCCGAGAAGCTTCACCAACCCTGATCGCCTCAAGAGCATTTCGCCGAAGCACCTACTGAAGTTCTTCGCGACGTGGGCGGAATATTTTTCGGCGCGGGGTTTTGAACTTCCGGTCGAAGCGGATGAGGATTTTCCCTACGACGATCTTGCTGCAGTGTTGATGAAGCCCGACGAAAACGTGCCGCCCGAAATGGTCGACGCCCTTTTCTACGTGCACGAGACCGCGACCAAGGAAACCGCCGAGGAGTTGATCGAGGCGGCAGGACGGGCTGGTCTCACGATCGAGGCCGGTGAGGAACCATCCGATGCGGACATCGCCCTGCAGATCTGGCTCCAGAAACCTGATCTGCTGCGACGTCAGCATGCCGAGACCGTGGCATTCACACGTTCGCGTTTCATCTATTTCGCGGGGCACAGCGGCAAGCCGCGACCGGCTCCGGACCCGACTGGCGAACAGACCGCCATCATGCAGGAGCAGATGGACGAGTGGTTCGACCGCAAACGCCGCGGCAAGGGCTCGCGGGTTTTCGCTTTTCCGCGCGGGACGAAGACGTGGTTCATGGTCCGGCATGGCGAGCCGATGCGGCGCGAGGGGCGACATCAGGATGATGGCGGGTCGGGGATCGCCTACTACCGACCGCAGAAGCACGACGTCGTCATCTATGACGGCGAGTCTGACGAACTTGCCGTCAATGCAGGGACGAAAGGCGAGACCGAGCTCTACCTGCGGACGTTCGGCGGGGTCATCTTCGGGGACGAGGAGTACTTCGATCGCTCGAACCGCTTCACCCTTGATCCGCTGCTGGAGAAGGGCGAGAAATCGCTCGACAACGACACTGTCTCCGAGATCGTCAAGGTGCGCCTGATCGAAATCGAACGCTTCTGGGGCGGAAAGGCCAAGGAGAAGGAGGTGCGCAAGGCGAACGACCTCTTCATGGCCTGGGACGACAATTGGGAGCGGCGCCTTGCGGGCGGTTCCATCGACCGGGCCGTTTTCAAGGTCAAGTTCGATGGGGATGGCAAGGAGCGGACGGTTGCCATTCTCCCGCCGAGCCTCGCGCGCTATGACCGTGATGCCGACAGCGATCTGATCGACCGCTGGCTCAAGGATCAGGGATTTTGCCGCCCCAACGTCGGAGATGAGGACGATGACGATGGCGTTCTGGAGGACGATTGAGCGCGTTCCCGGTCACGCGACCGACACGCGCGACTGGAAGGTGGACCTGACGGATTGCTGGACCCAGGTCGAACGCTACCTTCCGGAGACCTCCAAGTACGCAGAACGTATCGACTGTCCCTGGCCCGGAGGGGAACATTGCCCGCGCCATGTCGTGCGACATGCCGGCGGCTCGGTCCGTGCCGTCTGCAGCGATCCGGGGCGACTCTGCGAAACCCTCGACATCAATTCAGACGATATCCGCATCCGTGAACTCGACCGCCGCAGACTATTCGCCGACATTGCCACGGCGCTTGGTCTCGTCGCGCCCGCCGCGTTTGCGCGCGGGGCGGCCCTTCTGCACATCGGCGATCATGCCATTGCCGCCGGCCGGAGTTTTCCGGTGTTCGCTGCGCTCACAAGCCCGCGCGCACCGCTCGGCCGCGCAGACGTCCTCGACCTCGATCGTCGCAATCTGCCGTTCGTCCTGCTGGTGACATCGCTCGGCGCGATTGACCCGGACGTTCCGGCCCTTCTTGCGGCCCGGCGAGGGCGTGTTCTGACGTGGGCCGAATGCCTCCACTTCGCCCTCGCGCCGCGTAAGGGATTCGTCGCTGCCGTGCCACTTGTCGATCTCTTCGCACCCGAGATCGCGGCACTGGCGGACGCAAGTGACGTCGTCCAGCGTCCGGTAATGACTCTGCCTGCGAATGCACGCTGGTCTGATCTGCGCTTCGCGTTTCGCGAGGAGGCCGTGCTCAACGTCAGCTATCTTGGGCAGGCTCCGGCGCGCCTTGAACCGGACCAGATCGGTATGCGCGATGAGCGGAACGGCAAGCCGAACCGCCAGTGGCGGCTGCTCCTTGTTTGCGCCGCGCTTGGCGGGGCATTGCCTCGGTCCTTTCCGATCTCCACCATCAGGGGACGTCGTCCTTCGCGCGACGTGGTCGCTATCCTGGGGGAGTTTGAGCGCGGCTACGATCGGCAGCGCCAGATTCTCGCCGCCGCGCTAAGGGCGCAGTTCGGGATCGACGACGATCCGTTCACGGCCGAGGACGATTGTTACGCGGCACGCTTCCTCGTCGATGCAAGTGCGCTGCGTCAGGGTCGCGCCGACCAGCGCGACCGAAATTTCGCCGAAGACGACTGATCCTTTCTGAACTTTTTTCATCCCACCCAACCCCATGAAACCGCTATGTTTCGTGGGGTTTTTGCTTCTCCAGTCCCCTGATTTCGAGGCCCTCCAACGAATTTTCGCCGGTGCCAGGCACTCGGGCCGCGTGCCCGTCCACCTGGACGAAGGCGAAACTTCATGGAGCGTTTCCACCCCATTTGCGACGCGCGCTCGCGCGTCTCCCGCAACATCACCATTCGCGCCGAACGGCTGGCCCGCTCGGGCTCCGTCCCCGGAATGGATGCGGAGGACATCAAGCAGGATCTGCGGCTGCATCTCTATCGCCGGGACGAGAAGTTCGACCCGGCTCGCGGTCAGTATGACACCTTCGCCGACCGCGTGCTGGCGAACCGCATCGCCACGCTGGCCGCGCCGACCGAACGGCTGCGGGCCGAGCGGGCTTGGATCGACTTCGACAGTCCCGCCGGGGGGCGCGGTGATGACGAGATGCTGCCGCTCGCGGAAACGCTGCCCGACAGCGCGATGCCGCATGCCGCCGTCACACGCGCAACGGACGAGGCGTTCGGGCTGGTGCGAGATGTCCAGCGGCTCCTTGCTGGCCTGACCCCGACCTGCCGCACCCTCGCGCTGGCGCTGATCGACATGTCGCCGACGGAAGTGGCTGAAGCCCTCGGGATCCACCGCAGCACCGTCTACGCCCGGCTCGTCGCCGTCCGGAAGGCCGCCGAGGCGCTTGATCTCGCGGCATATCTCGGCGCCGCCCCGACAGTCTTGGAGGCCCGCCGGTAGGTGACAACAGGGCCGGTGATGAACCGGTCCTGCCAAGTTTCATGCCGGGCCCTCGGAGGAATGCAACACCCCCACGCGGGGAAACACTCCGACCGCAAGCTCCAGGGCGGCGTCAGGCCCGGCAGCAGTCTTCCCGACGATCCCTGGACAGCAACCGACGACCACATGGAGCATCACCTTGTTCACGACTTCCCCTCTGGAACGCCTGCGCCGGCTGCGCTGGCTGGAAATGCTTCCAGACAACATCGACGTCCCGGCTGTCTTCGACAGGCCCGACCAGGCCGTACCGATCGAGCGCGCCACTGTGGACGACCTCGAGTTCGCCCTTGTCGCTTTGGCGCGCCAGCAATCCGGCCTCTGCCACCGCACCAGCGCGCTCGGCGACGTGCTGAAGATGGCGCGCCGCCAAGGCGCCTGTGGCGCGGACATCGCCATTTCGGCCGCTGTGCGGGATCTTGAGGGTGGCAAGTGAGCGCCCCCTTCGGCGGCGGGCCGCTCCGCATCATCACGGCCGACGAACGCCTGCGCGAGGCGCGCGGCATCAAGGGGGTGCTCACGGGCACCTCTGGCATCGGCAAAACCACGCAGCTGCTGACCCTCGATCCGCAGCGAACACTTTTCCTGAACCTCGAGGCGGGCGAGTTGGCCGTTCAGGGCTGGCCCGGCGATGAGGTCCGCATCCGCGACTGGGTGGTCGCCCGCGATCTCGCCGCCTGGATCGGCGGCGCCAACCCGGCCATGCGGGACGACCAGTCCTATGGGCCCGGGCACTTCGCGCGGGTCTGCGCGGCCTTCGGTCCCGCCGGCCAGCTCGACAAGTACGACACGGTCTTCGTGGACAGCATCTCCGTCGCCTCCCGCATCTGCCTTCAGTGGTGCAAGGGCCAATCCCAGGCCCAGTCCGACCGCACCGGCAAGCCCGATCTCCGCGCGACCTACGGGTTGCTCGGCCAGGAAATGATTGGCTGGCTCACGCATCTGCAGCACACGCCCACCAAGAACATCTGGCTGGTCGG
>NZ_WMII01000004.1 GCF_009711265.1 Paracoccus shanxieyensis | reverse complement strand
GCTGGTCAGCGCGATACGCACCGCATCCCTGCGAAATTCATCCGTCCTGCCTGTGCCCATGGTTCATCTCCTTTGCTGCACATTACGTGATCAAAGGAGCGGCACCAAACCGCGACAGGTCCAACGGATGCCTTGCTGTCCGATATTGAACGATGCGCCAGGACCGCCAATGCTTGTGCTTATTCCTCGCTTGCCAACGTTAATACGGACGCCAGGGAAGAGTGTAAATGTTTGCCTGAAACGAAGTGTCATTCTGCAACCCGAGCTATTTCCATTTCAATTTAGCTATATTCGGAGATCCGCGCCACAATCCAGAGTAGAAATCAGGTGGTAATCCCCTCCGTTTAACGAGAACCAAGAGTATATTTCAGGCAGCCATTTTCAGTTCCTGGCCGGGTGTGATGTCGCTAGTCCCCACGTTGTGGCGCTCATTGTTGTAAGCCCATAGCCAGTCGGCTGCGATCTCCTGCGCCTCGGGCTGTAGTCGAAAGTGGGTCTCGCTGACACAAAATGCCCACAGGCCAGCGCGACGCTGGCCCCCTCGTCGCCACTGCCTGTCTCGCACCCCAGCGCGGATGAAGCCAAGCAGGCGCAAATGAACGCGGATATCGCCAGGGGTTGGCGCCTGTGATAGAAGACAAGCGCCCGGTCCGCGCGATTACCTCTGCCAAGGCACGGCTAGGGCTGTGTCGGACATGCGGCACCACGCACGCCCTCCAAGCAACCGCCAAAGGGTGGGCTGTTGGGTGGACTGCATTTTTTACAATCCATCTAGCGCATTGATATTGCGAGAAAATACCAGAATAAATGGTGCCCGGAGACGGATTTGAACCGCCGACACGCGGATTTTCAATCCGCTGCTCTACCAACTGAGCTATCCGGGCGCCGTGCTTTCGCTTTCGGCTGGCGGGTAATTAGGCGACCCGCGCGGCCGTGTCCAGAGCGAAAAGACAGTTTTTTCACTCTTCTGTCTCGCGGTCCTTGGCCGCGCCGCCAAGGGCCGCATCGGGGTCGTCCAGCGGCTCGCCGGGAATGCGGTAATCGCCGCGCAGCCAATGCGCCAGATCGACATCGGCACAGCGGCGCGAACAGAAGGGACGATAGGCCTGGACGGCAGGCTTGCCGCAGATCGGGCAGGCCATCACGCGTCCCCGGCCAGACGCGACAGCGGCAGGCGGTCGCGTTTGCGGCTGATTTCGAAAAGCCCCATCGCCGTCCAGCCGATCAGCACGGTCTCGGCGGATTCGGATTTGAAGGCGGCGCGCAGGGTCTGTTCCAACGTGCCTCGGTCGCGCTTGGGCATCGGGGCGAAGTCGACGACGATCTGGCCGCCATGGCCGCGCAGCCGCAATTGTCGCGGCAGGTCGCGCGCCAGCGCGATATTGGCCTTCAGCCCGGCGGCGGGCGAGGTGTTGCTGCCGGTGTTCACATCGACCGCGACCAGCGCCCGCAGCGCCTCCATCTCGGCCCAGGCGCCGCCGCCCAGCTCGATGCGGGGCGACAGCAGGGCCTCGACCGCCTCAAGCGCGCCGGAATGTTCAAAGGCGTCGTCGCCGTCCTCGATCGCGTCGGGGGCGGGCTCGGCCCAGTCATGCCATGCGGCTTCGGCAGGTTCGGGGGCGTCCAGCAGCAATTCGGGCGCGCCGTCCGCATCGGCAAGGATGGCCTTGCACAGATCCAGAAGCTGGTTCAGCTCATCCGCGATGGCGTCCAGTTCGGCATGTGCCGCCGCGCTGCGAAAGACGATGCCGGGGGCATCCGGCAGCCCTTCGACCGCCGCGTCGCCAAGGCCCTGCAATTCATCGCGGATGTCGGTTTCCCGGATCCGGCGCGAGACGTTGACCCCCGGCATGCCCGGCGTGACGATGATGTGGCGGCCGCGGAAATTCAGCCGGGCCGAGACGGGAATCGCCTTGCCATCCTCGGCCGCGCCGCTGATCTGCACCAGAATGGCCTGCCCTTCGCGCAGGCCGCTGCGATCCCGAAGATAGCCCTTGGCGCCATCGGGCAGCTTCAGGAAGACGCCGCCCTGACCCTTGACCAGCCGGTCGACCTTGCCACGACAGATCGCGCCGGGGGCGATGGGCGTGGCCCCGGTGGGGTCGATGATCAGATCGACCAGCGCGCCATCCTGCATCAGCGCGGCGGCGTCGCGGCCAAAGACCTGTCCCAGAACGATCTGGCGTCCCTTCATGATGTTCCCCGTATTCCGACATGCGCCAGCATGGTTGCGGTTTCGGCCAGCGGCAGCCCGACCACGGCGCTGTATGATCCCTGCATCCAGGCGACAAAGCTGCCCGCGCGGCCCTGAATGCCATAGCCGCCGGCCTTGCCCTGCCATTGCCCCGAGGCGATGTAGTCCTCGATCTCGGCTGCCGACAAAGGGCGCAGACGAATGGTGGTTTCGACCAGACGTTCGCGCAGATGATCGCCATGGCGCAGCGCGACCGAGGTCAGGACACGGTGCCTGCGCCCCGACAGCAGGCGCAGAAAGGCCCGCGCCTCATCCACGTCGGCGGGCTTTCCCAGAATGCGCCGCCCCGCCGTGACCGAGGTATCGGCGCACAGCACTGCGCCATCCACGCCGGCAAGGGCCTGCGCCTTTTCCCGCGCCATCCGGGCGGTATAGATGCGGGCGTCTTCGGCACGGTGCGGTGTTTCGTCGATATCTGCCGGGCGGATCTCATCCGGGCGGATGCCGATCTGGGCCAGCAGCTCCAGCCGCCGCGGGCTGGCAGAGCCTAGCACAAGCCGGGGCCGCATATGCGAAACCCCGCCGTCATGCGTGCGGGGGCAGGTGGTCTTATCCATGTGAGGCCGCCTTCCACTTGCCGACATTCGCGATGACCGCGAATGGGGCCAGAGGTTCACTTGAAGCGGTAATTGATCCGCCCCTTGGTCAGGTCATAGGTGTTCATTTCCACCTGCACCTTGTCGCCTGCCAGAACACGGATGCGGTTCTTGCGCATCTTTCCTGCCATATGTGCGATGATCTCATGGCCGTTTTCAAGCTCGACCCGGAATGTCGCATTGGGCAGGAGTTCCTTCACGACGCCGGGAAATTCGAGCAGTTCTTCCTTGGCCATGTTCTCTCCTGTAAGGGTGACCCGCTATGGGCGGGCGCCCGCTACATGCGTCCGGAAGCCCGGATTTTCAAGGGGAATCTGCATCGGCATGAACAGGCGGGTCTGCAAAGGCGGCGATTTTGCTGCTTTTGCGGCCTTTGCCCTGCCGGAACGCGGGGGAAAACCGGCGGCGCTCAGGCGGTATTCTGATGCGGTGGCTGCGGTGCCTGGGCGTCACTGCGAAAGGCATCGGGGCGATGCACGTCGCCCATGGGAAGGTCAGCTGCCTCGGGCGCGGCGGGGGCCGAGGGCGCCGCGCGCAGATCGGCCGCGCGTTTCAGGCGCAGGGCGTGACGCCCCTCGGCCTCGCCCAGACGGGCGCGGGCGATGAACTGCCCCGAGGCGGTTTCGATCCGCACCTCATCCAGCGCATTCGCCGGGAGTGAGATGGTGGCGCCCGCCGTCAGGCCCCGCAATGCGCCTAGGCTCAGCACGCGGCGCGCCAGCACGCCGACCAGCGGTACCGGCGCCTGCTGCATCGCTGCGGCAAGCGACAGCGACGCTGCCTCGGCTGCGGCCGGGATCGGGGCCGGGGCCGCATCAGGACCGGCCAGCAACGCCGTGCCCGATCCCTGCGCCGATGATGCCTGCGGGGCACCCGTCGGCATCGGCAGGGCGATGGTGATGGTCCCGTCGCGCTGACCGCCGCTGCCGATGCGGAATTTCATCGTCATGCGCATCATCTCGCCATCCTCCAGCATCAGCGCCAAAGGGCGGGGATCGTCCAGATATGTGGCGTAGCGGAAATTGCCGAAGCTGGGGACGCTGTCGCGGCCCGAAAGTTCTCGGCCAAGCTCGGCAAGGAACAGGTTGACGAAATCGGCGGCGATGGTGGCGTCCGTGCGCGTGGCGCGGCGCGGCACGGCGGGCCGCGAGGTCACGCGACCCAGCGCCTGCATTTCAATCAGCGAGGTCAGAAAGCCGGGACAGATCGCTACGACGCCCAGCGTGTCGCGCCCGCCTTCGATCACCGCCAGCAAGGCGCGTTCGGGCAGAAGTTCCGGCATTTCCGACAGTGACATGGGCGCGAATGTCGTGGCCTCGACGAATATGGGCAGGTGATGCAGCCGTTCGGCGGCGCGCCCCAGAGCCGTCGCCGCTGCGCGTTCGCGGGTGACTTCGCCCGCCAGATCCGCTGCCGCAGCCGCCTGCCGTCGCGGCGTCTGGGCCAGATCGCGTTCCGCGATCATCCGGCGCAGAATCTGCCCCGGTTGCGCGCCCTGCGTCGCCATCTGCGTATCTGCGCTGTCCATCGTGAAACCCGAATCATCAATCGTCTTGTTTGCAGGATCGCAAGAAGCGGTTTCTAAATGATTGACCGCACCGCCTTTTTGGCCTCATCGCCGCCGATGCCCGGCGGGCGCGGCGGCAGGGTCATGCGAAAAGCCGCCCCGCCCTGACCGGGAAGATAGGCGATCGAGCCGCCCAGAAACTCCATGATCTCGCGGCAGATCGCCAGTCCCAGACCGGCCCCGCCCGCCCGCGCCGGATCGTCAAGCCGCGAGAATTTCTCAAAGATCAGCGCCCGGTCGCGTGGCGGGATCCCCGCGCCATTATCGGCGATATCGATCTGGATCACGCCGTCACGGCGCTTGCGGGTGCGGATGGCGATCTGCGGTGCGGCGGCATCGCAATATTTGCAGGCGTTCAGAATGACGTTCAGCAAGACCTGCAACAGCCGGTCGGCATCGGTCATGGCCATGATCTGTTCGGCGGCAATGTCGCGCAGCACCGCGAAATCGCGGCCCGGCAGGGTGGCGCGGGCAGAGACCAGCGCCCGCTCGATCAGCTCATGCAGGTTGACCACGCGCGGGATCAGTCTGGCCTGACCCGCCTCAAGCACGGCAAGATCCAGCAGATCCTCGATCAGGCGGGTCATGCGCGCGGCCTCATCGTGGATGATGGTGGCAAAGCGGGCGCGGTCGGCGTCGGACAGCGGCTCCATCAGGATTTCCGAAAACGCCCGGATCGAGGTCATCGGCGTGCGCAATTCGTGGCTGATCTGGCCCAGAAACGCATCCTTCTGCGCTGAAAGCTTGGTCAGTTTCTCATTGGCTTCCTGCAGCTTGCGGGCCGAACGCGCCAGATCCTCGCCCGCGGTTTCAAGGCGCTGTTTGTCGGCACGGGCCTGACTGGCCTCGCCTGCGACCTCCATCAGATCGGCGACCGTGATATCGCCGCGTCCTGCGACATGGGCCATCAGCGCGACGGCGGTGGCGGCCCCCACGGTCCCGGCCAGTTCGCGTTCAAATTCGGACAGAAAGCGCGGCGTCAGGTCCGGCAGATAGCCGGATTTGCCCTGTGCCTCGGCGGCGGCGCTGAAGATCGCCAGCGCCCGGTCCGTGCCCCAGAAGCGGCGGGCCAGCGTCAGCATCGCCTCGGCCCGGTCGATGCCGCTGGTGTCGCGGGCCCGGCTGTCGGGCGCGATGGCATGGACAAAGGAAAACGCCTGCATCCGCTCGACCGGGTTGGGAAAATCGGCAAGCGACAGCACGATCAGCAGCAGCATGTTCGCGCCCAAGGACAGCAGGACGGCGGCGGCGAAGGGGTCGATGCCCTGCGGCATGGTCGGCGCGGCCACCAGCCCCAGCGAGGGCAGAAAGATCAGCGCCAGCCAGATCAGCGCGCCCGCGCCGATCCCCGCCATCGCGCCGCTGCGCGTGGCCCCGCGCCAGCACAGGCCCGCAATCATCGCCGGCAGCACCTGCGCCATGCCGGAAAACGCCACGATGCCCATGACCGCCAGCGCCGAGGTCCCGCCCGAGATCTGGTGATAGGCCCAGCCGCCGCCCACGATCGCAAGGATCGCGATGCGGCGGGCGTTCAGCATCAGGGCGCGCAGATCCTCTCCGTCCTGACCGGATTGGGCCGAAAAACCGCGCAGCCACAACCAAACCGGCACCAGCCAATGGTTCGCCATCATGGTGGCCACGGCGATGGCGCTGACCACCACCATCGACATGGCCGAGGAAAAGCCGCCGATAAAGGCAAAGCCCGCCAGCCGGTCGTGCCCCTGCGACAGCGGCAGTTCCAGCACATACAGATCGGGATTGGCGCTGGCCGGCAGCATGTCGCGGCCCATGACGGCGATGGGCAGAACCAGAAAGGTCATCGCGAACAGGTAAAGCGGAAAGGCCCAGCCCGCATGACGCAGCCGGTCGTCGTCGCTGGCCTCGACCACCAGCACCTGAAACATGCGCGGCAGCACCAGCACAGCCGCCCCGGCCAGCGTGATCAGCACCACCCAGCGGTCGGGCTTGATGACCCAGCCCGCGCCTTCGGGTGTGGTGGCGATGCGGTCGATGCGGGCCAGCACATCCGCCGGGCCATCGGCCACCCCCCACAGCACAAAGGCGCCCACGGCCAGAAAGGCCGCCAGCTTGACCACCGCCTCCAGCGCGATGGCCATGACGACGCCGTGGTGACGCTCATCCGCGGCAAGGTTGCGGGTGCCGAACAGGATGGTGAAGGCGGCAAGGCCGATGGCCGTCCACAGCGCGACACTGCGGGGCAGCGGCGCGCCGGGTTCGGCAAAGGCCGACAGCGCCATCTGCACCGATTGCAGTTGCAGCGCGATATAGGGCGTTACCGCCACCACCGCGATCAGCGTGACCAGCGCTGCCAGCCCCGCGGATTTGCCGAACCGGCTGGAGATCAGATCGGCGATCGAGGTCACACGGTGCAGCCGCGCCACCCTGACCAGATGCCGCAAGCCCCACCACGCGCCTGCAAAGACGATGCCCGGACCCAGATAGATCGTCATGTATTCCAGCCCGGACTGCGTGGCATAGCCAACCGCGCCGTAAAACGTCCATGCCGAGCAATAGACCGACAGCGACAGAGTATAGATCACCGGGCTATTCATCCATGACCAGCGCCCGGCGCTGGCGGCGCGGTCGGCGGCATGGGCCAGCAGAAACATCGCGGCGACATAAAGGATCGCGGCGACGCCAAGGGCTTCAGGCGTCATCCTCGTCCTCCGGGCTGTCGCGGCCGATGGCGCGATGCAGCAAAGCGGTGGCAAGGATGGTGACGCTCCAGCCGCCCGCCAGCCACAGCGTGCCGGTCGCAAAGCTGAAGCGTTCGGGCAGCCAGACCAGCGGCAGCAGCACCGCCGCCGCAAAGGCCACCGGCACCAGCCGCGTCGCGTCGATCAGACGGCGGCGGCGATAGGCGGCGCGGCCAAGAAACAGGCGGGGGCCGCGCAGCCTCATGCCGGACCCAGGATCGAGGGCTCGTGCCGGGCGGGGCAGGCGGTGCGCGGACAGATGCGGCAGGCCGGGCCCACGGCCAGCGCAGGCCGCGTTTCGCTTAGCGGCGCAGGCAGCAGCAGCATCTGCGCCCGGCTGAGCGCGGGGCCGTCAAAGCCCATGGGCAGCAGCCGCTCGGCCACCGCCCATGCCAGAAACCGCGCGCCGTCCGGGGTCTGGATCACCCTGACCACCGGCAATTGCGGCTGGGCCAGCGCCTCGAACAGCGGCCACAGCGCGCAGCCTTCGCCCGGGCGAGGCAGGTCAAAGCCGGGCGGCGCCTGCCGATACAGCGTCGCGCCCGAGCCGTCGCAGATGATCAGCCCCGCCTGCGCCCACCGGCCCGGCCGCAGAATGCCAAGGCGGCGCAGCACCAGATCCAGCGGCTTTGCGATGCGCACGGCCAGCGTGGCCGGGTCGATGTCACCCGGCGCATCGGCGGCGCTGGCCAGTTCGGCATCGGCCAGCATCGCCCGGTCGCGGGTCTGGATCGCCAGCACGCCCCCGGCCAGCATCCGCGCCGCGTCCGAGGCCAGACCATCCGGCTGCGGCTGGCCTGCGGCGATCCATTCCTCGACCTCTTCCTGCGGCGACATCGGCACCGCGTCATCTTCAAAACTGTCCAGATAGGCGACAAGCGATTGCGCCGTGCGGGCCAGTCGCTGGCTGTCGCTGTCCAGATTGGCGTGGAACCGGTCGCGCCAGTCGGGCTCGATCTCGGGCGTTTCGGCCAGGATCGAGGCGGTCGAGCGCACGGCGGTCACGGCGGATTGCACCTCGTGCAGCGTGGCCAGCAGATAGGGGTCGCGCGTCATGCGGTCCGACATCGCGATCAGCCGCCGTTCAAGCCCGTCGGCGCGGCGGATCGCGGCGGCCAGCGCCGTGGCCCAGCCGGGAAAGCGCGCGGCGAATTCCGAGATCTGGTCCAGTTCGACGGCGAAGCGCTGGCCATCCGCCATGGCGGCGGCTTCCCGCAGGCCCGAAATCAGCGTCTCCTCGCGGTCCGAGGCCAGTTCGGTCGCGTCGATATCCAGCGCCTCGGCCAGACGCGACAGCAGCGCATCGCCGACCGGGCGGCGGTTATGTTCGATCAGGTTCAGATAGGCCGCCGAGATATCGGCCCGCCGCGCGACCTCGGTCTGGCGCTGGCCCAGAAGCATCCGCCGCTCGCGGATCCGCGTGCCGATCAGCGGGCGCCGTGCGGCGGGCAGGCGGATCGACATGCGGGCGGAGGGATCCTGCGGGGCGTTCGGCATCGGTTCAGATCCGGTCTCCGGTTTCGTCCAGATAGCGGATGGCCTTGACCACCAGATCGGCAAAGCTGTTCGCGCCCAGCTTGTCCTTCAGCGTCTGGCTGACATTCGACACGGTCTTGTAGCTGATGCCGGCGCGTTCGGCGATGTCGCGATACGCCAGCCCCTCGGCCATGGCGCGCAGGATATCGGTTTCGCGGGGCGTCAGGCGCGGGCGGGCCGGACCGCCCGGACGCTCCATCAAGGCGATGCGCCGCGCCAGATCCGCCGGGACGTAATCGCCGCCCGCCGCGACCTGCTGCAGCGCAAGACCGATCTCGTCCGAGGGGCTGTCTTTCATGATGATGCCGTTGCAGCCCGCCTGCAAGGCGCGCCGCGCGATGATCGGGCTGCGATGCATGGTAAAGACCAGCACCGGCTGCATCGCCCCCGCCGCCCGCAGCCGTTCGATCAGCCGGATGCCCGCCAGCTTGGCGTCGCCCATGGTCAGGTCCACGACGATGACATCCGCCGACGCCCGTCGCCACGCCCGGAAGGCCTGCAAGGGCGATGCCGCAGCGGTCACGCGGCAATCCAGCCTGCCGCGGGTGATGCGGTCCCAGCCCTCGGCCACGACGGGGTGGTCATCGACGATCAGGACGTGAAGCGGGCGGGTGTCGGTGTCGGTCATGGATGCGGCCTGTCTGCGGGGATCCTGTCTGCGGGAATACGGAATTCGGTCATCGTCCAGCCGCAGCGCCGCTCGGGCGGCAGCCATGTCGCCCCCAATGCGGCGGCACGGTCGGCGATGCCGGTCTGGCCCTGACCGCGCCGCTGCCGGGGCGCTGGGCCTGCACCGTCATCCTGCACGCGGGCAAGGGCCGTGCCGTGGTCGTGCTCAAGCCGGACCCGAACCTGAGGCGGGCGGGCATGGCGCAGGGCGTTCAGCACGCTTTCGCGCACGAACCGGTACAGCGCGATATTACCCGCATCGTCCAGGGTGGGCATGTCCGGGGCGCAGACAAAGCCGAATTCGGTGTCGGGGGCCATGTCCTGAAACTCGATCACCAGTTCCTGGATCATCTCGGCCAGACTGGCGCCCTCGGCGGGGCCAAGGCGCAGATCGTCGATGGCCGCGCGGGCCGAGTTGCGCACGGCTCCCGCGTGACGCGCGATGGCGGCCAGCGTTTCGGCCAGTTCGGGATCGGTCTCATGGCGCGCCGCCTGACCAACGGCGGCCTGCAGTGCGAAAAGCTGCGGGCCGATATCGTCATGCAGATCGGCGGCGATGCGGGCGCGCTCGGCCTCGGCCAATGTCATCATGCGGCCCTGCAGGCGGCGGTTTTCGGCGCGTTCATGGGCAAGATGCGCGGCCAGCGCGTTCACATCCTCGGTCAGGGCGTTCAGTTCGGCCAGCCCGGTCATGGGCGCCTGATGGTCCAGATCTCCGGCCCGCATCCGCGCCAGGGACCGGCCCAGCAGGCCAAGACGGCGCAGCACCAGTGCGGTGACGGCCATGGTGACGCCGATGGCCACCAGCGCCGTCACCAGAAGCAGGGGCAGCAGCACCCGCAGATCCTGCCAGACCTCGGCGATTTCGTCCGAGGGCTCGGTGCGGATCTCCAGCACGCCAAGGACATTGGGATATTGCGTGATGGGGATCAGATCGCGTTGCGGTTCGGGGCGCAGCAGGCGGGCGAACCAGTCCGGCGCGCGGGCGGCGCGGCCATCGGGGCCGGGCAGGGCGACGGGCTGACCCTTGGCATCGCGCAGCTCGGCGGTGACATGGCGCTGGTTGCGGATGTCGAAGGCGATCATCGCCGCCTGCGCCATCATGTCCTGCCGCTGGAACGAGGTCGGAAGCCGCAGGGTCGCGGCCGCACTGGCCAGACGGAACGCGCTGTCGGTTTCCTGCCGGACCGAGTCGCGGGCGTTCCACACGACGACCGTCACGGTGATGGCGAACATCACGATCCAGACCAGCGCCGAGCCGCCAAAGGCGATCGTCGAAAGCGCCATGCCGCGCCGCCGCCCGGCAACCTGTGCCGTGGCCATCGCGCCCATCTGGCCCGTCGCGTCCATATCCCCCCTCTGCCGGGTCACGGCAGTTCCCATCCCGAAAGACTAGGCCCGCCGGGGGCGCGGGGCAAGCACCGCGTCAGGCCCTGACTGTGGCGGGCGTCGTGTTGTCCTTGCGGTTCAGCACGCGCCGCACCAGCACGAAGAACAGCGGCACGAACAGCACGCCCAGCACCGTGGCCGAGATCGTGCCGCCCAGAACCGTCGCGCCGATGGTATTGCGCCCATTCGCCCCCGCGCCCGAGGACAGCACCAAAGGCAGCACCCCCAGCGAGAAGGCGACCGAGGTCATCATGATCGGACGGAAGCGCTGGCGCGCGGCCTCGACCACGGCCTCATAAAGCGGCTTGCCGCTTTGTTCGACCTGTTCGCGGGCAAACTCGACGATCAGGATGGCGTTCTTGCCGGTCAGGCCGATGACGGTCAGCAGGCCGACCTGAAAGAACACGCCATTGTCGAACCGGCCCAGCCACGCCCCAATCAGCGCGCCCAGAACGCCGATGGGCATGGCCAGCATGACGGCAAAGGGGATCGACCAACTTTCATAAAGCGCCGCAAGGCACAGAAACACCACCGCCAGCGACAGCGCATAAAGCAGCGTGGTCTGGTTGCCGGCCTGCTGTTCTTCCAGCGAAAGGCCGGTCCATGCCACGTCGAAGCCGTCGGGAAGCTGGCCTGCGATCTCCTCGACCGCGTCCATGCCCTCGCCCGAGGAGATGGTGGGCACGGGGTTGCCCTGTATCTGCATTGCGGGCACGCCGTTATAGCGGTCCAGACCCTGCGGCCCGAAGGTCCAGCGCCCCTCGGCAAAGTTGGAAAACGGCACCAGCCCGCCCGAATTGTTTCTGACGCGCCATTTGTCGATATCGGTCGGCTGCGCGCGCGAGACCGGCTCGCCCTGCACATAGACCTTCTTGATGCGGCCCCGGTCGATGAAGTCGTTCACATAGGTCCCCGCCCATGCCACCGACAGAAGGCTGCCGACATCGGTGGCCGAAACCCCCATCGCGCCCGCCTTGCGCCAGTCGATGTCCAGATTGTATTGCGCCGCGTCCTCCAGCCCGTTGGGCCGGGCCTGCGCGATGCGCGGGTCTTGCGCGATCATGCCCAGAAGCTGGTTGCGGGCCTCCAGCAATTGCTCATGCGATTGCCCCGAGCGCGCCTGAAGGTAGAAATCGAAGCCCGAGACATTGCCCAGCTCGATGACCGAGGGCGGCACGATGGGAAACACCATTGCGTCGCGGATCTGGCTGAAGGCCCCGAAGGCGCGACCCGCCACCGCCTGCACGTTCTGATCGGCATTGGGCCGGTCGTCCCAATCCTTCATGCGCACGAAGGCGATGCCCATGTTCTGGCCCTGACCGGCGAAGCTGAAGCCGGTGACGCCGAACATGCTGTCGACATTGGCCGATTCCTGTTCGGTGAAATAGGTCTGGATCTGTTCGATCACCGCCTCGGTGCGTTCGGTCGTGGCCCCTGTCGGGCCCTGGACCAGCACGAACATGATGCCCTGATCCTCATCGGGCAGAAAGCCGGTGGGGGTGCGCAGGAACAAGAACACCATGGCCGCGCCCAGCAGCAGATAGACCAGCATCATCCGCAGCGGGCGGCGGATCATCCAGCCGACCGCGCCGCTGTAGCCATGCATGGTGCGGTCGAAATTGCGGTTGAAGAACCCGAAGAAGCCGCGGGTCTTGTGGCCATGTTCATTGCGCAGCAGCGTGGCGCACAGTGCGGGCGTCAGCGTCAGCGCCACCACCACCGACAGGCCCATGGCGCTGGCGATAGTGATGGCGAACTGCTTGTAGATCACCCCGGTCGAGCCGCCGAAAAACGCCATCGGCACAAAGACCGCCGACAGCACCAGCGCGATGCCGACCAGCGCGCCGGTGATCTGGCCCATGGATTTGCGCGTGGCCTCGCGCGGCTCAAGGCCTTCCTCCTCCATGATGCGTTCGACGTTTTCCACGACGACGATGGCGTCATCGACCAGCAGGCCAATGGCCAGCACCATCGCCAGCATGGTCAGCGTGTTGATGGTGAACCCCAGCGCGGACAGGATGCCGAATGTGCCCAGGATCACGACCGGCACGGCCAGCGTCGGGATCAGCGTGGCGCGCCAGTTTTGCAGGAACAGCAGCATCACCAGAAACACCAGCACGATCGCCTCGACCAGCGTCTTGACCACCTCCTCGATCGAGATCAGCACGAAGGGCGTGGTGTCGAAGGGGATGACATAGCTGACGCCTTCGGGGAAGAAGCGGGCGAATTCCTCCATCCGCGCCTTGACGCGGTCGGCGGTGTCCAGCGCGTTCGCGCCCGAGGCAAGGCTGATCGCCAGACCCGAGGACGGGTTGCCGTTGAATTTGGCGCTGGTGGAATAATCCTCCGCGCCGATTTCCACGCGGGCCACGTCCTTCAGCAGGATCAGCCCGCCATCGGGTTCGGCGCGCAGCACGATCTGTTCAAAATCCTGCGGCGTCGACAGCAGCGATTGCGCGGTGATCGTCGCGTTCAGCATCTGGCCCTGCGGCGCGGGCTGGCTGCCGAACGCCCCGGCCGAGATCTGCGCGTTTTCCGCCGAGACCGCGCTGACCACATCGCCCGGCGTCAGTTCATAGGCGGCCAGCTTCGACGGATCCAGCCAGATGCGCATGGCATATTGCGCGCCGAAGATCTGGACCGAGCCCACGCCCTCGACCCGGCTGAGATCATTGACGAGGTTCGAGATGAGGTAGTCGGACAGATCGACCTGCTCCAGATCGCCGCCCTCCGAGATCAGGCCGATGACCATCAGAAAGCCTTCGGCGGATTTCTCGACCACGACGCCCTGACGCTGCACGGGTTCGGGTAGAAGCGAGGTCGCCTGCGCCAGCTTGTTCTGCACCTGCACCTGCGCGATGTCGGCATCCGTGCCGGTCTCGAAGGTCAGGGTGGTGCTGGAAATCCCCGCCGAGCTGGAGCTGGAGTTGAAATAACGCAGCCCGTCCAGCCCGGTCATCTGCTGTTCGATCACCTGCGTCACGGTATTGGCGATGGTATCCGCCGAGGCCCCCGGATATGTGGCGCGGATCGTGACCGACGGCGGCGCGATCTGGGGATATTGCGCCACGGGCAGGGTAAAGATCGACAACAGGCCGATCCCCATGATCAGGATCGAGATCACCCACGCAAAAACCGGACGGTCGATGAAAAAGCGCGCCATGATAGGCTCCTATGGGTCTTGTCTCGAATCGGGATCACCCGTCCGAGCCTGCCGTGCCTTCGGATTGCTGCGGGGGTTGGGCGGGCGTGTCGCCAGACGCTGCGGGGGCGGCGTCGCTTGATGCCTCGCCTGTTGGAGCCTCCTCTGCCGGAGCTTCGTCTGCCGGAGCCTGTCCTGATGGCGCCTGTCCCGTCGCTGCATCTGCTGCCGGGGCGGCGCCGCCATGCTGCGGGGCGGGGGTATCGCCCGATGCCGCCGCCTGCCGTTCCTGCGGATTGACCGGCGCACCGGGGGCGATGAATTGCAGCCCCTCGACGATTAGGCGGTCGCCGTCCTTAAGGCCCTTGCTGACCACCCAGTCATTGCCAAGGTTCTGCAGCACCGTCAGATCGCGGCTTTCGACCTGATTTTGCGCATTGACAACCATGGCGACCGGCAGCCCGCGCCGGTCGCGGCTGACGCCTTCCTGCGGGGCAAGGATAACGCCCTGCGCGGTCGCCTGCTGAACCACGGCCTGCACATACATGCCCGGCAGCAGGATACGCTGCGGGTTGTCAAAGGACAGCCGCAGCGTGACCACGCCGGTGGTTTCGTTCACATAGGGCTCGGCTGCGGTCAGTGTGCCCTTTTCGGGATATTCCGTGCCATCGGCCAGCCGCAGCGTCACGGCCTGTCCGGGATGTTCGCCGCCACCGCTCGTGGTGGTCTGCGCAGCCATGTCGCGCCGCCAGCGGATCAGTTCCGCCGCCGATTGCGTCACATCGACATGTACCGGGTCCAGCGTGCGGATCACCGCCAAGGGGTTGGCCTGACTGGCAGTGACCAGCGCGCCCTGACTGGTCTGGGCAAGGCCGATCTCTCCGTCCAGTTCGGCGCGGATGGTGGTGCGGTCCAGTTCGATCCGGGCGGCCAGAAGCTGCGCCTCGGCGACCTTGACCGCGGCCTCGGCGGCGTCCCGGTTGGCGATGGCGCTTTCGGTCGAGCTTTCGCTGGTCACGCGGCGGTCGCGCAGCGCGCCCGCGCGCTCGGCCTCGCGCCGGGCATTGTCGGCGGTGGCGCGGGCCTGCGCCACGCCCGCCTCGGCCTGCGCGACGGCGGCATCATAGGTGGTGGCGTCGATGCGGAACAAGGGATCGCCGCGCTTGACCTGCCGGCCTTCCTCGAACAGGCGTTCGGTCACGATGCCATTGACCTGCGGCCGCACCTCGGCTTCGGCCGAGGCAGAGACGCGGCCGGGCAGGGTGGTCGTCAGCGCCACGTCCTGACTGTGCAGCGTCACCACCGTCACCGTCGGCGGCGGCGCATCGCCCCCCGGTTGCTGGGCATGGGCGGGCGATGTGGCCAGTGCCGCCAGAAACGGCAGGATCAGACGGGGGGCATTTCGGCGCATGAAGCGTGTCATGATATGCTCGGCTAAGGCGGGCGTTCGGCCTATAACCACCGGAATCGTTACTCCGATCAATCTTTTTGTCGCAAATCCTTCGCGGAAACCCGGACGGCGTTGCCGTTTGCCGCGATCTTGCGAAGCATATCGGTGGCTCTGGATAATGGCGCGGAACCTGCGCTAACCTGCAAGTCAGTTGCGATGTCGCGCGGGGGGCAGAGGAGGCCCGCCGCCCGGTTGAGGGAGGTAATCATGGCGCATCCGAATATCTATGATCAGGGACTTGAGGCAGGTCCGGCGAATTTCGAGCAGCTGTCGCCCCTGCGTTTCATCGAGCGCACCGCTGTGACCTTTCCCGATGCGCCTGCCGTGGTGCATGGCGATCTGCGCCGCAACTGGGGCGAAACCTATGCCCGGTGCCGCCGGCTGGGCAGCGCGCTGACCCGGCGTGGCATCCGGCGTGGCGATACGGTCGCGGTGCTGGCGGCGAATATTCCCGAAACCTTCGAATCGCATTTCGGCGTGCCGATGGCGGGGGCGGTGCTGAACGCCATCAACACCCGGCTGGATGCGGCCAGCGTCGCGTTCATCCTGAACCATGGCGAGGCCAAGCTGCTGATCGTCGATCCCGAGTTTTCGCAGACCGCGCAGGATGCGCTGGCCCTGCTGGGGCGCCCGATCGAGGTGATCGACATTCTTGACCCCGCCATCCCCGCGCCGCGTCTGGGGCGTGAAAGCTATGAGGAGATGCTGGCCCAAGGCGATCCGGCCTTCGACTGGCAGATGCCGCAGAACGAATGGGATGCGATTTCGCTGAACTATACCTCGGGGACGACGGGCGATCCGAAAGGTGTCGTCTATCATCATCGCGGCGCGACGCTGAACGCGATGGGCAACATCATTTCATGGCAGATGCCGCAACATGCGCGCTATCTGTGGACGCTGCCGATGTTTCACTGCAACGGCTGGTGCTTCCCATGGGCGGTGGCGGCAGTGGCGGGGGTGAATATCTGCCTGCGCGCGGTCCGTGCCGAGCCGATCTTCCGGCTGTTTCGCGACGAGAAGGTGACGCATTTCTGCGGTGCGCCCATCGTTCTGAACATGCTGGCCAATGCCCCCGACGAGATCAAGGGCTTCGACCATCCGATCAAGGTGATGACCGCGGGCGCGCCGCCCCCCGCCACCGTCATCGCCGCGGTCGAGGCGATGGGCATCGACGTGACCCATACCTATGGCCTGACCGAGACCTATGGCCCTTCGGTCGTCTGCGCCTGGAAGGATGAATGGGACGACCGCCCCGAGGAAGACCGCGCCCGCCTGAAGTCGCGCCAGGGCGTGCGCAATGCCGCCCTTGGCGGGCTGATGGTCGCGGATCCCGCCACGCTGGAGCCGGTTCCCGCCGACGGGGCCAGCATGGGCGAGATCTTCATGCGCGGCAATGTGGTGATGAAGGGCTATCTGAAGAACTCCGGCGCGACCAAGAAAAGCTTTCGCGGCGGCTGGTTCGCCTCGGGCGATCTGGGGGTGATGCATGCAGATGGCTATATCGAGCTGAAGGACCGCTCCAAGGACATCATCATCTCGGGCGGGGAAAACATCTCATCGGTCGAGGTCGAGGATGTGCTGTATCGCCATCCCGCCGTGATGGAGGCCGCCGTCGTCGCGCGCCCCAGCGCCGAATGGGGCGAAACCCCCTGCGCCTTCGTCGCGCTGAAACCCGGACGCGAGGCCGGGCCTGAGGAACTGATCGCCTTCTGCCGCCAGAACATGGCGCATTACAAAGCCCCGAAGACGGTGATTTTCGGCGAGTTGCCCAAGACCTCGACCGGGAAGATCCAGAAATTCATGCTGCGCGAACAGGCGCGCGAACTGGGCTAGCGCCGCGCCCCTTGCCGGCGTCGGCATGGGTATTTGGAAAACAAGGAAGACCCGTTCGCGCGCGAGAAGGGGCTTGCGGGCGGGCGGGTTGCAATGCTATCGGGTCGGCTGCGCGGGTATGGTGAAATGGTATCACACGAGCTTCCCAAGCTCTTGGCGCGGGTTCGATTCCCGCTACCCGCTCCATAAAATCCCTGAATGGTTAGATTTATCAATATTTTGCGGGGCGTGGCGTCCCATGCGCGCTTGGCCGTGGGGCGACTGTTGCGCGCTGGCGCGGAGGGTGTGCGCCCACAAAAGCAGTCTGGCCGGAATCGCCTTATCGGGCTGTTTTTGTGTGAAGGTGACGGCTGCACGAGGATCGTGTTGCCTGTTGCTACCGCAGTCCCATTTCAGCCAGGGCGCGGGCGATGTCGGGGGGGAGGGTGGTTTCTTCCTCGCGGCCTTCGGGCAGGTCCGGGGGGGCGTCATGCGCGGTCAGGTAGCGCCAGCCCTGAAATGGGCGGCGGGGCACGGCCGCGGTGCGGATCATGCGCGGCTCCATGACAAGGGCGCAGCGGCGGATGCCGTCCTCACCCTGAACCTCCTCAAGGGCGATCAGGCGCTGGCGGGCCTGCATTACGCCTTTGAACACCCAGTAGATCGACCCGCCGGCCAGAATCTCGGCCTCGCGTTTGGGCCACATGCGGGTGACATGACGGGCCGGGCCGCCGTTCCAGCGGTCGCTTTGCCATGCGGCAAGCTCGGCCGGGCTGTCGCAGCCGACGCAGAGCTTCATGAGATTCAGAGCTTGGGTCATGCGCCAGATATAGCCCGCGCACGGGGATGTGCAACGGCGCGGGCCTTGCGCCGGGCGGAGGACGGGGATAGGGCGCAGAGGCTCCTACAGCATGAGGCCCCCTATGTCCGAGACGACATCGCCAGCCGCCGCCCGGCAGAGCCAGCCCGAATTCATCGCGATGCTTGCCGTGATCTTTGCGGTCATCGCCTTTTCCATCGATTCCATGCTGCCCGCGCTGCCCGAGATCGCGCAGGTCCTGACCCCGGAAAACGTCAACCGCGCGCAGCTTGTGCTAACGGCCTTTGTCGCCGGTATGGGGCTGGGGCTGTTCTTTGCCGGGCCGCTGTCGGATGCCTATGGCCGCAAGCGGGTCATCACGCTGGGCTTTGGCATCTATGCGCTGGCGGCGATTGCGGCGGTGTTTGCGCAGTCGCTGGAGATGCTGCTGGTGGCGCGCTTCGTGCAGGGGCTTGGCGCCGCCGGGCCGCGCATCGTGTCGCTGGCGCTGGTGCGCGACCTGTATCAGGGCCGCGAGATGGCGCGGATCACCAGCTTTGTCATGATGATCTTCATCCTGATCCCGGCGGTCGCGCCCTCGATCGGCGCGGGGGTGATCCATCTGGTCGGCTGGCGCGGGGTCTTCGGCTCATTCGTGGTGCTGGCGCTGATCGGCAGCCTGTGGCTGAACCTGCGCCGCGAGGAAACCCTGCCGCCCGAGCGTCGCCGCCCGATGAACCTGCGCAGCATGGTTCTTGGCGCGCGCGAGGTGCTGGGCGATGGTCAGGTGCGGCTGATCGCGGTGGTGATGACGCTGGGCTTTGGCCAGATGTTCGCGCTGCTGAGTTCGGCGCAGCAGCTGTTCGCCGACACCTATGGCAAGGTCGAGAGTTTTCCGACGTGGTTTGCGGTGATGGCGCTGCTGTCGGGCACGGGAACCGTGCTGAATGCGCGCTATGTCCTGCGGCTGGGGATGAAGCGGATCGTGACCAGCGCCTATGCGATGCAGGTCTGTGTCTCGGCGGTGATGGTGGTGCTGGTCTGGGGCGATCTGCTGCCGCCGCCGCTGCGCTTTGCAGCCTTCTTCATCTGGGCGGTCAGCGTGTTCTTCATGGCGGGCGTGACCTTCGGCAATCTGAACGCCATGGCCTTGCAGCGCATGGGGCATCTGGCCGGCACGGCGGCCTCGGTCATCGCGGCGATCTCGACGATTGGCGCGGTGCTGATCGCGGCGCCGGTGGGGCAGCTTTATGACGGCACGGCGCGGCCCATCATGCTGGCGACGCTGATCTGTTCGGGGCTGGCCTTGCTGCTGATGCGGCGCATTCAGGATGTCGGTTGAAACGGGGCGCTGC
The DNA here is from genome assembly GCF_009711265.1 of Paracoccus shanxieyensis. Classification (GTDB taxonomy): domain Bacteria; phylum Pseudomonadota; class Alphaproteobacteria; order Rhodobacterales; family Rhodobacteraceae; genus Paracoccus; species Paracoccus shanxieyensis. Next base: position 261,730 of record NZ_WMII01000004.1, on the reverse strand, counting down.
GGCGCCCTTTTTCGTCTTTGACCATACTGGGGAAAGTGGCAGCCCGTAGGGGAGTCGAACCCCTCTTTTCAGGTTGAAAACCTGACGTCCTAACCGATAGACGAACGGGCCACATTGCCTGCGGCTGAGGGGCGTTTAGGCCAGCCCGCGCGCCGCCGCAAGAGGGATGCGGCAAAATTCCGATGATTTTTCGCTGCCGGGTCACGGCCTTCACGACAAAAGAAAATGCGCCGGAAAGCGATGGGCTTTCGGCGCGCAACCTGATGATTTCAGGAAGAAGTGGCAGCCCGTAGGGGAGTCGAACCCCTCTTTTCAGGTTGAAAACCTGACGTCCTAACCGATAGACGAACGGGCCACTTTCTTTTCCGCCGGGTCAGTGCCCTGCGGCGTGGAGCGGTGTTTAGGCGAGGTGTCGGCAGCACGCAAGCACAAAAGCGGCAGTCCGGTGAAGTTTTTTCACGGCACCGCGGCGGCATCGTCCAGACGCAGCCGCACCCGTTCGCGCCCGCCCCAAAGCGACAGCTCCAGCTTGCCCGCAAGGTGAAAGCGGCGGCCCTTGGCCCCCAGCAGCGCAGGCCCCAGCGGGCCGATCATCGCACCCCATGCCACCGCCTCCAGCGCCGGGCTGCCGGGGCTGCGAAAGCGCAGGCGCAGGTGGCTGTCGCCAATGGTCGAGGCGCTGTCGATCACCTGATCGGCAAAGGCGAAACGCGGGGCAGGCGCGGCCTGACCGTAAGGCCCGGCGCGTTCCAGCATCTGCATCAGTTCGACCGTCGCCCCGGCGGGGTCCAGAAGCCCCGAGATGCGCAACTCATCCGCGCCGCTGCGGTCGGCCATTTCGCGCGCCAGAAGCTCGGACAGGCGCTCCATCGCGGCGGGGATGCTGGCTTCCTCGACCGTCAGACCGGCGGCCATGGCGTGGCCGCCGCCTTTCAGCAGCAGCCCTTCCTGTGCCAGCCGCTGGATGGCGCGGCCCAGATCGACCCCCGGCACCGACCGGGCCGAGCCCTTGCCGATGCCGCGTTCCACGCCAATCACCACCGAAGGCAGGCCGGTCGCCTCTTTCATGCGCGCGGCCACGATGCCCACGACACCGGGATGCCAGCCGATCCCGGCGGCCCATGCGATCAGCGGATCCCCCCCGCGCGCATCGACCTGCGCCAAGGCAGCCTCGCGCACCGTGGCTTCGATGGCGCGGCGTTCGCGGTTCAGATCGTCCAGTTCGGCGGCGTATTTCTCGGCCAGCCGGGGATCGGTGCAGGACAGGCATTGCGCGCCCAGATCGGCGCGACCGACGCGCCCGCCCGCATTGATGCGCGGCCCCAGCAAGAAGCCCAGATGAAAGGCGCTGGGGGCGCTGTCAAGGCGCGCTACATCGGACAGGGCCACCAGACCCGGACGCTCGCGCCGGGCCATGATGGTCAGGCCCTGCCGCACGAACGCGCGGTTCACGCCCACCAGCGGCGCGACATCGGCCACCGTCGCCAGCGCCACCAGATCCAGCAGGCCGACCAGATCGGGCTGGGGCAGGCCCGCCGCCCGCAGCAGGCGGTTGCATTGCACCAGCGTCAGAAACACCACGCCAGCCGCGCAAAGATGGCCAAGGCTGCCGTCTTCGTCCTGCCGGTTGGGGTTCACCACGGCCAGCACATCGGGCAGGGTCTCGCCGCCCTGATGGTGGTCCAGCACGATCACGTCGCGGGGGGCGGCGGCGGCCAGCGCCTCATGGCTGAGCGTGCCGCAATCGACGCAGATGATCAGGTCATGCGCCGCCGCAAGCCCCTGCATGGCGGGGATGTTCGGGCCATAGCCCTCGTCGATGCGGTCGGGGATATACAGCGTCGCCTCAAGGCCCTGCCGGCGCAGCCAGTCGATCAGCAGCGCGGCCGAGGCGCCGCCATCCACGTCGTAATCGGCAAAGATCGCAATGCGCTGCCGGGCCTGCACCGCGGCGACGATGCGGTGGGCGGCGCGGTCCATGTCGCGCAGGGTCAGCGGATCGGGCAGCAGGTCGCGCAGCTTGGGGTCCAGAAAGCCCGGCGCCTCATGCGCGGGAATGCCGCGCGCGGCCAGCACGCGGCTGACGGGCAAAGGCAGGCGGCTGTCCTGAGCCAGCGCCTCGGCGGCGCGGTCAAGGGCGGCATCGGGACCGCGCCATGTGCGGCCGGTCAGCGAGGAGGAGACGGAAAGAAAAGCGGTCATGAGGGGCTTCATCCCCCATGACCGCCCGGCAATCAAGTTCCTTGATTGCGCCGGTTACTTGATCGGGTTGCGATAGATCATGCGACGGACCGAGCCGGTCTTCGAGCGCATCAGGATGGTTTCGGTGGTCAGGTATCCCGGCTCGCGCTTGACGCCCGCCACGATCGAGCCGTTGGTCACGCCCGTCGCCGCAAAGATCACGTCGCCGGTCACCAGCTCGTCGCGCGCATAGATGCGGTTCAGATCGGTGATGCCCGCTTTCTTGGCGCGGCCCTTTTCGTCATCGTTGCGGAACAAGAGCTTGCCCCACATCTGACCGCCCATGCATTTCAGCGCCGATGCCGCCAGCACGCCCTCGGGTGCGCCGCCCGAGCCCATATACATGTCGATCCCGGTCAGCTCAGCCTCGGCGCAGTGGATCACACCGGCCACGTCGCCATCGGTGATCAGGCGGATCGCCGCGCCGGTCGAGCGGACCTCGGCAATCAGATCCTCGTGGCGCGGACGTTCCAGAATGCAGACGGTGATGTCGCTGTCCTTGACGCCACGGGCCTTGGCCAGCGCGCGCACACGTTCGGCAGGCGACATGTCAAGGCTGACGACATCCTTGGCATAGCCGGGACCGATGGCCAGCTTTTCCATATAGACATCGGGGGCGTGCAGCAGCGTGCCGCGCGGGGCCATAGCGATCACGGTCAGGGCGTTCGGCATGTCTTTGGCGGTCAGCGTCGTGCCTTCCAGCGGGTCCAGCGCGATGTCCACCTCGGGGCCCGAGCCGGTGCCGACTTCCTCACCGATATACAGCATCGGGGCTTCGTCACGCTCGCCTTCGCCGATGACGACGACACCCTTGATGTCCAGCATGTTCAGCTGTTCGCGCATGGCATTGACGGCGGCCTGATCGGCGGCCTTTTCGTCACCGCGCCCGATCAGACGGGCCGAGGCATGGGCCGCAGCCTCGCTGACGCGGGCAAGGCCAAGGGAAAGCATGCGGTCATTGAAATCGGTAGGCGCAGACATTCGACTAATTCCTTGTAATGGCGCGTTGCTGGGCTTCTACGCGGCGTGTGTGACAGCGGCAAGTCTGGGTGCGCTAACGGTCTAGCTTTCGGCCAGCTCAAGCGCCAAAGCGTGAATTCTGGGCACGATATCGCCCAAGGTGCGATGCACCAGCCGATGCCGGGCAATCAGGCTGAGCCCGGCAAACTGGGCGCTGGCCATGCGGATGCGGAAATGGCTTTCGCCGCCTTCCGGCGCCCCTGCATGGCCGCGATGCTGGTGGCTTTCGTCGATCACCTCAAGCCTCGTCGGATGCAGCGTGGCAAGCCGGTCGCGCATCTGGTCCTTAATCATCTGAATGCCCCTTTCATGTCCCGCGAAATAGCTTAGACTGCGTGTCCCGATCAGGACAAGGCAGGCAGATGAGCAATAGCGACCCGTTCGGATTCGATATTTCGGCAGCGTCCGACAAGAAGCGTCGATCGAAAGGACGGCGCGGCATGTCCGGCGCGTTCGAGACCTCGACCCGCCGCTGTGACAAACCCGGCTGCCAAGAGCCGGGACAATATCGCGCGCCGAAATCGCCAAGGAATCTCGACGACTATTACTGGTTCTGCAAGGACCATGTGCGCGAATACAATTTGAACTGGAACTATTTCCAGGGGCAGTCCGAAGCAGAGTTTCAGGAATTTCTGGACAATGCCACGGTCTGGGAACGCCCGACCAAACCTTTCGGAAAGGCGGCGCAGGAAGACAAATGGGCCCGCCACGGCGTCAGCGACCCGCTGGAGATCCTTGGCGCCAATGGCACCAATCCCGAGGTGCGCCGGACCGCCACGCGCAAACTGCCGCCGACCGAACGCAAGGCGCTGGAAATCCTTGAGGCGAAGGACAGCTGGACCCGCGCAGAAATCCGCAAGCAATACAAATCCTTGGTGAAAGATCTTCATCCGGATATGAACGGTGGGGACCGGTCTGACGAAGACCGCCTGCAGGAAGTCGTCTGGGCCTGGGATCAGGTCAAGGACAGCCGCAGCTTCAAGGATTAAGGGTGGGGGCTTTGCCCCCGCGCGTTCCGCGCTCCCCCAGAGTATTTCAGGAACAGAGAAGCGCGGCGTCAGCGCATCTTCGTTCTGCAAATACTCCGCGGGGGTCCGGGGGCGCGAAGCCCCCGGTGTCGTGACATCACAGCTCGCGCTTCAGGGCGTCGGCAAGGTCGGTGCGTTCCCACGAAAAACCGCCATCGGCTTCGGGCGCGCGGCCGAAATGCCCATAGGCGGCCGTGCGGCGATAGATCGGGCGGCACAGGTCCAGATGCTCGCGGATGCCGCGCGGGGTCAGATCCATCGCGCGCGAGATGGCGTGTTCGATCTGTGCCTCGGGAATTTCCGAGGTGCCGAAGGTGTCGGCATAGATCGACAGCGGTTTGGCCACGCCGATCGCATAGGACAGCTGGATCACGCAGCGTTTTGCCAGACCTGCCGCGACGACGTTCTTGGCCAGATAGCGCGCGGCATAGGCGGCCGAGCGGTCCACCTTGGTCGGATCCTTGCCGGAAAACGCGCCGCCGCCATGCGGGGCCGCGCCGCCATAGGTATCGACGATGATCTTGCGCCCGGTCAGGCCGGCATCGCCATCAGGGCCGCCGATCACGAACGTGCCGGTCGGGTTCACCCACCATTCGGTCTTTTCGGTCAGCCAGTCCGCAGGCAGCACGTCGCGGATATAGGGCTCGACGATGGCGCGGATGTCGTCCGAGCTTTGCGATTCGTCCTTGTGCTGATGCGACAGCACAAGGCTTGTCACCTCGACCGGCCTGCCGTTTTCATAGCGCAGCGACAGTTGCGATTTCGCGTCCGGGCCCAGCATCGGCTCGGCGCCGGATTTGCGCGCTTCGGCCAGACGGCGCAGGATCGCGTGGGAATACTGGATTGGCGCCGGCATCAGCTCGGGCGTCTCGTCGATGGCATAGCCGAACATGATGCCCTGATCGCCCGCGCCGTCGCGGTCGACGCCCTGGCTGATATGGGCCGATTGTTCGTGCAGGTAGTTGTGGACGTGGCAGGTATTCCAATGGAACTTTTCCTGCTCATAGCCGATGTCATGGATTGTATCGCGCGCGATCTGCGTCACGCGACCCATATACTCGCCCAGCTTCTTCTGATCGGTCAGGCCGATTTCGCCGCCGATCACCACGGTGCCGGTGGTGGCGAAGGTTTCGCAGGCGACGCGGGCCATCGGATCTTCGGCCAGCAGCGCATCCAGCACCGCGTCAGAGATCTGGTCGCAAAGTTTGTCGGGATGCCCCTCGGAGACCGATTCCGAAGTGAACACATAGTTCTGTCTGGCCATGGGTGAAATGCTCCGTTGAATTACGCCGTCACGCCAGGAAGCCGTTGTGACGGTCAAGGGTCAGCGATAGATCACGCCTTTGCCTGCGTCAACCTGCGGCGGAAAATAGCCAGTATGACCAGTGCGCAAGCCAGGATCAGGGCCGGCCAGTCGCGCCATGTCGCCCAAGGCGTCGGAGGCAGCGCGCCGGGCAGGCGGGCGTCGATGCGGCCTTCGCGGTTCAGGTCCAGTTCGGCCCGGATCTGTCCCCGCGCGTCGATCACCGCCGAGATCCCGGTATTGGCCGCCCGCATCAGCGGCAGGCCGGATTCGATGGCGCGCAGCCGCGCCTGCGCCAGATGCTGCCATGGCCCCGAGATCTGTCCGAACCAGCCGTCATTCGTGACCTGCAGCAGCCATTGCGGCCGGTTTGCCCCGGTGATCAGGTGCTGGGGAAACACCGCCTCATAGCAGATCAGCGGCTGCATGGGCGGCAGGGTTTCCAGTTGCATCACCTGAGGGCCGGGGCCGGGGGAATAGCCGAAGCCGTGCTGGGCGGCAAAGGCGCGGATGCCGAACCGCGCCATGACATCGCCCCATGGCGTGTATTCTCCGAAGGGGACAAGGTGGAACTTGTCATAGACCGGGCCGATGCCCTTGGCGGAAAACTCGGTCAGGCTGTTGTAATACCGCTCGCCCCAGGCGCGCTGGATGCCAAGGATCACCGGCGCGCCCGCATAGGCCGCGATGTCCTGCGGCGCGGTGCCCGACTGGTCCAGCAGGAAATTCACCGCCGTTTCCGGCCAGATCACCGCATCGGGCGCAGGCTGGCCGGGATCGCGTGCGGCCGAGAGATCCAGCAGGCGGCGAAAGAACACCTCGGACCAATAGGGGTCCCATTTCAACGCCTGCGTGGCGTTGGGCTGGATCAGCCGGATGTGCTGGTCGGTATCGGCGGGCAGCGGCTGGGACAGCCGGGCCATGCCAAAACTCCATGCCGTGCCGATCAGCAGAACGGAAAGCACCGCGCCGCCGGTCGTGCCGCGGCCATTCTGCCGGAAGGTCAGGGGCAGGCTTGCGGCCAGCATGGTCAGCGTCGAAAGGCCGAGTGCCCCAAAGACCGAGGCCGTCTGTCCGGCGGGCGTCGAGATCCAGATATGGCCGGTCAGCGCCCAGGGCAGGCCGGTAAAGATCCAGCCGCGCAGCCAGTCCGACAGCACGATCAGCCCGGCAAAGGCCAGCGCCGCGCGGTTCATGCCGGGGGCAAGGCGCGCTGCCAGCCAGCCGGGCAGGGTCCAGAACAGCGCCCCGCCCGCTGCCATCAGGATCAGCGCGAAGGGGGCCATCCAGCCATAGACATCGGCCTCGACCAGAAACGGCTCGACGATCCACGACATGGCAAGGGCGAAATGGCCGAAACCTGCGGCAAAGGCGTGCCACGCCGCCCGGCGCGCCGTGGCCGAGGCGGAGATGCGCCAGCACAGCAGCCCCATGGCGATCACGGTCAGGAACCACAGGTTCCACGGCGCCTGACCCAAGGCAGCCATCAGGCCGATGCCAAGATCGACAACCAACGACGCCAGCGAGGGGCGGCCTCGCTGGCGTGCAGTCATGGTGCGGTCTTTCGCAGGGGCCGTCATGGCCGGGATCAGGCCTCGCTGGGCGTTTCGTCGGTATGCGGCTGGGCCACGGCTGGCGCGGTCTGCTCAGCGGTGTCGGCCTTTTTCTTGCGCGGGGCCCGAGGCTTGGCAGGCTTCTTTGCAGGCGTTTCGACGGTCTCGGCGGCATCGAGGGCAGGCTCGGCCTTGGGCTTGGCTGTGCGGGTGCGGCGCTTGGGCTTGGCCGGGGTCGCCTCGGCCTCGGCTTCGGTTGCCGCGGGGGCTTCCGGTGTGGCGGCTTCGGCCTCGGTCAAGGTCTGCACCGGCTCTGCCGCCTTGCCACGCGGCTTGCGCGGGGCGCGGGGTTTGCGCGCGGGCTTGGCCGGGGCCTCGGAGGCTTCGGGGGCGGCTTCTGCGACTTCGATTGCCGGGCTTGCCTCTTGCGGCTGGGCCGGGGTCTCGATGGTCTGGACCGGAGCTTTGGCCGGGATTTCGGCGGCGACGGGCTTTGCGGCGACCGGCGCTGCAGGGGCCGCCGTTGCTTCGGTTGCCGGCAGATCGGGGGCGTCGTCCGACAATGCGCCTTCGACCAGACCCGGACGGAAGATCCGCGTCATGAATTCGGGGACGTGATCGCCCATGCCCATGACGGAATTGCGATCGCTGCGGCGATCATCGCGACGGTCATGCCGATCATCGCGGCGGTTGTCGTCGCGCCGGTTGTCATCGCGGCGGCTGCGATGGTCGTGACCGCGCGTATCATTGCCCCGGTTGTCATTCCCACGATTGTCATGGGAACGGCTTTCCGGCACGCGGGCTTCGGGCGCACGGCTTTCCGCAGCACGAGTTTCGGGACGGGCTTCTGCGGCGCGCGGCTCGGCGCGGCGGGCATCCTCGCGCGGGGCCTCTGGCGAGGCGGCGCGCTGTTCGCTGTCATCGCGGCGACCACGGCGGTCGCGATCGCGGTCCCTGTCGCGCCCGCCGCGGCGGCCGTTTTCGCGCGGCGCGCGCGGCGCGTCCTGTGCGGCGGCAGACAGCGAGAAGCCCTCTGGCACGTCGGCACGGGGCAGGGTCTGCTTCACCAGCGCCTCGATGGCGGTCAGATATTTCTCATCCGCCGGGGTCGAGATCGAGATGGCGGTGCCCAGACGACCGGCACGGCCGGTGCGGCCGATGCGGTGGACGTAATCCTCGGCATGGCTGGGCAGGTCATAGTTGAAGACATAGCCGACCGAGGGAATGTCCAGCCCGCGCGCCGCCACATCCGAGGCGACAAGGATCTGCAGCTTGCCTTCGCGGAATTCGTCCAGCGTGGCCATGCGGTGCCGCTGGTCCAGATCGCCATGGATCGGGGCGGCGTTGAAACCGTGCGATTTCAGCGATTTCGCGACGATATCCACATCGGTCTTGCGGTTGCAGAAGATGATGGCGTTCTTCATCGCCTCACCCTCGGCACGGATCAGGGCGCGCAGCAGCTCACGCTTCTGTTTGGCCGACTGGTCGCGGCGGGTGGGCGCGATCTCGACCAGTTTCTGCGTGATGGTTTCCGAGGTGGTGGCCTGACGCGCCACCTCGACCCGTTCGGGGGCGTGCAGGAAGGTGTCGGTGATGCGTTCGATTTCCGGCGCCATGGTGGCCGAAAAGAACAGCGTCTGCCGGGTAAAGGGCGTCAGCTGGAAGATCCGCTCGATATCGGGGATGAAGCCCATGTCCAGCATCCGGTCGGCTTCGTCCACGACCATGATCTGCACGCCGTTGAGCAGCAGCTTGCCGCGTTCGAAATGGTCCAGCAGGCGGCCCGGCGTCGCAATCAGCACGTCGACGCCTCGGTCGATCAGCTTGTCCTGTTCGCCGAAGCTGACGCCACCGATCAGCAGCGCCTTGGTCAGCCGGGTGTGCTTGGCGTAGACGTCGAAATTCTCGGCAACCTGCGCGGCCAGTTCGCGCGTCGGGCACAGGACCAGCGAACGCGGCATGCGCGCCCGCGCCCGGCCACGGCCCAGCAGGGTGATCATCGGCAGCGTGAAGCTGGCGGTCTTGCCGGTGCCGGTCTGGGCGATCCCCAGCACATCGCGGCCTTCCAGCGCGGGCGGAATCGCCGCAGCCTGAATCGGCGTCGGGCTTTCATAGCCTGCCTCGGCGATGGCTTGCAGAACCTTGGGGTCGAGCTTCAGATCGGAAAACTTGGTCATTCAGGGCTTTCGTGTCAAAGCGCGGCATCATCTGCCCGCGCAGTTCTTTGCGTCCTTCGCCGCCGGGGTTCGGAAACCGGGGGCAGCGTTCAGGGACGCAATACCGCACGCCCCTCGCCTTGTCTGCCGGATGCAGACGCGCTGCACCTAACCGAAAAGCTGCGCCCCGTCAATCTGATCGCGCCATATCGGGACGGGGCGCAGTTGACGGCCCCCCGCGCCAAAGGCTATCCCGCAGCGACTAAGGATGGATGCGATGAACCTCTTTTCGGATATCCGCGTGCTGGTGCTGGATGCGCTGGCGCAGATGGAACAGGCGGGCGAGCTGCCCGCGGGCCTTGATACCGCCGCCGTGACGGTCGAGCCGCCGCGCGATGCCGCGCATGGCGACATGGCCACCAATGCCGCGATGGTGCTGGCCAAACCCGCCGGAAAGAAGCCGCGCGACATCGCCGATGCGCTGGCCGCGCGCCTTGCCGCCGATCCGCGCATCACCGCCGCCGATGTGGCGGGGCCAGGCTTTCTGAACCTGCGCATCGACCCGGCCCAATGGCAGGGCGTCATCCGTGCCGCGCTGGCCGCGGGGGGCGATTACGGCCGTTCCGATCTGGGGCGGGGCATCAAGGTCAATGTGGAATTCGTCAGCGCCAACCCGACCGGGCCGATGCATGTCGGCCATACGCGCGGCGCGGTCTTTGGCGATGCGCTGTCGGCGCTCTTGGATTTCGCGGGCTATGACGTGACGCGCGAATATTACATCAACGACGGCGGCGCGCAGGTCGATGTGCTGGCGCGCTCGGCCTATGAACGCTACCGCGAGGCGAACGGGCAGGAGCCCGCGATCCGCGAGGGCCTGTATCCCGGCGATTACCTGATCCCGGTGGGCGAGGCACTGAAGGCGAAATATGGCGACAGCCTGCTGGATCAGCCCGAGGATGTCTGGCTGGCCGATATCCGCGACTTCGCCACCAGCGCGATGATGGAGGTGATCCGTCAGGATCTGGCGCTGCTGAACGTGCATATGGATGTGTTCGCCAGCGAAAAGGCGCTGTATGGCACCGGCCGGATCGAGGCCGCGATCGACCGGCTGCGCAGCATGGACCTGATCTATGAGGGCGTGCTGGAGCCGCCGAAGGGCAAGACCCCCGAAGACTGGGAGCCGCGCCAGCAGACGCTGTTCCGCTCGACCAGCCATGGCGACGATGTGGATCGTCCGGTGAAGAAATCGGATGGGGCCTGGACCTATTTCGCGCCCGACATCGCCTATCACTGGGACAAGATCGACCGGGGCTTCGACCAGCTGATCGACGTGTTCGGCGCCGATCACGGCGGCTATGTCAAGCGCATGACCGCCGCCGTCAAGGCGCTGTCGAATGGCCGCGTAGCCTTGGACGTGAAGCTGATCCAGCTGGTCAAGCTGTTCAAGAACGGCGAGCCCTTCAAGATGTCGAAGCGCGCCGGCACCTTCGTCACGCTGCGCGATGTGGTGGAACAGGCGGGGGCCGATGTGACCCGTTTCCACATGCTGACGCGCAAGAACGACGCGGCGCTGGATTTCGATTTCGACAAGGTGCTGGAACAGTCCAAGGACAACCCGGTCTGGTATGTGCAATATGCCAGCGCGCGGGTGAACTCGGTCCTGCGCAAGGCCGCCGATCTGGGCGTCGCGACCGAGGATGCCGCCTTGGCCAAGGCCGATCTGGCGCTGCTGGATCACCCGGCAGAACTGGAACTGGCGCGCAAGGTCGCCGAATGGCCGCGCACCGTGGAAATCGCCGCCCGCGCCAATGAGCCGCACCGGATCGCGTTTTTCCTGTATGATATCGCGTCGGATCTGCATTCGCTGTGGAACCGCGGCAATGACGAATTGTCGCTGCGTTTCGTGCAAGAGGGTGATTTGGCCGCAACTTCGGCAAAAATCGCGCTGGTGCGCAGCGTTGGCGTTGTCATTTCAGCCGGTCTTGGTATCTTGGGGGTGACTCCGGCCAAAGAGATGCGCTGAAAACAGCGCCCTGCCGGTGTCGAGCAGAGTAACGAGCAGACAGCAAATCCGGGCAAACCGGCAGGCAGGCAGAGATGGCAGTAGTAGATTTCCGCTCGGGCGGGTTCCAAGGCGCGCGGCCCCAACGCCACGAGCATGACTTCCCTCATGCCCATGACCCGGATGGCGCGTATCACGACCAGATGCACGATCCCGATTGGGACGAAAGCCATTATCAGGCTTATGCCGAAGGGCCGCCCGCGCCGGTATCGCTGCTGGGGCGGTTGTCGCGGCTGACGCATTATCTGGGGGCGCTGGTCTCGGTCGGGCTGATCGTGATTTTGGCGGTCTGGGGCTTCAAGCTGGTGGTGCGCGATGTGTCCGGTGTGCCGGTGATCCGCGCCGTGCAGGGCGAGGCCCGCACCGCGCCGGAAAATCCCGGCGGAGAGCTGTCGGACCGCACCGGCCTTGCCGTGAATTCGGTCGCTGCCGGCAGCCAGCCGGGGCAGGTGGATCAGGTGGCGATTGCCCCCGCCGCCGCCGGGCTGGAGCCGCAGGATGTCGCCATGGGCGTTCTGGGGGCCACGGCGCAGCAGCCGTCGCGCGCCGTCGAATTGCCGCCCGAGGATGACATCGCGCCGGTCATCGCCACGACCGATCAACAAGCCGCCGCTGCGGCTGCCGCTGCCGCCGCGCAATCCACCATCGAGCCGGATTCGGTCGAGGCCGCGATCATCAGCGATGTGCCCGCCGCCCCCGAAGCCCCGGTGAACGAGGCGCTGACCGATCTGTCGGGCCAGCAGACGCAGGATACCGCGATCAATCAGGCCCTTGCCGAGGCGCAGGCCCCGGTCGCGAATCCGGTCGCGAACCCCGCCGTGGCGCAATCCGTGCGCCCTGCGGCCCGTCCGCAGCGTGTCGCGCGTGCTTCGGCTGCGGCGCCCGCTGCCGCCGCTGCCCCTTCTGCCGCCCCAGCGGCCCCAGCCGAACGTCCGCCGGTCGTCGCCGACGCACCCGCCGCAGCGCCAGAACCTGCGGCCAAGCCTGCCTCGGGCTCGGCCATGGCGCAGATCGGCGCGTTTGACAGCGACAAGCTGGCGCGCGGCGAATGGAACCGCGTCGCGGCCAAGTTCGGCGCGGTCTTCGCGGGCAAGAACATGGTCGTGCAGGAACATGCCACCAATGGCCGCACCTTCTGGCGGCTGCGCGCGGGCGGCTTTGCCTCGAAGGACGAAGCGCGGCGCTTCTGCGCGGCGCTGATCGCGGGCGGCGTGGATTGCATCCCGGCCACGGCGAAGTAAGTGGCCGGAGCGACGATCCTTGGCGGCATCGCCGGGCCTGACCTGACCCCGGCCGAGCGGGATTTCTTCCGCGCGGCCGATCCCTGGGGCTTCATCCTGTTCGGCCGCAATATCGACACGCCCGACCGCCTGCAGCGGCTGACCGGCGATCTGCGCGAGACGCTTGGCCGCGACGCGCCGATCCTGATCGATCAGGAAGGCGGGCGCGTGCAGCGCATGCGCGCGCCGCACTGGACCGACTGGGCCGCACCGCTGGACGTGGCCGCGCGGGGCGAGCGCGCCGTCTGGCTGCATCACCTTCTGCTGGGGCAGGAATTACGCCAGATGGGCATCGACGCCGATTGTGCGCCGGTTCTGGACATCGCCCGCGACGACACGCACCCGTTTCTGCGCAACCGCTGCCTTGGCACGGATGCGGGCAGCGTGGCGCGGCTGGGCCGGGTGGCGGCGGATGCGCTGCTGGCCTCGGGCGTGCTGCCGATCATCAAGCATATGCCGGGCCATGGCCGGGCGCGCGTCGACAGCCACAAGGATCTGCCCGTGGTCGACGCGCCGCTGCAGGACCTGCTGGCCAGCGATTTCGCGCCCTTCGTCGCGCTGGCGGATCTGCCGATGGCGATGACCGCGCATATCCGCTTTACCGCGATCGACGATGCGCCCGCCACGGCTTCGGCCCCGGTGATCGCGCTGATCCGCGACACCATCGGCTTTGACGGGCTGCTGATGTCCGACGATATCGGCATGCAGGCGCTGTCGGGCAGCATGTCCCAGCGCGCGGCCTCGATCATCGCGGCGGGTTGCGATCTGGTCTTGTCCTGCAACGAAACCCCGGCCCAGATGGAGGCGATCGTCACCGCAGCCGGTGCCATGACCCCGCAGGCCGCGCGCCGTGCCGAGCGGGCGCTGGCCATGCGCTCTGCCCCCGCGCCGATGCAACTGGCCGCACTTCGCGATGAGCTGCGCGAACTTGGCGCGCTGGCCTGAGTGTTTGGCCCGAGTGTTTGGCCCGCGTGTTTGGCCTGAGCGATTGACTTGCCCCATGCCATGCCCGATTCTGTGCCGATCCCTGCGCATGGCCCGATGATGACCAAGGTTCCCTATCTGACCCCCGTTCCCGACGATGCGCCCGAACTGCCGGGCCTTGCGCCGCAAAGCGTGGCCGACCGGCAGGCGGATGAGGTGCTGGTCGTCGATGTGTCCGGCTTCGAGGGGCCGCTGGATCTGCTGCTCAGCCTGTCGCGGACGCAGAAGGTGGATCTGATGCAGGTCTCGATCCTGACGCTGGCCGATCAGTATCTGGCCTTTGTCGATCAGGCGCGGGCGCTGCGCATCGAACTGGCGGCGGATTATCTGGTCATGGCGGCATGGCTGGCCTTTCTGAAATCGCGGCTGCTGTTGCCGCCAGATCCCGAAGCCGAAGGCCCCAGCGCCGAAGACATGGCCGCGCATCTGGCCTTTCAGCTGGAACGTCTGCAGGCCATGCGCGAGGTCTCGGCGCAGCTGATGGGGCGCGACCGGCTGGGGCATCAGCGCTTTGCGCGTGGCGCGCCCGAAACCGTGGTGCGGTCGCGGCAGGTGGCGTGGCAGGCCGGGCTGATCGACCTGATGCGCGCCTATGCCCGGCTGCGCACCCGCGACGAATTCCGCCCCTTTGCCTTTGACCGCACCGATGTCTTTACCATGGAGCAGGCGTTGGAGCGCGTGCGCGGCCTGATCGGCTATGCCGGGGACTGGACGCAGCTTGCCGATTTCCTGCCCGATGGCTGGGCCGCTGATCCCCGGCGCCGCCGTTCGGCCACGGCGGCGACCTTTGCCGCGACGCTGGAACTGGCGCGGCAGGGCAAGCTGGAATTGCGCCAATCCGACACCTTCGCCCCCATTACCATCCGCAGCAGGCGTCCCGAATGACCGAACCGACCGATCCGCAGCGCTTCCCGCCGCCCGCCATGGCCGAGCAGGAGCGCATGGTCGAAGCCGTGCTGTTCGCCGCCGCCGAACCGATGAGCCTGCGCGAGATCTCGGCGCGGCTGCCCGTGGGCTGCGACGCGCCCGAGGCGTTGCAGGCGCTGCGCCGACGCTATGACGGGCGGGGGGTGCAGCTTGCGCGCGTGGGCGATGCCTGGGCGTTCCGCACGGCGGCGGATCTGTCCTTTCTGATGCAGGAACAGACCGTCGAAAGCCGCCGCCTGTCGCGCGCCGCGACCGAGACGCTGGCAATCATCGCCTATCACCAGCCCGTCACCCGCGCCGAGATCGAGGAGATCCGCGGCGTCGCCGTCAATCGCGGCACGCTGGATCAGTTGATCGAACTGGAATGGGTGCGGGTGGGCCGCAGACGGCAGACGCCGGGCCGTCCGGTGACCTTCGTGGTGACGGAAACCTTTCTGGACCATTTCTCGCTGGAAAGTGCGCGCGATCTGCCCGGACTGGCCGAACTTCGTGCGGCGGGACTGCTTGAATCCCGCCCGCCCGGAGCAGATATTCCGGGACTGTTCCCCTCGGCCCAGACCGATGAGGACGAGGGCATCACCGCCCCCGCAGAAGACCTTTTTGAGGACGATTAAGGACAGATCATGGGCATCGGCCAAGTCATCAATATGTTCATCCGCATGTTCGGCAACCGGCTGATGAACAAGGGGATCAGCAAGTCCATCCGGACGATGAACCAGACCGGCGGCAAACAGACCGCGCAGCAGAGAAGCCGCGAAAAGGCCACGCGGCAGGCAGTGAAGCGCGCCCGTCAGGCCGCGCGCATCACCAAGCGTCTGCGCTAGACGAACTGCTTGGCCAGTTTCAGGCCCTGACCCTGATAATTCGAGGCGATGCCCGTGCCGTAAAGCTGCGCGGGCCGCTGGGCCATCCGCTCATAGATCAGCCGCCCGACCACCTGCCCGTGTTCCAGCGCGAAGGGGGCTTCGTGGCAGCGCACCTCCAGCACGCCGCGCGCGCCGTGGCCCTGTCCATGCCCGAAACCGGGATCGAAAAATCCCGCATAATGCACACGGAATTCGCCGACCATCGCCAGATAGGGCGCCATCTCGGCGGCGTAATCGGGCGGGATCGCCACCGATTCGCGGCTGACCAGAATATAGAACGCGCCGGGATCCAGAATCAGCTGGCCATCGCTGGTGCGCAGCTCATCCCAGAAATCCGCCGCCCGGTAGGCGCCGATGCGGTCCAGATCGATCACCCCGCTATGGGGGCGGGCGCGATAGCCGACCAGATCGCCGCTTTTGGGTCGCAGATCGACGGAAAAGCCCAAGCCGTCGTCGATCAGCGCCGCGCCCGTCACCAGCGGCTGGGCGGCATGCAGGTCGCGCAGATCGTCATCGGACAGCACCGCCTGACCCTGACGCAGCCGCAGCTGGTTCAGCCGCATGCCGGGGCGCACCAGAACCGAAAAACTGCGTGGGCAGATCTCGGCATAGATCGGGCCGTCATAGCCATCGGGCAGGCGATCGAATTCGGTCCCCTCATCCGTGACAAGCCGGGTCAGCAGATCCAGTCGCCCGGTCGAGCTTTTGGCATTGGCCACGGCATCCAGACCGGCGGGCAGGGTCAGCCGCTCCATCAGGGGCACCAGATAGACGCAGCCCTTTTCCAGCACCGCGCCGTTCGACAGATCCATGCGGTGCATCTCGAAATCGGCCAGCCGCTCGCTGACCTTGCGCCCCCGCCCGCACAGGAACGAGGCACGCAGCCGCCAGGCGGTCGTGCCTAGGCGCAAGTCAAGGCTGGCGGGCTGGATCTGGCCGGGCAGGATCGGTTGTTCGGCGCGGATGGCCCCGGTTTCGATCAGTTGCCGCAGGGCGTTGTCGGGCAGGACACCGTTCATGGGGATCTTTCAGAAAGGGGAAACGCCTGTCCCTGAAAAGGAACAGGCGTTTTCGGAATGGTCGGGCCGGAGAGATTCGAACTCTCGGCCTTCCGCCCCCCAGACGGACGCGCTAACCAGGCTGCGCCACGGCCCGACGAGGCGCATATAGAGCGAAGCGCGCGCGAAGCACAAGGGGGCGCGGGCGGAAAATCGGGGGATAATGTCGATCTTATGACGCGCGACAGCCATGGCCGCGAAATCGCGCCGGATCATGGCTCTAGCGTCGGTACAAACCACCGCGAAGGGCGGCGGATTCGGGGGGCAGCGGCTGGCCCGAGGCCTCATGCGCGCGCAACATCGCGGCAAGGCGGGTCAGGCGCAGGATCCAAGGCGCCGTTTGCGGGGCGATTTCGGGGAACAGCGGCAAAGGCTCATCCGCCGCAGGCTTGCGGCGGCGGGCCGTGGCGCGGGTCACGTCAACCCGGTCGCGGGCGGGGGGCGGCACAGCGGCCAGCGCCGTGTCTTGGGCCGTTTCGGATCCTGTTGGTTCGGGCAGGGCCAGCCGCACGGCTGCCGGAGCCCGGCGTTGAGTGTCATCCGCGGATGCGGTTTCGCCCAGTCGCTGCGCGCCGATCTGGCGCAGCCCCGCGCCGCGATCCGCGGCAATCAGCCGCTTGGCGCCGCGAATGCTCATGCCCTCTTCGCGCATGACCTGACACAGCCCGGCGATCAGCCGGACATCCTCGGGGCGGTAATAGCGGCGGCCGTCGCTGCGCTTGACCGGAGACAACTGGGTGAACTGCGTTTCCCAGTAACGCAGAACATGCGGCGCGACGCCCACCAGGCGCGACACTTCACCGATGGAGCGGAAGGCGTCGGGCGACTTGTCCATCAGCTATCGGCGTCGTTTCCGGCGGCCACGCGATCCTTCATCAGATGCGAGGGGCGGAAGGACAGCACGCGGCGGGGCGTGATCGGCACTTCCTCACCCGTCTTGGGATTGCGACCGATGCGTTCGTTCTTGTCGCGCACCGAAAACGTGCCGAAGGACGAAATTTTGACCTGTTCGCCACGCACCAGCGCGTCCGAAATATGGCCAAGCACGCTTTCGACCAGTTGCGCGGATTCATGCCGCGACAAGCCAACCTCGCGGAACACGGCCTCTGCCAGATCCATACGGGTCAGGGTGGAGTCGCTCATCTGGAAACCTCTCTATTGGCTCAAGGATGATTTTTTTGTCGCATTGTGTCAACAACCTGCGCCCGTTTCAGGTTCCGCAACAGACGGATTTTACAGCGAAGTTGCGAAGATCTGCAATCTGCGGGACGTCCGGGTATTTGACTGCCGCAAAAAGCGACCTATCTTTTCTGTTTTGCAGGGCGGGGATGACATGGCTGGCGGCTGGGCGCGCGATGACGCGGTGAACGAACAGATCGACATCTCGACACAAGAGGCGATTGCGCGGATGCGGGCGCGCAATGCCGGGCGTGGGGCTGTCGCCAGCGCCGAATTCTGCGCCGAATGCGATGAGCCGATCCCCGAGGCGCGCCGCGCCGCAATTCCCGGTGTGCAGCTTTGCGTCCATTGCCAGTCGGGGCGGGACCGCGCCTTCAAACCGGCAGGCGGGATCAACCGCCGCGCCTCGAAGGATTCGCAGCTGCGCTGATTACCAGCGCAGCACCACCGACCCCCAAGCCAGCCCGCCGCCGATGGCCTCGGCCACGACGATCTGGCCGGGCTGGAAACGGCCTTCGGAATTGGCGACCGACAGTGCCAGCGGGATCGAGGCGGCCGAGGTATTGCCGTGATCGGCAACCGTCAGCACGACCTTTTCCAGCGGCAGGTTCATGCGCTTGGCAGTCGCCTCGATGATGCGCAGATTGGCCTGATGCGGCACCAGCCAGTCGACGCCATCTTCGGGGATGCCGGCTTTTTCCAGCGCGCGATGCGCGGTCGCGGCCAGCTTTTCGACGGCATGGCGAAAGACCAGATTGCCCTGCATCCGCAGATGCCCCGCCGTGCCGGTGGTGGCAACGCCGCCATCGACATAAAGCAGGTCACGATATTTGCCGTCGCTGTTCAGGTCGGTGGCAAGAATGCCGCGATCTTCTGCCGTGCCCGCGCCTTCGGCGGCTTCCAGCACCAGCGCGCCCGCGCCGTCGCCGAACAGCACGCAGGTGCCACGGTCGGTCCAGTCCATGATGCGGGTAAAGGTCTCGGCACCGATCACCAGCATCCGGTCCGCCTGACCCGACCGGATCATCGCATCGGCATTCGACAGCGCAAAGATGAAGCCCGCGCAGACTGCCTGCACATCGAAGGCAAAGCCGCGCGTCATGCCCAGACCGGCCTGAACCATGGTTGCGACCGAGGGGAAGGTATAGTCGGGGGTCGAGGTCGCGACGATCACCGCGTCGATATCATCGGCCTGCAGCCCGGCATTCGCCAGCGCGGCCTTGGCGGCGGCGATGCCCAGATCGCTGGTGCCCTGATCGTCAGCGGCGAAATGGCGACGCTCGATCCCGGTGCGCGACCGGATCCAGGCGTCGGTGGTGTCCAGCTTGTCCTCGAACCAGCTGTTTTCCACCACGCGTTCGGGCAGGTAATGGCCGGTGCCTCGGACAATTGCGCGCCGCATCAGGACATCCCCTTGTGTTCGGTGGTCGTGGCGGCCTCGGCGGCCAAGGATTGCGCGATCCGCGCGGCCAGACGGTCGTGAAAGCCGGACTGCGCCAGCTGGAAGGCCAGTTTCAGCGCGGCCGACACGCCGGTCGCATCGGCCGAGCCATGCGACTTCACGACCGTGCCGTTCAGACCCAGAAACACCCCGCCATTGACGCGGCGCGGGTCGATGCGCTTTTGCAGCCGCTTCAGCGAGGTCATCGCCAGAAGCGCCGCGAATTTCGACATGACGGAATTGCCGAAGGCTTCCTTCAGGAAATCGCCCACCAGCTTTGCGGTGCCTTCGCCGGTCTTCAGCGCGACATTGCCGGTAAAGCCGTCGGTGACGATCACATCCACCCGGTCCGAGGGCAGATCGCTGCCTTCGACAAAGCCGATATAGTCAAAGCTGCCCGCCTCGGACATCCCGGCGATCAGCTCATGCGCCTGTTTCAGCTCGGCGCGGCCCTTGTGTTCTTCGGTGCCGACATTCAGCAAGCCCACGCGGGGGCGGGACAGGCCCAGACCGTTGCGGGCATAGGATGCCCCCATCAGCGCATAGGCCAGCAGGTCTTCGGCATCGGCGCGGATATCGGCGCCCACATCCAGCATGACGTTGAAGCCCTGCGGATTGCGCGAGGGCCACAGGCAGGCGATGGCCGGACGGTTCACGCCCGGCAGCTTGCGCAGGCGCAGCATCGACAGCGCCATCAGCGCGCCGGTATTGCCGCAGGAGACGGCAACCGTCGCCTCGCCCTGACGGACGGATTCGACGGCAGACCACATCGAGGTGCCTTCGCCCTTGCGAAGCACCTGACTGGGCTTGTCGGTCATCGAGACGACGCCCTGCGCATCGCGGATGTCGCAACGCGCAAGCAGGTCGCTGCGGCGCCCGATCAGGCGCTCAAGCTCGGGTTTCGGGCCGTGGACGATAAAGCGGATATCGGGATTTTTCTCGGCGCTTTGCGCAATCCCGCCCATGACCGCGGCAGGGCCCCGGTCTCCGCCCATGGCGTCAACAGATATCACCACGCCGCCCTTGTTTTCCGGGGCAGGCGCGTTGGTTTTGCTTTCCGCCAAAGTCATGTCCGCGGTCGGTCCGCTTAGGCCGCGTCGTCGTCCAGGTCGACTTCATTCGCCTGCGCGACCACTTCACGGTCACCATAGTGGCCGCAGGACGGGCAGACGTGGTGCGGGCGCTTCAGTTCGCCGCAGTTGGTGCATTCGTTCGGGTTGCCGGCAACCAGTGCATCATGCGAACGACGCATGTTGCGGCGGGAGCGGGTAACTCGGTTCTGAGGGACGGCCATGTCACAACCTCAAGGTTAGGGGGGCGATCCAAAGACGGCCCCGGATTCTGAATATCGGGTCTGGGGCGGGGCATAGGACAATGGAGCGTCAGCCGCAAGTCGCGAAACGGTTTAGTTGCGCATACGGGGGCGTCGGTCCGGGACTTCCCCCGCCGGTCTGATGAACGCGCGAAAATAGCGTTGTTTTCGTATTTCGCAAGGGAAATCTTCGCGCCTTGCCCGCCGTGACGCGATTGTCATGGCGGGCAGGGGGCTGTCAGCGGCCCAGCTTGGCGTGAACCTCGTTCAGGTCCACCTCGGATTTGGGCATCTTGTTGTCGGGATTGTCGAAATCGTATTTGAACAGCTGGAAATCCTTCTTGTAGATTTCCCAGACCAGATGGCGCGACAGATCGTCGAAATATTCGCTGATCTTATGGGCGCGCTTGGGGCCGTGACCTTCGGATTCGTTGAATTTGGGCACGTCGTTCACGTCCAGCTTGACCCGGGTCGGTGCGGCGTCCAGCGCCTTCTGCATCCCGTCGTTGAACTTCTCGGTAAAGAAGATCTGATCGTAACGCCCGCCATTGACGATGAAGGTCGAGATGTGACCGGCCATCGAGGACCAGTGAATGTCCGGCTCCATCGGGCGGCGCCAGCGGATGGTGTCGCGCGCAAACAGCAGGAATCGACGGAAGCTGGCGATCTGGTCGAAGTCGAAATTGTTTTCGGGGCTGCCCACGTCGATGCCGTAACGCTGGATCAGCTGCGGCACCAGATTGCCCCGGTAGCGCTTGCCGTTGCGCTGGATGCCCGCGATCTTGTCGAAGAACGACGACAGGATGCGCCCGTAGGGGTTGCGCACGCAGGTGAAGGTCAGCGACTTGTGCGCCTTGACGCTTTCCTCGATCGGGCGCTGGCTGGCCTCCTGGCTCCACTTGTGCAGACCGCTGGTGGAATCATGGATGTCGCCGTCGAAATACCGGCCATGATCGGAAAAAAACATGATCTGACCAATGGATGAGCAGGCGCATTTCGGAACGACGCGATAGACCATGCTTTCGCTTTCCGTCATCCAGGTTCCGGGAAATCCCATTCTATCATTCCTTGTTCTGGGCTAGGGCCGGGTTGTCGCCATCGCCAAAATCGTTAGAGACAGAAAGCAAATCGCCGAAAGAGATTCAACCGCGTGTAGAACGACATGGCAGCTCTTGATTACGGATTGATTACATAATGGCCCGGATTGCCTTCATTCTGCTCTGCCACAAGGACCCCAAGGGCGTCATTGCTCAGGCCAAAAGGCTGACCGCATCGGGCGATTACGTCGCCATCCATTTCGACGGCCGCGCGAATCCCAAGGATTTCGAGGCGATCCGCAGCGCCCTAGCCGATGATCCCAGCGTCGCCTTCGCGGCAAAGCGGTGGAAATGCGGCTGGGGCGAATGGTCGCTGGTCGGGGCCACATTGGAGGCGGTTCGCGTTGCGGTTGATTCGTTTCCGCTGGCGACGCATTTCTATATGCTGTCGGGCGACTGCATGCCGATCAAGTCGGCCGAATACGCCCATGCCTTTCTGGACGCCGAAGACTGCGACTACATCGAGAATTTCGATTTCCTTGAATCGGACTGGATCAAGACCGGCTTCAAGGAAGAGCGGCTGATCTATCGCCACTGGTTCAACGAACGCACGCAGTCCAAGCTGTTCTATGCCAGCTATGCATTCCAGAAGCGGTTCAAGATCACGCGGCAGATCCCGGCCGATATTCAGGTGCAGATCGGGTCGCAATGGTGGTGTCTGCGCCGCCAGTCGGTCGAGCGGGTGCTGGAGTTCTGCGATTCGCGCCCCGATGTGATGCGGTTCTTCGCGACGACATGGATCCCGGATGAGACATTCTTCCAGACCATCGTGCCCCATGTCGTGCCGCGCAAGGAAATCCGCGCCCGCACGCTGACCTATCTGGTCTTTACCGATTACGGGATGCCGGTGGTCTTTCACAACGATCAATACGATCTGCTGATCGGGCAGAATTATCTGTTCGCCCGCAAGATCTCGCCCGAAGCGATCCGGCTGCGCGAGCGGCTGGGTGCGCTTTGGGCGGCGACCGGCGTGCATTTCCCGATCTCGAACGAGGCGACGGGGCTGTTCAAGTTCCTGACGGGCCGGGGCCGGATCGGCCGGCGTTTCGCGCCGCGCTTCTGGGAAACAGATGGCAGTCTGGGGCGCGAAAACTCGCTGTGTCTGATCGTCGGCAAGAAATGGCATGTCGCCAAGCGGCTGACCCATGCGATCCGCAGCCATACCGACATTCCGGCGGTGGATTACCTGTTCAACGAAAGCGATGCGCATCTGCCCGATCTGGGCGGCGTCGAAACCACGGTCGAGAAACGCCAGCGCCACCGCCGCGCGCTGATCAAGCTGCTGTTCGAGCAATTCGAATCGAACCGGCTGGTGATCTGCCTTGATCCCTCGGCGCTGCATCTGATCCAGGATCTGATGGCGGACAAGGCCGACACCCGGATCCTCCTGATCGATTCGCATTTCGATGAGGATTACGTCCGCGGCCATATCGGGCGCGTGGGCCTTGCCGGACCCGAGACGCCGCCCGGCGTCATCGAGCGGCTGATCCCCACGGTGCGCGCCGATCTGGAACACGAGGCCGAGCGCCTGCGCGATGTGGATTTCACCAATTTCCACTCGGTCGCGCCGTGGCGCAGCCCGGATGACAACGCCGTGCAGCTTGCGAAATTTCTGGACGTGATGCCCGAGACCGCGCATGACATCGCCACCACCGACCACCTGTTCAGCGACTGACGGAGAGGCATATGCCCGCCTATGACGACCAGAACATCTTTGCCCGCATCCTGCGCGGCGAGATCCCCAACAAGACCGTGCTGGAAACCGACCATACGCTGGCCTTCGAGGATATCCGCCCGCAGGCCCCGGTGCATGTGCTGGTGATCCCCAAGGGCGCCTATGTCAGCTATGACGATTTCGCGCAGAACGCCTCGGATGCCGAGATCGTGGATTTCACCCGCGTCGTGGCGCGGCTGACGCGCGATCTGGGCGTGGGTCTGGATGTGGGGCAGGGTTTCCGCGCCATCACCAATGCCGGGCTGCATGGCGTGCAGGAAGTGCCGCATTACCATCTGCACATTCTGGGTGGCCGCGATCTGGGCCGGATGCTGGACCCGGCCTGACCGGGCCCGAGCTGAACGAACCTCTCTGAACCGGCCTAGCGCCGCGAGGTCAACTGGACGAAGACATCTTCCAGATCCGGCACCTCGACGGCGATATCGCGGATCGGCAGGTCGGCCTCGCGCAGCAGGTCGATCAGCCCGTCGGCGGTGATCCGTGAGGGGGCATAGCTGATGGCCAGTCGGCCATCGGCGCGACGTTCGGCGCGCAGGCCGTCGGGCAGGGCGGGAATGGCGCGGCTGGGTCCGGTATCGACGATCAGCGATTTGGAATCGGCTCGGCCCAGAATGGCGCTGGTATCGTCGCACAGCACCAGTTGGCCGCGGTCGATGATGGCGATGCGGTCGCACATCTGTTCGGCCTCTTCCAGATAATGCGTGGTCAGGATGATGGTCATGCCCTGTTCGTTCAGCTTGCGCACATTGCGCCACAGCATGTCGCGCAGCTGGATGTCGACGCCCGCCGTCGGTTCGTCCAGCACAAGGATCTGCGGGCGATGCACCAGGGCCTTGGCCAGCAGCAGCCGCCGCTTCATGCCACCCGACAGATGCCGGGAATAGCTGCCCGCCTGTTCAGTCAGGCCCACCAGCTCCAGCAGCTCATCCGTCCAGCGTTCGGCCTTGGGCACGCCGTAAAGCCCGGCCTGCACCTCAAGGCTGGCACGGGGGGACAGGAACGGGTCGATATTGAGTTCCTGCGGCATGACGCCGATGGCCGCGCGGGACTGGCGCGGGTTCACGTCCTGATCGAAGCCCCAGATCGTAACCTTGCCCGCCGTCTTGCGCACCAGCCCGGCCAGAATGTTGATCGTCGTCGACTTGCCCGCGCCGTTCGGACCCAGAAGCCCGAAGATCGAGCCTGCCGCGATCGAGAGATCCAGTCCCTTGAGCGCCGTCTTGGCCGGGTTGGTCCCGGCGGCGGCATAGGTCTTGGTCAGGCCCTGGATCAGGATGGCGTCTGCGGTGTCTTGGGGGGCTGGCATAGCGCCTCGGCTGTCATTATGATCGGGTCCGGTTTAACCGCGTTTGTCGTCAAAGCTCAAGGAACTGCCATGACCCTTCCGGCCCCCGAGATTCAGGTCGTCACCTCGTGGAAGGTGGCGTGCGATGGCGATGAGAGCCGTGGGCTGGGACATCCGCGCGTCTGGCTGGCGATCCCGCAGACCACGGGCGAGGTGGATTGCGGCTATTGCGACAAGCGTTTCGTGATCGACCGCGATCACGCGCATGACGATCACTGAACCGGCCGCGCGGCAGGGTCGGGGGGCGCTTTCGGCGCGGTCCTGACGCCTCCGGCGGGGGTATTTGGAAAACAAGGACGCGGATGGCCCGCCCATGTGTCAGGCTTGGCCCCCGGCTGCCATCGTGCCAGAAGGGGGCCTGATCATTGCAGCAAGGAGCGACAGGCATGGGTGAGGCATTCGGCAAGGGGCACCATCTGCATCTGATCGACGGCTCGGCGTTCATCTTTCGCGCCTATCATGCGCTGCCTCCCCTGACGCGGCGGTCGGACGGGGTGCCGATCGGGGCGGTGGCCGGGTTCTGCAACATGTTGTGGAAATACATTCAGGACGGCACGGGCAGCGATGCGCCGACCCATGCAGCGGTGATTTTCGACCATTCCTCGAAGACGTTCCGCAATGAGATCTATCCGCTTTACAAGGCGAACCGCCCTGAGCCGCCCGAAGATCTGCGACCGCAATTTCCGCTGACGCGCGAGGCGACGCGGGCCTTCAACATCGCCTGTATCGAGACCGAGGGCTATGAGGCCGATGACATTATCGCCGCGCTGTCCTGTCAGGCGCGCGATGCGGGCGGGCGGGTGACGATCATCAGTTCGGACAAGGATCTGATGCAGCTGGTCGGCGGCGGCGTCGAGATGCTGGACCCGATCAAGGGCAAACCCATAGGCCCCGACGAGGTGCGCGAGAAGTTCGGCGTCGGCCCCGAGCGGGTCATCGACGTGCAGGCGCTGGCCGGGGATTCGGTCGACAACGTCCCCGGCGCGCCGGGAATCGGCATCAAGACTGCCGCGCAACTGATTGAGGAATACGGGGATCTTGAGACCCTGCTGGCGCGCGCCAGCGAGATCAAGCAGCCCAAGCGCCGCCAGACGCTGATCGATCATGCCGAGCAGATCCGCATCTCGAAGCGGCTCGTCGAGCTGGACTGCAACACGCCGCTGGATTTCGGGCTGGAGACGCTGGAGGTCCGCGATCCCGATCCCGAGGGGTTGCTGGAGTTTCTGAATCGGATGGAGTTCCGCACCCTGACCAATCGCGTGGCCGAGCGCTTTGGCACCGAGCCGCCGCCCGCGGTCGAGGTTGCGGCAGCGGCCGCCGAAAGCAAGGCCGATCTGCCCGCCATCGACCGGTCCGGCTATGAGATCATCCGCGACGAGGCCGCCCTGAGCCTGTGGCTGGCCGAGATCACCGAGAAGGGCCAGGTGGCCATCGATACCGAGACCACCGGGCTGGATGAGATGCAGGCCGATCTGGTGGGGGTTTCGCTGTGCACGGGGCCGGGGCGGGCAGCCTATCTGCCGCTGGGCCATGTCAGCGAAGGGGCGGCGGGCGATCTGTTCGGTGCGCCCGCGCGGCTGGACGGGCAGATGGAGATGGCCCGTGCGCTGGCGCTGCTGAAGCCGGTGCTGGAGGATGCGGCCACACTGAAGATCGGCCAGAACATCAAGTATGACTGGAAGATCCTTGCCCGGCACGGCATCCGCATGGCGCCGGTCGAGGATACGATGCTGATGTCCTATGCCCTGAATGCGGGCGATCACAATCACGGAATGGATGAGCTTGCCGACCGCTATCTGGGCCATCGCTGTATTCCGATCAAGGACCTGATCGGCTCGGGCAAGTCGCAGATCGGCTTTGCCGAGGTGCCGATCGCCAAGGCCGGGGAATATGCCGCCGAGGATGCCGAAGTGACATGGCGGCTGTGGCATCATTTCCGCCCGCTGCTGCCGAAAAACCGTGTGATGACCGCCTATCAGCTGCTGGAACGGCCGATGGTTGCGGTGCTGGCCGATATGGAGATGACGGGCATCCGCATCGACGCCGATCACCTCAAGCGCATGTCCAGCGCCTTCGCCCAGAAGATGGCCGCGCTGGAGGCCGAGATCCACGAACTGGCCGGCGGGCCCTTCAATGTCGGCAGTCCCAAGCAGCTGGGCGAGATCCTGTTCGAGCGCATGGGCCTGCAGGGTGGCAAGCAGGGCAAGACCGGGGCGTTTTCGACCAGCGCCGATGTGCTGGAGGATCTGGCCGCCGAGGGGCATGATCTGCCCGCCCGGGTTCTGGACTGGCGGGCGATTTCCAAGCTGAAATCGACCTATACCGACGCGCTGCCGCAGCATGTGAACCCCGAGACCGGGCGCGTTCATACCAGCTATTCGATCACCGGCGCGCAGACCGGGCGTCTGGCCTCGACCGATCCGAACCTGCAGAACATCCCGGTTCGGACCGAGGAGGGGCGGCGCATCCGGCAGGCCTTTGTCGCGGGGCCGAGGATGCGGCTGGTCAGTCTGGACTATAGCCAGATCGAGCTGCGGATTCTGGCGCATGTTGCGCAGATCCCGGCATTGAAACAGGCGTTCCGCGACGGCATCGACATTCATGCGATGACCGCCAGCCAGATGTTCGGCGTGCCGATCGAGGGGATGGATCCGATGATCCGCCGCCGCGCCAAGGCGATCAATTTCGGGGTGATCTATGGCATCTCGGGCTTTGGGCTGGCGCGCAATTTGCGCATTCCGCGGGCCGAGGCGCAGGCGTTCATCGACACCTATTTCGAGCGTTTCCCGGAAATCCGCGCCTATATGGACCGCACCGTGGCCGAGGCCAAGCAGGACGGCTATGTCCGCACGCTGTTCGGGCGGCGGATCATGACGCCGGGCATCAACCAAAGCGGCCCGGCGGCAGGCGGTGCGCGCCGCGCCGCGATCAACGCGCCGATTCAGGGGGCGGCTGCCGACATCATCCGCCGGGCGATGATCCGGATGCCCGCCGCCATCGCCGACCTGCCCGCAAAGATGCTGTTGCAGGTGCATGATGAACTGGTCTTCGAGGTCGAGGAGGGCGCGGTCGACACGCTGATCGCCGAGGCCCGCAAGGTCATGGAAGGCGCGGCCGCACCCGCCGTGCAGCTGGACGTGCCGCTGGTCGTTGACGCAGGCACGGGCGCAAGCTGGGCCGAGGCGCATTAGCGCCCCGGCCCTGCGGGTCAATGCGCCATCAGGATGGGCACTTCCGCCTTTTGCAGCATGTTGCGGGTGGCGCCGCCCAGAAACGCCTGCCGAAAGCGCGAATGGCCATAGGCGCCCATCACCACCATATCGGCGCCGATCTCGATCACGCGACGGGACAGGATGTCGCTGATCTGCGGCAGGGTGCGGGCCAGCACGGCGATTTCGGCCTTGATGCCCTGACGGACCAGCATCTGGCACAGGGCGGCACCCGGCTCGGCGCGTTCGGGATTGCTGGGTGAGGGGTCGACGACCGTGATCTCGACCGCATCGGCGGCCTGCAGCAGCGGCATGGCACGGCGCACGGCATTCAGCGCCTCATTGGATTGGTCCCATGCGATCAGGATCTTTTTGCCGCAGGGCTTGTCGAGCGTCTGCGGCACGATCAGCACCGGCGCGGTGCCTTCGAACAGCGCGGCTTCGGTGACAGCCTCGGCATCCGGCGTCGCGTCCTGCGCATAGGGCAGGTTCAGCACCACCAGATCGGCATAGCGCGCGCGCATCCCGACCAGCGTGGACAGGCCCCCGACCTGGGCCACGGCCGAGTCGACCGACCAGCGGATATCCTGCGCGGCAAGATGCGCGCGGACCTCGGCCTCAAGCGCGCTGGCATCGGTCATGGCCTTGTCGATGGATTCCTGAAAGACATAGGCCGACGCACCGGCATAGTAATAGCCGCTTTGCGTGTGATCCACGCCCAGACAGAACACGTCCAGATGCGCATCCTGACGTCGGGTCATGGCGATGGCGGAATCCAGCAATGTGGTCTGGCTGCGGGTCAGAACGGTCAGGATCGACTTGTAGCCCATGGTGTCTCCTCTGGCGGCGCGCGCGCCGGACGGTTTCCGTGCCGGTCCGGGATGCGTCGCCGCCCCCCAAGGCACCGGCTTCACGTTCAACGCATTGCTGCGGCTTGCGGTTTCGACATGCGGCGCAGGCCCGAATGCGTGGGCTATGGCTGCTGTTTGACTTGGCCACCGCCCAAAAGAACACCGCCCGGAATCTCCGGGCGGCGCAATGGGGTCAGTTGTCGCAGGGCCTAGGGGCCGACGACGGTGCAGTCCTGCTGGCGGGCGCCAAGGCGACCGCAGGCCAGTTCGGCGGTTTCGCGCGACATGCCCGTAAAGCCCGGCTCGAAGCCGCGGCGGGTATTGGCGACGCTGCCCGAGGCCGCGCCAAGCGCGCCGCTTTCCTGCAATTCGGCCTTCAGCAGCGCATTCTGCGCCGCGACCTGCGAGGTATAAAGGCCCAGCGAAATGCCATAGCCACGCGCCCCGCCATTGCGGCTGACGACATGCGTGGCCGCCGTATCGGCCGGATCAACAGGATCCAGCGAAGTCAGGATGATCGCATCCTGACGCGGAGCAGGGGCGGGGGCCTCAGTCAGCGCCATGCGCGGTGCGGGCTGGGCGTCCTGTGCCTGAGGCGCGGGGGCCTGCAGCATGAAAAGCGATGCCTGCGGCTGCGGGCTGGCCGCATCGTCGCTGCGCGGGGCGGGCGTCGGGCGATCCGATTCCAGCAGCGCATCGGCCCCGGCCACATCGCCTTCGGGGCGGCTGGTGGGACGCGCGGTGGCCAGCAGATCCTCGCTGCCCTTGGTCGAAGCCGTGACCGTCGCGCCCGGTTTGCGGATGGGACGCGAGGATGCGGCCAGCGTTTCGCCGTCCCGCACCGCGGCCTGTGCCCGCGAGACCGCTGCCGAAATCGCGGCGGGCGTCACGACGCCTGCGGTCGAGGCCCGCGCCACCGGACGATCCGAGGCCGAAAGCTGCACGGTCGATCCCGCCTGCGCCTGGGCCTGGGCTTGCGCCTGCGCCGGCGCCGAGGGCTGCACCCGCGCGACCTGATCTGCGCGGCGCACGACCTTGCGGGGTTCGGCGACGATCAGCTCGGGCGGCGCGGGCTTGACCTCTCGCGCACGGGTGGGGGCCTTTCCGAAGCCTGCATCCAGAAGCTGCGCCATGACGGCGTTTCTGTGCGCAGTCGAGTTGCCACCCAGAACGGTTGCGATGATCCGCTTGGAGCCGCGCTTGGCCGAGGCGGTCAGGTTGAAGCCCGCCGCACGGGTATAGCCGGTCTTGATGCCGTCCGCGCCTTCATAGCTGTCCAAAAACCGCTTGTTGGTGCTGGAGACCGTGGCAATCCCCGCATCCGCCGAGCGACGCGAGAAGATGTTGTAATATTGCGGATAATCATAGAACAGCCGGCGACCCAGCACCGACATGTCATGCGCTGTCGAATAATGGCCTTCGGCGGTCAGGCCATTCGCGTTGCGGAACTGGGTATTGTTCATTCCCAGCGCCTTGGCCATCGCGGTCATCTGGGCCGCGAATTTCTGTTCCGATCCGGCGATGTTTTCCCCGATGGCGGTGGCCGCGTCATTGGCCGATTTCACGGCGGCGGCACGGATCAGATAACGCAGCTCGATCCGCTGGCCCGCACGCAGGCCCAACCGCGATGGCGGCTGCGCTGCGGCATGGCTGGAGACCAGAAACTTGCTGTCCAGCCGGACCTGACCGCGTTCAATGGCGTTGAAGGCCATGTAAAGCGTCATCATCTTGGTCAGCGAGGCCGGATGCAGCCGAGTATTCGCGTTCTGCGAATAGATCTCGTTGCCGGTGCGCGCGTCCATGACATAAGCCGCGAAAGGTGCCGCGGCGACGGACATGGGGATCGCCCATGCAAATAGGATCATCAGTCCGAGTCGGACGTTTTTGGTGATTCTGCTCACTGTCCCGGTCTCTTCTGCCTCAGAGGATCCGTTCAATATGCGGACCCTTCGTTAATAAACCGACAATATCACGGCTCAGGCGACACGGAAACCTTAACTTTGCCGCATTTTCGCCTATTTCTCGTATTGGTTGTGCTGGGTCGCGATCCGGCGTGGCAAGCAGGGCTTACATCCCGATGGAAAAGTCCTATATTCTTGCCATCGCAACCATTCGCCGCAGGCCTCGTGACAGATCCGCATATGACCAATCCCGATGATCGCGAGGATGTCGATCTGGCGGTCAAGACCAAGCCGCGCACCCAGCGTCCGCCGCTTTACAAGGTCTTGCTGCTGAACGACGATTTCACGCCGATGGAATTCGTCGTGCATGTGCTTGAGCGCCTGTTCAAGATGACCCATGCGCAGGCGATCGAGATCATGCTGACGGTTCACCGCAAAGGCGTGGCCGTGGTCGGCGTCTTCTCGCATGAGATTGCGGAAACGAAGGTGGCGCAGGTGATGGAACTTGCACGCCGCCAGCAGCATCCGCTGCAATGCACCCTGGAAAAAGAGTAAAAAATTGGCTGGTTCCCGTCTGGAACTCGTTTTCGGCGATACGCCGCCCGCTGGCCGTTTGCTGGTGCTGGGCGCAGATGCCGACAGCGATTTGTCCCATTTCGACGCCGCGCAGATGCAGATCGTGCAGCGGCATTATCCCGAATTCGCGGCGCTAAAGGCGCGCGGCTTTGATGTCGCGACCGCTGCCACGGGCGATTTCGATCATGCGCTGGTGTTTCTGCCGCGTGCCAAGGCCGAGGCCCATGCCCGCATCTCCGATGCCGCGTCACGTCTGCCCTCGGGCGCGGCGCTTTGGATCGACGGGCAAAAGACCGATGGCGTCGATGCGATCCTGAAGGAAATGCGCGGGCTGGCCACGGTCGATGAGCCGCAGTCGCGCGCGCATGGCAAGATCTTCCGCGTCACCGTCGGCGCGCCCGGCTGGCTGCCCGCCGACTGGGCCGACCGCGAAATTCAGGCGGCACCCGGCTTCGTGACGCGGCCGGGCGTGTTTTCCGCCGATGGTCCCGATCCCGGCTCGGTCGCGCTGCTGCAGCATCTGCCGGAAAAGCTGCCCTCGCGCATGGTCGATCTGGGCGCGGGCTGGGGCTGGCTGTCGGCCGAGGTCCTGAAACATCCCGGCATCGGCACGCTGCATCTGGTCGAGGCCGACGCCTTGGCGCTGGACTGCGCGCGCCGCAACGTGACCGATCCGCGCGCCCAGTTCCATTGGGCCGATGCCCGTGATTTCCGCCTGCCCGAGCCGGTGAACGGCGTCATCATGAACCCGCCATTCCATCAGGGCCGCACCGCAGATCCCAAGCTGGGCGCGGCCTTCATCCGCGCCGCCGCCGGTCTTTTGACCGGGGCAGGGCGGCTGTGGATGGTTGCGAACCGGCATCTACCCTATGAGGCCGTGCTGCGCGACCATTTTGGAGATGTATCGGAACTGGGGGGCGACAACCGCTTCAAGATCCTGACGGCGACCGGCGCGCGCAGGAATGCTGCCCGGCCGGGTGCTGCGAAAGGACGCCGCAGATGAGCTTTTCCGTGCAGGGCCGCAGCGCCATCGTGACGGGGGCCGCAAAAGGCATCGGTCTGGCCATCGCCCGCCATCTGGAAGAGGCCGGCGCCCATGTCGTCTTTGCCGATAGCGACGAAGCCGCGCTTGAGGCCGAACTGGGCAGTGCCGCCTGGACCGAGGGGCCGGTGCGTGCCTTCGCGGGCGATCTGGGGCAGAAGTTGACGCTGGCCAATCTGGTCTCGGCCACGATCGACGCCTTCGACCGCATCGACATTCTGGTAAATGCGCATCGCATGGTGCAGTTCTGCGACCCGCTGGCGGTCAATGATGAATTGCTGGGCGACATGCTGCGCGAGAACATGATCTCGGGGCTGAAACTGTCGCAGATGGTCGCCAGACGCATGGTGGCCCAGGCCGAGGCCGATCCTGAAAACGAAGCGCTGCAGAACGGCGCCATCGTCAATCTGACCTCGCTGGCCGCTGACCGGCCGCAGCCGCAGATGCTGGCCTATTCCATCGCCAGCGCGGCGCAGGCGCAGGCCACGCGGTCGCTGGCCATGGCGCTGGCCCCCCGGCGCATCCGGGTGAATGGTGTGGCCTTCGGCTCGATCATGTCGAACCAGTTGCAGATGAGCCTGCGCGAGGATCCGCAATTGCGCGACAAGCTGGTGTCGGCGACGCCCTTGGGGCGCATCGCCGGGGCGGATGAGCTGGGTGCGACGGTGCAATATCTGGCCAGCGACGGCGCAGCCTTTGTGACCGGCCAGATCCTGCGCGTCGATGGCGGGCGCAGTCTGGGCGATGCCGTGGCTCCGGCGGCGTTTTAGCCTTGAGCGGCATCCTCGGGATAGGCGGCCTTGCAGGCATCGACCGCGCGCGCCGCAGGGCGTGACAGCGCCGTCTTGCGGGCCTCGAGGTTGTCGCGTTTGCGGGTTTCGGCCGCGGGGTCGATCGGCACGCGATACCGTTCGGTGTCCACGACATCGCGCAGGCAGGACCGATACAGCACCCGCCGCTCACCATCCTTGCCGCGCACGACATAGGGGCAGTCATCCCATTCGGTGCGGGTGATCTGGCGTTCTTCCCACGCATATCCGCGCGCCAGATTGCCCTCGACCTCGGCCAGAAGCCTTGCGACGGTGCGGTATTCACTGGTGTTGCGGCTGATGCAACGCTCCTGCGGGGTGCCGCAGGCTGCGACAATAAGCACAGGCAGAAGTCCGATCAGGATGTTGCGGGGCATGGTGCGGATCTCTAGTTGTTTCAGGCAAGCATATGTCCGGCACAAGCGGCGGGCAAATCACGAAAAGGGCCGGGGAGCATGATGGGGATTATGACGGGTGACATGCAGATGCAGGCGGAACGTGAACAGGCTGCGGCGTGGTTCAGGACGTTGCGCGACCGCATCGTTGCGGCATTCGAGGCGCTGGAGGATGACGGCCCCCGCGATCTGCCCGCCGGACGGTTCGAGGTGAAGCCGACCCAGCGCGGCGAAGATGGCGGCGGCGGGCTGATGTCGGTGATGCGCGGCGGGCGCGTCTTTGAAAAGGTCGGCGTGAACTGGTCCGCGGTGCATGGCACGCTGGGGCTGGCCGCGCAGCAGGCGATGGCCGCGCGGGGCGTGCCGGGGATCGGGGATGATCCGCGGTTCTGGGCCTCGGGGATCAGTCTGGTGGCGCATATGCGCAACCCCTATGCCCCGGCGGTGCATATGAACACAAGGATGTTCTGGACGCCCGGCGCCTGGTGGTTCGGCGGTGGAACCGACCTGAACCCTTGCCTTGAACTGCCTGAAGATACGCAACATTTCCACGATACGCTGCGGCTGGCCTGCGATCCGCACGGCCCTGATTACTATGACCGCTTCAAGGCCTGGGCGGATGAGTATTTCTTTATCCCGCATCGCGGCCGCGCGCGGGGCGTCGGCGGGATCTTCTATGACGATCTGAACACCGGCGACTGGCAGGCCGATTTCGCCTTTACCCATGCCGTGGGCGAGGCGTTTCTGCCCGCCTTCCTGCCCCTGGCCCGTCGCCGCATGGACCAGCCATGGACCGATGCCGACCGCGAGGCGCAGTTGATCCATCGCGGGCTCTATGCGGAATACAACCTCGTCTATGACCGGGGCACCAAATTCGGTCTGGCGACCGGCCATGACGCCGAGGCCGTGCTGATGAGCCTGCCGCCGCTGGCGAAATGGGTCTGAACCTGCCGGACCTTTACCTGCTGCGTCACGGCCAGACCGAATGGAACCGGCTGGGGCGGCTGCAGGGCAGGCTGGATTCGGCCCTGACCGATCTGGGCCATGCGCAAGCCACGCGGCAGGCCGAACTGGTCGCCCGGTTGCCTGCGCAGATGGCGCGGTTCAGCAGTCCGGCGGGGCGGGCGGTGGCAACGGCGCGCATCGTCTTTGGGCCGAGGCCCTTTCTTCAGGACGCCCGCCTGCACGAGATCGATATCGGCGATTTCACCGGCGCGACCGAGGCCATGCTGCGCGCGGATCACCCACAGCTTTTCGCCGATGGCGGCATCGCATGGTATGACCGCGCCCCCAAGGGCGAGGGGTTCGCGGCGCTGGAGGCGCGGGTGCGCGATTTCCTGACCGATCTGCGCGGCCCGGCGATCATCGTGACGCATGGCATGACGCTGCGCATGCTGATTGCCGTCGCGACCAAACGTTCCGCCGCGCAGATGGACCAGATCCAGATGACACAGGGCGCGCTGCACCATATCGGCGCAAGCGGGCACAGGATCCTGCGTTAGCCTTTGGCTGGCATCGGGCGGGCGGGGTTGCCGACGACCGTGGCCCCTGCGGGCACGTCGCGCGTGACGATGGCCCCCGCGCCGATGATCGCGCCATCGCCGACGGTCACGCCGGGCAGAATGATCGCGCCGCCGCCGACCCATACATCATCGCCGATGGTGATGGGCTTGCCCCATTCGACGCCTGCCGCGCGTTCCTTGGCATCGCGCGGGCGATCCTCGGTCAGAAGCTGCACGCCGGTGCCGAACTGGCAACGCGCGCCGATCCTGATTTCGCAGATATCCATGAAGAAGCAGCCGAAATTGACAAAGCAATCCGGGCCGAAATGAATGTGCTTGCCGTAATCGACATGGAAGGGCACGCGCACCACCGTGCCGTTCCATGTGCCCAGCATCTGCGTCAGCAGGCGGGCGCGGGTCTTGTCGCCGATGATCGTGGCATTGTAGTCGCGCATCAGGCCCTGAGCGGTCCTGCGCATGGCGACCAGTTCTCCGTCGCCGGGGGCATAGGGCCGCCCGGCCAGCATATCTTCGCGTGCGGTCAAATGAACCCAAGCTCCAGTCGGGCCTCTTCGGACATCATGTCCATGCCCCATTGCGGCTGAAAGGTCATCTCGACATCGACCTGCTTGATGCCGGGAACGGCCTCGACGGCATCCGCCACCCAGCCGGGCATCTCGCCTGCGACGGGGCAGCCCGGCGCGGTCAGCGTCATGACCACGCGCACGGCGTTTTCCGGGTCGATGGCGATGGTGTAGATCAGGCCAAGGTCAAAGATGTTGACCGGGATTTCCGGGTCATAGACCGTGCGGCACGCTTCCACGACATTGTCGTAAAGCGGATGTTCAGTCGTGGAGGGCGCGATCAGCGGATCGCCTTCCTGCAAATTCTCGGTGCTCATGCGTGGAGTCCTGTAGATGCTTGACGCATATATAGGACCGTCGCCCGTCAGGGTCCAGACCGCAACCTGCGGGCGCGGTCCTGCCGGGTCAGAAGCGGAAATTCAGCTGGCGTGCGACACCGATGCTGATCGAGGGCTGGTTCTTGTCCTCGACGATCGGGCTGTCTGCGGCATCGCCCAGCAGACGACCATAGGTCACCTTGCCCATGACCGAGGTTTTCGGCGTCAGCATATAGCGCGCCTCGACCGACAGATTGGCGGCATAGGCACCGCCTTCGGGATCATAGGCCGCGAAATTGCTGGTCAGCGCCTCGGAATCGGTGATGCCGAAATAGGTGCCGGTGAATTTGTCATCGCCCAGTTGCAGCTCGGCCCCGGTCCACAGGGTCAGCTTGTCATTGGGCTGGTAGCGATAGCGGGTGCCGATTTCACCGGCCACGCCCTCATGCCCGCCAAAGCCTTTGCGGATCGTGCCATAGCTGCTGAACGGGCCGGTCACATAGTTCAGCCGCAAGCCGACCTCGCCCGCCGCGTCGATATTGTCGAGCCCGGTCAGACGGTCATAGTCGCCACTGTCGCGTTCGCCCATATAGCGCAGCGACGGCGTGATCGAGAAGCCCTGCTTCTCGCCCTCGGGCGTGCCCAGCGTGATGTTTTTCAGGATGAACCAGGGCGAGGCGTCATTGTCGCCCGACCCCATGTATTCCGGGCTGTAGCTCATGCCCAGACCCGCATCCAGCGTCACCTGATCCACGTCCATGAACGACTGCGCCATGGCGGGCGCGGCCAGCAGGGACGATGAGATCAGCGCAAGGGCAAGCAGTCGGGGCATCAGGGGATCCACTTAATATCTGGCTTCGACCAATGGGCGATTCGCTGCTGTGCGGCAACCCAACAATGACATATCGCGCATCAAAAAGCTGTAGCTGTGGCTTTCAGGCGCGCTCGGCCGCGTCCAGCTTTTCCAGCGCCGCCATCCACAGGCTTTCGGCACGTCCCATCGCCTCGGTCGCCTCGGCATGTTTGCGGCCGTAGGCGCGCACGCGGTCGGGGTCGTCGTAGGTGTCCGGGTCCGCCATGATCGCGTCCAGCTTTTTCAGCATCTCGGTCAGCTTCTCGATGCGTTCCTCGGCGCGACGGGCATCGGCCCGCAGCTCAAGGATCTGATCGCGCGAGGGCTTCTTGACCGCCGGCTTTTCCGGCTTGGCCGCGGGCTTTTCGTCACCGCTCAGCAGCATCCGGCGGTAATCGTCCAGATCGCCCTGCCACGGTTCGACCGCGCCCTGATCGACCAGCCACAGCCGGTCGGCCACCAGCGACAGCAGGTGCATGTCGTGGCTGACCAGCACCACGGCGCCGGTATAGTCGTTCAGCGCCTCGGTCAGCGCCTCGCGGCTTTCGATATCAAGGTGGTTCGTCGGCTCGTCGAGGATCAGCAGATGCGGCGCGTCGATGGTCGCCAGCAGCAAGGACAGCCGTGCCTTCTGCCCGCCCGAAAGCTGGCCGACCCTGGTTTCGGCCTGCGCCTCCATCAGCCCGAACCCGGCCAGCCGCGCCCGCAACCGGGGCGGCGCTTCGTTCGGGCGCAGACGGCGGACATGGGCCAGCGGCGTTTCGTCCAGTTCCAGCTCATCGACCTGATGCTGCGCGAAATAGCCGATGCGCAGCTTGCCCGAGCGGTTGATGCGCCCTTCCATCGGCTCCAGCCGGTCGGCCAGCAACTTCGAAAGCGTCGATTTGCCCTGACCGTTGCGGCCCAGAAGCGCGATGCGGTCGTCCTGATCGATGCGCAGGTTCAGCCGGTTCAGCACCGCCCGCCCGTCATAGCCGACCGACAGCCCGTCCAGCGAGATGATGGGCGGCGACAGTTGATCGGGCTGCGGGAAGGTGAAGCGGTGGAACTTGGCCTCTTCTGGGGCGGTGATCGGCTCCATCTTGGCCAGCATCTTGACGCGGGCCTGTGCCTGAACGGCCTTGCTGGCCTTGGCGCGGAAACGGTCGACAAAGCTTTGCAGATGCGCGCGCCGGGCCTCCTGCTTCTTGGCCTCGGCGGCTTGCAGCGCCCGCTTTTCGGCGCGTGTGCGGGCAAAGGTGTCATAGCCGCCGGTGTAAAGCGTCAGCTTGCGGTCTTCCAGATGCAGGATATGACCCACGGCGCGGTTCAGCAGATCGCGGTCGTGGCTGATGACGATAACGGTATGCGGATAGCGCTGCAGATAGCTTTCCAGCCACAGCGCGCCTTCCAGATCCAGATAGTTGGTCGGTTCGTCCAGCAGCAGCACATCGGGCTGCGAAAACAGCACGCCCGCCAGCGCCACACGCATCCGCCAGCCCCCGGAATAATCGCTGGTCGGTCGGGCCTGATCCTGCGTCGAAAAGCCCAGACCCCGCAGGATGGTGGCGGCGCGGGCCTCGGCGGACCATGCGTCGATATCGGCCAGCCGGGTCTGGATCTCGGCGATGCGGGTGGGATCGGTGGCCGTCTCGGATTCGGCCATCAAGGCGGCGCGTTCCTCATCGGCGGCCAGCACGGTGTCCAGAACGCTGACCGCGTTGCCCGCCGCTTCCTGCCGGACGCCGCCGATGCGGGCGCGGCTGGGCAGGCTGATTTCGCCGCCGTCAAGGCCAAGCTCGCCCCGGATCAGCTTGAACAGCGTGGTCTTGCCTGCGCCGTTCGGGCCGACAAAGCCGATCTTGTGGCCTTCGGGGATCGAGGCCGAGGCGTGTTCAAACAGCGGGCGGCCCGCAATGGAATAAGATATGTCGTCGATGCGCAGCATGATGGCCCCCGCATGGCGCAAGGCGCGCCGGGCGTCAATGCCGCTGCCGCTTTTCTTTGCGGCTGCCCCATGCTAACGGGGCGCGGATTCCCGTACCATGGGGTTCGGGACGCGGAAAAGGACAGCATCATGGCCACCGAGCGCACGCTTTCGATCATCAAACCCGACGCCACCAAGCGCAACCTGACCGGCAAGATCAACGCCAAGTTCGAGGATGCCGGCCTGCGCATCGTCGCGCAAAAGCGCATCCAGCTGACCCTTGCCCAAGCCGGCCAATTCTATGCCGAGCACAAGGAACGCCCCTTCTTTGGCGAACTGACCGAATTCATGGTGTCGCAGCCGGTCGTCGTGCAGGTTCTGGAAGGTGAAGGCGCCATCCTGAAAAACCGCGAAGTCATGGGCGCGACCAACCCGGCCAATGCCGACGCGGGCACCATCCGCAAGGAATTCGCCCTGTCGGTCGGCGAAAACTCGGTCCACGGCTCGGACAGCCCGGAAGCTGCCGCGCGCGAGATCGCCTTCTTCTTCTCGGGTCTTGAACTGGTCGGCTGATTTCGCCGTCCCAAGACTGACCGGAAGGGCCGCCCGCACAGGCGGCCCTTTTTCCTGCGGTTTCCCCAAAGGCCGCCTTGCGGTAACAAGGCGCATAATCAGAAACGGGGCAGGATGATGACGACACGATTTGCCGGGGCATTGGCCCTTTCGCTGACCGCCGCCGGGCCGGGGCTGGCGCAGGATCTGGCCCCCGCCGCCGAGGCCGCCTTCCGCGAGGCCATCGCCCGGCACGACATCCCCGGCCTTGTCGTCGGTGTCACGCATCACGGCCGCCACAGCTTTTACACCACCGGGCTTGCCTCGCGGCAGGACGGGCGCGAGGTGACGCCCGATACGCTGTTCGAGCTGGGCTCGATCAGCAAGATCTTCACCGTGACGCTGGCGGCACTGGCCGAAGAGCGCGGCAAGCTGTCGCTGGACGCGCCGCTGGCCACGCATCTGCCGCAACTGGACAAGACCCCGGCGGGCGCGCTGACGCTGATGGATCTGGCCACGCATCACTCGGGCGGGATGCCCTTGCAGGTGCCAGACGCGGCGGGCAGCACGGAGGACGTGATCGCCTGGCTGGCCGGTTGGACGCCGCCGCAGCCCGGTGCGCGCAGCTATTCCAATGTCAGCATCGGTCTGCTGGGTCATGTGACCGCGCAGGCCTTCGAGATGCCCTATGCCGACGCGGCCCAGCAGGTGCTGTTCCCGGCCATGGGGCTGACCGACAGCTGGATCACCGTCCCGGCGCAGCGAATGCCCGATTACGCATGGGGCTATGACCGCAAGACCGACGCCGCGATCCGGGTCAATCCCGGCGTGCTGGATGCCGAGGCCTATGGCGTCAAATCCAGCGCCCGCGACTTGGTGAAGCTTCTGGACCTGCAACTGGGGCACGGCGGATCGTCCGCGTTGCGCGCCGCCATCCAGCGGACGCAGCAGGGGCAGGGGCGCACGGAATATTTCACACAGGCGATGATCTGGGAAAGCTATCCATGGCCCGCCGCGACCCAGGCGATGGTGGCGGGCAACGGCACGGATTTCATCCTGTCGCCGCAGCCGATGCAGATGATCGCGCCGCGCCTGCCGCAGGGGGTGATCCTGAACAAGACCGGCGCGACCAACGGCTTTGGCGGCTATGTGGCGCTGATCCCCTCGGAGGATCTGGGCATCGTTGTGCTGGCCAATCGCAACTACCCGAACGAGGCGCGGGTGCGGGCCACGCATGATCTGATCCAGAGGCTGCTGGCCCGATAGGACACGGGCCGGGGATCGCCCCGGCCCGTCCTTCTGATGTGTGTTACTGCTTTCGGGCCGTCAGATCGAAACTGATCGCGACGGTAAAGCCCACCGTGCTTTCGTCGGCATAGCCTGCGCCGATGCCGAAATCGCGCCGGTCGACCTGCATCACCCCCTTGGCGGTGGCATCGTCGCCATTCAGCGTCAGATCAAAAGGCAGCTCGGCATCGACGGTCTTGCCCGCGATGGTCAGCTGGCCCTTGGCGATATGCTGGCCGCCTTGGGCCGGGGGCAGGATATCGGCCACGAAACTGGCTTTCGGATGGGCGGGCGCGTTCAGGAAGTCCGGTCCGGTCGCGGAACTGCTGACCGATCCCAGCGCCAGCGAGGCGATGTCGATATCGACATTCACCTTGCCCGCCTGCGTGGCCGGGTCATAGTCGATCTGTGCCGTCCAATTGGCGAACTGGCCCTGAACGGGATTGCCGCCCTGAACGACCTCGATGCCCAGCGTGCCTTGCTGCACGGCCCAGCCAGCGGCTTGCGCGGGTGCGGCGTCGGCAGGTGCTGCGGCGGTTTGCTGGCTTGCGGCAGGGGCTTGCGCCGCCGGGGCCGGTTCGGGGGCGGCCAGCAGGGCGGTTGCACCCCAGATGGCCAGACCCGCCACGGCTGCCAGCACATGCATGATGGTGCGGTGTTCGGCATGGGGCGGCTCGGGGGCTTTATGCGCGGGACCGGCCATGCGGTTCAGCGTGCCGTCGCGGTCGATGACCGTGTGCTTGATCGCGCCCGCGACATGCAGAACGATCAGCCCCGCCAGCACCCACCAGCCGGTTTCATGAAAGGCGGCAAACCGTTCGGCCAGATGCGCATCCTCGGGGACGATGGGCAGGCGCTGGCCAAATGGCCACAGGATCCGCGAAAACCCGCCCGGCGCCGCCGAATGCAGCAGCCAGCCGGTCAGCGGCATGATGACCATGCCGATCCACATGCCCCAATGCACGATCTCGGCCAGAAAGGTCTCGGCGCGGCGATGCGGGTGCAGGGGCTTGGGCTTTGTCTGCGTCAGCGTCCACAGGATGCGCAGGACGGCCAGAAACAGCACCGCCACGCCCACCGTCTTGTGGACCGAGAAGGTGGCAAAGATCGCCTGCAACTGGTCCTGCGAGCCGCTGGGCAGGTTGGCCCCGTAAAGGCCCAGACCGATGGCCGCAAGGATCAGCAGGGCGACGGTCCAGTGGAAGAAGCGGGCCACCCCGCCATAGGCGCGGGCGTCGTTGCTGGCTTTCATATCGGTTCTCCGGTGGCTTCCCGCCAGTGACGGCGGCAAAGCGAGACATAGGTTTCATTCCCCCCGATCTGGACCTGCGCCCCCTCGCGCAGGACCGTGCCGTGTTCGTCCTGACGGACGACCATCGTGGCCTTGCGGCCGCAATGACAGATGGTGCGCACCTCGCGCAGATCGTCGGCCCATGCCAGCAGCGCCTGCGATCCGGGGAAAAGCTGCCCCCGGAAATCGACGCGCAACCCATAGCACATGACCGGCAGATGCAGGTCGTCGGCGACCCGGGCCAGTTGCCAGACCTGCGCCTTGGTCAGAAACTGCGCCTCATCGACGAAGATGCAGGCGCAATCCGCGCCCTGATCCGCGATCAGCGCCAGCAGATCCGTGGCGGGCGTGAAGGTCGTGGCGGTTTCCGAAATCCCGATGCGGCTGCCGATCCGGCCCGGCCCGGCGCGGTCGTCCATCGCGGCGGTCAGCAGCAGCGTCTGCATCCCGCGTTCGCGATAGTTATAGGACGCCTGCAGCAACAGCGTGCTCTTGCCGGCGTTCATCGTGGAATAATGGAAATAAAGCTTGGCCATGCAGGCAGATAGCCGCGCGCATGGGCATCAGGCAAGCCGCCGCATCGCCATGGATGCG
Organism: Paracoccus shanxieyensis; assembly: GCF_009711265.1. GTDB lineage: Bacteria > Pseudomonadota > Alphaproteobacteria > Rhodobacterales > Rhodobacteraceae > Paracoccus > Paracoccus shanxieyensis. The sequence goes on along the minus strand of NZ_WMII01000004.1, from coordinate 219,474 downwards.
GCGGCTCACGCATTGTTCAGTCGCGCTGTGCCGATTTCGGCGCGCGCGAGGGGCGGCGGGCAGGGCGCTTGCGCGCGCCACCGGCAGGGGCGCCGCTGCGACCGGCGGGACCGCCGCGTTCGCGCATCTTGGCGGCCTCGAACGGGGCCTCGCCGCCGACGACCGGGATCGTGGCTTTCATGCTTTTCTCGATCGCGCGCAGATCGGCGATCTCGGCGGGCGAGCAGAAGGCGATGGCCCGGCCATCGCGACCGGCGCGCGCGGTGCGGCCGATGCGGTGGACATATTGATCGGGCACGTTCGGCAGGTCGTAATTATAGACATGCGCCACGTCCGGGATGTCGATGCCGCGCGCGGCCACATCGGTCGCGACCAGCACCTTGGTTTCCCCGGCGCGGAAGCCCGACAGCGCCCGTTCCCGCTGGCCCTGCGACTTGTTGCCGTGGATCGCCGCGACCTTGAAGCCCCATTTCTCAAGCAGTTTCGACAGCTTTTCGCAGCCATGCTTGGTGCGGCCAAAGACGATCGCCAGCTCATCGCGATGCTTGCCCAGATATTCGGCCAGAAGCGTCGCCTTGTCGCCCTGATTGACGAAATGCACGCCCTGTTCGATCTTGGCGGCCGCCTGACCCGGCGGGTTCACCGCGACCTTCAGCGGATCGGTCAGATAGCTGTCGGCCAGTTCCTCCATCAGCTTGGGCATGGTGGCTGAAAACAGCAGCGTCTGGCGTTCGCGCGGCAGCAGCTTGGCGATGCGGCGCAGCGCGTGGATGAAGCCGATGTCCAGCATCTGATCGGCCTCGTCCAGCACCAGATACTTGGTCTGCGACAGATCGACCGCGCCGCGTTCGATCAGGTCGATCAGCCGACCGGGCGTGGCGATCAGCACATCGACGCCGCGCTCCATCCGCATGGTCTGCACGTTGATCGAGGCGCCGCCGACGACGCGGAACTGCCGGATGGCAGTGCCTGCGGCGTAAAGGTCGATGTTTTCGGCGATCTGGGTGGCCAGTTCGCGGGTGGGGGCAAGGATCAGCGCGCGGCAGGTCCGGGGTTCGGGCTTGCGGCCGATGTTCAAGAGGCGGGTCAGCATCGGCAGGCCGAAGGCTGCGGTCTTGCCGGTGCCGGTCTGTGCCAGACCCAGCAGGTCACGCCCTGCGACGATGCCGGGGATAGCCTTTTCCTGAATGGGTGACGGCGCGTCGATGCCCATGGGCGGCAGGTTCACCGCGACGCGGGCGTCGATGCCCATCTGGGTAAAGGGCGTGTCGATATCGGGAATGGCGCGACGGATGAACTTTTCCTCGGGCTCTTCGCGATGGCGGCGGTGGTTGTGGCTGTGGTTGGTGCCGGGGCCGTCATTGCGCGGGAAGCGCGGCTTTGCGCTTTTTTCGCCCCGGGGCTTTGCATCGGCACCGCGCGGTTGGCGGGGCTTGCCGTCATGGTGACGGGGTTTTCCCTGACGGGCAGGGCGGGTGGTCGTGTCTTGCGTCATGTCGTCTTTCAGCCAGATCGCCCGCGTATAGGCGCAAATGGCAGGGGGCCGCGGATTTTCCGCGGCGTTGCGAGGGAACGGGCGCGATACGCTTTGCCCGCAAGCCTCCCCGCGTGAATGGGAAACTGAAAATCGTGCCGACCTGACGCAGGTTGCGTCGGCTGCTCACGCGGCAGCGGACGGCGACAGGGCAGGAGATGAGGGCAGGGCGCTGAAAAGTCAAGCGCGGTCGGTGGAATCCATCCAGATCGTCACCGGACCGTCATTCACCAGCGACACCGCCATATCGGCGCCGAAGCTGCCGGTTTCGACCGGCAGGCCCAGACCGCGCAGCGCCTGGGCGAATTGCTCATACAGCGCCTGTCCGCGTGCGGGGGCCTCGGCCGAAGAAAAGCCCGGACGGTTGCCGGTGCGCGTGTCGGCGGCCAGCGTGAACTGGCTGACGACCAGAACCGCGCCGCCGATATCGCTGACCGAGCGGTTCATCTTGTCCGCCTCGTCGCGGAAGATGCGCAGCTTGGCGATGCGCGCGGCCAGCTTAAGCGGCGCGTCGTCCGGATCGCCCTGCATGGCGCAGACCAGCACCATCAGGCCCGGCCCGATGCGGCCCACGGTCTGTCCGGCGATATCGACCTGCGCCTGCGTGACACGCTGGATCAGGGCGCGCATCTCAGCGGCCCAGCATGATGCCAAGGACCACGAACATCAGCCCGAAGACCGATCCGGCCAGCGCCGCCATGTTGACGACCACGACCCGGCGCATGACCGCGCGCATGCCTTCATCGTCCAGCTTGCGGGATTTGGCGCGCGCGACCGTGACCATGCACCAGACCAGCGCCGCCAGTCCCGCCACGGTCAGCACCGTGCCGCCCCAGATGAAGCCGTCCCAGATCGTCATATGCGCCCCCATGTCCTGCCGGTCGGGACTAGCCGCGATTGCACTGGCTCGCAAGACCGCCTATTCCCCGGCCAAAAGCAAAGGAGCGGAAATGTCTGACGACAACGCCTATGGCATCGCAGCCGGAGAACTGCGCCAGTTCATCGAGCAGTTCGAGCAGCTGGAATCCGAAAAGAAGGACGTGGCCGAGCGCCAGAAAGAGCTGATGGCCGAGGCCAAGGCGCGCGGCTATGACACCAAGGTGATGCGCAAGGTCATCGCGCTGCGCAAGCGCGACAAGGACGACATCGCCGAGGAAGAGGCGATCCTTGAGATGTACAAGGCCGCGCTTGGCATGGCCTGATGACAGGCATGGCGTGACGACAAAGGGGGCCGCGCGCCCCCTTTTTCATCCGCAGGTTTTCGTCAGGCTGCGTCTGTTCGGGGCGCGAGATCAGGGCGCGATGAATTCGACGCCGGACAATGCGGCGATTTCGGCCACGTCCTGATCGTAAAGTTCGGTGATGTGGTCGACCAGATCCTGCGTCCAGCCCGGCAGGTCGATGTCGATCTCCATCTGATCGGGCAGGGCATGGGCGGCAAGCGCCGCCGCAAAGATCTCGCGCCGGGTGTCGACCGTCAGGCGCTCTTGCTTGGCCATCTCGTCGCGGATCATCTGCAGACCCTCGGGGCTGAGGATATCGCCCAGCACCTGCAAACCGGCGCGCAGCGGCACGTCGCTGGGCATGGTGGCGATGCGGCGCACGACCTCGGGCCAGATCAGCGAGGTGTCCTCGTGGCACCAGATCACAAGGCGGCTGTCCGGGACGGCGGCCTGAATGGCACGGATCGCCGGGGCCCAACGCAGGCTTTCGGGCGGAATGGCGCCCATCCATTGCTCATAAGGGCCGGTATTGTCCTGACTGGCGACATAGGGGATCAGCGTCGCCGGGTTTTTCAGCGCGATGAAGAACTCGGTTTCCGCTGAGGGAAACAGGTTCGCCAGCGCCGCCAGCTGCCCGCCCGCCTTGGCATAAAGCCCGTCCGAAGACGCCGCGCGCGAGGCCTTGCCCAGAAAGGTCGGCGTCGAAAAGATCACCCGGCGCGGATTGTCCGTGTCAAGGATCGCATCCAGCATGACCTGTTCCATCTCGGGCGTGGACGGATCGCCGTTCAGCGCGGTCAGCGCCTCATTGAAGATGTCGCGATGCTTGGCCGGGGTCAGCGCCTCGACGCCATGTGTCAGCAGCCAGTCGCGGTTCTGCGTCAAGGTCTTGACCATGCGATAAAGATCGGTGCCATGGACCCCGCAGTGAAAGACGACTTGCATGCGTTGCGCACTCCCCGACTCGTTCAGGCGCGCACAGTAGCGAGCAACGGGGCGCAGGAAAACCACCCCTGCGGATCAGCACGAAAGATCATTCATCGGCAACGTGCGGCGCGAAACCGACCGCGCGCGACGATCACGTCTCGCGTCTGACGGGAATCCTGGGGACAGGAGGGACAACCGGGCGAGCGCCACCACAACACTCGCCCAGTTCTGTCGGGGCTAAACAAAACAAACGCTTACCACCACAACCAGCTACCGCCTACCGACGTGTGTGTTATGCCAAAGCTCGCGCTTTACGGGTAGTTGACTATTTGGTCAGGCTGCGGGTGAACCTGCCTGTCTGTTTCGACAGGTTTTGGGCGGTTTCGGCAGCAAGATGGGCGAAAATTCGCCCCATGGGCGATGCGGCGGGGGATTCGCCGGAATGGAATCACCCCCTTGCCCGCCAATTGCGGCCAGAGGCGAACGGAACCTGCCGGGCCGGTCTTGGTTGATCCCAAAGCCCCTGCCGGGCCGGAGAGGAACCACAATGACTTCGCTCTATAAGGAATCGACGGGCAGCGGACGCCCGGTCGTGCTGATCCATGGCTGGCCGCTGTCCGGTGAGGCTTGGGAAAAACAGGTGGGCGTCATCGCCGATGCCGGTTACCGCGTCGTCACCTATGACCGGCGGGGCTTCGGCCGGTCGGAGAAGCCGTCCTCGGGTTATGATTACGACACGCTGGCCGCCGATCTGGCGGATCTGCTGGAAGCCGAGGATCTGCGCGACGTGACGCTGGTCGGTTTCTCCATGGGTGGCGGCGAGGTGGCGCGCTATGTCGCCAATCACGGCGAGGATCGTTTGCACAGCGTCGTCTTTGCCTCGGCCGTGCCGCCCTTCATGATGAAAAGCGACGACAACCCGGATGGCCCGCTGACCCCCGAGGCCGCCAAAGAAATGGAGGACGGGCTGAAGGCCGACCGCGCCAGTTTCTTTGATGAGTTCACCACCAATTTCTTCAGCGCCGATGGCGAATTGCGTGTGACCGAGGCCGACCGCCAGAAAGCCATCGCGCTGTGCGAGCAATCCGACCAGACCGCCGCGCTGGCCTGCATGGAATCCTTTGGCACCACCGATTTCCGCGAGGATCTGAAAAAGATCACCGTGCCGACGCTGGTTCTGCATGGCGATGCCGACGGGATCGTGCCGCTGGAGGGATCAGGCGCGCGGACCCATGCGGCGGTCGCGGGCTCGACGGTGGTGACGATCGAGGGCGGGCCGCATGGGGTGAATGTCAGCCATCCGGACGAATTCAACGCAGCGCTGCTGGACTTTCTGAAGCGCTGATCCGGCACCGCTTACCGAATCCCCCTTGCGGCACATCGCGGCAAGGGGGCTGCAAACTGGCTGAGGTTTGCGGTTCAATATATTGATTTCAGGCTGAATTCATGGTGCCGGTTATAGGAATCGAACCCACGACCTTCTGATTACAAATCAGCTGCTCTACCTGCTGAGCTAAACCGGCGTTGCGCCCGAACTACCTGTAATTGCTGGGGTGGGCAAGGGGCTTGGGATGGCCGTGCTCATGGGCCGTGGCCCGATTTCCCAACCGAGTTCCCACTTTCACGTTCCGCCCCGGATCTGTTCCCGCGCTGACCGCGCTTGTGATACCCGGCGGCTGGCCGGGGACGTTAATGCCTCGGCCCGAACCCGGACTGTTTGACAATCGCCACGGCCCGCGAAAAAGTGAACCATCCTTCGCGTCCGCTCCACCCTGCGATCCGGTGACGGCTTTTCCTGCCGCATCCGCAGACGGCTCTTGCAATCTGTGGCGAAAAGGCCTAGATCGCGCGCACTTCACAGGTGGGGTCGGGCCTCCGAGGGAGAAATCCTCGCAGGTCCACCGGTTGGGGCAATTGCCCTGAAAGCCCCGCCAAGGCGCAAACCGGAAAGGAACATGGAATGGCGCTTCCCGAATTCTCCATGCGTCAGCTGCTTGAAGCTGGCGTGCACTATGGTCACCAGACGCAACGCTGGAACCCCCGTATGGCCGAGTTCATCTATGGTGAACGCAACGGCATCCACATTTTCGACCTGACGCAGACCGTCCCGATGCTGGACGCCGCTCTGCAAGCCGTGCGCGACACCGTGGCCAAAGGCGGCCGCGTGCTGTTCGTCGGCACCAAGCGTCAGGCGCAGAAGGCCATCGCCGAAGCCGCCGAGAAATCGGCCCAGTATTACATGAACCACCGCTGGCTGGGTGGCACGCTGACCAACTGGAAAACCGTTTCCCAGTCGATCCAGCGCCTGAAAGCCATCGATGAGACCATGGCTGGCGGCGCCGAAGGCCTGACCAAGAAAGAGCGTCTGCAGATGGAGCGCGAGCAGGCCAAACTGCAAGCCTCGCTGGGCGGCATCCGCGAAATGGGCGGCCTGCCGGATCTGCTGTTCGTCATCGACGTGAACAAGGAAGACCTTGCCATCGCCGAAGCCAAGAAGCTGGGCATCCCGGTCGTCGCCATCGTCGACACCAACTGCTCGCCGAAGGGTGTGGACTATATCATCCCCGGTAACGACGACGCGGCCCGCGCCATTGCGCTGTATTGCGATCTGGCCTCGCGCGCTGCTCTGGACGGCATGACCGCCCAGATGGGTGCGGCCGGTGTCGATCTGGGCGCGCTGGAAGCAAGCCTTGACGAAGATCTGGAAGGCGAAGTCGCCGAGACCGTCGAAGCCTGATCGGACAGGATCCCGTTCTGTGCGGGGTCCGGCCGAACCCCTTGGGGTTCATGGAATATTCATCAGGCGGGGATAAGCCCCGCCTGACGCATGAGAAAGCAAGGAGACATCCGATGGCTATCACCGCTGCGATGGTGAAAGAGCTGCGCGAAACGACCGGCGCGGGCATGATGGACGCCAAGAAGGCGCTGACCGAAACCGAAGGCGACATGGATGCCGCCATCGACTGGCTGCGCACCAAGGGTCTGGCGAAAGCCGCCAAGAAAGCCGACCGCGTTGCCGCCGAAGGTCTGATCGGCGTGGCCGTCAGCGATGGCCGCGGTGTCGCGATCGAAATCAACTCGGAAACCGACTTCGTTGCCAAGAATGCCGACTTCCAGTCGCTGGTGGCCGAAGTGGCCAAGGTGGCGCTGCAGACCGGCGACTCGGTCGAGGTGGTCAAGGCGGCCGACCTGAACGGCGAAACCGTTGATACCGTCATCACCAATGCGATCGCGCGTATCGGTGAGAACATGACCTTCCGCCGGATGCATGTGCTGGAAGGCGACACCGTCGTCTCCTATGTCCACAATGCCGCCACCGAAGGCATGGGCAAGATCGGCGTGCTGGTCGCGCTGAACGGTCCGGCCGACAAGGCGCAGGTCATCGGCAAGCAATTCGCCATGCACATCGCCGCGACCAATCCGCTGTCGCTGTCGGAAGCCACCCTTGACCCGACGCTGGTCGAGCGTGAGCTGCAGGTCCAGACCGCCAAGGCGCTGGAAGAAAACGCCTCGGCCGACAAGCCGAAGCCCGAGCAGGTGATCCACAACAACATCATTCCGGGCCGCATGAAGAAATTCCTGTCCGAGAACACGCTGCTGGGTCAGGCTTTCGTCATCAATCCCGACCTGACGGTCGAGCAGGCCGCCAAGGAAGCCGGGGTCGAGATCACCGGCTATGCCCGCGTCGCCGTCGGCGAAGGCATCGAGAAGAAGGAAGAGGATTTCGCAGCCGAGGTCGCCAAGACCCTCAGCGGCGCCTGATCCCCGATATCCTGCGATACGGCAAACGCCGGTCCCCTTGGGGCCGGCGTTTTGCATTGGATCAGATCTGGTTGCTGCGGGCGGCCCGTTCCATCGCCTCGATATAGGACCATGGCTGGGCGGGCGTGTCATCTGCAGGGGCCGCGGGCGCGGGCCTTGGCGGTGGCGGGGTGCAGGCCTCGCCCGGATCCACGAAGATCTGGCGGCGGCTCATGGCCAGCAGCACCGCCTGCGCGCTGGTGCGGGCGCCAAGCGCCTTGCGCGCCAGCCGCATGTGCTTTTCGACCGTGCCGGGGGTCAGATCCAGTCCCAGCGCGATTTCCTGCGTGGTCATGCCGCTGCCGGTCAGTTCCAGCACCTCGCGCTGACGCAGGGTCAGGATCTGGTCCGGCTGACGATAGGGCAGGTTGGCCAGTCGTTGATGCAGAACCGAGGTCAGCAGCACGCCATAGCGCTGGCATTCGCTCCAACGGTGGTCAAGTTCGGTCTGTGCGATCCCCGCAGGGCCGATCAGCAGGATACCCGCGCGCACACGCGGCACGCGGTCCGACAGGCTGATGGCGATGCCTGCGCGCAGGCCGTGGCTGGCGAACAGGTCCAGACATCCCGCCTCGGCGATGCTCAGCCGGCCGTCGCGACGACGCTGATTTGCCCAGTCCCAACTGCGCCAGCCATGGTTGCGCACCATCCAGCCCAGCATGGGGATGCTGTCGTGAAACTGCCGCTCAAGGATCTGGGTATCCAGCCCGTCGGGCAGGTTGGACAAGCGGATGCCCTCGTCCAACGAGGTGGTGCCGGTGCCGCCGATCAGGCGATGCCCGCCATACATCAGAAAGGGAAACCCCATGCGCGCCATGGATCCGGCATAAAGCGCCCAGGCGTCGTCGACGCTGCGGGCCGCGAGTATCGCCTCGATCTTGTGCAGCACGCTTATCCCCGACAGGTCTGTTTTTCACTTTGGCATCTTCCGGCACGCTCTTGTGACGGTTGGTAATAATATTGCCCGCGCAATTGAAGATGCGCAATCCGCGCGGGTTGGCAGGGTTTTTAGCATCAGGTCACGAAAGTGAAACCCCATTGCGGTCAGATACCCTCCGCTCAACCAGAGGGGCGGGTTTGCACTGGGCACATGCCTTGCCCTGCCGCCGGGCTGGTCATGCGGGGCCGGTCGTGGCATGGGTTCATGAAAACATGCAGCGGGACGACGGACATGCCCTTTACCATCGCCATCGACGGACCGGCAGCCGCGGGCAAGGGCACCATCGCCCGCGCCCTTGCGCGGCATTTCGGCTTTGCGCATCTGGATACCGGGCTTTTGTATCGCGCGGTCGGCGCGATTGGCGGCGATCCGGTGGCGGCGGCGCGCGGCCTTTCCCCCGCCGATCTGGAACGCGACGATCTGCGCAGTTCTGAAGCCGGGCAGGCGGCCAGCCGGGTCGCGGCCATCCCCGAGGTGCGCACGGCATTGGTCGAGTTCCAGCGCCGCTTTGCCCGCGCGGAACCGGGCGCGGTGCTGGACGGTCGTGACATCGGCACCGTCATCTGCCCCGAAGCCGAGGTCAAGCTTTACGTCACCGCCAGCGATATCGTGCGTGCCCGTCGCCGCGCGCTGGAGCTGGCCGCCGACGAGGCGCTGATCCTTGCCGAGCTGCGCGAACGCGATGCCCGCGACGCCGCGCGCGACGTGGCCCCCTTGCGCCCGGCAACCGACGCGATCCTGCTGGACACCTCGGATCTGAGCATCGAGGACGCGCTGGCCCGCGCCATCGACTATGCCAAAGCGGTCGGCGCATGAGCCTGCTTCTGGCCAATCTGGAGGTGCCGGTCATTCAGGCCCCCATGGCCGGAGCGGCAACGCCGCTTCTGGCGGCCGAGGTCAGCCGTGCGGGCGGGCTGGGCGCGCTGGGGCTGGGGGCGTCAAGCCCGCAGGACGCCGCCCGGATGATGCAGGAAACCCGGCAGCGGCTTGGCTCGGGCCGGTTCGGCGTCAATCTGTTCTGTCACCGGCCAGCGCATCGCGACCCCGCGCGCGAGGCGGGCTGGCTGGAGTTTCTGGCACCGGAATTTGCCCGGCATGGCGCGGTGCCGCCCGCGTCGCTGCACGAGATCTATCCCAGCTTTCTGCAGGATGACGACATGCTGGCCGCGGTCATCGCCGCGCGTCCGGTGATGATCAGCTTTCATTTCGGCCTGCCCGATGCCGCGCGGATTGCCGCGCTGCGCCAGACCGGGGCGGTGCTGATGGCCAGCGCCACCTCGCTTTCCGAGGCGCATGCGATCCGCGATGCCGGGCTGGACGCAATCATCGCGCAGGGCTTCGAGGCGGGCGGCCATCGCGGCATCTTCGATCCGGACGGGCCGGATGCCTGCCAGCCGGCGATGGATCTGATGTCGGGCTTCAAGGGGCTGGGCCTGCCGCTGATCGCGGCGGGCGGGATCATGACTGGCGCAGACGCCGCACATCACCTGCGGGCGGGCGCGGTGGCGGTGCAGATGGGCACGGCGTTTCTGGCCTGCCCGGAATCGGCGGCGGGCCCGGACTGGCGCGCAAGGCTGCGGCTGGGGCGCACGGTCATGACCCGCGCCATCTCGGGCCGTCCGGCGCGCGGCCTTGAAAACCGCCTTGTCGCGCTGGGAATGCGCCCCGACGCGCCCGCCTTGCCGGATTATCCGGTGGCCTATGACGCGGCCAAGGCGCTGCACGCGGCGGCGGGCGGGTCGGACTATGCCGCGCAATGGGCGGGGACAGGGGCTGCGCGGGCGCGGGCCATGCCTGCCGCCCGGCTGGTCGCGCAACTTGCCGCCGAAATCGCCGAGGCGCTGCAAACCAGCTGAAACCCTTGCCAGACTGGCAATTCCCCGCTATATCGCGCCGGTCGGAATGATGGATGCGGCCATGACAGGCCATGTCGGGAAGGGTCGGGCAGTCGCCGCGGCCCTTTCATCAATCCCGGCAGCGAAGCAAAAGACCGGCGGAGCCAACCGCAAGGCCAGAAAACCATGCAAAGGAAACTGTATATATATGTGCGCTAAAGCGACCATGGAGGAATTCGAGGCCCTCCTGAATGAAAGCCTCGAAATCGACACCCCGGACGAAGGTTCGGTTGTCAAAGGCAAGGTCATCGCCATCGAGGCGGGCCAGGCCATCATCGATGTCGGCTACAAGATGGAAGGCCGCGTCGATCTGAAAGAATTCGCAAATCCCGGCGAAGCCCCCAGCATCGCAGTCGGCGACGAAGTCGAGGTCTATCTGGACCGCGTCGAGAACGCCCGCGGTGAAGCCAGCATCTCGCGCGAGAAAGCCCGCCGCGAAGAAGCCTGGGACCGTCTGGAAAAAGCCTATGCCGCCGAAGAGCGCGTCGAAGGCGCCATCTTTGGTCGCGTCAAAGGCGGCTTCACCGTCGATCTGGGCGGCGCTGTTGCCTTCCTGCCGGGCTCGCAGGTCGATGTCCGTCCGGTCCGCGACGCTGGTCCGCTGATGGGTCTGAAGCAGCCCTTCCAGATCCTGAAAATGGATCGCCGCCGTGGCAACATCGTCGTGTCGCGCCGCGCCATTCTGGAAGAAAGCCGCGCCGAACAGCGCGCCGAAGTCATCGCCAACCTGACCGAAGGTCAGACGGTCGAAGGCGTGGTCAAGAACATCACCGAATACGGTGCGTTCGTTGATCTGGGTGGCGTTGACGGCCTGCTGCACGTCACCGACATGGCATGGCGCCGTGTCAACCACCCGTCGGAAATCCTGTCGATCGGCGAAACCGTCAAGGTTCAGGTCGTCAAGATCAACAAAGACACCCACCGCATCAGCCTTGGCATGAAACAGCTGCAGGCCGATCCGTGGGATACCGTCGGCGACAAGTTCCCGATCGGCTCGGTCCATGCCGGCCGCGTGACCAACATCACCGATTACGGCGCGTTCGTTGAACTGGAAGCCGGCGTCGAAGGTCTGGTCCACGTTTCGGAAATGAGCTGGACCAAGAAGAACGTCCACCCCGGCAAGATCGTCTCGACCTCGCAGGAAGTCGACGTGATGGTGCTGGAGATCGACGAAGCCAAGCGCCGCGTGTCGCTGGGTCTGAAACAGACCATGCGCAACCCGTGGGAAGTCTTTGCCGAGACCCACCCCGAAGGCACCGTCATCGAGGGCGAAGTCAAGAACATCACCGAATTCGGTCTGTTCATCGGTCTGGAAGGCGATATCGACGGCATGGTTCACCTGTCCGACATCTCGTGGGACCAGCGTGGCGAAGACGCGATCCAGGACTTCCGCAAGGGCGACATGGTGAAAGCCGTCGTTCAGGAAGTCGATGTCGAGAAAGAGCGCATCTCGCTCTCGATCAAGGCGCTGGAAAACGAAGCGATGGCGGAAGCCGTCGAAGGCGTCAAGCGCGGTTCGGTCATCACGGTTGCGGTCACCGCGATCGAGGATGGCGGCATCGAGGTCGAATACAACGGCATGAAATCCTTCATCCGTCGTTCCGATCTGGCCCGCGATCGTCAGGACCAGCGCCCCGAGCGCTTCCAGGTTGGCGACAATGTCGACGTTCGCGTGACGAACATCGATTCGAAATCGCGCCGTCTGGGCCTGTCGATCAAAGCCCGCGAAATCGCCGAAGAGCGTGAAGCCGTCGAACAGTTCGGCTCGTCCGACTCGGGCGCGTCGCTGGGCGACATTCTGGGCGCGGCGCTGAAAAGCAAGAACTGATCGCGTTCGATAAGAACCGGAAACGCCCCCAGACCCCGCGGTCTGGGGGCGTTTTCATGCAAGATGCCGCCGAGCCGGGCGCGAGACGGTAAAAAATCGGCAACCATTTCAGCAGGAAGGCGTTCTGGGATTGCAAGGCGCTGGGGCTGATCTAGAATGGTCTCGGCAGGTCATCCTCCATACTGCCAAATTCGGGAACCGAAATGATCCGATCCGAACTGATCCAGAAGATCTCAGAAGAGAATCCCCACCTGTTCCAGCGCGATGTCGAACGGATCGTCAACACCGTTTTCGAAGAGATCATCACTGCCATGGCGCGTGGTGATCGGGTCGAATTGCGTGGCTTCGGGGCGTTTTCCGTCAAGAAGCGCGATGCCCGTCAGGGCCGCAATCCCCGCACCGGCGAGGCGGTCAGCGTCGATGAAAAACATGTGCCGTTCTTCAAGACCGGCAAGCTGCTGCGCGAGCGGTTGAACGGCGAAGACGAATAGTCCAGATTGTCGCCAAGTTTTCCTTAGGGGTGATCCATGCGCGCGATCCGCTTGTTCTTCGTGGTTGTTCTGGCAGTGATGCTGATCTTTCTGGCATTGGCCAACCGTGACTTGGTGACCGTCAGCCTGTTCCCCGCGAATATGTCGCATTTCATCGGCGGCCAATGGGCGCTGACCATGCCGATCTTTCTGGCGCTGGTTCTGGCCATGGTCGTCGGTCTGCTAATCGGTCTGCTGTGGGAATGGCTGCGCGAGGCTGATATCCGCGCCGAAGCCAAGGCACGCGGCAAGGAGCTGGCCCGGCTTGAGCGTGAGGTGGGCGATCTGCGCCGCAGCCATGCCGGCCCGCGCGACGACGTTCTGGCCATTCTGGACGACTCCGCAGCGCGCCCCGCTGCAGGATCGAACCTGCCCGCAACGCGCTGATCCCATGTCGGTTTCTGTCAAGATCTGCGGGCTGACCCGCCCGGACGGCGTTGATGCTGCCGTCAAGGCGGGCGCGCGCTATCTGGGTTTCGTGTTCTTTCCGAAATCCCCCCGGCACGTCACCGCCGCCGAGGCTGCGGCACTGGCGGCTGATGTGCCTTTGGGCATCGCGCGGGTGGGGCTGTTCGTGAACCCGGACGATGCGCTGTTGGAAAGCACGCTGGCCTCGGTGCCGCTGGATGTGATCCAGTTGCATGGCGGCGAAGACCCCGCCCGCGTGGCCGAGGTCAAGGCGCTGACCGGCCTGCCGGTGATGAAGGCCGTGGGCGTGGCCGAGCCGAAGGATCTGGATGCGCTGTGGGACTATGGGCTGGTGGCCGACATGCTGCTGATCGACGCCAAGCCGCCCAAGGATGCCGATCTGCCCGGCGGCAACGGGCTGGCCTTCGACTGGCGCCTGCTGGCCGGTCGGCAGATCCTGAAGCCGTGGCTTCTGGCAGGCGGGCTGACGCCGGACAATGTGTCACAGGCCCTGCGGCTGACGCGGGCGCAGGGGGTCGATGTGTCCTCGGGCGTGGAAAGCGCGCCGGGGATCAAGGATCCCGACCTGATCCGCAGCTTCATTGCCCGCGCGACCGCGCCGATCCTGTAAGCGGCGCGGCTTTACCGTCCGGCGGATCGGATATAAGACTGCCCTCTGACACCGCGCGGAGGAAGCCATGCCCGAAGACCTGATCAACAGCTTCATGAACGGCCCGGATGAGCAGGGGCGTTTCGGCATTTTCGGTGGCCGTTTCGTCAGCGAGACGCTGATGCCGCTGATCCTTGACCTTGAGGACGAATATAATCGCGCCAAGCACGATCCGGCCTTCCGGGCCGAGATGGATGACCTGTGGGCGCATTATGTCGGCAGGCCCAGCCCGCTGTATTTCGCCCCGCGCCTGACCGAAGAACTGGGCGGCGCCAAGATCTATCTGAAGCGCGAAGAGCTGAACCATACCGGCAGCCACAAGATCAACAACGTGCTGGGCCAGATCCTGCTGGCGCGCCGCATGGGCAAGACCCGCATCATCGCCGAAACCGGCGCCGGGCAGCATGGCGTGGCGACGGCAACGGTCTGCGCGCGGTTCGGGCTGCAATGCGTGGTCTATATGGGCGCGCATGATGTGGAACGGCAGGCGCCGAACGTGTTCCGCATGCGGCTGCTGGGGGCCGAGGTCGTGCCCGTCACCTCGGGTCGCGGCACGCTGAAGGACGCGATGAACGACGCGCTGCGCGATTGGGTGACCAATGTGCGCGACACCTTCTATTGCATCGGCACGGTGGCGGGACCGCATCCCTATCCGGCGATGGTGCGCGATTTTCAGGCCATCATCGGCCGCGAAACCCGCTGGCAACTGGCCGAGCAAGAGGGCGAGGGCCGCTTGCCCGACAGCGTGATCGCGGCCATCGGCGGCGGCTCGAACGCCATGGGGCTGTTTCACGAATTTCTGGACGATCCTTCGGTCCGCATCATCGGCGTCGAAGCCGGTGGGCGCGGCGTCGATGACCGGATGGAACATTGCGCCAGCCTGACCGGCGGGCGTCCCGGCGTCTTGCACGGCAACCGCACCTATCTGTTGCAGGATGCCGAAGGCCAGATCCTTGAGGGCCATTCCATCAGCGCCGGTCTGGATTATCCGGGTATCGGGCCGGAACATGCCTGGCTGAAGGAACAGGGCCGCGCGGAATATGTCAGCGTCACCGATACCGAGGCGCTTGAGGCGTTCCAGCAGCTTTGCCGCACCGAAGGCATCATCCCCGCGCTTGAGCCCAGCCACGCGCTGGCCCATGTCAGCAAGCTGGCCCCGACGCTGCCCAAGGATCACATCATGGTGGTGAACCTGTCCGGGCGCGGCGACAAGGACATCTTCGCCGTGGCCAAGCATCTGGGCTTCGAGATGAAGGTCTAAGGGCCTCACGATCCGACACAAGCGATGACGACACGGCGACTGGCGGCAACCCGCCCGTCGCCGGTTTCGTTTCAGACCCAGAGATCGCAAAGGCGGTCCCGGTTTGGCACGAAGGAGGCCAATCATGTTTTCTAGATCCCTGAAAATCGCCTGTCTTGCCGCGTTGCCGCTGTTGTCGGCTGGTGCGGCCATGGCAGATTCCATCGCCGTTCTGACGCAATATCCCACGGCCAGAAACGAACAGACTGCCGATGACGTGTTCAAGGCGCAGCTCAGCGGGCAGGGCTTTCAGGATGTCGCGCTGAACCGCACCGCCGACCGCATCGACGTGCGCGGCGATCGCAATGGCGAACAGATCATGCTGAGTTATGACAGCGCCAGCGGCAAGCTGGTCGAGGTGAACGGCAAGCCGGCGCTGCTGGCCGATACCGAAGAACAGGCCATGACCGGCCACGGCTCGGCAGGCCATATGTAGGGCAAGGCCAAGCAGGGCCGGGGCAGTCCGGCCCTTACCTCGCCTGACTGGCGCGCGCCTCGGCGATCAGTTCGGCCAGATCGGCGCGCGGCAGCGCCCCGAAGCTGGCACGTTCGCCCGAGACAAAGCTGGGCGTGCCGACAAGGCCGATGGTGTCGGCCAGTTCCAGCGATTTCTCGATCCGCGCGGTGATCTCGGGCGATTGCATGTCGCGTTCCAGCCGCGCCACGTCCAGCCCGACCTGACGCGCGACGCGCAGGACCGAGGCTTTCTCGGCGCGGCCCCGCATCGCCATTAGCGCCTGATGGAATTCGGCGTATTTGCCCTGTTTCTGCGACGCCAAAGCCGCCGCCGCCGCATATTGCGAGCCTTCGCCAAAGATCGGGATCTCATGGATGACCAGCCGGACGCCGGGGTCGCTGGCAACGACTGCCGCCACATCCGGCGCGGCGCGGCGGCAGAAGCCGCAATTATAGTCGCTGAATTCGACCAGCGTCACATCGCCATCGGGATTGCCCATGACGGGCAGTCCTGCGCCGTTGAAGACCTGATCCTTGATCGCGGCGGTCTCGGCCGCGCTGCGGTCCTGCGCCAGCGCGGCAAAGGGCAAAAGGCACAGCAGGGCAAGGGCGGTCAGGTGGCGGCGCATCGGGATCTCCTTTAAGATCAGAAGCCATTGCCGGGCCTGCGGGTCAAGCCCGGTGCGATGACATTGACGTGGGAGGGGGCGATGGACCTGTTCGGAAAGCGCAAGGAAATGATCGGCCCCGGCGCGGTGATCCTGCGCGGCTTCGCGCAGGACCCGGAATTGCTGCAGGGCGTTGCCCGCGTGGCCGAGGTCGCGGCGTTCCGGCATTTCCAGACACCGGGCGGGCGGCAGATCGGGGTGCAGATGACGAATTGCGGCGCTTTGGGCTGGATCAGCGACCGGCGCGGCTATCGCTATGACGCGCAGGATCCGCTGACCGGACAGCCATGGCCCGCGATGCCCGATGCCTTTGCTGCGCTTGCGCGGGATGCCGCGTCACAGGCGGGATATGTGGGGTTTTCCCCCGATGCCTGCCTGATCAACCGCTATGTGCCAGGCGTCAAGATGGGCCTGCATCAGGACCGGGATGAGGCCAGGATGGAGGCGCCCATCGTCTCGGTCTCGCTGGGGCTGCCTGCGATGTTCCAGTTCGGCGGCACTGACCGCAAGGATCCCGTCCGGCGCTATGCGCTGGACCATGGCGATGTGGTGGTCTGGGGCGGGCCTGCGCGTCTGGCATGGCATGGCGTCTTGACCCTGAAGGACGGCGCGCATCCCGATACGGGACGCGCGCGCATCAACCTGACCTTCCGCCGCGCGGCCTAGCGCCACAGCGTCGCGTGGCGGTTCACATCCTTGTACAGCAGATAGCGGAAATTCCCCGGACCGCCCGCATAGCAGCATTGCGGGCAGAAGGCGCGCAGCCACATGAAATCGCCGGGTCCGACCTCGACCCAATCGCGGTTCAGGCGATAGACGGCCTTGCCCTCGATGACGAACAGCCCATGCTCCATGACATGGGTTTCCGCAAACGGGATCGAGCCGCCGGGCGTCAGCGTCACGATGGTGATATGCATGTCGTGGCGCAGATCGGCGGGATCGACAAAGCGCGTCGTGGCCCAGCTTCCGCCCGTGTCGGGCATGGGCGTTGGGGTGATGTCGCGTTCATTGGCGATCAGCACCTCGGGCTTGTCGACCCCCGGCGCGGGCTGCCAGCGTTTGCGCCACCAGTGAAAGCGCGAGGTATCCGCGCCGTTTTCCACCGACCATTCGGTATCCGCCGGGATATAGGCAAAGCCGCCCGGCGTAAGGTCATGCGTTTCGCCCGCGATGGTCAGGCGCAGCCCGCCATCGGTCACGAAGATCGCAGCCTGCACGCCGGGCTCGGTCTCGGGCGTCCTTGATCCGCCGCCCGGCTGCAATTCCACGACATATTGGCTGAACGTCTCGGCAAAGCCCGATAGCGGGCGGGCGATGACCCACATGCGCATCCCCGTCCAGCCCGGCAGGAAGCTGGTGACGATATCGCGCATGGTCGAGGCCGGGATGACGGCATAGGCCTCGGTGAAGACGGCGGTATCGGTGGACAGGTCCGTCTGCGGCGGCAGGCCGGCGAAGGGTCCGGCATAGCAGGCTTGGCTCATGGGTTTGTCTTTCATTTCAGCATGTCCTGCAGGCGCAGGGCGCCGATGCGTGCGACCTGACGTTCGGCCTCGGCGCGTTCGGTTTCGGTGTCATTGGCAAGGCGGGCGGACATCGCCGCCATGATGCCGGGCTTGTCGTGGTCGCGCACGGCGATGATGAAGGGAAAGCCGTGCTTTGCGACATAGGCGGCGTTCAGGCGCTGGAATTCGGCCCGTTCGGCATCGGTCAGCGCATCCAGCCCGGCCGAGGCCTGTTCGGCGCTGCTGTCGGCGGTCAGCTGTTTCGCTGCTGCCAGCTTGCCCGCCAGATCCGGATGCGCGTTCAGCACGCCCAGGCGTTCGGCGTCCGAGGCGCTGCGAAAGACCTGCGCCATCCGCGCTGCCAGACCGCCGGGCGTGTCGTGGATGGCCCCCATCTCGGCGTCCCAGACCCGTTCCGCGATAAAGGGCGAATGTTCATAGACCCCGCCAAACCGCTGCACGAAGGCATCGCGGTCCATCTGCGAGGGCCGCTCGCGCGGGTGATAGGGATGTTCGCGCGCCCAGTGACGGGCGATGTCCAGACGGCTGGCGAACCACACGCCCTCATGCGCGCGGCAATGCTCCAGAAAGCGCTGGATCGCCATGGCCCGGCCCGGACGACCGGCAAGGCGGCAATGCAGGCCGATGGACATCATCTTGGGCGACCCGGCCTGACCTTCGGCATAAAGCACGTCGAAGCTGTCGCGCAGGTAGTCGAAGAATTCGACCCCCGTGCCGAACCCCTGACCCGAGGAGAACCGCATGTCATTGGCGTCCATCGTATAGGGCACCATCAACTGCGGCTTGCCCTTGTGGACATGCCAATAGGGCAGGTCGTCGGCAATCGTGTCGGCCAGATATTCAAAGCCGCCTTCCTCGCATCCCAAGCCCACCGTGTTCATCGAGGTGCGGCCCTGATAGAAGCCATAGGGCCGTTCGCCGGTGATGCGCGTGTGCAGCTCGACCGCCTTGGCGATGTGTTCGGCTTCCACCTCGGCGGGGATGTCGCGATAGTCGATCCATTTCAGACCATGCGTGGCGATTTCCCAGTTCGCGGCCTGCATCGCGGCGACCTGTTCGGGCGCACGCTCCAGCGCGGTGGCCACGCCATAGACGGTGACGGGAATGTCGCGCAGCATCCGGTACAGCCGCCAGAAACCCGCGCGCGCGCCATAGTCATAGATCGATTCCATGTTCCAGTGGCGTTTGCCGGGCCATGGCTGGCAGCCGATGATCTCGGACAGGAACGCTTCGGATGCGGCATCGCCATGTTCGATGCTGTTTTCGCCGCCCTCTTCATAGTTCAGGACGATCTGGACGGCGATCTTGGCGCCGCCGGGCCAGCGGGCGTCCGGGGCGTGTTCGCCATATCCGATCATGTCGCGGCTGTATCGCATCGCTTGCGTCCTTTCCAGTTTTCTGGCTGATTGTGTCCATACTGCCCATTGCAGGTGCAAGTCGTGTTTTCCTAAAAACAGAAAACGGATTTCGTTGATAATACCGCTTTCTAAAGGAAGTTTTGAAACTCTGTCGCCAGAGCCAGCATATTCTGCGCAATGCGCTGGTTCTAGTCTGCTGTCACGGCGGGCCAACCGCCAGTGGGAGGATAAATGCTAGATAAACAGTTCGGCCTGACGGCCAACGGCACCAGCGTAAGGACCGAGGTGATCGCCGGGATCACCACCTTCCTGACGATGGCCTATATCATCTTCGTCAACCCCGAGATCCTGTCCAGCACGGGCATGGATCGCAATGCGGTCTTTGTCGCCACCTGTCTGGCGGCGGCGCTGGGATCGCTGGTCATGGCGCTATGGGCAAACTGGCCCATCGGCATGGCGCCGGGCATGGGGCTGAACGCCTTTTTCGCCTTCACCGTGGTGGGCGCGCTTGGCTTTACCTGGCAACAGGCGCTGGGGGCGGTGTTCATCTCGGGGATCATCTTCCTGATCCTGTCGGTGACGGGCATCCGGCGCTGGCTGATCGCCGGGATCCCCAGTTCGATGCGAAGCGCCATCGCGGCAGGCATCGGGATGTTCCTCGGCCTGATCGCGTTGAAGAATGCGGGCATCGTCGTCGATAACCCGGCCACGCTGGTCGGCCTTGGCGATGTGACCCAGACCGGCGCGCTGCTGGCCATCTTGGGCTTTTTCACCATCGCGGCGCTGGATGCGCTGAAGGTGCGGGGTTCGATCCTGATCGGCATCCTGCTGGTGACGGTGATTTCCATCGTGATCGGCGCCAGCGCCTTTGGCGGGGTCATGTCGATGCCGCCGTCGATTGCGCCGACCTTCATGCAGCTGGATATCGCGGGGGCGCTGACGGTCGGCATCTTCCACGTCATTCTGGTGATGGTTCTGGTCGAGGTCTTTGACGCCACAGGCACGCTGATCGGCGTGGCCAAGCGGGCGGGTCTGCTGACCGAAGGTCCGGCGCATCAGAACAAGGGTCTCAGCCGGGCGCTGATGGCCGATTCCACCGCGATCGTGGCCGGTTCGATGCTGGGCACCAGTTCGACCACCGCCTATGTCGAAAGCGCCTCGGGCGTGCAGGCGGGCGGGCGCACCGGGCTGACCGCGCTGGTCGTGGCGGTGCTGTTCCTGCTGGCGATGTTCTTTGCGCCGCTGGCCGGATCGGTTCCGGCCTATGCCACCGCACCGGCGCTGCTGTATGTCGCCTGCCTGATGGTGCGCGAGTTTGAAGACATCGCCTGGAGCGATGTGACCGAAAGCGCGCCCGCCGTGCTGACGGCTCTGATGATGCCCTTTACCTATTCCATCGCCAACGGTCTGGCTTTCGGCTTTGTCAGCTATGCGCTGATCAAGCTGGCGACAGGCCGCGCGCGTGAGGTGCATCCGGCGACATGGGTCGTCGCGGCCTTGTTCGTGATCCGCTTCGCCTTCTTCATGGAATAAGACGGCAAGGGCCACGGGCTGCGGTTGCAACCAACGGCTGTGCGCTTCGGCGCGCAGCCTTTCTTTTTGCCTGCAGATGGTGGGGGCGACCACGAAGGCCGCCCCCTGATCCCCCACCACTGGGAGACATAACAGTGTATATGATCCCCAGCGCCCGCAGCAATCTTGCAATTATGTTGATCCATTCATCCACAGCGCGCAAAATCATTGCGGGAACTCGCAATTGCGCGCGCATCCTGTCCGGCATCGGCTGATCGCCGGGCCTTCCCCGGACCCAAGGCGATTGCGCCATTGCGGTGCAATCGCCCCTAGGCTCAGGCGTCGACAAGCCCGTCCAGCAGGGCGGCGTGGAAGCGGTCGGGGTCCTGGACCTGCGGCGTATGGCCAAGATCCTCGAACTCGATCAGCGTCGCATTCGGGATCGCTGCGGCGGCGGTCTTGCCAAGCTGGGTGTAATCTCCAAGCTGCTGAGCCAGTTCCGGCGCGGCGCGGTCGCGGCCCTGCGCGGTCTTGTCGGTCATGCCGATCATCAGCAGCGTCGGCGGCTGGAGATTGCCGAACTCATGCACCACCGGCTGGGTAAAGATCATGTCGGCGGTCAGTGCGTGGTGCCATGCAACCTGCTCGGCCCCCGGACCTGCGAACATGCCGGTGCCCATCTCGACCCATTTGTCATATTCGGGTTTCCAGGTGCCGGAATAATAGATGTTCTGCTGATAGCTTTTCTGGCTGTCAAAGGTGGTCTGCTTCTGCCCCTCGAACGTCTCGTCGATCGAGACATAGGGCACGCCCATTTCCTGCCAGTCCTCAAGCCCCAGCGGGTTCACCATCACCAGTTGCTGGGTGAATTCCGGATACATCAGCGCGAACCGCGAGGCGAGCATTCCGCCCATGGAATGGCCGATGACGATGGCCTTGTCGATCTCGCGCTGGTCCAGCACGGCCTTGGTGTTCATCGCCAGCTGATGAAAGCTGTATTGATAGCCATCGGGCTTTTCCGATTTGCAGAAGCCCACCTGATCGGGTGCGATGACGCGGTATCCCGCCTCGCTAAGCGCGGTGATCGTGCCTTCCCATGCGGCGGCGCAGAAGTTCTTGCCATGCATCAGCACGACGGTTTGACCATTGGGTGTGTCGGGCGCGACATCCATCAGCGCCATTTCGACATCCTTGCCCTGACTGGCGACCGTCGCCAACTCGACCGGGTGGGGATAGTCAAAGCCTTCCAGACGCGGGCCATAAGCCGGGCGTTCGGGTGCTGTATCTTGGGCGAGCGCTGGCGCAGCAAAAGCGGGGACTGCAAGGGCAGGCATCAGCGCAGTCAGAGCAAGACGAGCATAGCGGGTCATACGGATTCCTTCTGTTGAAAATCTCGCACCGGCTGGCACGAGCGATCGGCCTGTCAGGGGGATCGCGGTCCAACTTTGGCGCGCACTGCGGATCTGGCAAAAACACAATCCAAGCAATGCGTTCACATCTGGGACAGACATTGTGATGGAACCGTTTGGCGTGGCGCTTGGGCTTGCCTGCGGTTCTGGTGAAACTTGGGCGCATGGGCAGAAAGCTGCGGCGATTTCACCGGATGGCTGTGCCTGTTCGCATGGGCCGATCCGCGCCGAACCGATGTCTTCAGCGGCGCAGCATTCCGCGCTTGCCTGATGTCGAATTTCTACGCTCCCCGACAGGCTTATCGCCGGGGTGCGGATCGCTGCCGCTGCGTGTCGATGGGTTTCGACATGATCGGCGAGGCGAACGGGATTAAGCAGCGGCAGACCGGGCCGCCCATGACAGCCCGCAAGACGGCGTTAAACCAACGGCTTTTCTTGATCAATGCCGCGCGCGATCTCGGGCAAAGCACGCCGGAATTCCTCGAAGTCGCTGAAGATGTCCTCTTTCTTCAGCAGAGCCGGAATGACGTGCATCGCCTCAAGGCGGTCGATCAGGCTTTGTTCAAGACCGGTGACGCAGATGCGCCAGTTCGCCTGCTGCAGATCGACCAGCATATCCTGCAGCGCATAGATCCCGGACTGGTCCATATAGGACACCCGCTCCATCCGCAGCAGCAGCACCTGACCTTCCTTTACCTGAGATGCGATCGAGCGGAACGCATATACGAAGCCAAAGAAAAGCGGCCCTTCGACATGCTTGATGACCAGCTGTTTCCGCAGGTCGTCCGGCAGCCCGATTTCATCTGCCCACGCATCATCGCTGGCCAGTGTCAGCCGCGATGTCTGCTCTGAGATCCCCGCCACCTTGGCCATGAAAACGAAGGCGGCGATCACCATGCCGACGCCCACGGCTGTGATAAGGTCTGCGAAGATGGTCAGCAACACGACCAGCAGCATGATCGCGATATCTGATCTTGGCGCGTTGGAAAGATGCGCCAGGCTGCGATAGTCGATGATGCTGAGGCCCGCGCCCACCAGAATGCCCGCCAGCACCGCATTCGGGATGAATTGGACAACGCTCGACAGTCCCAGCAGCACCGTCAGCAGAAACAGGCCGTGGATGACGCCCGAGGAGTGGTGACGCCCACCGGCCTTGACATTGATGGCGGTGCGCATGAAGGCGCCGGCGCCGGGGATGCCGCCGAACACCGCCGCGCTCATGTTGCCGATACCTTGCCCGACCAGTTCCTGATTGCTGTTGTGATGTGTTTTGGTCAGGCTGTCGGCCACAAGCGAGGTCGTCAGCGCGTCGATCGAGCCAAGAAACGCCAGTTGCAGGGCCGTGACCACGATCGGTCTGATATCGGACATATCCAGCGACGGGAACACGAACTGCGGCAGACCGGGCGGAATTTCCCCGATCGTCGGCACGGTCAGTCCGATCAGGACCGAAAGCGTGCTCAATACCGCAAGCGCGATCAGCGACGGCGGTATGACCTTGATGAAGCGTGGCAGGATATAAAGCGACGCCACGGTCGCCACGCCAAGGACCAAGGCATCAAAACGTGCGCCTTGGCTGAGCATGCCAAGCGAACCGACGATTTCGACGGGATTGGACGATGGCGCGGCCAGACCCACCAGCGGGAATATCTGTTGAATGACGATGATGATCCCGATCCCGGTCATCAGTCCCGAAACCACCGGATAGGGCAGAAAGCGGATATACTGTCCAAGCCGCAGGATGCCGAACAAGACCTGAAACGCGCCCGCAAGCACGAAGACGCCGACGATCTGCGAAAGATTGACCTCTCCGGTCGGAGAGATATTCGCCGCAACGATCCCGGCGGAAACCAGTGTCATCGGCGCGGTCGGCCCGGAAATCTGGACCGCAGTTCCCCCAAGCACAGAGGCGACGATCCCAAGGATGATGCCGCCATAAAGCCCGGCCGTCGGACCAAGGCCCGATGCGACGCCGAAAGCAAGGCACAGGGGCAGCGCGACGATGCCCGCCGTCAGGCCACCGAAAATATCGCCGCGGGTGACTGCGAAGCGTGACGCGAACATCCGGCGGGCTTATTCGGCAGGAACATAGGGAAGGGCGGATTTGTGGACGCAAAGCCGCAATTTGCCGTCCTCGCACAGCCGAAAGACAAAGGTCTTGTCGACCATGATTTCATTGCCGTCCACATCGGCAAGATAAACATTGCCCATGGTGATCGCGATATCGCCGTGGATCTGGATCCCGTTTTCCGCAGCATTGTTGTCATACCACGCCTTGTCCCAGCCCTTCAGCGCGAAGCCCGTGTCCTCGGGAAAGTCGGGATCGCCACCGACGAAGTAGGAAAGCGCGCCCTTGTGGGTGGCGCGGAAGGTGTTCTTGCCCTGAGCCAGCGTGGGTTTGAAGAAGACGACGCCGTTCTTGTAATCGTAAAGGTCGTCGATCATCGCCGAGGCCACGGCTTTGACCTGCCCGCCGGACCGATGTGTCTGGCTTACCCTCACAAGGCCGTCACACCATGCCTGCTGGGCGGCGTTGACCATTTCCGGCGTTATTCCCATTTGCAGAATCCCTCAATCGATTCAGACGGCTATGGTCAGCGTAGCATGGCCTTCAACGCTAGGGGAACGGGTCTTGCGATCCAGCCTTGAGTTTTTCGGAATTTGACATTCGTGTTGCACTGCTTGCGAGGGTCGGGCTGGCATCTGCTGGGTTGGACGGCACGGCGATTGCGATCACGCTGCCGAAATAGCGTGCGCTTCGCTGCGACCGGCCATGGTGGCCTGCGGACGCAGGCTTTCGGCTTTGTTCGGGCGGTGGGGAAGCATTGCGCTGACTGAATTGCAACATCTGATGGGTCAGTCCGACGACGAGCCGCGCAAGATTTTCGGCGGTCTTCCTGACTTGCTTGCCGAGGGTCCATGCCCTGAGGAATCGCTGCCGTTCCGGGACATCTTGCAGCGGCACATCATAGAAAGCTGGCGGCTTGCGCCCCGGCGACGAGGTGCTGGGCAAGCGGGTGCTGAGGCATGGTTCCATGTCGCTAGCTTGGCTAATGCGGGTGCAGGGGGCTGGTATTCAAGCCGCAATAAAGGTTGATGATCGATCTCCATCGGGATGGACACTGATCGATCATTCTGACGTGCGGGCATCGTTCCCGGATGGGCTGGTCGAACCTGATTTCCTGCAGGCCATGTCTTTGAGGCCGGACCAGTTTGCACAGGCGCGGGATGCGGGGCTGTTCGAGCGCACTGATAACCTGCGCTGGAGCGCTTGGGCCGCGCGGGACCTTGTCGATGCCTTGCTGCTTGGTGCCGAGCCGATCTACGTCGCGATGCATGATTGGTGCAGCTTGTCCGAGGCTGCTGTTCGGTTGCGAACGACCTTTCCCGACCTCGTTGAAGATATTCGCTCGGGACGTATGGTGCAGATAGGAAAATATCTCCAGCGGTCGGGTTTTGCTCCGGTCTTGGTGAATCTCGGGCATGTCGGACAAGAAGGCGAGGCAATTTCATTGGATGCCTTTGCCTATTCACAAGGGTTGAGGCCAAGCGAGCTCCTGACCTTTGTTCGCCGAAATGGCCTGTCATGCCAGCAGGCGCGCGGGCCGCGAGGTGGGGCGCAGCTGCGGATGAGCGCCGCCGACCGCGAGGCATTCCACGATAGGTTCATCAGTTTTCGCACGCTGAGTGTTATTGCCCGTCTGCGGTGGATCGCGCTTCAATTGCGGTTTGATGACGGCGAAATACGCCCGACAGGCGGCAGCGCGAGGGTCTGTTCCCGCGCCGCCGTCGCGCATCTGCTCGGACAAATCAGCGATCCGCGCAACGTGACGCCTATGCGCATGCTTCCCCTTTTTTTGGCACTTTCAGCCCGGCATGCCCGGCAGCATGGGTTTTCCGGCGACATAGGTTTGCGCCACGCTGCGGTCGTCGCCCATGATTTGCAGGATGAACAGTTCCTCGGCCAGCGTTTCGGCGCGGGCCATGCGCAGGGCCATGGCGGGGGTGGCGCGGCTGTTCAGGACCACCAGATCGGCGGCGGTTCCGGGGTCGAGCGTGCCGATCTGGTCCTGCATCCCCAGCGCGAGGGCATTGCCGCGCGTGGCCCAGTGGAAGGCTGCGAACGGGTGCAGCTTCTGGCCGCGCAGTTGCAGGATCTTGTAGCCCTCATTCAGGGTTTGCAGCATGGAATAGCTGGTGCCGCCGCCGATATCGGTGGCGATGCCCGAGACGACGCCCGCGTCGCGCAGACCCTGCGCATCAAACAATCCCGAGCCAAGAAACAGGTTCGAGGTCGGGCAGAAGACCGCGCGGCTGCCGGTTTCGGCCATGCGCGCGATCTCGCGCGGTTCCAGATGGATGGAATGGCCCAGAAGCAGGTTTTGGGACAGCAGACCATAGGTCTCGTAGATGTCCAGATAGTCGCGGGCCTTGGGGTAAAGGCTGAGGGTGAAGGCGATCTCGTCGCGGTTTTCCGACAGATGCGTCTGGATGTGGCAGTCGGGATGTTCGCGGACCAGCTGGCCGGTCATCTGCATCTGTTCGGGCGTCGAGGTGATCGCGAAGCGCGGCGTGATCGCGTAACGCTGCCGGCCTTTGCCGTGCCATTCGGCGATCAGCGCCTTGCTGTCGTCATAGCCCGATTGCGGCGTGTCGAGGACGCCTTCGGGCGCGTTGCGGTCCATCATCACCTTGCCCGCGACCATCGCCATGTTGCGGGCATGGGCGGCCGAGAACAGCGCTTCGGCCGATGCCTTGTGCGACGAACAGAAGGCCACGGCGGTGGTGGTGCCATGGGCCAGCAGCAGGTTCAGGAAATGCTCGGCCATTTCGGGGGCATGGCCTTGCTGGGCGAAGCGGGTTTCCTCGGGGAAGGTATAGGTGTTCAGCCAGTCCAAGAGCTGCGCGCCCCAGCTGGCCACCACCTGCACCTGCGGGAAATGGATATGCGTGTCGATGAAGCCCGGCAGGATCAGATGCGGGCGGTGGTCGGTTTCGGGCAAGGCGGGGTCGTACAGATCGGCATAGGGGCCGATGGCCTTAATCCTGCCGTCTTGGGTGATGATCGCGCCGTCTTCGTGATAGATATAGGCGGTTTCGGTGTCGATGGGGTCGGCATAAAAGGAGAGGGTGCGCCCCCGGATCAGCTGTCGCATGAGTATTTTTCGAACGAAGAAGTGGTTTGGGTCAGGCGGCCGATCAGTTCGGCGGCGGTGAAGGCGGCGATGATTTCCGGGCGCTTGTCATGGGAAAAGCCCGCGCCGATCGGGCAGGTCAGGCGGTCGGTTTCAAGACCTTGTGCGCGGGCATAGCGGCGGAACTGTGCCAGTTTCGTGGCGCTGCCGATCATGCCAATATAGGGGGCGTCCATGCGGCGCAGGGCCTCGGCGGCCAGAAGGAAGTCCAGCGCGTGATCATGGGTCAGGATGATATGGCTGGTGCCGAAGGGGGCGTGGCGGATTTCGGCCTCGGGCAGGGGCGTCAGGCGGGTTTCGCCGGGGGATCGGGCGATTTCCGGGGCGCGCTGGTCGATGAGGATCGGGCGCAGCGGCAGAAGCGACAGCGCGCGCGACAGGGCGCGGCCGACATGGCCCGCGCCGAAGATCATCACCTGCGGCAGGTCGGGCTGTCCGGGCAGCGCATCGGTGCGGGTCAGTTCCAGTTCGACGCGCCCACCGCAGCATTGGCCGATTTCCGGCCCCAGCGGCACGTTCATCCGCGCGGTCAGTTCGCCGCGCGCCAGCATCTGCCGGGCGCGGTCAATGGCCATGTATTCCAGCTGCCCGCCGCCGATGGTGCCTGTCGTGGCGCTGTCGGTGACCAGCATCTCGGCCCCGGCCTCGCGCGGGGTCGAGCCGCGGGTGTGGGTGATCAGCACGCGGATCATCGCAGCGCCTCGATGGCCATCAGCACGCGTTCGGGCGTGGCGGGGGCGTCGATGCGCGGGTTCGCGCGATAGCCGTTGAAGCTGGCGACTGCCATGTTCAGCGCCTGAAACACGCTGATGCCCAGCATGAAGGGCGGCTCGCCCACGGCTTTCGACCGCTTGATGGTGTTTTCGCGGTTCACCGACCAGTCGGCCAGATCGACATTGAAGATCTTGGGGCGGTCCGAAGCCAGCGGGATCTTGTAGGTCGAGGGCGCATGGGTGCGCAGCCGACCCTGCTTGTCCCACCACAGCTCTTCGGTCGTCAGCCAGCCCGTGCCCTGCACGAAGGCGCCTTCGACCTGTCCCTTGTCCAGCGCCGGGTTCAGCGACCGGCCCACGTCATGCAGCACATCGGCGCGTTCGATGACATATTCGCCGGTCAGCGTATCGACCGAAACCTCGGCGCAGGCGGCACCATAGGCGTAGTAATAAAAGGGCCGCCCGCGCCCGGTCTCCCGGTTCCAGTGGATTTTCGGCGTCTTGTAGAACCCGGCCGCCGACAGCTGGATGCGGGCGATATAGGCCGTCTTGATGAAATCGGCGAAGGGCATGTCTTCGCCCCCCATCCGCACGGTTTCGCCGATCTGGATGTCGTCAGGCGTCAGACCCTTGGCCTCGGCGGCAAAGGCGGTCAGGCGCTGGGTCAATTGCCGGCAGGCGTCCAGCGCCGCCATGCCATTCAGATCCGACCCGGACGAGGCCGCCGTCGCCGAGGTGTTGGGCACTTTTTCTGTGGTCGTCCTGGTGATGCGGATGCGGGCGATGTCGATGCCCAAGGCTTCGGCCACGACCTGCGCCACCTTGGTGTTCAGCCCCTGACCCATTTCCGTGCCGCCATGGTTCAGATGCACCGAACCATCGGAATAGATATGGATCAGCGCCCCGGCCTGATTGAACCAGGTCGCGGTGAAGCTGATGCCGAACTTGACCGGCGTCAGCGCGATGCCCTTGCGGATCGTGCCGCCCATGGATTTGGCGCGCGCGTTGAAATCCAGCACGGCCTGACGGCGTGCGTGGTAATCCGACGACGCCTCGAGTTCCTCGAAGATGCGCGGCAGGATCTGATCCTCGACCTCTTGGTGATAGGGGGTCAGCTGGCCGTTTTCATAAAGGTTCAGCTTGCGGATTTCCAGCGGATCGCGGCCAAGCGCATAGGCGATGTCTTCGACCACGCGTTCGGCCATGATGACGCCTTGCGGCCCGCCGAAGCCGCGGAATGCGGTGTTCGAGCAGGTATTCGTCTTCATCGGGTGGCTGCGCAGTTCCACCGCCGGATAGTAATAGGCATTGTCGGCGTGAAACAGCGCGCGGTCCGTGACCGGGCCCGACAGATCCGCCGAGAAGCCGCAGCGGGCATAGAAATCGCCGCTGACCGCGTGGATGCGGCCGGTATCGTCATAGCCCACGTCATAGTCGATGACGAAATCATGCCGTTTGCCGGTGATGGCGAAATCGTCGTCGCGGTCGGGACGCAGCTTGACCGCCCGCTTCAGCCGCTTGGCCGCAAGGGCCGCCACGCAGCAGAAGAGGTTCATCTGCGTTTCCTTGCCGCCGAAGCCGCCGCCCATGCGCCGCACATTGACCACCACGGCATTGGCCGGGACATGCAGCACATGCGCCACCATATGCTGCACCTCGGTCGGGTGCTGGGTCGAGGTGTGCAGCACCACCTCGTCATCCTCGCCGGGGATGGCCAGCGCGATCTGGCTTTCCAGATAGAAATGTTCCTGCCCGCCGACCGTCAGCCGCCCGTCCAGACGGCGGGGGGCGGCATCCAGCGCGGCCATGTCGCCGCGCGAAAGCGTCAAGGGCTTCGTCACATAGCCCATGCCCGCGTCGCGCGCCGCCATCGCGTCCAGCGCAAAGGGCAGTTCTTCGTAATCCAGCTTTGCCAGCTTGCAGGCGCGCCGCGCCTGATCGCGGGTTTCGGCGATCACCGCAAAGATCGGCTGGCCGTGGAACTGCACTTCGGGAAAGGCAAAGACCGGATCGTCGTGCAGCCCGTTCGGGCTGATGTCGTTGACGCCGGGAATGTCATCGGCCGTCAGCACCAGATGCACGCCGCTGGCCTTGCGCACCGCGTCCAGATCCATGCGGCTGATGCGGCCATGCGCGACCGTCGAAAGGCCCAGATAGGCATGCAGCGTGCCTTCGGGCAGCGTCAGATCGTCGGTGTAATCGGCCTGACCCGTGACGTGCTTTTCGGCGCTGTCATGAATGATCGAGCTGTGGGCTGCCCCACGGGCAATCACGTCCTGTTTCATTCGACCCTCCTCAGGCGGTGGTCCTGACCGGATTGTTCCAGCCAGAAGCGGCGGAAGAAATTGGCGGCAAGCGTCTGACGGTATTCGGCGCTGGCGCGCCAGTCCGACAGCGGCGTGAAATCATTGGCCACGGCATGGGCTGCGGCCTCGAAGGTTTCGGCGCTGAAGGGCTGGCCGCGCAGCGCGGCTTCGGCGTTCGCTGCGCGTTTCGGCGTGGCCGCCATGCCGCCGAAGGCCACGCGGGCATCGGTGATCGTGGCCCCGTCGGTTTCGATGTGAAAGGCCGCCGCAGATGCGGTGATGTCGGCATGATGGCGCTTTGACACCTTATAGGCCGCGATGCGGGCATCGCCGCGCAACGGCACATGGATCGCCTGCACGAACTCGCCGGGGCGGCGGTCCTGCTTGCCATAGTCGATGAAGAAATCCTCGACCGCGATGTCGCGCGTCCCTGCGGCGCTGCACAGCGTCATCGTCGCCCCAAGCGCGATCAGCAAGGGCGGGGTTTCCCCGATGGGCGAGCCATTGGCGACATTGCCGCCGATGGTCCCGGCATTGCGCACCTGCCAGCCGCCGATGCGGCGCCAGTAATCCAGCGCCTCGGGGAAATGTTGCAGGATGAAGGGCTCGAATTCCGAATAGGTCACGCCCGCGCCGATGCTGATCTGGCCCGGCGTGATCTGGATATGCTTCAGATCCTGCAAATGGCCGATGAACACGGCCGGAGAGATGTCGCGCAGGAACTTGGTCACCCACAGCCCCACATCGGTCGCGCCCGCGACGATGGTGGCCTTGGGGTTTTCGGCCAGCACCTGCGCCAGATCGGCGGCATCGGCGGGCAGGATGGCGCGGTCATCGCCGCGCGACACGGTGACGCGCTGGCGGGGCAGATCGGCCAGCCATGCCGTCACGCGGTCGCGTTCCACGGTCAGCGCGTCGAAATTCTGCCCCCCGGCCTGCGAGGCGGCGAAGGCGGCTTTCACGATCGGCTCATACCCGGTGCAGCGGCACAGATTGCCTTGCAGCGCGGTTTCCACCGCCAGCATGTCGGGGCGCGGGTTCTGCATCCACAGCCCGTAAAGCGCCATGACAAAGCCCGGCGTGCAAAACCCGCATTGGCTGCCGTGATGTTCCACCATCGCCGCCTGAACCGGGTGCAAACCCTGCGGGCCGCGCAGATGTTCGACCGTCACCACATGGCAGCCATGGCACGAGGCCAGAAAGCGGATGCAGGCATTGATCGGTTCATAGTGCAGCCGCCCGTGATGCAGACGGCCCACCAGCACGGTGCAGGCACCGCAATCGCCCTCGGCGCAGCCCTCCTTGGTGCCGGTCAGGCGACGGTTCAGGCGCAGGAAATCCAGCAGCGTGTCGCGCGATCCCGCTTCGGTCAGGCTGATTTCGGTGTCATTCAACAGAAAGCGTATCGTACCGCCCATCAGTTCCTCGCACTTGCTGGGTATGGGGAAAGCCTAGACGTGAATTCGGCTTTGCGGAATCCTGTGATTGAGCATAAGACTTTCAGCCATTCCTTGAAAGAAGCGGGTTTGAGCCGTGGCATATCTTGAAAGTCTTCGTGTTTTCGTGCGCGTCGTCGAGCTTGGGTCGATCACGGCCGGAGGGCGCGATTTGCGTATGTCTCCGGCAGTTGCCTCAAATCGCATCAAGGATCTGGAGACCCGCTTCGGGGTGCGGCTGTTGAATCGCACGACTCGCAAGCTGGTGCCGACCGAGGTGGGGCGGGCGTTTTACGACAGCGCGCGCCGGGTGATCGAAACGCTGGACGAGGCCGAGGCGGTGGTGTCGGGCTTTTCGGGGATGCCGCATGGCGCGTTGCGGGTGACGGCCCCCTTGGGGCTGGGTCGGCGGCTGATCGCGCCTTTGGTGCCGAGGTTCTGTGCGGAATATCCCGGCGTGGAAATCCGCCTGCGCCTGTCGGATCGCAATGTGGACATCATCGCCGACGGGATCGACCTGTCGTTCTTTCTGGGCGAGCCGCAGGACAGCGCGTTGAAATGGCGTCGTATCGCGGAATGCAAGCGGATCCTGGTGGCAACGCCGGAATATCTGGCCAAGCACGGCACGCCGCAGACCCCGGATGAATTGCTGGCCCATAACTGCCTGCTGCTGCGCTATCCGCGCAGCCCGGAATTCTATTGGGTGCTGCAGACCCCGGAAGGCCCGCAGAAGATGCTGGTGAACGGGCATTTCGACGCCGATGACGGCGATGTCCTGACCGACTGGGCGCTGGATGGCTGCGGCATCGCCAACCGCCCGAAATATGAGGTGGCCGAGCATCTGATCTCGGGGCGGCTGGTGCAGATCCTGCCCGACACGTTGCCCATGCCCGCGCAATTCGGTGTGCTGACGCCGCATCGGCGGTTGCAGGATCCGAAGGTGCGGCTGTTTGCCGACTATATCGCGCGCGAGACGCGGGGGCAGTTCGACTGACGCCTTGGATCAGCGGCGGGCCTCGGTCAGCATCTTCAGCGCAAGGCCCGCCAGCACGCTGCCCATCAGCCAGCGCTGCGCCAAGGCCCAGACCGGGCGGCGCGACAGGAAGGCCGCGACCGATCCTGCGGTCAGCGCGATCATCGCATTGACGGTGACGCTGATGGCGATCTGGGTAAAGCCAAGCGCCAGCGATTGGCCCAGCACATGGCCTTGTTCGGGGCGGATGAATTGCGGCAGCAGCGACAGATACAGCACGGCGATCTTGGGGTTCAGCAGGCTGGTCAGCAGCCCCATCAGAAACAGCTTGCGCGCCGGATCATGGGGCAGGGTGCGCGGCTGAAAGGCCGCCCGGCCATTGGGGCGCACCGCCTGCCATGCCAGCCATAAGAGATAGCCCGCCCCGGCGATGCGCAGCGCGTCATAGGCATAGGGCACGGCCATGACGATGGCCGTGATCCCCAGCGCCGCGCAGAGCAGATAGACCACGAACCCCAGCGCCACCCCGCCCAGCGAGATCAGCCCCGCCCCCGGTCCCTGACAGATCGACCGCGAGATCAGATAGATCATGTTCGGCCCCGGCGTCAGCACCATGCCAAGCGCGATGGCGGCAAAGCCCAGAAGGTTCGCAAGATCGGGCATCGGTCCCCCCATGACAGCAGAAAGCCGCCCCGTGGGGCGGCGCGGGCCACAGGGCTTTTGCCGTCTTAGTTGAAGGCGAAGGTCTTGGGCAAGCTGCGATACCAGTCCATGATCGCCTGCCGTTCGGCACGCTCCATGAAGCTGACATTGGCCGGCGGCATGGCATTGGTGACGCCCGCCTGAATATAGATCTCGCGCGCGGCACGGGTGATGTCGTCGGGGGTTTCCAGGAGCACGCCCTTGGGCGCGGTGTGGATGCCTTCATAGCTGGGCTCGCGCGCGTGGCACATGCTGCAGCGGCCCATGACGGCGTTGAAGGCGGGCTCCCATCCGCGAGCCTCGATCATGGCGGTCTGGGTGGCGGTCAGGGGACGGGCCTCGGACTGTTCGACGGTTTCGCGAAACATCGGCGCGGTCGAGAGCCACATCACGATGATGAAAAGGATCGCCGTGACCGCCCAGGTCCACCACTGATAGCCCTTGCGGGCATGCATGGTGTTGAAGAAATGCCGGATGGTCACGCCCATCAGGAAGATCAGCCCGGCGATGACCCAGTTCAGTTCCGAGGCGAAGGCCAGCGGGTAATGGTTCGACAGCATCAGAAAGACGACGGGCAGCGTCAGGTAGTTGTTATGGGTCGAGCGTAGCTTGGCGATCTTGCCATATTTCGGATCGGGCGCGCGGCCCGCCTTCAGATCGGCGACGACGATGCGCTGGTTCGGCATGATGATCAGAAAGACGTTCGCCGTCATGATCGTCGCGGTAAAAGCGCCCAGATGCAGCATGGTGGCCCGGCCGGTGAAGACCTGATTATAGCTGTAGCCCATCACCAGAAGCAGGACGAACAGCAGCAGCATCAGCAGCGTCGGCGTTTCGCCCAGCCGCGATTTGCACAGCGTGTCATAGACCAGCCAGCCGATCGACAGCGACCCGGCCGAAATCAGGATGGCCTGCCAGGGCGCAAGCGCCATCTTGGCGGGGTCGATCAGGAACAGTTCCGAGCCGACCCAATAGGTCACCATCAGCAGCGCCGCCCCCGAAAGCCAGGTGGCATAGCTTTCCCATTTGAACCAGGTCAGGTGTTCGGGCATCCGCTCGGGCGCGACGAGGTATTTCTGGATGTGGTAGAAGCCGCCGCCATGGACCTGCCATTCCTCGCCATGCGCGCCCTTGGGCAGATGCGGGGCTTTTTGCAGGCCCAGATCTAGGGCGACGAAATAGAAGGACGACCCGATCCATGCGATCGCGGTGACGACATGCGTCCAGCGGATCGCGAAGGCCAGCCAGTCCCAGATCACGGCGAAATCGGACATCAAATGCTCCCTGTCTTGCTGGCCCGATCCTAGCGCATTGCCGCCATTTGCGAAAATCCGGAGGAGTGCCGTGGCTGTCTAAAGATTTGGTTGAAAATCTTTCGGGCAGGCTGGCGGTTGAAACGGCAAAAAGGGGGCGCTGCCCCCTCGGCCCCCTTTTTGGGGGCCTTCACCCCCGGAGTATTTTCGGAACAGAGAAATCAGCTGCCGCGATAGGTCGAATAGCCATAGGGCGAGATCAGCAGCGGGACGTGGTAATGGTCCTGTTCCGACATGCCGAAGCGCAGGGGAATGGTGTCCAGAAAGCGCGGCTTGCCGGCCTGATGGCCCTGCGCGTCCAGCCAGTCGCCGACATGGAACACCAGTTCGTATTCGCCAGGCTGGAACTGGTCTGCGGGCAGGATATGGCTGTCGGTGCGCCCGTCATGGTTGGTGGTGGTCTGCGCAATCAGGCGGCGGTCCGGGTCGAGGCGATAGAGGTCGATCTTCATGCCTTGCGCCGGGGCGCCATTGGCGGTGTCGAGGACATGGGTTGTCAGATAGCCGGTCATGGGGATCCTTTCAGGTCGCAAGTCGGGCGGTGGCCCTGCGTGCCTGTTCGTTCAGGCGGCGCGGGTCGGCGGTCAGAAGCTGGTGGTCGCGGACCACGGCGCGGCCCTCGACATAAACGGATCTGGGCCGCATCGGCGCGCAGAAGACAAGGGCCGCGACGGGATCCCATTCGCCTGCCGCCGCAAGTTCGGTCACGTCCCACAGCACGAGGTCGGCGCGTTTGCCGGGTTCGAGCGCGCCCAGATCGCTGCGGCCCAGGAGGCGGGCGCCGCCGAGGGTGGCGATTTCCAGCGCCTCGCGCGCGCCCATGGCGGCGGGGCCGTTCTTCAGCCGTGCCATGAGCATGGCCTGCCGCGCCTCGAGGCCCAGATGCGAGCAGTCATTGCTGGCCGAGCCATCGACACCAAGGCCGACCGGCACGCCTGCATCGCGCATGGCCCTGACCGGCGCGATCCCCGAGGCAAGCCGGGCATTCGAGCAGGGGCAATGCGCGACCCCCGTGCCGGTGCGGGCGAACAGGTCGATTTCGCTGTCGGAGAGTTTGACGCAATGCGCGTGCCAGACATCATCGCCGGTCCAGCCAAGGCTTTCGGCGTAATCGCCGGGCAGCATGCCGAAATTCGCCAGAGAATAGGCGATGTCCTCGTCGTTTTCGGCCAGATGCGTATGCAGGCGCACGCCCTTTTCGCGCGCCAGAATGGCCGCGTCGCGCATCAGCTCGCGGCTGACCGAGAAGGGCGAGCAGGGGGCCAGCGCGACCTGCAGCATCGCGCCGGGCTTCGGGTCATGGAAGGCGGCGATCAGACGTTCGCTGTCCTTGAGGATCGCGGCCTCGGGCTGGACCAGCGCATCGGGCGGCAGGCCGCCCATGCTTTCGCCGATCGACATCGCCCCGCGCGTGGCATGAAAGCGGATGCCGATGTCGCTTGCGGCTTCGATGCTGTCATCCAGCCGCGCGCCGTTCGGGAAGAGATACAGATGGTCCGACGAGCAGGTGCAGCCCGACAGCGCCAGTTCGGCCAGCCCGATCTGCGCCGACAGCCGGATATCGTCCGGGCCCATGCGGCCCCAGATCGGATAGAGCGTGCGCAGCCAGCCGAACAGCGCGGCGTCTTGTGCTGCGGGCACGGCGCGGGTCAGGGTCTGGAACAGATGGTGATGGGTGTTGATCAGGCCGGGCGTCACCACGCAGCCCGCCGCATGGACGATCTCGGCGCCGTCAGAGGGCAGGTCATGGCCGATGGCGAGGATTTCCCCGCCATCGATCAGCACGTCCGCGCCTTTGATCTCGCGTCTTGCGGCGTCCATGGTCACGACCACATCGGCTTTGCGGATCAGGGTTTTCATCGCCGCTCCTTAATGCGCTTCGGCGGCATGGCCTGCGGCGCGGATCTCATCCTCGCTGACGGGGGCTGCGCCGTTGAAGAACCAGTTCAGCAGCACCGCCGACAGCGTGGCCAGCAGGATGCCCGAATGGATCAGCGGATGGATGGCGTGGGGCATCCACTGGTTGAAGTCCGGCGCGATCATCGGGATCATGGCAAAGCCCAGCGAGATCGCGACGACGAACAGATTGTGCCGGTTGCCCGCGAAATCGACCTTGGAGAGGATGCGGATGCCGGTAGCCGCGACCATGCCGAACATCACCAGCCCCGCGCCGCCCAGCACGGTCGTGGGCAGCGATTCCACCAGCGCGCCCATTTTCGGGATCAGTCCCAGCACGATCATGATCGCGCCCCCCGCCACGCAGACGAAGCGCGAGCGGATGCCCGTGACGCCGACCAGCCCGACATTCTGGCTGAACGAGGTATAGGGGAAGGTGTTGAACAGCCCGCCGATGGCCGTGCCCAGCCCGTCGACGCGCAGACCCGCGGTCAGCGTCCTGGGCGTGACGCGGCGGCCGCAGATTTCCCCCAGCGCAAGGAACATGCCGGTGGATTCGACCATGGTCACGAACATCACCAGCAGCATGGTGGCGATCATGATCGGATCGAAGATCGGGGTTCCGAAATGGAAGGGCTTGATCGGCGCGAACCATGCGGCATCCGCCACGGCGTCGAAATGCATCATGCCCATCAGCGCGGCAAGGATGCCGCCGCCGATGATGCCCAGCAGCACCGCGATATTGGCGACAAACCCGCGGCCAAAGCGCGACAGCAGCAGGATCGCGCCCAGCACGACGATGCCGATCAGGATATTGGCCCCCGAGGCATAGGCGGGGTTCGGCACGGTGGGCAGCAGCCGCACGCCCTCGGGCACGCCACCTGCGGCGATGGCGCTGTTCAGCCAGTCCTGCGCCGCCGGATCGACCAGCTTCGGCGCGGTCGGCCCGACCGGCAGTCCGAAGATCCAGTTGATGCCGATGGGCATCAGGCTGATGCCGATGGCAAGGATCACCGTGCCCGTCACCACGCTGGGGAAGAACCGCAACAGCCTGCCCACGAAGGGCGCCAGAAAGATCGAGATGACGCCCGCCGCGATGATGGCGCCAAACAGCATCCGCGCGCCTTCATTGCCGGGATTGGCGCTGGCGATCGACACCATCGGCCCCACGGCGGCAAAGGTCACGCCCATCATCACCGGCAGCTTGATGCCGAACCACTGCGTCGCGCCCATCGACTGGATGATCGAGACGATGCCGCAGACGAACAGGTCGGCAGAAATCAGAAAGGCCACATCCTGCGGCGACAGCTGCAAGGCGCGGCCGACGATCAGCGGCACGGCGATGGCGCCGGCATACATGACCAGCACATGCTGAAAGCCCAGCGTGAACAACCGGGGTGCCGGCAGTATTTCCTCGACCGGATCGAATGCCCGGCCGGTTTCCATTTGTGACATGGTTCCTCCTCCCTTGTCGGTTATGGCCCTAGACCTCCACTTCCAGAGCGATGCCTTTTTCCTGGGCGATCTTCACGACCCTGGCCGCGACGGCCAGATCCTGAAGGCCGACGCCCGTGCCGTCGAAAATCGTCAGCCCGGCGCCGTCGCGGCCCGGATCGGCGCCGTTGATGACTGCGCCCAGCCGGGTGATCTGGTCCTGTTCGATCAGACCGGCGGCGATGGCGTGCTGGAATTCGCCGATGCTGACCGATTGGGCGATTTCGTCGGTGTAAAGTTTCGCCCGCGCCACCAGCGCCGGGTCCAGTTCCTGCTTGCCCTTGGTATCGGTGCCCATGGCGGCGATATGGGTGTCGCCTTTGACATGTCCGTCCAGCAGCAGCGGCGAAAAGGCCGAGGTGATCGAGATGATGACATCCGCCTCGGTCCCCAGCTGGTCCAGTTCCACGGCCTCGAAGGGCAGGCCCAGTTCGGCGGCGGTATCGGCCAGCCGGGTCAGCATCTCGGGATGCGGGTTCCAGCCGATGACCTTTTCAAATCTCTGCACGCGGGCGGCGGCGCGCATCTGGAAGGCCGATTGGTGGCCCGCGCCGATCATGCCCAGCACCTTGGCCCCTTTCGGCGCCAGATATTTGATCGACACGGCCGAGGCCGCCGCCGTGCGCAGCGCCGTCAGCAGATTGCCCCCGACCGCCGCCGCGACGCGCCCGGTATCGGCGTCGAACAGAAAGACCGTGGACTGGTGATTGATCAGGTTGCGGGTCGCGTTGTTGGGCCAATAGCCCCCGGCCTTCAGCCCCAGCGTCAGGCCCGCCGCGTCGAAGCCGCCCTTGAAGCCGTAAAGCGCATCCTGATGACCGATGGCCTCGCGCACGACGGGGAAATTATAGGCCTGCCCGGCATCCATGGCGGCAAACACCGCCTGAATGGCGTCAAAGGCGGCGTCGGGGGTCATCAGACCCCCGATCTCCTTTTCCGGGACGATCAGCATCAATAGCCCTTTCCGCGCGCCGAGACCGGCCAGACGCATTCGACGCGGCCATTGCGGACGCCGACATACCAGTCATGGACATTGCAGGTCGGATCGCAGTGACCGGGCACAAGGCGCAGCTTGTCATTGACCTGCAGGACGCCGTTGGGATCGGCGATGACGCCATGTTCGTCGCTGCATTTGATGTATTCCACATCGTCGCGGCCATAGACGAAGGGCAGGCCGCTATCGACCGACTGGGCTTTCAGACCGGCATCGCAGATGGCCTTGTCAGCCTTTGCATGACTCATGACGCTGGTCAGGATGAACAGGGCGTTTTCCCATTCGCCCGCGTCGATGCGCTTGCCGCCCTGATCCTTGATGCGGCCATAATCGGCATCCATGAAGGCATAGCTGCCGCATTGCAGCTCGTTGTAGACGCCCGAGTTGCTTTCAAAGTAATAGCTGCCCGTGCCCCCGCCCGAGACCAGTTCGGGCGACAGGCCCACGGCGTCCAAAGCCGCCACGGCCTCTTTGACCTGCGCGATGGCGGCATCCAGCTTGGCCTTGCGGTCGGCAAAGCTGTCCATGTGCTGCATCGCGCCCTGATAGGCCTGAATGCCGGTGAATTTCAGCCCCGCTGCCGCATCGACGGCCTTGGCGATCTGGACCACGGCATCCGCTGTGGTGACGCCGCAGCGGCCCGCGCCGCAGTCGATCTCGATAAAGACCTCCAGCACCGTGCCGTGCTTTTGCGCGGCGGCGGACAGGTCGGCCACATTCGCCAGATCATCGACACAGACGATGACGCGCGCACCCAGCTTGGGCAGGCGGGCCAGACGGTCGATCTTGGCAGGGTCGCGGACCTGATTGCTGACCAGAATGTCCTTGATGCCGCCACGGGCAAAGACCTCGGCCTCCGAGACCTTCTGGCAGCAGACGCCGACCGCACCGCCCAAAGATTCCTGCAGCTTCTGCACATCGACGGATTTGTGCATCTTGCCATGGCTGCGATGGCGCATGCCGTGGGCGCGGGCATAGTCGCCCATTTTCTTCACGTTGCGTTCCAGCGCATCCAGATCAAGGATCAGGCAAGGGGTCTGGATCTCGGCCTCGGACATGCCGGGCAGGGCGGGAATGTCATAACCGACCTCATAACCCGCGAAATCGGCGGCGATCTTCTGGGGGGCGTTCATGGCGTTTCTCCTTGGGTCCAGGGCAGGCGGTCAAGATCGACATTGCCGCCGGTGATGATGATGCCGACACGCTTGCCGGCAAATGCGTCGCGGTTCTTCAGGATCGTGGCCAGCGGCACGGCGCTGGAGGGCTCCATCACCACGCGCAGATGTTTCCAGATCAGCTTCATCGCGTCGATGATCTCGGCGTCCGAGGCGGTATAGATCTGGCTGACATGGTTGCTGACGAAATGCCATGTCAGATCCTTCAGCGGCACCAGCAAACCGTCAGCGATGGTTTTTGGGGCATCATCGGCGATGATATGGCCGGCCTTGAAGCTGCGATAGGCATCATCGGCCTGCTCCGGCTCGGCGGCGATGACCTGCACATCGGGGGCCAGCGTCGCAAGTGTCAGGCAGGTGCCCGAGATCATGCCGCCACCGCCGATGGGCGCGACAACCGCGTCCAGCCCGCCGCCGTCCAGTTCCGCGATCTGTTCCATCAGTTCCAGCGCACAGGTGCCCTGACCCGCGATCACGCGCGGATCGTTATAGGGATGCACGAAATCGCCCCCCGTGCGGGCCTGCACCTTGGCAAACGTCTCCTCGCGCGAGGTGGTCGAGGGTTCGCATTCGGTGATGACGCCGCCGTAACGCCGCACCGTGTCCTTCTTGGCCTGCGGCGCGGTGCGGGGCATGACCACGTTGCAGGGGATCCCCCGCAGCATCGCCGCATAGGACAGGCAGGACGCATGGTTGCCCGAGGAATGCGTGGCAACCCCCTTGGCCGCCTGTTCGGCATCCAGGCCAAAGACCGCGTTGCTGGCGCCGCGCACCTTGAAGGCGCCCGGCTCTTGAAAGTTCTCGCATTTGAAGAACAGCTGCGCGCCGGTCAGGGCGTTCAGGTGGTCCGAGGTCCGCACCGGCGTGCGGCGGATATGCGGGCGGATGCGGTCATGGGCATCCAGCATGTCCTGATAGGTCGGGATATACATGGCGTCCCTCATCATGCGGCCTTGCGCAAGGCGGTGGTGGATTGGCGGTAATGTTCCTGCGCCGCAGCGACCCCCGAGCCCAGACGGACATTCAGGCCCAGATCGGCCATGGTCATTTCGGCGACCGCGATGCCCGACAGTGCCATGGCATCGGTCAGGCTGCCCAGATGGCCGATGCGGAAGACCTTGCCCGCAACCTCGCCAAGGCCGGTGCCAAAGGCCATGTCATAGGTGTCCAGCGCATGGCTGACGATGCGGTTGGCGTCAAAGCCCTCGGGCACGCGGATGGCGCTGACGCTATCGGAATACAGGTCCGGGCGGACGGCGCAAAGCTCCAGCCCCCATGCGGCGACGGCGGCGCGCACACCGCCCGCGATGCGGCGATGGCGGGCAAAGACGTTCTCCAGCCCCTCGGACAGCAGGCGGTCACAGGCGTGGTTCAGCCCGTTGATCAGCCCGACCGGCGGCGTATAGGGATAGCCGTTGCGCGCGTAGCCGGTGGCCATGTCGCGGATGTCGAAGAAGGTGCGGGGCAGGCGGGCGCTTTCCACCGCAGCCATCGCCTTGGCCGAAAAGCCCAGGATGGCCAGACCGGGGGGCAGCATGAACCCCTTCTGGCTGCCGGTGACGGCGATATCGACGCCCCAGTCATCCATGCGGAAATCCATCGACCCGATCGAGCTGACGCCATCGACAAACAGCAGCGCCGGGTGGCCCGCCGCGTCCAGCGCCCGGCGCACGGCGGCGATATCGGAGACGACGCCGGTGGCGGTCTCGTTATGGGTGGCCAGCACGACGCGGATCTGATGGCCCTTGTCGGCGGTCAGGATGTCCTGAAAGCGGTCGGCCGGGATGCCTTCGCCCCAAGGGGTTTCGACGAAATCGACATCCAGCCCGTGACGCTGGCACATGTCGATCCAGCGGTGACTGAACATGCCATTGCGCGCGGCCAGCACTTTGTCGCCGGGCGACAGCGTGTTGGTGATCGCGGTTTCCCAACCGCCCGTGCCGGTCGAGGGGAACAGGAACACCTGCGCATCGCGGGTCTTCAGCACCTGTTTGACGCCCTCAAGCGCCGGGTGCAGCATCCGCCCGAAAACCGGAGAGCGGTGGTCGATGGTTGGCATGTCCACCGCCTTGCGCAAAGCCTCGGGGATATTGGTCGGGCCGGGAATGAAGATCGGGTTCTGGCTGGTCATGATGTCCTCCTTCGCTTGTGACCCAGCCTAGGTGCTGCTGTCCATTCCGGCAATTTTTCTGAAAAACATTTCGCAATCGCGGAAAAACACGATATTCACATTTCAGATCAAAGCGTTGATGTTTTCCATTTCAGGAAGGCGATTTTCAATGTTTTATTTCAGCTGTCGAAAGGATTTGCGTGATGTCAGCAGAGCTTCGCAAACGGGGCCGCCCGCGGGGCCGGGGCGAGGGCGGCTACGACCAGGGCGGCACCGACAATGGCGGGGTCCGCGCGCTGGACCGGGCCTTCGACATTCTGGATCTGGTCGCGGCGTCGAACGGTCTGACCCTGACCCAGATCGGTCAGGCGCTTGAACTGGCACCTTCCACGGTTCACCGCGTGCTGACAACCCTTGCGGCACGCGGCGTTCTGGAAAGCGATGCGATCACGCAGGCCTGGCATATCGGGCCAACCGCCTTTCGGCACGGTTCGGCCTTCATGCGCCGCTCGGGTCTGGTGGAACGCGCCCAGCCGGTTTTGCGCCGCCTGATGGAGGTGACGGGCGAAACCGCGAATTT
This sequence comes from Paracoccus shanxieyensis, assembly GCF_009711265.1. Classification (GTDB taxonomy): domain Bacteria; phylum Pseudomonadota; class Alphaproteobacteria; order Rhodobacterales; family Rhodobacteraceae; genus Paracoccus; species Paracoccus shanxieyensis. The sequence goes on along the minus strand of NZ_WMII01000004.1, from coordinate 176,602 downwards.
CGGCATCCTGAACGGCGATGCGGTGCTGTTTCTCAGTCAGGCGGAAACCCATGAAACCATCCGCGCCTTCTTTCCGCCGGGCACGCGGTCCGCGCTGCATGCCTCGGGGATCGGCAAGGCGCTGCTGGCCCATGCCCGCCCGCATGAGCTGCGCCGGATGATCCGTGGCCTGACGCTGCAGCGGTTCACCGATCACACCCTGACCGACCCCGAGGCGCTGGGCGCGGATCTGGCCCGGATCCGGGTGCGGGGCTATGCGCTGGACAATGAGGAACGCGCCACGGGGATGCGCTGCATTGCCGCGCCGATCTTTGACGTGGCGGGGGCCGCCGCTGCGGGGATCTCGGTCTCGGGCCCGGTGCATCGGATGAGCGATGCGCGCCTTGACGCGATCGCCCGCGCCGTGGTGCAGGCGGGGCGCGAGCTGTCCTTCGGCATGGGATTGGCCAGTGTCGAATCGGAACGCAGCACCGGGCCGGTGGCGGCAACGGATTGATCAGTGTCTCTCGTCATGGTTGAATATCGTGGGCTGTCAGCCGGTTCGGCGTGACGACATGCTGCTGATTTCATTGGACTGTGTGCAGATTCACGCCGCGTTCACGCCGGGCTTCCTAGCCTGAGATCACGGTCGCCCAAGCGTCCCCGTGATGTCACCCGCAGGAGCCAGCGATGCAGGATCTGAAACGCCCCGCCCCAGTTGCGCGCAGCCTGCCGGGCTGGCTGCCCGAGATCGCCACGGACGGATCGGACCCCGCCGAGCCTGCGGCGGCGTGCCACGCCCTGAAACAGGGCCTGTATGGCGCCTGCTCGGTCGAGACCTTCCGCGCCGCCGGGTCGCTGAACGCGGCACATCGCGATGCGGGCGGCTTTCTGGACGGCGTGGACCGCTATGCCACGGCGGATTTCTGGCGGCGTGACGGGTTGGTGCAATCATGGATCTTTGCCCGCCCCGAGGCCGCGCCCGCCGCGCAAGGGCTGGATGACGTGCGGGTGTTCTACCACGCGGGCCATGGCGCGATGGATGAGGCAGGGGTGTTTCATCTGCCGATGGGCGCGATGTGGGCGGGGGCGGATGCCAGCCTTGCCTCGACCCGGATGCGGTTCGGGGCCGAGAAGCTGCGCTATATGTTCTGGTCGGCCAGTGAATCGCTGCGCGTGGCCGAAGGCCACAGCCCGATGCGCAGCTGGGCCCTGGCCAATCGCGGCCTGCGCATGATGTTCGGCTTTGAGTCTGCATCATGGGACAGCGGCAGCTATGGCCGGAATTTCTGGCGTCACTGGGCGCGGGGCAAGGGCTTCGCGCAGGCTTGGCTGGATGGCGCGGCCGATGTCGCGCAGGATCAGGTCGCGGTGGCCTGCGCCATGGGCGGCACCCGCGACGAGGCGCAGGCGCGGCTGTTTGGCGAAAGCCGCTTTCGGCCCGCACCCTCGGGGCGGGATTGGTGGATGTGGCGCTGGCGTCAGCCCTTGACGCAATATCACCGCGATCCCGTCACGCAGGTGTCGCGGGGCGCGGCGCGGGTCCGGCTGGTCGCGCCAGATCAGGATCTGCATCTGATCGGGGCCGTGCTTGCGGCGCTGGATCTGGACCCGGACAGCCTGCCGCCGCCGCCCGCACCCCACCTGCCGCAAAAGCTGTCCTTGCCGGGATTGCGCGTCCTGCGCTGTCCGCGCGGCACTGTGATGGTGGATTATGGCCGCGGCTCACGGGGCGGGCGGGGCCGCGTCGCCGTGCAGAAACGCGCCTTGCTGGGGCGGGCATGGTCGGCCTTGCGGCGACACGGCTTTCTGCGCGCGGGCTATGATCTGTGCTTCGATGGCATTGCGCTGTCGCTGTCGGCGGGGCGCTGTCTGCGGCCTGATGGCGAGAGTTTGCCGGAAACCTGCGACGACATCATCGTGCAGTTTCGTCAGGTGATCGACGGCATTCCGGTGATTACCCCCGATCTGGGCCGGGTCCGCGTCACGCTGCGCCCCGATGGCAGCCTGCTGCGGATCGAGGCCGATCTGCGGCGGCCAGCCTTGGCTCATCACCCCATTCCGCCCGAGGCCGCGCCGCTTTCCGATACGAGCCATGGCGGCAGCGCCGTCCGCGATGCGCTGGCACGGGAAGGCGCGCGGCTGATGCGCGATCTGGCCGCGCGCGGGGCCGCGCCGCTGACCCTGCGCGTCCTGCCCGGCATGACCGAGATCGGCTATGCGATCCGCAGCAATACCGCGCGTCTGGTGGCCCGGCAGGGCATCGAGATCTGCTGCGTGCGCGGCTACCGCAAGCGTTACTGGATCCAGTCAGACCTGGGCGACTGAATCCAGTAGCCCGGGGATGGAGGCAGCCATTCCCGGGCACCGCCCGGCAGCAGAACCGCACAGCCACAGGAGGGAGGCGGGAATGGCAAAGCACACGCGGGCCCAGATCCTGCGCAAGATCGTGGCGCTTGGCCAGCTTCAGCTGGGCGGCGCGGATCTGTCGGGCCTGAACCTGTCGGGCCTGACGCTGGTCGGCGCGGATCTGAGCTATGCCGATCTGACCGGGACCGATCTGCGCCATGCCCAGCTTTGCGGCGCTTGTCTTTGGTCGGTCTCGGCCCGGCGCGCGGATTTTCGCGGCGCGAACCTTGCCGGGGCCAATCTGGGGCTGGCGATGCTGGCCGGGGCCGACCTGCGCGGCGCGGTGATCTGCGACAGCGACCTGACAGGCGCCCAGCTTGACGGGGCCGATTTGACCGGGGCCGAGCTGGAAAATTCATGGCTGGACGCCATGCAGCGCGCATTGGCCATCGGCGCGCCGCCGATCCGTTTCGTGCAGGCCACAGGTCCCCGGACGCGCGTGCTGCTGCAAACGGAACTGGACGGGCCGGTCACGCTGCGTCTGGGCGAGCGGCTGGAGCTGCGGCTGGACGATCCGCCGCAGCGCGCCCGCATCCGGCAGGACGAAAGCGGCGCCGCCCCCATCCTGCGCCCGGTCTGGCCGCGACCGGGCAGCCCGCCTGAACCCAGACTGATCCTTGACGCGCTGGCCGTCGGGCAGGCGCAGCTGCGCATCGGCATGGGCAAGGGGCGAAAGACCCTGACGATTGATATCCGGGTGGTGCCATGAGCGCCGCGTCACAGCCGCGAGCGGGTGATGTCCATCAGCCCCGCCATCCGCAGGGTCGAGACCGGATAATCCGGGTCGGCCATCAGCTCCAGCGTGAAATCCGGCTCGATCACCCGCAACCGGCGAAGCGCATCGGCGGCCCCCGCCTGATCGCCGCGATGCCATCGCAGCGCCGCCATGAAGCGCAGCGACGGGCGGTTGTCGGGGGCGAAGGCATAAGCGGCGGCGGCGCTGTTTTCGGCGTCCCCGAAACGCCCCAACCGGACCTGCACCACCGCGCGGCGCATCAGCCACGAGGCCGGGCCAAGTTCGGCCAGCGCGCCGCAGGCCCCACGATCCGTGGCCTCCAGCGCCTCGGCGTCGCGGCCCACATCGGTCAGGGCCTGCGACAGTGCGTGGCAGGCGATTTCATTGTCGGGATCGGCGCGGCAGGCGGCCTGCGCCAGTTCCAGCGCGCCGATGGCATCGCGCCGCCAGCTTGCCGACAGCGAGGCGACCGCCAGCACCACCGGATTGTTCGGCGCGAGCGCCCGGGCCTGCCGGGCAAAGGCATCCGCCTGATCGGAACACAGCGCCGGATCGTCGGTCAGCCGCTCGATGATCAGCGTGTTGCGCAGATAGGAGCGCAGGGCCAGACTGACGGCGTTTTCCTGTTCCGGGGGCAGGGCGGCCAGAATGGCATCCGCCGCCTCCAGCCGCTCCCGCGAGAAGCTGAAGACATCCCAGATCGGAAAGCCGGTCCAGTTCGGCGAGGCCGTGCGCCGCGCCCGGTCCAGCAGCGCCACGGTGATCTGGGCGATGGCATGGCGCATCGTGGCGGTTTCATCGCTGGCGCGGATGCCGAAGCGCCGCGTCCAGCCCCGCGCGCCCGAGGCGATGTCGCGCATCACCAGCATCAGCGAACAATCCGCGCCCACGCCATAGCAGATCGCCGCGATCCTTGTGCCAGTGGCCGTCTGGTCGTCCTGCACGCGGTCGGCCAGCGTGGCGGGGATCATCTCGCAGGCGCGGGCGGCGGCCTCGTTCACGATCATCTCGCCGATGACATGGGCGCGGGCTTCGTTGCTCTCGACCGGATCCAGCGCCACGACATAGGCGGGTTCGGTCCGACGTCCGACCGGGAGATGGGTCGCGCCGTCGATCAGAAAGGACCGAGGCGGCGGAATGTCGGGCTTGCGCATCCGCGCGGTCGGGCCGTCGCTTTCGGGCGTCAGCCGCAGGCGCATGTCGCGCAGCCAGCTTTCAAACTCCGGGTCGGGCACGTCGATATCGGCGGCAAATTCGATCGGCGCGCCCCCGGCATCATAGACCGGGCTCAGGTCGATGCGCAGCCGCTCTGGATCCAGCCCGACCCAGCCCACGCCGGTTTGCAGGATCTCGCGGTCGTCCTGCAGGCTGGAGCGCAATTCCCGCAGCATCTGGCGCAGGCTGTCCGAGCCCTGATGCTTGCTGCGATCGCTCCACAGCAGATCCTGCAGCCGCGCCCGGTTCAGGCGCAGGTCGGGGGCCGTGCCCAAAAGCGCCAGCGCGCCACGCGCCTTCTGGCTGCGCGGTGTCAGGTCTTCGCCGACGGACCCGCGCAAGCGGACCGTTCCCATCAGGCTCAACGTCGCTGTCATCGCGAATCGCAGCCCCTGCTAATGTTCAGATATATTATCCGAATTAAGCATTCCGCACGAAACCTTGCTGGTTATGAAAGGCTATCACCGTGTCGCTGACAAATGCCCATAACGCCCATAATGCACATAATGCCCATAATGCGCACCAGTCGTCCGGGTCTGGCGGCGGCAGTGGCAGCCTGTCAACAGCGCTGATGATCGCGCGCGACGGCATTGCCGACGCCGTGCCGCCGCCTGCCGCCACGCCGCAACGCGCGCCCCTGACACCGCTGCGGCGGCTGCGGCGGCTGGAGGAGCATTTCGCCCATGGCATCCTGCTGTTCGAGATGCTGGAGACGCTGACCGTCACGCCAGCGCCCGCCGATCTGCCCAGCACCAAGGTCACGCTCTACGGGCGCGGCGATGCGGGGAAGGCGGCGCTTTTGAAGCTGCGACTGCCCTCGGATCAGGATTTCGCCGAGGAACTGGCGCTGGTGCTGGGCTATGCCGATCTGCGGCCCGAGCGGCAGGAGGAGATTCTGGTCCAGACCACCGATCTGGACAGCTTCTTCACCTCGATCCTGCCGATCAAGGCGGGACGCGCGCCGATGACGCGCCGGCTGATGGCGCTGGTTGCCGATCTGGGGACATTCGCGGTGCAGCGCGTCAAGCTGGCCTTCGCCGCGCCCCGCGCCGAGATGCTGAGCGATCAGGTCCAGCCGATGATCCCCACGCCGCTGCATGGCAGCTATCCCAGCGGCCATGCCACGCAAGCCTTTGCGCTGGCGACATTTCTGGCCATCCTGACCCGCGCCGATCACACCGCCCCCGCGCCGATCACCGCCGACAGCCAGCTGTATCGCATGGCGGCGCGGATCGCGGTCAACCGCACCGTCGCCGGGGTGCATTTCCCGGTCGACAGCGCGGCGGGCGCGGTTCTGGGCATCACGCTGGCGCGCTGGCTGGCCTCACGCGCGGGCGTTGCGGGGCAGGATTGCCCGGCGCTGGATTTCAAGGGCGAGCAGTGGGGCAACACCGCCCCCGGCCATAGCCGCGATTTCCATCTGGCGCGGCTGTGCGACGTGATCGGCGGCGATGACTGTCTGGTTGTGGGCGCGTCGGTGCAGGCCAATGTCTCGGACCTGCTGGCGGCGCTGTGGGCCGAGGCGCAGGCGGAATGGGGGTCCAGATGGCTGTGAAGCACCCCCGCCCGGATCTGCGGTTCCAGCCGCTGGACGATCAGGCGAATGCCCGGATCGGGGCCGAAGGCTCGGCCCTGGTGGATTACCTGCTGCATCCGCCGCAGGGCGCGCAGGCCGAACTGGGCGCGGATGTATCCCACGATCTGCGGCGGGCGCGGCGTGGCGCGCTGGAGGCGCTGATCCGCTCGGCGTTCGACACATGATCGCGCTGAACACGGTCGCGCGCTATGACGCGCTGTATGAGCAGCTGACCCGCAATCTGCCGCTGTTCGCGCCGCCCGAGCCTCCGGCAATGGGCGTCCCGCCCGGCGATGATCTGCTGTCGGCAGAGGCCATGCCGCCCGATCCGCGCCAGATGGCCATCGTGGCGGTGATCGACCATTGCATCCCCTTTGCGCATCGCCTGCTGACAACGCAAAGCGGGCATAGCCGCGTGGCCTCGATCTGGATGCAGGACGGACCGCCGCCGATGGTGGCGCGGCCCGATATTCCGTTCGGTCAGGAACTGCGCGGACCCGAGATCGACCAGCTTCGCGGCGCGGGCAGTGCCACGCTTTGCCCGGATGAGGCGCTGTATCGTGGGCTTGGCCTGATGGATGCGGCCCGCGCCCAAAGCCGCTGGATGCTGCGGGCGCGCAGCCATGGGGCAGGGATCGCCTGCACGGCAGCCGGCTATCCGCCCGACGATCCGACCGGTCGGGCGCATCCGCTGATCGCCGTCGGCCTGCCCGACTGGGCCTTGGCAGATACCTCGGGCGCAGCGATGCCGCTGCTGATGCAGGTCGCGGTCGTGTTCATCATCAGCCGCGCGCGGTTGCTGGCGCGCCAGATCAACCGCAGCCTTGCCGGGCCGCCCGTTCGGCCGCCGCTGGTGGTCAATATCTCATTGGGGATCACCGCAGGGTCGCGCGATGGCCAGTCGCTGATCGAACTGATGCAGCAGCATCTGGCCGATGACCCGCCGCCCGAGCTTGGGCCGGTGCATTTCGTGCTGGCCAGCGGCAACACCCGGCAGCGGCGGCTGAACGGGGTGCTGGCGCCGGGCCAAGGTCTGGGCTGGCAGCTTCTGCCCGATGACCGCACCCTCAGCGAGATGCAGCTTTGGACCCCGCCCGCAGCCATTGGCGCGCCCGCCATCCGGCTGCGGCTGGAACTGCCGGGGCTGGATGCGGTCGAGACGGCCTTCGCCGCCCCTGGCGGCGCGGGCGCGCAGATCGCCAAGCTGGTCGATCCGCAGGGACGAGAGCTTGCGCGGCTGGTCCTGCAGGCGGTCGAACGCGATACCGGCCTGCGCCAATGCCTGACGCTGATCGCCCCGCCCACGGTTGCGGATGCGGCGGGGCAGGCGCTGGCGCCGCCGGGGCTGTGGCAGATCACGCTGCTTCAGGCACCCGGCGCCTGCGATGTCACCGTGCAGCGCGACGACCGGCTGTTCGGCTTTCCGCGTGCGGGCCGGCAGTCGCGGCTGGCCGATCCCGCCTATCACGACCGCGATGCCAGCGGTCGCTGGCAGTCACGCGATCCGCAGCCCCCGAATGCCGTCATCCGGCGCGACGGCACGCTGAACGCCTATGCCTGGGGGCCGCAGCAGATCCGCTGCGGCGCGCATTACGCGGGGCGGGGTGGGGCGATCACCTCCTATGCCAGTCTGCTGGGGGATGGCGCATGCGGCGATCTGACCGCGCCGGGTGACCGCAGCGCGCTGCTGGCCGGGATGCCCGCCCCCGCTCTGCGCGGGGCCGGTCTGCAATTTGTCAGCGGCACCAGCATCGCCACCGCGCGGGTGGCGCGCTGGCTGTCGCAGCGCATGGCCGGGCCGAACCCGCCGCGCACCCGCGCCCAGGCGGTCGATCTGGCCCGCGGGCAGGGCGGGCCGCGGCTGGACCCGCCGATGCCATGGGACCGGCGCTGAGGATCAGGGATGCGCAAGCGATCATTGCCTGCGCCGCCCGGCTGCGGTATCGGGACGACAAACCAGAAAGGACCCGACGAATGACCCAGCGCAAAGATGGCCTGTCCTATGCCGCAGCCGGAGTGGATATCGACGCAGGCAATGCGCTGGTCGAACGGATCAAGCCCGCCGCTGCCGCGACCAAGCGTCCCGGCGTGATGGACGGTCTGGGCGGGTTCGGCGCGCTGTTCGATCCGCGCGCGGCGGGCTTCAACGACCCGGTTCTGGTCGCCGCCACCGATGGCGTCGGCACCAAGCTGCGCATCGGCATCGACACGGGCGAACTGGACGGGCTGGGCATCGACCTTGTGGCCATGTGCGTCAATGATCTGGTCTGCCAAGGCGCGGAGCCCTTGTTTTTTCTGGATTACTTCGCGACCGGCAAGCTGTCCGTCGATGAGGCCGCGCGCGTCATCAATGGCATTGCCGAAGGCTGCCGCCTGTCGGGCACGGCGCTGATCGGAGGCGAGACCGCCGAGATGCCGGGCATGTATGCCAAGGGCGATTTCGATCTTGCAGGCTTTGCCGTCGGCGCGATGGAGCGCGGCAAATCGCTGCCCGCAGGCGTCAAGGACGGCGACGTGCTGCTGGGCCTTGCCTCGGACGGGGTGCATTCCAACGGCTTTTCGCTGGTGCGCAAGGTGGCCGAACATGCCGGTCTGACATGGGAATCGCCCAACCCCTTTGGCAGCGGCACGCTGGGTCAGGCGCTGCTGGTGCCCACGCGGCTTTACGTCAACGCGGTGCTGGCGGCGATCCATTCGGGCGGCGTCCACGCGGCGGCCCATATCACCGGCGGCGGCATCACCGAAAACCTGCCGCGCGTGCTGCCCAAGGGTCTGGGCGCGGAAATCGACCTTAACAGCTTCACGCTGCCCGCCGTCTTCGACTGGCTGGCCGAGGCGGGTGGCATCGCCGATGCCGAGATGCTGAAGACCTTCAACTCGGGCGTCGGCATGATCCTTGCGGTCGCGGCCGACCGCGCCGAGGCGCTGGAAGCCCTGCTGAAATCCGAAGGCGAAACCGTCTTCCGCCTTGGCCATGTGACGCCGGGCGAAGGTGTGCGCTATTCCGGCAACCTGCGGTGAAACGCACCGCCATCCTGATTTCGGGCGGCGGCTCGAATATGGTGAAACTGGTGCAGGCGATGGTGGGCGACCACCCCGCCCGCGCGGTCATCGTCGGATCGAACGATCCGCAGGCCGGGGGGCTGGCCAAGGCGCGCGATATGGGCGTTACGACCTTTGCCATCGACCATCGTGCCTATCAGGGCGACCGCGCCGCCTTCGAGGCCGCGCTGCTTGAGCCCTTGCTGGCCGCCCAGCCCGACATTCTGTGCCTTGCAGGCTTCATGCGCATCCTGACGCCTGCTTTCGTGCAGCGGTTTCAGGGGCGGATGCTGAACATCCACCCCTCATTGCTGCCGAAATATCCCGGCCTGCACACGCATCAGCGCGCCATCGACGCGGGCGATGCCGAGGCGGGCGCGACGGTGCATCTGGTAACGCCGGAACTGGATGCCGGGCCGCTGCTGGGTCAGGCGCGCGTGCCGGTCCTGCCGGACGATACCGCCGACACGCTGGCCGCGCGGGTCTTGGTGCAGGAACATCTGCTGTATCCGCAGGTGCTGCGCCGCTTTGCCAGCGGCGACCAGACACCGGTGCTGCTGAACGCGGCATAGCAAAAGGGGCCAACGCGGCCCCTTTTTTCGTGTCTTAGGGATGTCCCGATCAGCGCGCCTTGCCCACCCCCATCAAGGGGGCGGACAAGGCGGGGGCGATGCCCCCTTGCGCCCTATTTCTCGGGGACGAGGCCACGCGGGGCGAAGCGCAGCACCAGTAGCAGCACCAGCCCCATGGCGATGAAGCGCATATGCGGCGCGCCGCCCAGAAGTTGGCTGCGCAGGCCGCCCTCGGGCAGCGGCAGGGTGATCAGATGCATCAGCGCCGGACCCCAGACCTCGGCCTTGATCCACAGGAACCAGACCAGCACCGCGCCCAGCACCGCGCCCCAGTTATTGCCCGAGCCGCCGACGATGACCATTACCCAGATCAGGAAGGTATAGCGCAGCGGGTTGAAGCCGCCCGGCGACAGCAGCCCGTCCATCGTCACCATCATCGCGCCGCCCAGACCGATCACGGCCGAGCCGATGACGAAGATCTGCAAATGCCGCCCGGTGACGTTCTTGCCCATGGCGCTGGCGGCGGTCTCATTGTCGCGGATGGCGCGCATCATCCGGCCCCAGGGCGATTTCAGCGCCAGTTCGGCCAGCAGGATGACCAGCAGCAGCACCGCGCCGAACAGCCCGGCATAAAGCAGCTTGACCCAGATCCCCGAGGCCGTCGCCGCATCCATGCCGAAACTTGCCGCCTTGGCGACGAAGGCCGGGTCGCCCTGCAATTCCAGCTCGTAGGGCACGGGGCGCGGGATGCCCGACATGTTCTTGACGCCGCGCGCCAGCCATTCCTCATTGCGCAGAACGGCGATGATGATTTCACCGATGCCCAGCGTCGCAATCGCCAGATAGTCCGAGCGCAGACCCAGCGCGACCTTGCCCACACCCCATGCGGCAGCGCCCGCGAAGGCCGCGCCGACCGGCCATGACAACAGCACCGGCCAGCCCAGCCCGCCGATATTGCCGGCGCTGGCCGCGTTATTGGCCTCGATGGCCATGACCGCCGGATCGAACAGCCAGCGATAGGCGACAAAGCCCACGATCAGCGTGGCGATCAGCGCAGGCACGCGCCAGCCGCGCGCCACCCCCGCCCAGACCTGCGCGGCCATGGCCAGCGTGCCGAAGCCCACGACCAGTGCGGCGATGACGCGCAGGCCACCGGCGGCCCATGCGCCTTCGACCGGGGCCGTGGCGACCAGCACCGGCCCCAGCGCGCCAAGCGCGATAAAGCCCACCACGCCCGCGTTGAACAGGCCCGCATAGCCCCATTGCATATTGACGCCCAAGGCCATGACGGCCGAGATCAGCCCCATGTTCAGAATGGCCAGCGCCGTGTTCCACGAGCCCGAAAACATGGCGTTCCGCGTCGTGCCCTCCAGCACGAACAGCACCGCGATTGCGGCAAAGACGATCAGGGCGCGCCAGCGGCTGGTGGCCTCGGCTTGACGAGTGTTCGACATCTTGACCCCCTTAGACCGATTTGCCGCGGAACAGGCCCGTAGGCCGGAACAGCAGGACGACGATCAGAATGACGAAGCTGACCGCGAATTTGTATTCGGTCGACAGCAATTGCAGCAGCCCATCGGATTCGATGCCCAGATAGCCCGCGACCTTCTTCCACGGATAGGTGATCGCCACTTCGGAAAAGGCGACGATGAAGCCGCCCGCGACCGCGCCCAGCGGATTGCCCAGCCCGCCCACAATCGAGGCGGCAAAGATCGGCAGCAGGATCTGGAAATAGTTGAAGGCCTTGAAGGACTTGTCCAGACCGTACAGCGTGCCCGCCGTGACGGCCAGCGCGGTTGCGATGATCCATGTCAGACGCACCACGCGTTCCGGGTCGATGCCCGACAGCAGCGCCAGATCCTCATTGTCGGAATAGGCGCGCATGGCCTTGCCCGCGCGCGAGTGGTTCAGGAACCGGAACAGCGCCCAGCAGGCCAGCGCCGTCACCACCAGCGTCAGCACCTGACTGACACGCAGCGCCAGCCCCTCGGTCAGCCCGCTCCAGGCGCGGAACTGCTGCACCGTCACCAGAAAGCGCGCGCCGTCGTCAAAGCGGATCTCATCGACGCCGATCACCAGACGGGTCAGCCCGTTCATGATGAACATCACGCCGACCGAGGCCATGACCAGAATGATCGGCTCGGAGCGTTTCTTGCGATAGAAGCGATAGACCACGCGGTCCGTGCCCAGCACGAAACCCGAACACAGCGCGATGCCGATGGGCAGGGCCAGAAGCGCCGTGGGCAGCGGGCCAAGGCTGATCCCCAGCGCCTGCAGGCCCCATGTCACAAGGATGACCAGCGCGGTGCCGAAGGCCATGGTGTCGCCATGGGCAAAGTTGGAAAAGCGCAGGATGCCATAGATCAGCGTCACCCCCAGCGCACCAAGCGCCAGCTGCGCGCCATAGGCGGCGGCGGGGATCAAGACGAAATTCAGCAAGGCCACAAGGGCGTTCAGGATATCCATGTCAGCCCCCAAGGAAGGTGCGGCGGACCTCGGGGTCGGCCATCAGGGCCTTGCCGGTGTCGGTGTAGCGGTTGGCGCCCTGCACAAGGACATAGCCGATATCGGCGATCTCGAGCGCCTGCCGGGCGTTCTGTTCCACCATCAGGATGGAAATGCCGGTGCGGGCGACCTCGATGATGCGGTCGAACAATTCGTCCATGACAATCGGGCTGACGCCTGCGGTGGGTTCGTCCAGCATCAAAAGGCTGGGCTTGGTCATCAGCGCCCGTCCCACGGCCACCTGCTGGCGCTGGCCACCCGACAATTCGCCCGCATTTTGCCGACGCTTGTCGGCCACGGCCGGGAACAGGTCATAGACCTGCTGGATGGTGTCGCGGAAATCATCCTTGCGGATGAAGGCGCCCATTTGCAGATTTTCCTCGACGGTCATGGTCGGGAAGATGTTGTGGGTCTGCGGCACGAAGCCCATGCCGCGATGCACGCGTTCCTGCGGGGTCAGGCCGGTGATGTCCTGACCGCCCAGCGTCACCGCGCCTTCGCGCAGCGACAGCATGCCGAACACCGCCTTCATCGCGGTGGATTTCCCGGCGCCGTTCGGTCCGACGATCACCGCAATCTGGCCCTTGTCCACGGTCAGCGTGCAGCCGTTCAAAATATCGGCCTTGCCATAGCCGCCGCGCATGTCGGTTGCGGAAAGATAGCTCATGCCGTGTCCCCGGTCGTGGTCTCGACGACCTTGTTCTTCAGGCCGGTGCCCAGATAGGCCTCGATCACGGCCTCATTTTCCATGATATGCGCGGCGGGGCCTTCGGCCAGCACCTTGCCCGCAGCCATGACGATGACCGGGTCGCACAGGCGGCCGATGAAATCCATGTCGTGTTCGATGACGCAGAAGGTATAGCCGCGTTCGCGATTCAGCCGGACGATGGCATCGCCGATCGTACCCAGCAGCGTGCGGTTCACGCCCGCGCCGACCTCGTCCAGAAAGACGATCTTGGCATCGACCATCATGGTGCGGCCCAGTTCCAGCAGCTTCTTCTGACCCCCTGACAGATTGCCCGCCTTTTCGTCGGCGACATGGGAAATGGTCAGGAAATCAAGCACCTCGTCGGCCTTCTGGCGCAGCGCGCGTTCTTCGTTGCGGATGCGGGCGCGCTGGAACCATGTGTTCCACAGCGTCTCGCCGGTCTGCGCACCGGGGACCATCATCAGGTTTTCGCGCACCGTCATCGAGGAAAACTCATGCGCCAACTGGAATGTCCGCAGCAATCCCTTGTGGAAAAGCTGGTGCGGGGGCAGCCCGGTGATATCCTCGCCATCCATGATGACGCGGCCCGAGGTGGGGGGCAGAACGCCCGCGATGACGTTGAACAGCGTTGACTTTCCTGCACCGTTCGGGCCGATCAGCCCGGTGATCGAGCCGGTCTCGATCGTCAGACTGGCGCCATCCACGGCGCGAAACCCGCCGAAATGCCGGTGCAGGTCATGGACCTGAATCATGATGCTCCCCAAGCTTCACACATCACGCGAAATGTTGCGTTCAATGTGCTGTTATAATTGCAGAAAGCCCGGATTTCTCCGGGCTCTCCGTTGATATGGGCGCGACCCTTAGCGGTAGCCCACCACGTTCAGCGTGCCGCCCTTGAAGTCGACTTCGCGATAGACGCCGGCATTTTCGCCGGGTTCGACCAGTTCGACGGCGGTCGCACCGACGTAATCGATGTCCTGACCGGCGGCCAGAAGCTCCAGCCCCTTGGCCAGTTCGCCGGGATAGATCTTTTCGCCCGGCGCGTTGGCGACCTCCATGACCTTGTCCTTATAGACTTTCGGGTCCGAGGTCTTGGCCGCTTCCATCGCCAGCAGCATCAGCGCCGCCGCATCGTAAGCCTCGCCCGAATAGGCCGAGGTGGCGTCGAAACCGGCGGCTTTCGCCAGTTCGACAAACTTGTCATGGCCTTCGCCCTCGGCCGAGGGGTTCTGCCCGAACGACGTGTCAAGCTGATCGCCGAACTTGTCCACAAGCGCCTGGTTCACCATGCCGTCAGGCAGCACGAAGGTCGAAAACGCGCCGGTATCCAGCGCGCCCTGAATGACGCCCGAACCGCCCTGATCGGCATAGCCCGCCACGACCAGCGCATCGCCACCCGCTGCGGCCAGCGCCGCGACTTCGGCGGAATAGTCGCCCTTGCCGTCGTCATGCGCGGCGGAAATCGTCACCGCGCCGCCCTTTTCGGTATAGGATTTGGCAAAGCTGTCGGCCAGACCCTTGCCGTAATCGTTGTTGGTATAGGTGATGGCGACCGATTTGATGCCTTTTTCCAGCACGATATCGGCCATCACCTCGCCCTGACGGGCATCCGACGGCGCGGTGCGGAAGAAGAAGCCCTTGTCGTCGATGGTCGAAAGCGCCGGCGACGTGGCCGAGGGCGAGATCATCACGACGCCGTTCGGCACGCCCACACGCTCGAGCGAGGCAATGGTTTCGCCCGAGCACATGCCGCCCATGATGCCCTTGACGCCTTCTGCCGTCACCAGCCGTTCCACGGCGGCGACCGAGGCTGCGGCGTCGACGCAGGTATTGTCGGCGGCAACCGGCACGACGGTCGAACCGCCCAGCAGCTTGCCGCTGTCGCTGACTTCCTTCATCGCCAGTTCGGCGCCTTTCTGGATGTTCGGCGCGATGGATTCCAGCGGGCCGGTCAGGCCCAGCGAAATGCCCATCTTGATCTCTTCGGCGGCGGCAGTGCCTGCGATGGCGACACAGGCCGCGCTGGCCAGAAGAAGTTTCTTCATCACGTCTCTCCCTGAGTGGAACGTTGTCCTGTCTGACAGGTTATAAGCGCGGGCATGAAAAGAAAAGTGCGCAGGCGTCGGCGGCATGTCCCGAACCCGCGCGGACGTTGGGTCACCCCCGCATACGCGGGTGCTTTCCCTTCGTCGCGCGAAGCTTTATATCCTTGTCACCATTTCTAGGAGGACAGGATGATGGCACAGCAGAAAACGGCTTCCGCGACCCCGGCCAAGGCATGGGACAAGCGTGGCTGGCGCGCCCATCCGCGCATTCAGATGCCGGACTATCCTGACGCCTCTGCCGTGGCCGCCGTCGAGGCGCAGCTAGCCAAATATCCGCCGCTGGTCTTTGCCGGTGAGGCGCGCCGCCTGAAGGCATCGCTGGCCGAAGTCGCGCTGGGGCAGGCGTTCCTGTTGCAGGGCGGCGATTGCGCGGAAAGCTTTACCGAGTTTTCCGCCGACAATATCCGCGACACCTTCAAGGTGATGCTGCAAATGGCGGTCGTGCTGACATGGGGGGCGCAGCTTCCCGTGGTGAAGGTCGGTCGCGTGGCGGGCCAGTTCGCCAAGCCGCGTTCCGCGCCGACTGAAAAGATCGGCGACAGCGAATTGCCCAGCTATCGCGGCGACATCATCAACGGCTTTGATTTCACACCCGAGGCCCGCATTCCCGATCCGCAGCGCATGCTCTCGGCCTATACGCAGGCCGCGGCCTCGCTGAACCTGCTGCGCGCATTCTCGACCGGCGGTTATGCCGACATGCACCGCGTGCAAAGCTGGATCAGCGATTTCACCGGCGGCGCGGAAGCCGCGCGCTATCGCGACATCGCCGACCATATCAGCGACGCCATGGCCTTCATGGCCGCAGCGGGCGTGACGGCGGAAACCGCGCATGATCTGGGCAAGGTGGATTTCTACACCAGCCACGAGGCGTTGCTTCTGGAATACGAAGAGGCACTGGCCCGCATCGACAGCACCACCGGCCTGCCGGTGGCGGGGTCGGGGCATATGATCTGGATCGGCGACCGCACGCGCCAGATCGACGGCGCGCATGTCGAATTTGCGCGCGGCGTGCAGAACCCGATCGGGCTGAAATGCGGCCCATCGATTTCTGACAGCGATTTCCGCACGCTGCTGACAAAACTTAACCCGGATAATGAGGCTGGCCGCCTGACGCTGATCGCGCGGTTCGGTGCCGGATCGGTCGGCGATCACCTGCCGCGCCTGATCAAGGCGGTGCAAGAGGAAGGCGCGAATGTCGTCTGGTCCTGCGATCCGATGCATGGCAACACCATCAAGGCGGCCTCGGGCTACAAGACCCGGCCCTTTGATTCCGTGCTGCGCGAGGTGCGGGAATTCTTTGCCGTGCATCGCGCCGAAGGCTCGATCCCCGGCGGGGTGCATTTCGAGATGACGGGGCAGGATGTGACGGAATGCACGGGTGGCGTGCGCGCGGTGACGGATGAAGACCTGTCCAGCCGCTACCACACCGCCTGCGACCCGCGCCTGAATGCCAGCCAGTCGCTGGAACTGGCCTTCCTTGTGGCCGAAGAACTGCGCACCCGTCGCCGCGACCGGTCGCGCGAAGCCAAAGCCGTCTAGGGGCGATCTGTCTGAACATCAGAAAACGGCGGCCATCCGGCCGCCGTTTTTTCATGTCGCGCTTAGTCCCGCCTGGGTTCCGGGTCTGGCGCGGCGACGATGCGGAACCGCGCCCGACGCTCATCCGGGGTGTCGTTATCGGGCGGGATCGGGGCTTGAGCCCCTGGCGCTTGGGTTGCCGGGCGCCGTGTTGACGGCGTCGGGGCTTCGGCGGGTTCCACCTCGGCCTTGCCGCGCCAGCGTTTCGGGGCTTCGGCAAATCCGCTGGCTGAGGCCGAGGGCTTCAGGACCTTGGCGCCGGGGATGACCGGCAGCACCTCATCCGTCAGCAGATCGAAGCGGCGCGGGCCCTGTCCGATCTCACCCTCGGTCACAAGACACCCCAAGGCGCGCGTCACATCGCCCAGATCCGAACGCAAGGGCAGCAGCAGCATCTGCCCCGACAGCGCCGGACGGCCATAGCCCGCTTCGGATTCCAGCGTGATCTCGGCGATCTGCGGGCCACGGAACACGCTTTCCAGCACGTCCGACAGCCGCCCGCGCGACGAGGTATTCAGAAAGGAACAGATCGGCATGCCGCGCACTTCCATCCCCATCAGGTCGATCAGGTGGCGCCCGGCCAGACGGAACCGCGCGGCCCCCGGTGCGATACGTTCAAGGATGAAGGCGTAATCCAGCGCCCGGCGGATGCCGCGCGGTTCGACATCTGCACGCGCCGGGATGGCGCGACCCTGCCGCAGCCCTTCCCAATAGCCGCGCAGCTCGCCCACGATGCGGCTGGGCTGCACCGTTTCGTAATCGGCAAGATGCAACAGCTTGCCGGTATCGGGCTTGTCGAATTGCAGCGGGCGAATGACCTCTCGACCGTTGCCTGCGCCGTGATCTTCGGACATGTGGATCAACCTGATGAAACAAAACTCGTGATATGTGGCGGAAGTTAAACCCATTATGTGACGGTTCCGAGCAAATTCTTTCTCAATGGTTAAGACCGCCGACCTGCCGGGCTTGACCCGCCCCCCCGCGCTGCGCCATTCATGCGCCGTTCAGACGGCAATCGTAAGGAGATCGGAACGCATGGAACGCAGCGGGCTTCTGATCATCCTGTCATCGCCCTCGGGTGCCGGCAAGTCGACGCTGGCGCGGCGGCTGATGGCCTGGGATCCGGCGCTGCGGTTTTCGGTGTCCGCCACCACCCGCAAGCCGCGACCGGGCGAGGTCGAGGGCGAGCATTACTATTTCCGCGAACGCGAGCAGTTCCGCAGCATGGTCACGGCGGGCGAGATGCTGGAACATGCCGAGGTCTTCGGCAATCTTTACGGCACGCCGCGCGGCCCTGTCGAAGACGCGATGCGCGCCGGGCGTGATACCTTGTTCGATGTGGACTGGCAGGGCGGTCAGCAGATCCGCGCCTCGGTCCTTGGGGCGCATGTCATTTCGATCTTCGTGCTGCCGCCGTCCCTGGCCGAACTTGAGCGGCGGCTGATTTCGCGCCAGCAGGACGCGGCCGAGGTGATCGCCGCGCGCATGCAGAAAAGCCGCGATGAAATCAGCCATTGGGCGGAATACGATTATGTCATCGTGAATGAGGATCTGGACCACAGCACCGAGGCGCTGAAGACGATCCTGATGGCCGAACGGATGCGGCGCGCCCGGCAAGTGGGGCTTGGCCCCTTTGTGCGGCAGTTGATGGAGGAGGACAGCGCATGATCTGGGATCTGGACGGACGCAACCCGCAATTGGCCCAGGACGCTTGGATCGCCCCCGATGCGCAGGTTATGGGCGATGTGGTGCTGGAGGCCGGGGCCAGCGTCTGGTTTGGCGCGGTGCTGCGCGGCGACAATGAAACGATCCGGGTCGGGCGTGGCTCGAACGTGCAGGATCTGACGGTCTGTCACAGCGATATGGGCTTTCCGCTGACCATCGGTGCGGATTGCACCATCGGGCATCGCGCGATCCTGCATGGCTGCACCATCGAGGATGGCGTGCTGATCGGCATGGGCGCGATCATCCTGAACGGCGCGCGCATCGGCGCAGGCTCGCTGATCGGGGCAGGGGCGCTGGTGGCCGAAGGCAAAGAGATCCCGCCCGGATCGCTGGTCATGGGCGCGCCGGGCCGCATCGTGCGCGAACTGGACGCCGATGCCCGCGCCGCGCTGCTGAAATCCGCCGAGGGCTATCGCCGGAACGCCGAGCGCTTCCGGTCGGGGCTGAAACCCGCGGAGGCATGAGCATGTCCGATCTGCGCCAGATCCTGCGGGCGGTGACGGTGCCGATGCTGGTGGTCGATCACTATGCCAAGCTGATCGGGGCCAATGACGCCGCCGAAGTGCTGCTGGGGCCGATCCCCTCGGCCCGGCCCTTCGTCACCGTGCTGCGCCATCCCGAAATCAACGCCGCTCTGGATGCCGTGCTGGCCGGAGAGGAACGCGCGCGCCTGAACGCCACGCTGATGTCGCAGGGGCGCGGGGTGTTTTGCGAGGTCACGGTCACCGCGATGCAGCTTGAGGGCCGCCGCGCCGCCGCCGTGGTGATCGAGGACCGCTCGCGCGATGAAGAAACCGAGCTGATGCGCCGCGATTTCGTCGCCAATGTCAGCCACGAATTGCGCACGCCGCTGACCGCGCTGATGGGCTTTATCGAGACACTGCGCGGCCCGGCCCGCAACGACCCCAATGCCCGCGACCGCTTCCTTGACATCATGGAGCGCGAGGCCGGGCGGATGAACCGTCTGATCGGCGATCTGCTGTCGCTGAGCCGCGTAGAACAGGACGAACGGCGGCGACCCGTCGAGACCGTGGATATCGCCGGTCTGATCCGCAGCGCGGTGACGGCGCTGACCCCGCAGGCTGCGGCTGCGGGCGTGGCCATCGAACAGGTGGGGCTGGCCGACCGCGCGGTGCAGCTGCCGGGCGATGCCGATCAGCTGGTGCAGGTGTTTCACAACCTGATCGAGAACGCGGTGAAATACGGTGCGGGCGGCGGTCTGGTGACGATCACGCTGGAGCGGCTGGACCATGAGCCGGTGATGCGCGGCCCGGCCTGGGCCATCGCGGTTGCGGACAAGGGCGAAGGCATCGACCCCCGCCACCTGCCGCGCCTGACCGAGCGCTTCTACCGCGTCGATACGCACCGATCGCGCGAACAGGGCGGCACCGGGCTGGGGCTGGCCATCGTCAAGCACATCATCAGCCGCCATCGCGGCCGGCTGCGCATCGAAAGCAAGAAGGGCGAAGGCAGCCGCTTCATCGTCATCCTGCCCGAAAGCGTGGGGCGGCTTTAGAGATCCGGAGGACTGGTTTGAAAATCCGGGCGCAAAAAAAGGCGGGGGCATCGAGCCCCCGCCTTTTTGCGGTCCTGTGCGGCCCGCGCGCCTTATTCGGCGGCGTGGCCCAGTTCGGCGGTTTCGGAATTCGGCTTCATGCGGAAGCCACGCTCCAGCTGATCGAAGGGGGCGACCGGGTAATCGCCCGAGAAGCAGGCGTCGCAATATTGCGGGCAGGAATTGTTGCGTCCCTTGACCTCGCCTGCGGCGCGATACAGCCCGTCCAGCGACACGAAGGCCAGACTGTCGACGCCGATCCAGTCGCGCATTTCCTCTTCGGACATCTGCGCGGCCAGCAGTTTTTCGCGGTCGGGGGTATCGACGCCATAGAAACAGGGCCATGCCGTCGGCGGGCTGGCGATGCGGAAATGCACCTCTGCCGCGCCTGCATCAAGGATCATGTCCTTGATCTTGCGCGAGGTGGTGCCGCGCACCACGGAATCGTCGACCAGCACCACGCGCTTGCCGGCGACAAGCGCGCGGTTCACATTGAGCTTCAGCCGCACGCCCATGTTGCGGATCTGTTCGGTCGGCTCGATGAAGGTCCGGCCCATATACTGGTTGCGGATGATGCCCATGCCAAAGGGGATGCCGCTTTCATGCGCATAGCCGATGGCGGCAGGGGTGCCCGAATCGGGGACCGGGCAGACCAGATCCGCCTCGATCGGGGCCTCGCGGGCCAGTTCCACGCCGATCTGGCGGCGGGTTTCATAGACCGAGCGCCCGCCGATGATCGAATCGGGGCGCGAGAAATACACATGTTCAAAGATGCAGAACCGGCCGGTCGAGGGGCCGAAGGGGCGCGAGCTTTCGACCTTGCCCTGCGAGATGACGACCATTTCGCCCGGCTCGATTTCCCGCACGAACTCGGCGCCGATGATGTCCAGCGCGCAGGTTTCCGAGGCCAGCGCGAAGCCGTCATCGCCGATCCGGCCCAGCACCAGCGGGCGCACGCCAAGGGGATCGCGCACGCCGAGCAGCTTGGTGCGGGTCATGGCGATGACGCTGAACGCGCCTTCGACGCGGCGCAGCGCGTCCTTCATCCGTTCGGGGATGTTGCGCTGGATCGACCGCGCCATCAGGTGAATGATGCATTCGCTGTCGCTGGAGGACTGGAAGATCGAGCCACGCTCGATCAGCTCGCGGCGCAGCGCCATGGCATTGGTGATATTGCCGTTATGGGCGACGGCGCAGCCGCCCATGGCGAATTCGCCGAAGAATGGCTGCACGTCGCGGATCGCGGTGGCGGCCTTGGTGCCCGCCGTCGAATAGCGCACATGGCCGATGGCCAGCGAGCCGGGCAGGGTCTCCATCAGCGATTGCTTGGTGAAATTGTCGCGCACATAGCCGAAGCGATGGGCGCTGTTGAACCCCTGCTCGGCATCGTGGCTGATGATCCCCCCGGCTTCCTGCCCGCGATGCTGCAGGGCATGAAGGCCAAGGGCGACAAAATTCGCGGCATCCGCGACACCGATCACGCCAAAGACGCCGCATTCTTCATGCAGGCGGTCGTGATCGAAGGGATGGGCAAGAAATGGCTGCATCATCACCGACTCATGGGGCTAACAGGGGGAGGGCTGCATAGTGGCGCTTGTTTCGCCACATATAGGGGCAAGGGCGGATAAAGTCACGCCCCGCTGGACCAGCAGGGCGCATTATGTGTCACGAAATGGTCACTAATTTCCTTGGCGATCAGTTTGCGGGCGTCGTGGCGGCAGGCGTCGCAGTGCCGGCATCGACCGGCTGGGTCGGCGCGCAGCCGCGCACAAGCTGTTCATAACGCGACACAACCCAGCCCGGCGCATCCTGCGGGATCTGCTGGTCCATCTGCGCGCTCATGCGTTGGAAGACCTGTGCCGAGCGGGAATTTTCCACCATGGCGACCGGCTGGCTTGCCATCACGCGGTCGTAAACGATGAAGGCGACCGCCACCAGCAGGATGCCGCGCGCCACACCGAAGAGGAAACCCATGCCCTGATCGATGCCACCAAGCGCCGAGCGCTGCACGACCGAGGAAAACAGCGGCGTGATGATGGAAAACAGCACCAAGGCCAGCGCGAAGACGGCGGCAAAGGCGGCGATGGTCGAGAGTTCGCAGCTTTCGGCCAGAAACTGGTTCAGCACCGGGATCTGCGCGACCATCGGTCGTACGGTCGCGGCGAAGATGAAGGCCAGCACGGCCGCCCCGATCCAGCCGAGGATCGAAAGCGATTCGCGCACGAAGCCGCGCGAATAGGCCAGAATCGCCGAGAGGATGACGACTGCCGCCACGATGCCGTCGATGATGGTGAATCCGTCCATTGTCACGCCCTTCTTGCGGACCCTGCCGCGTTTTCGGGTGGCCGCGCCATCCCGAGCCTTAACCGGCCCCGAATGTCTCGCCCACGAAGCTTGTCAGATCCGGGGCGCGGTTGATCCGCATCCCGGCAAGACCCTCGACCTTCGTGGCCGTGGGCAGGATAGCCCGTGAAAAACCAAGTTTCTGCGCCTCTTTCAACCTGTTTTCGGCCTGAGCCACCGGGCGCAGCGCGCCGGAAAGGCTGATTTCGCCGAAAAGGACACAATCGGCGGGAAGGGCGCTATCTTCGCGTGCGCTGAGAAGCGCCGCCGCAATTGCAAGATCGGCGGCGGGTTCGTTCACCCGCATCCCGCCCGCGACGTTCAGGAAAACGTCGAGACCGGCGAAGGGAATCGCGCAGCGCGCCTCGAGCACGGCAAGAATGGTCGAGACCCGCCCGCTGTCCAGCCCGACCACCGTGCGGCGCGGACTGGCAAGGGTCGAGGGCGCGATCAGGGCCTGCACCTCGGTCAGAACCGGGCGGGTGCCTTCGATGCCCGCAAACACCGCCGATCCGGGCGAGGGCTCGCCGCGTTCGGACAGAAACAGCGCCGAGGGGTTGGCGACTTCGGACAGGCCACCGCCCGTCATCTCGAAGACGCCGATTTCATCGGCCGGGCCGAAACGGTTCTTGTGGGCGCGCAGGATGCGGAACTGGTGGCCGCGCTCGCCCTCGAAATACAGCACGGTATCGACCATGTGTTCGACGACGCGCGGACCGGCGATCTGGCCCTCTTTGGTGACATGGCCGACAA
The DNA here is from genome assembly GCF_009711265.1 of Paracoccus shanxieyensis. Lineage (GTDB taxonomy): Bacteria > Pseudomonadota > Alphaproteobacteria > Rhodobacterales > Rhodobacteraceae > Paracoccus > Paracoccus shanxieyensis. Next base: position 153,800 of record NZ_WMII01000004.1, on the reverse strand, counting down.
GGATCACTGCCGTTCCGCGCCGTTTGGCAAAGGTCACCAGCTCATGCGCGGTGGCACGGACCTGGCTGACCGAGCCGGGCGCGGCCTCGATCTGGTCGGACCACAGCGTCTGGATCGAATCGATGATCGCCACATCGGGGCGTTCGGCATCCAGCGTGGTCAGGATGTCGCGCAGCGCGGTTTCCGCGCCCAGCCGCACCGGCGCATCGCCCAGGCCAAGGCGCTGCGCGCGCATCCGGACCTGGGCGCTGGCTTCCTCGCCCGAGATATAGATGGCCTGCTGGCCGGAATTGGCGAAGGCTGCGGCGGCCTGCAGCAGCAGCGTGGATTTGCCAATGCCCGGATCGCCGCCGACCAGAATGGCCGAGCCGGGCACCAGCCCGCCGCCCAGCACCCGGTCCAGTTCCGCGATGCCCGACATGGCGCGCGGCGGCGGGGCCTCTTGCGTGGCAAGGCCCGAGAGCGGCACGGCTTTGCCTTTCAGCGTGCCGAGGCCGCGACCGGGGCCCTGCGACAGCGGCGCTTCTTCGATGATGCTGTTCCATGCCCCGCAGGCATCGCATTTGCCCGCCCATTTGCGATGGGTCGCGCCGCAGGCGGTGCAGGTGAAGGCGGTGGTGGGCTTGGCCATCGGATCCTTGGGCTGCGCCTGTGGCGCGGTCGGAATGAGTATTTGGGGAACAGAGATGCCTTAGCGCATCCCGAGGCCCGCCCGCATCAGCAGTTTGCGGACCGGGGCCACGGCATAGAGGCTGCCCAAGGCGGCGGCGCGCAGGTCCCGCAGCGGGCGGGCGCCGAGCATGCTGGTGCGGTTCAGCGCGTCGATGCCCATCAGCCGGGCCATCGCCTGAGGGTGGCGGCGGCGGTCATAGGCGTCGAGCGCGGCTTTTTCGCCGGGGCGGTCGCCCGACAGCGCCACCAGATCGGCGATGTCGGCCAGGCTCATGTTCAGGCCCTGCGCGCCGATGGGCGGCACGACATGGGCGGCCTCGGCGATCAGCGCGGTGCGGGGGCCGGTGAAGCGGTCGGCGATCTGGCTGATGATCGGCCATTCCGTCAGGCGGGTCGCGGGCGTCAGCGGTCCCAGTACGCCCGCCGAGCGGGTGTTCAGCGCGGTGATGAAGTCGTCGGGGGTCATCGCGCGCAGCCGGGCGATTTCGGGGCCGCGATCCATCCAGACCACCGCCGAGGAGGGTTTGCCATCGCGATCGGGCAGCGGCACCAGGGTGAAGGGGCCGCCCGAGCGGTGGATCTCGGTCGAGACGTTTTCGTGCGGGCGGGGATGGGTCACGGCAAAGGCCAGCGCCTTCTGGCCGTATCGCAGGGTGCGGGTGCCGATGCCCAGTGCCGTGCGGGTCGGCGAGTTGCGCCCGTCTGCGCCCACGACCAGTTGCGCGCGGATACGGCTGCCATCGGTCAGGGTCACCAGCGCCTCGGCGTCGCGGGCCAGCAGCGCTGCGGTGCCTGTGCCTTGCAGAAAGCGGATATTGGCAAGCTGGTCCAGCCGGGCCGCAATCTCGCGCTTCAAGAGCCAGTTGGGCAGGTTCCATCCGAAGGGCTGGTCCGAGATGTCGGCTGCGTCGAAATCGCGCGTCAGGCGGGCCTGCGACATTGCGCCGCCCGCGTCGATGATGCGCATGACCTGCAAGGGCGTGGCATAGGGCGCCAGCCGGTCCCATAATCCCGCCGCCGCCAGCACCGCGACCGAGGGTTGCAGAAAGGCCGTGCTGCGCAGATCGGCCCCCTGCGCGGTTTCGTCCGTCACCGGGGGGGCGGGGTCGATGATGGTGACATCGCGCCCGGCGCTGCCAAAGGCTGCCGCAGCGACCAGCCCTGCGATGCCGCCGCCCGAGATCAGAACCTCAGTGTCCTGCATGGCGCCTGTCCTTTGCCGGTGCCGACAGCCCGCGCAGGAAATCGGTCAGATCCATGGTCTGATGATGCACATGCGCGCCGTGGACATGGCCGGGCAAAAGCTCATCGGGGCCGTGGCGGCCCGTGCCCACCAGCACCGTGCGCATTCCCAGGTCATGCGGCACCATCAGATTGCGCGGGTCATCTTCAAACATGGCAGCGGTTTTCGGATCAAAGCCCGAGGCGCTGATGACTGCATGATAGGCGCGGGCATCGGGCTTGGGCACGAATTCCAGCGTGTCGATGCCATGCACCTCGTCGAAAATCTCAAGCCCGCGGCCCTTCAGCACCCGCCCGGCATAGGCCACGTCGCCATTGGTATGCACGATCTTGCGTCCCGGCAGATCCGCGATCAGCGCCGCAAGCTCGGGCGAGGGCGTCAGATGCGAGAAGTCGATGTCATGCACCTCGGCCAGATAGGGCAGCGGGTCGATGGCATGTTCGGCCATCAGCCCCGACAGTGTGGTGCCATGCGCGCGCCAGTAATGGTCGCGCAGACGTGCGGCCTGCGTTTCATCGACGCGCAATTCGCGGATGATGTATTCGGTCATGCGCCGGTCGATCTGGTCGAACAGCCGCATCTCGGGCGCGTAAAGCGTGTTGTCCAGATCGAAGATCCAGGTGGTGACGTTCTGAAAATCCATGCCACCTGCCTAAGCCCGCGCGGCGGCGCTTGCAATCCCGCCCGCAAGCCATGCTTGCAATCCCGCCCGCAAGCGCGGCTTGCAATCCTGCCCGCAAGTCGCGCTTGCAAACGGCTGCGCAACCGCTGATCGTGCGCGCCATGAAAGATGCCTATTCCCTGATCCTTGCCGCCATTGACGGCGGCATCTATCGCCCCGGCGACCGTCTGGTCGAATCCGAACTGGCCGAGCGGTTCGGCGTGTCGCGCACCCCGGTGCGCGAGGCTCTGCAGCGGCTGGAAACCCAGTCCATGCTGAAGCGCGACGGGCGCAGCCTGATCATCGCCACGCTGGATCACAACCAGCTGGCCGAGCTTTACACCGTCCGGGCCGAGCTTGAGGCGCTGGCCGCCCGGCTGGCCGCCAACCACGCCACCCCCGAGGAGATCCGCGTGCTGGCCGGCATGGTCGAGGAGGACCGCAAGATGCTGGGCGATCCGCAGGCGCTGTCGCGGTCGAACCGGCGCTTTCACCATCAGGTGCATCTGGCCTCGCATAACCGCTACCTGGTGCAGCAGCTTGATCTGGTGCATCGCAGCATGGCGCTGATGGCGCGCACCACGCTGGCGGCCAAGGGGCGCGATGCGGTCAGCCTTGATGAGCATCAGGCCATCGTCGATGCCATCACCGCCCGCGACGCCAAGGGGGCCGAGGACGCGCTGCGCCGCCATATCTCGATGGCCTATGAGACGCGGCTGAAGGAAGAGGCGCGCCGCGTCGTGGATATCGGGCTGGACGAGTGATCCGCACCATCGCCGGGCCCGAGGATCTGGACGAAGGCGTGGCCCATCTGGCGCGGGTCTGCCCGGTCTGGGCGCGGGTCTTGCCGGAACTGGGGCCGCTGCCCCTGCGGCGCTGGCCTGACGGGTTCGTGGCCATCCGTGATGCCATCGTGGCGCAGCAGATTTCGACCCATGCGGCGGCGGCGATCACCGCGCGCATGGTCGCGGCCGGGCTGGACGATGAGGCGGGGATCAATGCCGCAGATGACGACGCTCTGCGCGCGGCGGGCCTGTCGCGGCCCAAGGCGCGCTATCTGCGCGGTGTGGCGCAGGCCGGGGTGGACTGGGCGGCGCTGCGCGACATGCCCGATGAGGACGCAATTGCCACGCTGGTCGCGCTGCCGGGGATCGGGCGCTGGACCGCGGAAATCTATCTGAAATTCGCGCTGGGTCGCGCCGATGCCTTTGCCGCGGGCGATCTGGCCTTGGCCGAGGCGGCGCGGCTGCTTTACGACCTGCCCGAACGGCCGGGCCCGGCGGCGCTGACCGCGCTGGCCCAGCCGTGGCGGCCGTGGCGTTCGGTTGCGGCGCGCGGGCTGTGGGCCTATTACCGGGTGGCAAAAGGACGCGAGGGGGTCAGATGACACGCGATTTGAAGTCGGAACGCAAAGGGCCGGAAACGGTCGATTCCGTGGTGATCTTCCTGCACGGATACGGCGCGGATGGTGCCGACCTGCTGGGGCTGGCCGATCCTCTGGCGCCGCATCTGCCCAAGACCGCCTTTTACGCGCCGAACGCGCCCGAGCCCTGCGTGAACAATCCCATGGGCTTTCAGTGGTTCCCGATCCCGTGGATGGACGGCTCCAGCCCGGAACAGGCGCGCGCCTCGGCCGAGGCGTCATTTGCCGATATCAATGCCTTCATCGACACGGTGCTGGCGGCCGAGGGCATCACGCCGGATCGTCTGGCGCTTGTGGGCTTTTCGCAGGGCACGATGATGTCGCTGGAAGTCGCGCCCCGGCGAGACACGGCGCTTGCGGGCGTGGTCGGTTTTTCGGGCCGTCTGCTGGACCCCGAGGGGCTGGCGGGGCAGGTGCGCAGCAAACCGCCGATCCTGCTGCTGCATGGCGATCAGGATCCCGTCGTGCCCTTCGACAGCATGGCGATTGCCGGCAAGGCGCTGAAAGCCGCAGGCTTTGACGTGGCAACCCATGTGATGCGCGGCACGCCGCACGGCATCTCTCCGGATGGGCTCAGCATGGCGCTGGCCTTCCTGAAGCAACATCTGGACGCAAGCTAGGTGAAGTTTTCATGAAATAGCCCTTGCAGCGGCGTTTGCAGGGCTTACGTTCATTGCTGAAGATACGAGGAGATTCCGCAATGGACCTGATCTGGATCGCATTGACTGCCTTGGTTCCGGCAACCGCTGCCGTGCTGGTGCTGCGCCCGCAGCCGCAAAAGGTCCCGGTGCGCGCCCGCCGCTAAGGCTGGTCCCAGATCTTCGGGTCGGCGATTTCGATGGAATTGCCGGCCGGATCGCGGAAATAAATGGATCTGCCACCTTGTGGCCAGATGAAATCGGCCTCGATCTTTACGCCTGAACTTTCCAGATGATCGCGCCACGCGCCGATTTCGGACGACTTGACTGCCATGCAGAAATGACCCGGCCCGTCGCTGCCATGCGGCGGCACGGGCAGGCGCGCGTCCGGTGCGGGCGGCGTGGCGGTCGCTGCGGGATCAAAGACCAGCAGCACCTGCGCGCCGCAGCGGAAAAAAGACATGGCGGCCCGGCACATGGACGATCTGTTCCAGCCCGATGATCCCGGTCCAGAACTGTGCCGCCGCCTTCAGATCCTTCGCATACAGCGCCGATTCCAATGTGCCGATGATTTCCGGGGCCATCCGCCGCTCCTTATTGACGCAACCGTTTGCACATCGCAAACCTGCCATGGTCAATCAGGAGTGTGCAATGGCGTGGGTCTATCTGGGAATTGCGGGAATTCTTGAGGTCGTCTGGGCCTTTGCCATGAAACAGTCGGATGGCTTCACCAAGCCTGTCGCAACGGTCGTCACCGTCATCGGCATGATCGCCAGCGTCTGGTTTCTGTCCATGGCGATGAAGCTGCTGCCCTTGGGCACGGCCTATGTGATCTGGACCGGCATCGGCGCGGTCGGTGCCTTCGTGCTGGGCATCGCGTTTCTGGGCGAATCCGCCGATCCGCTACGCCTGCTGGCGGCGGGGCTGATCATCGCGGGACTGCTTTTGCTGAAATTCGCCACGCCGCATTAGGCGGTCTGTCACGCCGATGTCATGGGCCGGATGTAATCCCTTGCGTGACATACATTCAGGGGCTTGTCAGTTCCGGGTCGCGATATATAGTCGATCCCAACGATGTTCCGACAAGTTCCGGGTAAGGCGAGGCAAGGGCCGATGCTGGACGACCACGGCGATTTCCGAACTCACTTCGTGCGCGAGCCGTCAAGCCTGCGCCGCTATCCCGCACTGGTGCTGAACGCGGATTTCCGTCCGCTCAGCTATTACCCGCTGTCGCTTTGGCCTTGGCAGGAAGCGATCAAGGCGGTGTTTCTGGACCGGGTGCAGATCATCGCCGAATATGACGAGGTGGTGCGAAGCCAGCGCGAGGCGATACGCATACCCTCGGTCGTGGTGCTGAAAGATTTCATCAAACCCCAGAAGCGCGTGGCATTCACGCGCTTCAATCTTTTTCTGCGGGACGAATTCTGCTGCCAGTATTGCGGCGCAAAGGGCGATCTGACCTTCGACCATGTTGTGCCACGGTCGCGCGGCGGGGTGACAAGCTGGGAAAACGTCGTTGCCGCCTGTTCGCCCTGCAACCTGAAAAAAGCCAACAAGTCACTGCGCAATTCCGGGCTGAAGCTGCACCGCTCGCCCCGGCACCCGACACCCGAGGAAATGCACGCGGCGGGCAGGCGTTTTCCGCCGAACTATCTGCATGAAAGCTGGATGGATTACCTGTATTGGGATTCCGAGCTGGAAAGCTAATGATCTTCGCGCATGGCGAAATGCGCGATCCCCGCCGCCATCAGGATCACAAGAGCCATCGCCATCAGCGGCACGCCCGAGGCACTGGCGATCCACAGCGTCAGTGCCGCCGCCAGAATGACGGCAAGGATCAGAATAAGGAAATGCGGCAGCGGCATGTCGTCGTTCTCCGTTGGGGTCAGTATGTGATCCATTGGTGAAAATCGGAAGTCCGTATTTCCACAACCGCGAAACCCGGTTAACAGTTTCCGCCGCCGTTCATGTTCTTGAAATGTTCTTGCTGCAGCGCTATGATCGCGGCATGACCCTGCCGCCCCGCAACCCGGATGAGATCCTGAAAGCCCGTGGCGCGGATACCCGCCCCGATGGCCGGTATGAGCCTTATCAGCGCGTGCGCGAGGCCGATGGCTGGGACATTCCCGAAGAACAGGCGCTGCTGACGACCGAACTGACGCTGGAGCGCGCGCGCTCGATCATTGCGCGCAACAGCTCGCCGGATATTGCGTTCGACCGCTCGGTGAACCCTTACCGGGGCTGCGAACATGGCTGCATCTATTGCTTTGCACGCCCCAGTCACGCCTATCTGGGGCTGTCGCCGGGGCTGGATTTTGAAACCAGGCTGACTGCCAAGCCCAACGCCCCGGACTTGCTGGCGGCCGAGATCGGGCGGCGCAGCTATGCCGTCGCGCCCATCGCCTTCGGCACCAATACCGATCCCTATCAGCCGGTCGAGGCGAAGCTTGGCATCATGCGCGGCTGTCTGCAGGTGCTGTCGGACTGGAACCATCCGATGACGCTGGTGACGCGCGGCGCGACCGTGCTGCGCGATCTGGATCTTCTGGGCGACATGGCCGCGCGGCGTCTGGCCTGGGCGGGGGTGTCGATCACCACGCTGGATCCGGCCTTGTCCCGCGCGATGGAGCCGCGCGCGCCCGCGCCCTCGACCCGGTTGCGCATGATCGAGGGTTTGGCCAAGGCGGGCGTGCCGGTCTATGTCATGGCCGCGCCGATGATCCCCGTGCTGAATGAACATGAACTGGAACGCATTTTGCAGGCCGCGCGCGATGCCGGGGCCAGTGGCGCCAGCATGATCCCCGTGCGCCTGCCGCTTGAGGTCGCACCGCTGTTTCGCGATTGGCTGGAACGTCTGCATCCCGGCAAGGCCGCCCATGTCATGTCCCGCATCCATGCCATGCGCGGCGGGCGCGACAACGATCCGCGTTTCGGATCGCGCATGCGCGGCGAGGGGCTTGAGGCAGACCTGCTGCGCCAGCGCTTTCGGCTGGCGAAAAAGCGGCTGGGGCTGGAGGGCGGCAAGCTGACGCTGGACAGCAGCCTGTTTCGCCCACCGCCAAGGGCGGGCGATCAGCTGGCGCTGTTCTAGCGGTTCATCAGCAACTCGATCCGCGACGAAATCGCGTCGGAACTGGGCCGCGGACCGGGCGGGCGGTCCTGCAAGGCGGCCCGCATGGCCGACAGATGCGCGGGCGTCGTGCCACAGCAGCCGCCGATGATCCTGACGCCCAGATCACGGGCCAGCACGGCAAATTCCGCCATCACCTCGGGGGTTGCGTCATAGACCAGCCCGCCATCCTGATAGCGCGGCACGCCGGCATTGGGCTTGGCGATCAGGGGCCGTTCGCAGCCCGCCGCCGCAAAGCCCGCGACCGCCAGCAGCAACTCGGCCGGGCCGGTGCCGCAATTCGCGCCGTAAGCCACCGGAGAACAGGGCAGGCGGTCGATCAGCTTGGCCAGTTGCGGCGGGCTGACGCCCATCATCGACCGGCCACCGGATTCAAAGCTCATCATGCCGCACCATGGCAGGCCTGCGGCTTCGGCGGCGCGCGACGCGGCGCGCATCTCCTCGATGGCGCTGACCGTCTCGATCCACAGGATATCCGCGCCGCCGTCTTTCAGGGCCAGCGCCTGTTCGGTGAAAAGCCGGGTTGCCTCGGCCTCGGTCAGATGACCCACGGGGGCCATAATCTGGCCGGTCGGGCCGATCGAGCCTGCGACGATGACCGGGCGACCGGCCTTGTCCGCAGCCTCGCGCGCGATGCGGGCGGCGGCGTGGTTGATCTGGGCCACGCGGGTTTCGGCATGGGCCAGTCGCAGCCGGCTGGCATTGGCGCCAAAGCTGTTGGTCAGGATCACATCCGCGCCCGCCTGAATCATCTGGCAATGCAGATCAAGCACGCGGTCAGGATGGGTTTCGCACCACAGATCGGGCACATCGCCCGGCGCAAGGCCCATATTGTAAAGGTTGGTTCCGGTCGCGCCATCGGCCAGAAGCCACCGGCGCTCGTCCAGCAGGCGAGACAGCAAATCCGTCATCTGAAAATCCGTGGGTGCATGGGCCATGCTAACACGCCCCATGCGGAAATGGTTGAATTAATTGATCGCTTTAACGTGAGCGGATCATCCCCATGATCTCTTTTGTGCGCTCGACGATGGGGCCTGCGATGGCCGCTGCCTGATCCGAGCCACGGCCAAGGATGCGGTCGATTTCCGCCGGATCGGCCATGAACTGGCTCATCCGGGCGGTGATCGGGGCCATGATCTCGACCGCGACCTCGGCAAGGGCGGGCTTGAAGGCGCCAAAGCCCTGACCCTCGAACCGGGACAGAACCTGATCGGCGGTTTCGCCCGACAGCGCGGCATAGATATTGACCAGATTGCGGGCCTCGGGGCGGTCCTTCAGGCCGTCCATGCTGCCGGGCAGCGGATCGGCATCGGTGCGGGCCTTGCGGATCTTCTGCGCGATGGTGTCGGCATCGTCGGTCAGATTGATCCGCGCCGCGTCCGAGGGGTCGGATTTCGACATCTTCTTGGCTCCGTCCCGCAAGGACATCACGCGGGTCGCCGTGCCTTCGATCAGCGGTTCGGTGATCGGGAAGAAGTCCTGCCCGTAATCGTGGTTGAACTTGGCGGCGATGTCGCGGGTCAGTTCCAGATGCTGCTTCTGATCCTCGCCCACGGGTACCGCCGTCGCGTGATAGGCCAGAATGTCGGCCGCCATCAGCGAGGGATAGGCCAAGAGACCCAGCGAGGAGTTTTCGCTGTTCTTGCCCGCCTTGTCCTTGAACTGGGTCATCCGATACATCCAGCCGACGCGGGCCACGGTGTTGAACAGCCATGCCAGTTCGGCATGCTGGCTGACCTGGCTCTGGTTGAAGAGGACCGAGACATCGGGATCCACACCCGAGGCCAGAAAGGCCGCCGCCACCTCGCGCGTGTTGTGGCGCAGCTTTTCGGGATCCTGCCAGACGGTGATCGCGTGCAGGTCCACGACGCAATAGATCGTCTCGGCCCCCTTGCCCTGATATTCCGCAAAGCGTTTCAGCGCGCCCAGATAGTTGCCCAGCGTCAACCCGCCCGAGGGCTGGATGCCAGAGAAGATGCGCTTGGCGAAAGGGGTGGTCATGGCACTACCTGCTTGGAAAAACCCGTGCGCTGGCTTACCCCTTGCGCTGGTCGGGCGCAACAGCCCGCAGGAAATGCAGGGCGGATGCGCCCCAATGGATGAGGCAAGGATGCGCCAAGGATACGATGAATCGCCGCTGAACCCGGTGCCCGCGGTGGTCTGGGCGCTGATCCTGCCCATGGTCGCCTGCGAGGTGGTCTTCGGGCTGGCGCAGCTTGGCTTTGCGGGCGGCGGCGGGCCGGGGGCTGGCCTTGCCATGCGCCAGATCGCGGTCGAACGCACGGCCTTCATCCCGCAGATGGTCATTCAGATGGTGCAGCATGGCGTTTTCGTGCTGGAATATGCCTATCGCATCCTCAGCTATTCCTTTGTGCATCTGTCCTTCATGCACGCGCTGTTCGTCATCGTCTTTGCGCTGGCACTGGGCAATCTGCTGGCCGGGCAGTTCCGGCCCTGGGCGGTGCTGGCACTGTTCTTCGGCTCGGCCATCGGCGGCGCGCTGGTCTATACGCTGGTCGTGGCGCTGCTGCCGCAGTTCCGCTTTCAGCCGCTGATCGGCGGCTATCCGGCGGTCTATGGCTTTGTCGGCGCCTTCACCTTCCTGCTGTGGACGCGGCTGGGACAGGAAAACGCCAACCGGATGCGGGCCTTCACGCTGATCGGCATGTTGCTGGCGTTTCAGCTGGTCTTTGCCATCCTGTTCCAAAGCGGCAATACCACATGGATCGCCGAGGTGGCGGGCTTTGCCACCGGCTTCCTTCTGTCCTTCGTGCTGATCCCCGGCGGCATCGGGCGCGTCATGCGCCAGATCCGTCAGCGCTGACGCCGCAGCCCGGCTTTCAGGTCGCTGGGCCGGAACGCGCCAAGCGCCACGCCCGCGACCGCATAGGCGGCCATGCCGCCCGTGACCAGCGCCAGCAGCGCCAGATACCGCGTGCCGGGCTGATACAGCATCCCCCCCAGCGCCTGCATCAGCCCCCAGATCACCACGCCCATCGCGACCGAGGCCGCGACGATGCGCGGCAGGCGCTGGCGCAGGCGGTCGTCGAAGGCCGCAGCCTCGCCGTAGGTGCGCGTGCCCTGCCACAGTTGCAGCGCCATGGTCCAGCCCGCGATGGTGGTGCCAAGGGCTGCGGCGGAAAAGCCGATCACCGGCGCAAGCCCCAGCGCCATGACCGCGTTCACCACCATCGACCAGACGGCAAAGCGGAACGGGCGGCGGGTGTCTTCGCGGGCGAAATACAGCGGTTGCAGCACCTTTTGCAGCACGAAGGCCGGCAGGCCCGCGCCATAGATCGCCAAGGCCAGCGCGGTCGGGCCGACATCGGCCTTAAGGAAGGCACCGCGCTGGAACAGGACCGAGATCAGCGGATAGCTGGCCACCATCAGCGCGACGGCGGCGGGCACGGTCAGAAACAGCGCAAATTCGGTGGCGCGGTTATAGGCATAGCGCCCGCCCACGGTATCCTCGGCCTTCAACCGGCGCGATATGTCGGGCAGCAGAACGATGCCGATGGCGATGCCGACGACGCCCAACGGCAGCTGATACAGCCGGTCGGCATTGGTCAGCCAGGCGATCGCGCCGTCGAAAAACGATCCGACCTGACGCCCCACCAGCAGATTGACCTGCACGACGCCCCCCGCCAGCACCGCAGGCGCGGCCACAGCCAGCAGGCGGCGCATGTCGGGCGACAGGCGCGGGCGGCGCAGGCGCAGCGCAAAGCCCATGCGCTTGGCCGCCCACCAGACGGTGAACAGTTGCGCGATGCCCGAAACCGGCGTGGACCATGCCATCGCCATGCCCATGTCCCAGCCATTGCGGTCGGCCAGCAGCATCGCGGCGATCAGCACGAAATTCATCAGCACCGGCGCTGCCGCCGCCGCCATGAACCGCCCGCCCGCATTCAACAGCCCCGACAGCAGCGCCGTCAACGAGATGAACAGGATATAGGGAAAGCAGATGCGGCCATAGATCACCGCCAGATCAAACCGCTCATCGCCCTTGAAGCCCGCGGCCATGGCATAGACCAGCCACGGCATCGCCAGATGCGCGATCAGCGACACCACCAGCACGACCGAGAACAGGCCCGAAAACGCCTCTTCGGCAAAGCTGCGCGGATTGTCCCCGGCCTCGAGCCGTTTGGAAAACATCGGCACGAAGGCGGTGTTGAACGCGCCTTCGGCAAAGAAGCGGCGGAACATGTTGGGCAGGGTGAAGGCCACCAGATAGGCCTGCGCCACCGGCCCCGTGCCCAGATAGGCCGCGATCATCACATCGCGGACAAAGCCCACAAGGCGGCTGGCCAGCGTCCACGCTCCGACCGAAAGAAAGCCGCGGATAAGTCTGATCGGTTGCATGGGTCGTCTTTCAGAACGCGCCGCCAAGGGGGCGCTCGGCCTTTTCGGCGCGCTCGGCACCGTCCTTGATCGCTTGTTGCAATTTGCGGGACAGGGTGTCGCGGCGCTGCTGCTGGTGCAGTTTCAGGCCGAACATGTCCTTGACATAGAATGTATCGACGACCTGCGCGCCAAAGGTGGCGATCACGGCGCTGGCGATCTGGATATGGCTTTCCGCAAGGGTCCGCGTCAGATCGTAAAGCAGGCCGGGCCGGTCGCGGGTATCCACCTCGATGACGGTATAGACATCCGAGGCCTCGTTGTCGAAATTCACATGCGTCGGGAAGCGGAAGGCGCTTTCGCGTTTCTTCGGCTTGTCGCGTCCGGCCAAGGCCTCGCGCGCGACGATTTCGCCCGACAGCGTGCGTTCGATCATCTTGCGCAGACGGGGCAGGCGGTCGGCGTCATAGGGGTGGCCGTCGCCATCCTGCAACCAGAAGACGGCGGTGGCAAAGCCGTCGCGCGTCGTATAGGTGCGCGCGTCCACCACGTTTGCACCGACCAGCGCCAAGGCCCCCGCCAGCCGCGAGAAGATGCCCGGATGATCGGCCAGCACGAAGGCCGCGCGGGTCGCGTCGCGGTCGGTATCGGGATGCAGGTCGATGCGGATCTGGTCATCGCCCAGACCGCGCAGCAATTCCGCAAAGACCGCCTGCGTCTCGGTGGGCAGGCCCGGCCAGTAATTGTCGTAATGGCGGCCAAGTTCGGCCTTGGTGGCGCGGGCGTCCCAGTTGCGGGCCGAAAGCAAATGGCGCAGCGAGCGCTTGGCTTCGCCGATGCGGCGGTCGCGATTGATCTCCTCAAGCCCGCTTTTCAGCGCGCGTTCGGTTTCGGCATGCAGCTTGCGCAGCAGCATGGCCTTCCAGTTGTTCCATGTGCCGGGACCGACGCCGCGAATGTCACAGACGGTCAGCACCAGCAGCAGTTCCAGCCGCCGCGTGCTTTTCACCGCCTTGGCGAAATCGCGCAGGGTGCGGGGATCGGCAATGTCGCGTTTCTGCGCCACGTCCGACATCAGCAGGTGGTTGCGGATCAGCCATTCGATGGTTTCGATCTCATCGGTGGGCAGGCCGAAGCGGGTGCAGATGCGCCGCGCCAGCCGCGCGCCAAGGATCGAGTGATCCTCGGCCCGGCCCTTGCCGATATCGTGAAACAGCACCGCCAGATAGATGACGCGGCGGTTGATCCGGCCCTGCATGATGCGCGAGACCACCGGCAGATCGTCAATCACCTCGCCACGTTCGATGGCCGACAGGGCGGCAACGCATTGGATGGAATGTTCGTCGACCGTATAGTGGTGATAGACGTTGAACTGCATCATCGCGACGATGGGCGCGAATTCCGGAATAAAGGCCCCCAGCACGCCCAGTTCGTTCATGCGCCGCAACGAGCGTTCGGGATTGCCGTGTTTCAGCAGCAGGTCCAGAAAGATCCGCACCGCCTCGGGGTCCTGGCGCAGGCGGTCGTCGATCAGCTTCAGATTGGCCGCGACCGCGCGCATCACATCGGGATGCAGCAGCACCTGCAGGCGCAGCGTTTCCTCGAATACCAGAAGCATGTTCAGCGGATCGGCAAGGAAGCTGGCTTCGTCGGTATAGTTCAGCCGTCCCTGATCCAGCCGGAAGCCGGGCTTTGCGCGTTTGCGGCGGGAAAACAGCGTGCCAAGGATCGGCGCCTTATACAGATGCCGCCCTTCCAGCGCGACCAGAAACACCCGCGTCAACTCGCCCACACGGGTGGCATGGGTGAAATATTCCTGCATGAAAATCTCGACCGCCCGGCGTCCGCCCTGATCGCGATAGCCCATGGCATGGGCCACCTCGACCTGCATGTCGAAGGTCAGCTGTTCGACCGGGCGACCGGCGATCAGATGCATGTTGCAGCGCACGGCCCACAGGAAATCCTCGGCCCGCCAGAAGGTCAGGTGTTCGTCGCGGGTAAAAAAGCCCAGATCCACCAGTTCGACGGCGCGGTCGACGCGGTGGATGTATTTCGCGATCCAGTACAGCGTCTGCAGGTCGCGCAGCCCGCCTTTGCCTTCCTTGACGTTGGGTTCCAGCACATAGCGCTGGCCGCCTTGGCGGCGGTGACGCTCGGCGCGTTCGGCCAGCTTCGCCTCGATGAATTCCGGCACCGAATTGTCGAAAAGCTCGGTCCACAGCCGCTCGCGCAGGCTTTCGGCGGGGGTGGCATAGCCGCAGACCAGTCGGTGTTCCAGAAGGCTGGTGCGGATGGTGATGTCACCCGCGCCCAGCCGCAGGCAATCGTCGATCGAGCGGGTGGACTGCCCGACCTTCAGCTTCAGGTCCCACAGCATATACAGCATCGATTCCACGACGCTTTCCGCCCAGCCCGAGACCTTCCACGGCGTCAGGAACAGCAGATCCACATCCGATTGCGGCGCCATCTCGGCGCGGCCATAGCCGCCGATGGCCAGCACCGACAGCTTTTCGGCATCGGTGGGGTTTTGCTGCGGATGCAGGATGGTGGTGGCGACGTGATGGACCGCCGTCACCACGGCATCGGTCAGGCTGGCCACGGCGCGCACGGTTTCGCGCGCGGCGCGGGGATGGCTGCGAAAGCCCGCGACGATATCGGCCATGGCATCGCTGCGGGCCTGCGACAGGATCGCGACCGAGCGGGCGCGCACCTCGCGCGGGTCGGCGCAACCCGCCAGCTGGCTGTCCAGCCAGGGCAGGAATTCGGCAGGCGAGAACAAGGAATTCGCCCCGGGCAATGCCGGGGCGCTTTGTGGCGTCTTGTCGGGGACGGTCTTGGCCAAGTTCAGAACCCGCTGCCGCCGAAGCTTTTCGGCGCGGGATCAAGGATCTGCACCCGACCGCCGGTGATGGTCGCGACGGACAGGGCGCGGTCATTGGTGCCGTCGCGGTTCAGCCGGAACGCGCCGGTGACGCCGGCAAACCCGGCATTCTGGGTCAGACCCGCCGTGGTCAGCGCATTGCGCTTGCCCGCCCGCACCAGCGCCGCGATGGCGGCCACACCGTCATAGGACAGCGAGGCTAGATCATGCGGCGCCTCGCCATAGGCCGAGCGGTAGCGCTGCTCGAACTGCGCTTTCATGCTGTTGTCGGGCAGGGCGAACCAGCCGCCTTGGATGCCGCGCAGGCCAAGCCGTTCCGAGGGCTGGTCCCAGCGCGTCAGGCCCATCATCTGCACTGTGGCCGAGGTCACGCCCGCATTGGCCAGCCCGTCGGTCAGATAGGGCAGCACCGCGCCCTGATTGGCGGTCATGAAGATCGCGTCGACATTGCCCGACTGTGCCGCCTGCTGGATGTTCGGGATCACGCCGTCGATCCCCTCGCGCGAGACGGGGTGGACGGCCATGCCGGCCATCACCACGCCGTTGCGCTGGATCGCCTGCTGGATGGCCTGCGCGCCGATCTGGCCTGCCGCGTCGTCCTCGGCCACGACCATGATGCGGCGGCGGCCGGTATCCTTGGCGTATTTCACCAGCCGGTTCGCGGTATTGGCAAAGGTATTGCCCAGCACGAAGACGTTGCCGCCTGCGATATCGGCATTGTTGGAAAAGGACAGCACATTGATGCCGCGCGGGGCCATGGCATTGCCGACGGCATTGGCGCTGTCGGCGAACAGCGGGCCAAGGATGATCTTGGCGCCCTGATCGGCGGCCTGCGTCGCCTGCGCCACCGCCGTGGCGGGATCCGAGCCTGCGTTATAGACCCGCACGTCGATCGTCGCCCCCTGCGCATCCGCAGCCGCCATCCGGGCCGAGTTGGTCAGCGACCGGGCCAGCCAGTCCAGATCGGGCGCTCCGCCCGGAACCAGCAGGGCGACCTGCACCGGCTGCGAGGGGTCGATGGACTGCCCGGTGGACCCGCTGCTGGCGCCGGTCTGGATGGGTTCGCAGGCGGCAAGCACAAGGGCCGAGGCTATGGCGGCGATACGCGCGAAGGGGCGGCGCAGACTGAAGCTGCCGCGGATCGTGGTCTTTGCGGTCATGGCATGATTCCCTGTGACTGGGGGACTGGGGACTTAACGGCAGCAGGTTATTGGCATATCCGGGGGTTGGCAACTTGCGCGGATGGCCCGCGCCCGAACGAAAGGACCGGCAGATGAATGAGATGCAGGAGGCCCGCAAACTGGCGCTGTCGATTTCCGCCGACCGGCCAGAGGCGGCGCTGCATCTGGTGGCCACGCCCATCGGCTCGGCCCGCGACATCACGCTGCGGGCGCTGGACGTTCTGAACGCGGCGGATGTGCTGGCAGCCGAGGATACGCGCAATCTGCGCCATCTGCTGGACATCCACGGCATTCCGCTGCGCGGGCGCCGGCTGATAGCCTATCACGACCATAATGCCGATCGCGCAAGGCCCGCGATTCTTGCGGCGCTGCATCAGGGCCTGTCAGTGGCCTATGCCTCGGACGCCGGCACGCCGCTGGTTGCCGATCCGGGTTACCGGCTGGCGCGCGACGTGATCGGCGAGGGGCTGGTGGTGCGGGCGCTGCCGGGGCCCTCTGCCGCGCTGGCGGGGCTGTCGGTTTCGGGCCTGCCCAGCGACCGTTTCCTGTTCGTGGGCTTTTCGCCCAATGCTGCAGGCGCGCGCAAACGCTGGATCGCAAGCTGGATCGAAGCCGAGGCAACCGTCATCGCCTTTGAAAGCCCAAGGCGCGTTAGGCAATTATTGGAGAATTTGTGCGAGGTTGAACCGAATCGAGCTACGGTGATTTGTCGGGAATTGACGAAGAAGTTTGAAGAAGTGCTGCGCGGCACGGCGCAGGACCTGCTGGCGCAGATCCCCGACGAAGGTCTGCGCGGTGAGGTCGTGGTGCTGTTCGGCCATCCCGAACCGAAACAGGTCGGGGAGGACGATCTGCGCGGTGCCCTGGCAGCGCTGCTCGACCAGATGCCGGTCAAAGAGGCGGCGGCGCAGGTCGCGGCAAGGTTTGGGTTGCCCCGGCGCGATATCTACGCGCTGGCGGTTGAATTGAAGGAGGCGAAACAGTGATGCAACGCGTGCGCCGCGGTCAAAAGGCCTATTCCGCCGGTTTGATGGGCGAAGAGTCGGTCTGCCGGGACTATGTGTCCCGCGGTTATGCCCCCATCGCGTCGCGCTGGCGCGGCTCATGCGGTGAGATCGATCTGATCATGCAGCGCGGCGACGAATATGTCTTCGTCGAGGTGAAGGCATCATCCAGCCATGCCCGCGCTGCCGAACGGATCGACCGGCGGCAGATGGACCGCATCTGCAACGCCGCGCTTGAATTCTGCACTGGCCTTGCGCAGGGCCTGCTGACGCTGATGCGGTTCGACGCGGCCTTGGTCGACGCTACGGGCCGTGTTCAGGTGATCGAAAACGCCTTCGGCTCGGCCTGAGGGGCGGCGCGCTTGCAATGGCGGTCCTGTCGGGCCACAACTCGCGCCAAACCAAGGCGGAGTTGATCGCATGAGTCTTTACGTCGCGCTGCAGATGGATCCGATCGAGAACGTCTCGATCCAGGCCGACAGCACCTTCCGTCTTGGGCTTGAGGCAGAGACGCGCGGGCACCGGCTGTTTCAATACACCGCCAACAAACTGACCTATGTCGAAGGCCGGGTCATCGCGCGTGGTCGCCCCATGAGTTTGCGGCGCGAGCAGGGCAATCATGTCAGCTTTGGCGAATGGGCCGATGTCGATCTGACGGAATTCGACGTGGTCTGGCTGCGGCAGGATCCGCCCTTCGACATGGGCTATATCACCAACACCCATCTGCTGGACCGGGTACATCCCCAGACCTTCGTCGTCAACGATCCGTTCTGGGTGCGCAACTGCCCCGAAAAGCTGCTGGTGCTGGATTTCCCCGACCTGACGCCGCCGACGCTGATTTCCCGCGATCTGGCGCAGATCCGGGCGTTCCGGCAGCGGCATGGCGACATCATCGTCAAACCGCTTTACGGAAATGGCGGGGCGGGGGTCTTTCATCTGCGGCCCGAGGATCCGAACCTGTCCTCGCTGATCGAAACCTTCACCGCCATCAGCCGTGAGCCGATCATTGCGCAGAAATACCTGCCTGCGGTGGTCAAGGGCGACAAGCGCATCATTCTGGTCGACGGCCAGCCGGTCGGCGCGATCAACCGTGTTCCCGCGGCGGGCGAGGCGCGGTCCAACATGCATGTCGGCGGTCGCCCCGAACAGGTAGGCCTGACCGAACGCGAACATGAGATCTGCCGGATCATCGGCCCCGTCCTGCGCGAAAAGGGGCTGATCTTTACCGGCATCGACGTGATCGACGGCTGGCTGACCGAGATCAACGTGACCTCGCCGACCGGCATTCAGGAGCTGGAGCGGTTCGACGGCATCAACGCCGCCGCGCTGATCTGGGAAGCGATCGAACGGCGGATCTCGGAAGGCGGCTGAGTTTGCTGCGTTTTGCGCGGGGGTGGCAGCCATTCTGTTTCTGCCCGTGCCCGCGCGAATTTCGGTGCTGCTTTTGCCAAGCCTGCATTACGCCGGTGTCCGGTGTGGCTGCTCGAAGGCCATATTCCCGCGCGTGCTGGATCTTCCACGCAGTTCTGGAACGCTGAGGTCTGACATGATGGCGCCTGCATCAAGCGGCGCCTGTGATCGGCGCCATGTCCGGCCAGCTGTGCATGGCGGCAAGGGGCACATGACCACATAACAACCATCAGCCCATCTTGGTAAACACCAGCCGATAGGACAGCGCCTCGGCCAGATGCGCCGCGCGAATGTCTGCCGAGGCGTCCAGATCGGCGATGGTGCGCGCCGTGCGCAGGATACGGTGATAGCCGCGCGGGGTCAGGCCGAAGCGGTCCGCCGCGCGCGACAGCAGCGCCCGGCATTCTTCGTCCAGCGGCGCGATTTCGTCCAGCAGCCGCCCCGAGGCCTCGGCATTGACCTGCACATGGGGGTGCCGGGCAAACCGCGCCGTCTGCACCTTGCGCGCGGCAGCGACCCGCGCCGCGACATCGGCCGAGCTTTCGCCGCGCTGTGGCAGGTTCATTTCCTCGATGGTGATCTGCGGCACCTCCATGCGCAGATCGAAGCGGTCCATCATCGGACCCGAGATGCGCCCCATGTAATCCGCCCCGCAGACCGGCGCCCGCGCGCAGGCCCGCGCCGGATCCGGCAGATAGCCGCAGCGGCAGGGATTGGCCGCTGCCACCAGCAGAAACCGCGCGGGATAGCGGATATGGGCATTCGCACGGGCGACATGCATTTCCCCCGTCTCGATGGGTTCGCGCAGCGCGTCGATGACCCGGCGTTCAAATTCCGGCAATTCGTCCATGAACAGCACGCCGTTATGCGCCAAGCTGATCTGGCCCGGCCCGGCATGGCGACCGCCACCGACGATGGCCGCCATCGAGGCCGTGTGATGCGGCTGGCAAAACGGCGCGGTGCGCGAGATCGAGCCGCTTTTCAGCAGTCCCGCGACGGAATGGATGACCGAGGTTTCCAGCGCCTCGGTCGGGGTCAGGGGCGGCAGGATGCCGGGCAGGCGGCGCGCGAGCATCGTCTTGGTCGCCCCCGGAGCCCCCACCATCAGCAGATGATGCCGACCCGCCGCAGCGATCTCGATGGCGCGGCGGGCGCGTTCCTGGCCCTTCACATCGGACAGATCGTCGAAATCCCCGGCCATCTGCGGCGGGCCGGGCGTCGCGCGGGACAGGGGGGCGCGGTCGGTCAGGTGATCGACCACCTCGCGCAGGTGGCGCGGCGCAAAGACCGTGACGGCGCTGACCCATGCCGCTTCGGGACCGCTGGCGCGCGGCACCAGCAGCGCGCGGTCGTCCTCGGCTGCGGCAAGGGCGGCGGGCAGGGCGCCTGCGACAGCGGACAGCCGTCCGTCCAGCGCCAGCTCGCCCAGACTGACGATGCGCTCAAGCGCCTCGACCGGGATCACCTCCAGCGCGGCCAGCACCGCCAGCGCGATGGGCAGGTCGAAATGCGAGCCCTCTTTGGGCAGATCGGCGGGCGACAGGTTCACCGTCACCCGGCGC
Source organism: Paracoccus shanxieyensis (assembly GCF_009711265.1). Lineage (GTDB taxonomy): Bacteria > Pseudomonadota > Alphaproteobacteria > Rhodobacterales > Rhodobacteraceae > Paracoccus > Paracoccus shanxieyensis. Next base: position 133,657 of record NZ_WMII01000004.1, on the reverse strand, counting down.
GAGGGCATGGCGATGGACAGCGCGCCAAAGGCCGCGCGCACCCGTTCGCGCGCCTCGCTGACCGATTTGTCGGGCAGGCCGACGATGCCGAAGCCCGGAAGGCCGGGGCTGACGGAGCATTGCACCTCGACCAGACGGGCCTCGACCCCTTCGAAGGCCACGGTATAGGCGGTGGCTGCCATGCTGTCCCCGTATTCGCTTGCCGCAACTGGTTAACAGCGCCGGGCTTAAGGAAAGGTTAACGGCGGGGCTTCCTTGCCGGGACGCGCCTTTCCGCCTATGTGCAAGGGCAAGGTTCAATCAAAGGAACGCCATCATGTCGGGCAGCCGCGTCCTGCTGATCGTCGGAGGGGGCATCGCCGCCTTCAAGATGCCAGAACTGATCCGCATGTTGCGCCGCGAGGGGGTCGAGGTGACGCCGGTGCTGACCAAGGCGGGGGCGCAGTTCGTGACGCCGCTGACGCTGTCGGCGCTGGCCGAGAACCCCTGTCATACCGAGCTTTTCGACCTGACCCGCGAATCCGAGATGGGCCATATCCAGCTGTCGCGCGCCGCAGATCTGCTGGTGGTGGCGCCTGCCACCGCCGATCTGATGGCGCGGATGACGGCCGGGATGGCCGATGATCTGGCGACGACGCTGCTGCTTGCGACCGACAAGCCGGTGCTGGTCGCGCCTGCGATGAATGTGCGGATGTGGAACCACCCCGCCACTCAGCGCAACCGCGACACGCTTGAGGAGGATGGCATCCGCTTCGTCGGTCCGGTTCAGGGCGACATGGCCTGCGGCGAACACGGTCCGGGCCGCATGTCGGAACCCGAAGACATCAAGGCCGCGATCATGACGCTTTTGGACCGCGTGCGCCCGCTGCGGCTGGTTCCGGAACCTGCCCCGGCAGCACCCGCGCCGCCTTTGGTCGCGCGGCGTCTGGTCGGGCGGCATGTCATCGTGACCTCGGGGCCGACGCATGAGCCGATCGACCCGGTGCGCTATATCGCCAACCGCTCCAGCGGGGCGCAGGGCACGGCGATTGCCGCCGCTTTGCGGGATATGGGCGCGCGGGTCAGCTTCGTGACCGGCCCCGCCGAAGTGCCGCCGCCCGAAGGGGTTGAGGTGATCGCGGTCCAGACCGCCCAAGAGATGCATGACGCGGTCAAGGCTGCCTTGCCGGCCGATGTCGCGGTGATGGCGGCGGCGGTGGCCGACTGGCATGTGTCGAACGCGCAGGGCCAGAAGATCAAGAAGGATGCCGAGGGCCATGCGCCCAGCCTGCAATTCGCGGAAAACCCTGATATTCTGGCATGGATCGGCCATCTGACGCAGGATCGCCCGGCTTTGGTCGTGGGCTTTGCCGCCGAGACGAATGATGTCGTGCCCCATGCCACCGCCAAGCGGCTGCGCAAGGGGGCGGATTGGATCGTCGCCAATGATGTCAGCCCAGCGACCGGGATCATGGGCGGGTCTGAAAACGCGGTGACGCTGATTTCCGATGCCGGGGCCGATGCGTGGCCGCGCATGGGTAAGGATCAGGTCGCGCGCCGACTGGCCGACCGCATCGCCGACACGCTGGAGGAGATGTGATGCATCGCACCTATCTGGACTGGAACGCCACCGCTCCTTTGCGATCCGAGGCGCGCGAGGCGATGCTGGCGGCGACCGAGATCGTGGGCAACCCGTCCTCGGTCCATGCCGAGGGGCGGGCGGCCAAATCGGCGCTGGAACGCGCGCGCGAGGATGTCGCGGCAGCGCTGGGGGCCGAAGGCGCGGATGTGATCTTTACCTCGGGGGCGACGGAAAGCGCGGCCTTGGCGCTGGCGGGGCGGGGCCTTGCTTCGGCGGCGGTGGAACATGCCGCCGTGCTGGCCTGGACACGGCCCGAAATCGCGGTCGATGCGGCGGGGATCGCCACGGTCGCCGATCCCGCCTGCGCGACGCTGCAGCTGGCCAATGCGGAAACCGGGGTCATTCAGGATCTGCCGCAGGGGCTGGCCGCCAGCGACATGACGCAGGCCTTTGGCAAGATCCCCTTCGCCTTCAACTGGCTGGGTGTTCAGGCCGGTTTCGTCAGCGCCCATAAGCTGGGCGGCCCGCGCGGCATCGGCGCGCTGATCGTCAAGCGCGGCACGGAAATCGAGGCACAGCTGAAGGGCGGCGGTCAGGAACAGGGCCGCCGGGCAGGCACCGAGAACCTGATCGGCATCATGGGATTTGCCGCAGCCGCACGCGCCGCGCAGGCCGATCTGGATCGCGGCATCCCCGAAAAAATGGCCGAACTCCGGGATTCGCTGATGGCTACTCTGGAATCCGGGGCGGAAATGGTTACATTCCCGGGGCGCGAATCCCGCCGCCTGCCGAATACTTTGTCGATCCTGACGCCGGGATGGCGCGGAGAGACGCAGGTGATGCAGATGGATCTGGCCGGTTTCGCCGTTTCGGCGGGCTCGGCCTGTTCGTCTGGAAAGGTCCGGCCCAGTTCGGTGCTGACCGCCATGGGCATCGCGGAGGAATGGGCGGGCGATGCGATCCGCGTCTCGATTGGGCCCTTGACGGACGGTCGGGACGTTCTGCGTTTCGCGGATGCCTGGCTGGCGGCCCATGCGCGCTGGCGGCAAAGGAATGACACGCGGGCAACCGCAGGAAGGGTTTGAGATGGCTGGTGAGATCGAAGAACTGGAAGTCCGCGAAGGCGTGGACCGCGAGACCGTCGAGACCGTGGCAAACATGGGGTCCTATAAATACGGCTGGGACACCGAGATCGAAATGGAATACGCCCCCAAGGGGCTGAACGAAGACATCGTGCGGCTGATCTCGGCCAAGAATGACGAACCCGAATGGATGACCGAATGGCGCCTGCAGGCCTTTCGCCGCTGGCTGACCATGACCGAACCGAAATGGGCGATGGTCAACTATCCCGAAATCGACTTTCAGGATCAGTATTACTATGCCCGCCCCAAAAGCATGGAGGTCAAGCCGAAGTCGCTGGACGAGGTCGACCCCAAGCTGCTGGCGACTTATGAAAAGCTGGGCATCCCGCTGAAGGAACAGATGATCCTTGCCGGGGTCGAGGGCGCGGAAAACGCTCCCGCCGAAGGCCGCAAGGTCGCCGTGGATGCGGTGTTCGACAGCGTGTCCGTCGGCACGACCTTCAAGGACGAACTGGCCAAGGCGGGCGTGATCTTCTGTTCGATCAGCGAGGCGATCCGCGAACATCCCGAACTGGTCCAGAAATATCTGGGCAGCGTCGTGCCGCAATCCGACAATTTCTATGCTACGCTGAACAGCGCGGTCTTCTCGGATGGCTCGTTCGTCTATATCCCGCCGGGCACGAAATGCCCGATGGAGCTTTCGACCTATTTCCGCATCAATGCCGAAAATACCGGCCAGTTCGAACGCACGCTGATCATCGCCGACCGGGGCGCGTATGTCAGCTATCTGGAAGGCTGCACCGCACCCAAGCGCGACACCGCGCAATTGCACGCCGCCGTCGTGGAAATCGTCATTCTGGAAGATGCCGAGGTGAAATACTCGACCGTCCAGAACTGGTTCCCCGGCGACGAAGAGGGCAAGGGTGGCATCTACAACTTCGTCACCAAACGCGCCGATTGCCGCGAAGCCCGCGCCAAGGTGATGTGGACGCAGGTGGAAACCGGCAGCGCCGTGACGTGGAAATACCCGTCCTGCATCCTGCGCGGCGACGAGTCTCAGGGCGAGTTCTATTCGATCGCCATTGCCAACAACATGCAGCAGGCCGACACCGGCACCAAGATGATCCATCTTGGCAAGAACACCCGCTCGCGCATTGTTTCCAAGGGGATTTCTGCCGGCAAGGCGCAGAATACCTATCGCGGTCTGGTGACGATGCACCCCCGCGCGACCAACAGCCGCAACTATACGCAATGCGACAGCCTGCTGATCGGCGATCAGTGCGGCGCGCATACCGTGCCTTATATCGAGGTGAAAAACACCTCGTCCCGGGTCGAGCATGAGGCGACGACCAGCAAGGTCGATGACGATCAGCTGTTCTATTGCCGCGCGCGTGGCATGGATGAGGAAGAGGCCGTGGCGCTGGTGGTGAACGGCTTCTGCCGCGAGGTGCTGCAGGCCCTGCCGATGGAATTCGCCATGGAGGCGCAATCGCTGGTGGCGATTTCGCTGGAAGGCTCGGTCGGATGATCGTGACCACCACCAACAGCATCGAGGGCCGCCGTGTCACCGCCTATCATGGCGTCGTGACCGGAGAGACGATCATCGGTGCGAATATCTTCCGCGATCTGTTCGCGGGTATCCGGGACATCGTGGGCGGCCGCTCGGGCGCCTACGAATCCGCGCTGGCCGAGGCCCGCGAAACCGCCTTGTCCGAAATGCAGCAGCGCGCCCAAGCCATGGGTGGCAATGCCGTGATCGGCGTCGATCTTGACTATGAAGTCATCAACAACATGCTGATGGTGTCCGCCTCGGGCACGTCTGTGACTGTGGAATAGGAACGAAACATGCTGGAAATCAAGAATCTGCACGTGAAACTTGAGGAAGAGGACAAACAGATCCTCAAGGGCGTGGATCTGACCGTCCCGGCAGGCGAGGTCCATGCGATCATGGGCCCCAACGGCTCGGGGAAATCGACGCTGTCCTATGTGCTGTCGGGCCGCGACGGCTATGAGGTGACCGAGGGTGAGGCCAGCCTGAACGGCGAGGCCCTGCTGGAGATGGAGCCCGAGGAACGCGCCGCGGCCGGCCTGTTTCTGGCCTTCCAGTATCCGGTGGAAATCCCCGGCGTCGGCAACCTGACCTTCCTGCGCACCGCCGTCAACGCACAGCGCAAGGCGCGTGGCGAGGACGAGCTGTCCGCCGCAGACTTCCTGAAGGTCGTGCGCGAAAAGGCCAAGACGCTGAAGATCGACGGCGACATGCTGAAGCGCCCGGTCAATGTCGGTTTCTCGGGCGGTGAGAAGAAGCGCAACGAGATCCTGCAGATGGCCATGCTGGAACCCAAGATGTGCATTCTGGACGAGACGGATTCCGGTCTGGACGTGGATGCGATGCGTCTGGTGGCCGAAGGCGTGAACGCGCTGCGTTCGCCCGATCGCAGCTTCCTTGTCATCACCCATTACCAGCGCCTGCTGGACCACATCAAACCCGATGTCGTCCATATCATGTCCAATGGCCGCATCATCAAATCGGGCGGCCCCGAACTGGCGCTGGAGGTCGAGAATAACGGCTATGGCGACCTGCTGGCGGAGGCCAACTGATGGCAGATACGGCTGTTCTTGCCGCCCAGACCCCAACGGTCGAGGGGAAAGTGCGGCCCGGTGAGGCGGCTTTGGCCGCACGTCTGGCCGCGCTGGACCTGCCCAAGGGCGGTTTTGCCAAGGCGCGCGAAGATGCCGCGCAACGTCTGTCGGCCATCGGCCTGCCCGGCGCGCGCGATGAATACTGGCGCTATACCAACCCGGCCGCGTTCAATGCGCCTGTGCCCGAGGCCTTGCCGGTCCCGGATCGCGCCTCGACGCTGTTCCAAGATGTCGACCGCCTGAAGCTGGTCTTTGTCGATGGCCGTTTTGACGCGCAGGCTTCGGACGATCTGACGGGCGAGGGGCTGGAGATCTCGACTTTGGCCGAGGCCGGGGCGGGTCACTGGGCCGAGGCGTTTTATGGCAAGCTGGAAACCGAGGGCCAGACCCCGGTCAAGCGTCCTTTCGCGATCCTGAACACCATGGCCGCGACCGATGGCGTCTTGATCCGGGTGACCGGCAAGGTCTCGCGTCCGGTGCATGTGCTGTATCGCCGGACGGATGCCAAGGCGGATGTCACCCTGCATCACGTCATCGCCTTGCAGGATGGTGCGGAACTGACGCTGCTGGAAACCGGCGCGCTGGGTGCGCGCTCGAACGCGGTGCTTGAGGTCGACGTGGCCAAGGGCGCGCGCTTCCACCACATCGCCAGCAAGCGCGCGGACGATGCCAAGGTCGGCATCGGCCATATCTTTGCCCGCGTGGGCGAGGATGCGCTGTTCAAATCGTTCAGCCTTGCCATCAACGGTCAGATGATGCGCAACGAAGGCGTCATCCAGATCCTTGGCAATGACGCGGTGGCCCATATTGCCGCGGCTGGCCTTGGCGATGGCCGCGATTTCCACCACGACGACACCGTGTTCATCACCCATGCCGCCGAGCGTTGCGAAAGCCGTCAGGTCTTCAAGAAGGTGCTGAAGAACGGCGCCAACGGCATCTTTCAGGGCAAGATTCTGGTCAAGCCCGGCGCGCAGAAAACCGATGGCTATCAGATCAGCCAAGGCCTGCTTCTGGACGAGGGCAGCCAGTTTCTGGCCAAGCCCGAGCTGGAAATCTATGCCGATGACGTGAAATGCTCGCATGGCTCGACCACAGGGGCGCTGGACGAAACCGCGATGTTCTACCTGCGCTCGCGCGGGGTGCCGAAGGAACAGGCGGTGGTGCTTCTGGTGCTGTCCTTCCTGGCCGACGCGCTTGAGGAAATCGAGGATGACGGTCTGCGCGACGAGATTCTGGGTCGCCTTGACGAATGGCTGACCAGCCGGGCTGCCAGCTAAGGCGATGCAGTCCGGGATCGTCCCGCGCATCGTGCAAAGCTGGTGGGCGCCGGGCAGGGTGGTGCAATCCCTGCGCGGCATGCCCGACCGGGCGCTGGTCGTCATTCTGATGGCGGCCATGCTGCTGTTTCTGGTGGCGCAGCTGCCGGAACATGCGCGGGCGGCGCAGATCGACCCCTCGGTGCCGCTGGCGGCGCGCATTGCCGGGGCGGCGATGGCCGTGTTGTTCATGATGCCGCTGGCGGCTTATGGGCTGGCCGCGCTGGTCGGGCTGCTGGCGCGGCTGACGCCATGGCGGCTGGCGGCGCGGGATTCGCGTCTGGCGCTGTTCTGGGCCTTGCTGGCGGTCGCGCCCGCGATGCTGCTGGCGGGGCTGACGGCGGGGCTGATCGGTCCGGGCGCGCCCCTGACGCTGACGCGGGCGCTGGCGGGGATCGGGTTTCTGATGATATGGGGTGCGGGATTGCGCGCAGTTGCGACTGCGCCCGCAAAGTGACGGAGCTTTCATGAATTTCCGCGATCTGGGTGATCTGATGGTGATGACTTTGCGCAATCCGGCGCAGGGCGTGGCCATGCTGCGCGGGCTGGACCTGTCGATGGCCGAACGCTGGCTGATGCTGGTTCTGGCGGTCTGTCTGTCGACCTTGCTGGCCGGGCTTGCGCGCCAGCTTTTCCCGCCCTCGACCGAGGATGCGCTGTCGGCCTTTCTGTCCGTGCCCATGTGGCTGGCGGTGCTGCAATTCGGCGCGATGATCGTTTCGGCCGTCGTCATCACCGTCATCGGTCGCGCCTTCGGCGGTCACGGCACGTTCGAGGACGCCATTCTGCTGATCGCATGGGTCGAGTTGATCCTTGTCGGCCTGCAGGCCATGCAGATCGTGCTGATGCTGATCATGCCCGGCAGTGCGGCGCTGATGTCGATGGTGGCCTTCGGCATCTCGGTCTATCTGACCATCTCGATGACCAAGGCGCTGCATGGCTTTGAAAGCGTCGCCAAAGTGACGCTTGGCTTCATCGGCACGGTCTTCGTGCTGGGCTTCGTGCTGTCCGTCATCGCCGCCGCATTCGGCATTTTCCCAGAGGTCGCACCATGAGCTTCGATGTCGACAAGGTCCGCGCGGATTTCCCGATCCTGTCGCGGCAGGTGAACGGCCGCCCTCTGGTCTATCTGGACAGCGGCGCGTCGTCGCAAAAGCCGCAGCAGGTGATCGAGGCCGTGACCCGCGCCTATGCCAGCGAATATGCCAATGTGCATCGCGGGCTGCATTTCCTGTCGAACCTCGCGACCGAGAATTATGAGCGCGTGCGGGCCATCATCGCCCGCTTCCTGAACGCCCCGCATGAGGATGAGGTGATCTTCACCTCGGGCGCGACCGAGGGCATCAATCTGGTGTCCTATGCCTGGGCCGCGCCGCGCCTGCAGGCCGGGGATGAAATCGTGCTGTCGGTGCTGGAGCATCACGCCAATATCGTGCCGTGGCATTTTCTGCGCGAACGTCAGGGCGTCGTCTTGAAATGGGTCGAGCCCGAGCCGGATGGCAGCCTGCCGCCCGAAAAGCTGCTGGCCGCCGTCGGGCCTAAGACAAAGCTGATCGCCGTCACGCATATGTCGAATGTCACCGGCACCGTGGTCGATGTCGCGGCGATTGCGCGCGGGACCGATGTGCCGGTTCTGGTCGACGGCTCGCAGGGGGCGGTGCATATGCCGGTCGATGTCGCGGCTTTGGGCGTCGATTTCTACTCCATCACCGGCCACAAGCTGTATGGCCCCTCTGGATCGGGCGCGATCTGGATTTCGCGCGAACGTCAGGCGCAGATGCGGCCCTTCATGGGCGGCGGCGACATGATCCGCACCGTCAGCCGCGACACCGTGGACTATGCCGATCCGCCCCTGCGCTTCGAGGCGGGCACGCCCGGCATCGTCAATCAGATCGGCCTTGGTGTCGCGCTGGACTATCTGATGGAACTGGGCATGGAAAATGTCGCCGCGCATGAGCGTGACATCCGTGATTATGCCCGCGACCGGCTGCGCAGCCTGAACTGGATTTCGGTTCAGGGCGATGCGGCGGATAAGGGCGCGATCTTTTCGCTGACGATGCAGGGGGCGCATGCCCATGACATCTCGACCATCCTTGACAAGCGCGGCATCGCGGTCAGGGCAGGGACGCATTGCGCCATGCCGCTGCTGGATTTCTTTGGCGTATCGGCCACGGCCCGCGCCAGCTTCGCGATGTACAACACCCGCGCCGAGGTCGATGCCCTGATCGACGGCCTGACCTTCTGTCGTGAGCTTTTCGCCTGATGCCCCATTGCAGAGCCGCCCGTTAGCGGCTATGCAATCGCCACGCTGCACCCGTAGCTCAGCTGGATAGAGCGCTGCCCTCCGAAGGCGGATGTCAAGTCCGGCAATGTGAACGAGTGAGTAAAAAAGTAGAAGTAAAACAGTAACTTGCGGGCTTCGATTTTTGGGGTTAACACTCGCTCGAAAACCGCGTAAGCACTGCGTAAGCAGTAGGCACCCATAGCTCAGCTGGATAGAGCGCCACCCTCCGAAGGTGGAGGCCTCAGGTTCGAATCCTGATGGGTGCGCCATTCTCCCCTAATCGTTGATTGCTGGTTCTTCGAAACGGGCAGAGAATCTCCCGTGCTGCGGCGGATGGCGAGAATGTCAGCGGGAAATTCACCAGCGAACGATAATCCCTTTCTCGCAAGCTAGTCTCTACGGTGAAGGTGACATCGGCCAAGGTGCCTAGGTCAAGCACCTGCTCCATAGTTTTATCGGGGCGGAGCCGCAGACTTCCTGAGCGAACAGGACCAATCGACTAGCTGTGTGCGAACATGCTCGGGACGAAAGCCAAGTCCGATGAGGCGGCCGGTCAGCCGGGGCAACAGTGGCGACCGGGCAATCAGGCGCATGAAGAGAGGAGGCTTCGGACTTCGTGCGCTGTCTGCCTCACCCGCACGCTTTCGGCTGCGCATCATCAGTTGTAGTTTTTGGGTCGCTCTGGTTGGAAAGGCGCGTCGGCGCTGCACGGCCTCCAGCAAGCGCGTTTTCATTCGTCCTTCGCGCAAGGCTTCAGCCAGTAGGTTGGCCGTCGCTATAGCGTCCTGAATAGCGAGGTTCACACCAACGCCGCCAATCAGCGACATGGCGTGTGCGGCATCCCCGATAAACAACAGGCCGGGTTTCCACCACGTCTTCAGGCGGTCGATCCGAACGCTCAGCAGATGCACGTCATCCCAAGAGCGGATCTCCTTGAAGCGGTCCGCAGGCAAAGGTGCGACCTCAGCGATCCTTGCGCGAAGCGCACCAATTCCGCCGTCCTTCAGCGCGTCGACGGTCCCCTTGGTGATGACGTAGCCGCACTGCCAGTAGTCGCCTCGGTCGATCAGAACCAGCCCCTGTCGCGGGCCGGCATGGCTCATCGCTTGCTGGGGATCGCCGGCCTTTTTCGAGACCTTCATCCATAGAATATCTGTGGCCGTGCCAAAGCTCTGAACCTCAAGTCCCGCAGCCTTGCGGGTGGCGGAATTGCGTCCGTCGGCACCGATTACGAGATCGGCATCAAGAACCAGATTGCGGTCGCTCTGGCGAGCATTCACGCCGACAACTCGACCTGCTTCCCAACGGAGCGACGTTATCTCGGTCGACATCAGCAAGCGGAAGCGCGGAAATCCCGCTGCCTTCCGTGCCAGAAAATTCAGGAAATCCCATTGGGGCATGAAGGCGATGAACTTGGCGCGCGTCGGCAGTTTGGAGAAGTCTGCGATCGTGACCTTGCGTCCTTCGATCTCAGCGTGGAGCTGATAGGCTTTCTGATGGGGAAGCGTGAGAAGTTCGTCGAGATAGCCAAGCTCGTGCATTGCTTCGAGTGTCGAAGGATGGATGGTATCTCCACGAAAATCGCGCAGGAAGTCCTGGTGCTTCTCGATGACCGTTACGTCGACCCCGGATCGGGCCAGAAGGAGTCCGAGCATCAGGCCGGCCGGTCCCGCCCCCACGACGACGCAGCTCTGGCTCCTTTCCAGATTGGAATAAAGGTATCTCAACTCCATACCTCCTGTCGTTTCGAGGCTAGTGGAGGGGCTTATCCGCATGATCTGTCGCCGTGCTGCAGCAATAGGGCGCGTCGTCCCCATCGCTCTCGCCTTCGGCGACCCGCTTGATCACCTTTTCAAGGTCTTCCAGTTGAGCGATCTTCTCCTCGACGGAAGCGAGCTGCTGTTTTGCGATACGGAGTGCCTCGGGCGAACGCGAGGCCGAGACGTCGGCTAGATGAAGCAGATCCCTGATCGCATCGATGTCAAACCCGAGATCCCGCGCCCGGCGAATGAACAGTAATCGTTTGACCGCATCATGATCGTAGCGTCTCTGATTGCCCTTGTTTCGCAAGCCCTCGGGCAAGAGACCGATCTGCTCGTAATAGCGGATCGTTGGAATCTTGACCCCCGTGATCTGGGAGAGTTTGCCGATGCCCAGGTCCATGGCTGTTGTCCTTTCTGAAGGGTGGTGCCAGTTCATGAATGGGTTTTCCGAGCGCGATGTTCGCCGTTGCTACGATTGGTTCCGGCCGGGCAAAGCCGCCCGTCAAGTTTGACGGACGGCTTCTTCGACGGGAGGGATCAGTAGCTCTCGGCTGGTATCAGGGGGCGTGAAGACGTGCCGTCGTCACGTTCGTCGTCGGTCGACTTCGCCCCCTTGAAGCGCAAGAGCCGGAGCGCATTCAGCGTCACGATCGCGGTGGCGCCGGTATCGGCGAGGACTGCGATCCAGAGGCCGGTGATCCCTAGGACGCTGGTAACGAGAAACAGGCCCTTCAGCGCCAAAGCGAAGACGACGTTCTGATGGATGTTGGCCATTGTCGCACGGGACAGCGCCACAAGATGGGCAACATCCGTCACTCGGCTCTTCAGCAGGGCGGCGTCCGCCGTCTCGATTGCCACGTCGGTTCCGCCGCCCATGGCGATCCCGACATCGGCGGTTGCGAGCGCAGGGGCATCGTTGATTCCATCACCGACCATAGCCACCTTGGTCGTTCGTTTCATCTCGTTCACGAGATCGAGCTTGTCCTGCGGCAGAAGCTCGGCGCTCCATTCGATACCAAGACCCTTGGCGATCGCCTGAGCGGTGCGCCGATTGTCGCCGGTCAGCATCACGGAACGAACGCCCATCGCTTTGAGCCGGGCAATCCCCTCGGGCGCGTCTCGCCGCGGTTCGTCGCGCAAGGCGATCAGGCCGATTGCTTCCCGCGTCCCCTCATCAAAGAGGACGGCAACGGTGTTGCCGCGATCTTCGAGCCCTTCGATTGCGCTCTGCTCGTGCTTACCGATCACTACCACGTTCGCGGCATGGCTCGGGGAGCCGACGGCAAGGCGGCGCCCGACGACCGTGGCATGGACTGCCTTCCCGGCCGTCGCAGAGGCGTCCTGCGCCGGAGGGACCGCTATGCCGGAAGCCTCTGCTCGGTTGATGATCGCCTTGGCAAGCGGATGGCTGGAACCCGTCTCGACCGCTGCCGCCAATGCGATGACGTCCTTCTCCTCGTTCTTGCCGAAGGCCACCGTTTCGGTGACGCGCGGCTTGCCCTCAGTAAGCGTCCCTGTCTTGTCGAAGGCGATAGCATTCACCTTGCCGATGGTTTCGAGGGCGTTGCCGCCCTTGATCAGCAGGCCGCGGCGGGTGCCGACGGCAAGGCCCGAGGCGATCGCCGCAGGCGTCGAGAGAACGAGCGCGCAGGGACATGCGATCAGCAAGAGCGCGAGACCGCGATAGATCCAGGTGTCCCAATCGCCGCCCATCGCCAGTGGCGGCACGATGACGATCAGCGCAGCGATCAGCATCACGGCCGGGGTATAGTAGCGGCTGAAATTCTCGATGAAACGTGCGGTAGGAGCCTTGGCGGACTGAGCCTGCTCGACGAGCTGGATGATGCGCGAGATCGTGTTGTCGGCAGCGGCCTTTTCGACGCGAACCTTGAGAACGCCATCGACATTGATGGACCCAGCATAAATGCTCTCGCCCTTGGCTTTGGCGCGCGGGACCGATTCTCCGGTGATGGGCGATTCGTCGAGGCTGGAAGTGCCTTGGACGATCTGTCCGTCGGCCGGCACTCGGTCGCCGGGCCGCACAAGAACAAGGTCGTTCACGCGCAAGGAAGTCGCCGGGACGCTGCGCTGAGCGCCGCTGGGATCAAGCAGAATTGCGGTCTTTGGCACCAGCGACGCAAGGGCCTTTATGCCAGCGCGAGCGCGTCCGGCTGCAACGCTTTCAAGCAACTCGCCGACCGCGAACAGGAACACCACCGCAGCCGCCTCTTCGGCCTCGCCGATCACCAAGGCGCCGATCGCGGCCACGCTCATCAGTGTCTCAATCGAGAATGGCGACCCTGACGTCGCGAGAGCAAACGCCTTGCGGGCGAACGGCAGGACGCCTGCGACGACGGCGAGTGCAAAGATCCACTCTGCATAGAGGGGGATAAACTGGGCGATGAGGTAGGCCGAGCCCATCAGCAGACCGAGGCCGATGACGTGCTTGCCCTTGCGAGTCTGCCACCAGCGTTGATTGCGCATGGCTGGCGCGGGCGCAACGTCCACGGCGACGTCGGACGAAGACGAAAGTTCGCGTGTGTTGGATACCCCGAAGCCGAGGCTCTTGATGGTCCTTTCGATGTCGGCAACCTTGGTGCCCGAGCCGGGAACCAAGTTGAGTTCAAGCATTTCGGTCGTGAAGTTCACGCGAATGTCGGAAACATCGGGCATTCTTGCAAGTGCGACTTCGATCTTGCCGACGCAACTCGCGCAATCCATGCCCTCGACCCGCATCGAGACATTGGGCGGAGATGTCGGATCTGTGCGCGAGACCGGCGTTTGCGCGAGCTGACCATGATCGTGGCCACCGCAGTCGCTGTGATCATGATGATGCGCATGGTGGTGATCGTGCCCATGATCATGCTCACCGGAGCAGCCGCTGTGGTCATGCCCGCTGTGCGCTTCGGAATGCCGGGCGGGCGTCGATGGAATGACGGCGGGCGGTAGCTCGGTCACATCGAAGCCGAGCGCGCGGATCTTCCTGGCGATGTCGTTCGACGTCGTTGTGCTGGCCGTATCGCGGGAAAGCTGCAGCGTCTCGGTGGCAAAATTGACGGTAACGTCAGTGATGCCTCCCAGACGGTTCAGTGCAGTCTCGATCTTGCCGACGCAACTTGCGCAATCCATGCCCTCGACGCGAAAGCCCAAGCGCTCACCGCCGCTAGGTGCTGAAAGTCCCGTTGTCATTCCGATCTCCTTTCTCACCACGCGGTGGGCGCGTGCGCAGGCCCCGCATGGCCACGAAAGGAGTCAATACCACGATTGAACAACTATTCAAGCGTATGTTGATAGTATCGGCTTTCGCGGTTTCAGATCACTCCTCGGCGTGATCCTCGGAGATGTGCGTCGCCATGTCGTGGAGAACCTGACGGACATGCTCGTCGGCGATCTCGTAAAAGATCTGCTTGGCCTGGCGCTCGCCCTTGACGAGACGGGCACCGCGCAGCAGGCGCAGATGATGGCTGACCAGGGATAGGGACAGGTCGATTTTCTCCGCGATCTCGCCGACCGAAATCGGACCGGGCATGCAGCTCAGGAGGATTTTCAGCCGTGAAGGATCGCCGAGAAGCCGGAAGGTTTCCGCCAGGATCGTCACCTCGTTCTGCGAGAGCGAGGAATGGTCGAGGTGGCTGCGTGTCTCTGTTGCGCTCGGGGTTGCGGCCTCGGCCTGCTTTTCGACCCGTAGTTTCGGTTTACCGGCAGTCATCAGCGATTTTCACCTGTGTCTTGAGGCGGTTCACGCCCGTTTGATGGCAACGTGTCGGCCACGTCGATTTGTCTCGTCCAATCTACCGGAAGGCTGCGCGATCTCAATGCGCAACAGGCCCGATACTTCCCGATCAGCGAGTCGGAGCGATCGTAGCCGGCACCACGTCAGTCTTCATCTGCTGATGTCGTCCTGCGCTTCGGAAATTTCGACCCCGGAGCAAGAACAGCCTTGACCTTACAAGCGCTGGAAGCCGCACGCTGACGGCAATCCACTCTTCCGGGAGGCCGTTTGACGGTCTGCCGGAAGCCAATCCACGTCTAAAGCAAGAAGGGCAAGGACATGCCAGAAGCCAACACGCCACACATCCTCATCTATACGACGCCGACCTGCCCGGACTGCCATGCACTCAAGCGTTGGCTGGCCCAGCAGGGTCTCGCCTATGAGGAGCGTGACCTGACCGACCCCAAGATCGCCGAGGAGGCACAGGCACGCACGGGTGTCAGGGTCGCTCCTATTACAATCGTAGGGTCGGAAGTTTTCTACGGAACCTTCCCAAGCCAGAAGCCGGGACTCGTCAAGGCTCTAGGTTTGACCGGGAGTGCATGATGACGACCAGGTTCGTTGATATTCGGCAGGCACGGGTCAGTCTGGAGGTCCAGGAGGGACAAACCATCCTCGACGCAGCACTTGCCGCAGGCATACCTTATCCCCACGGCTGCCGTTCCGGCCGCTGCGGCTCGTGCAAGTCACGTCTGATCGAGGGCGAGGTGGAACTGCTCCAGCATTCTCGCTTCGCCCTCAGCGAGGAAGAGAAGGCCGACGGCCTGATCCTGGCATGCCGCGCGGTGCCGCAGACCGATGCGGCTGTCGCCTGGCTTGGCAGCGATGACGATGATGCGGTTGAGGCTCCTCGACGGGTGGAGGCCATCGTGTCCGGCCTCGATGACCTTACCCACGACATCAAACTGGTGCGAATCTCGCCTGTGGATGGCTCCCCGTTGCTCTTCACGGCCGGACAGTATGCCCAGGTCGGATTCGATGGTGTGCCCGCGCGCAGCTACTCCATGGCCAATCGTCACGGCGACGACAGCCTCGAATTTCACATTCGCAAGGTTCCGGGCGGCGTCACCTCGCAGCACGTCCATGAGGCACTGAAGGCCGGTGACAAGCTGACGCTCGAATTTCCACTAGGCTCCTCCTATCTGCGCCAGCATCATTCCGGCCCGATCCTGTGCATCGCCGGCGGTTCCGGTCTGGCGCCGATCAAGTCGATCGTGGAAACAGCCCTTGCGCACGGCATGAAGCAGCCGATCCATGTCTACTTCGGCGCACGCGGCGCGCGTGATCTCTATCTCGTCGAGCATTTCGAGACCCTGGCGGACCGCCACAACAATCTCAGCTTTACGGCTGTCTTGTCCGATACACAGGTAGCCCCCCATCGGCACGGGTTCGTGACCGACGCGGTGGCCGAGGATCTCGCGGACTTCGACGGGTGGAAAGCCTATGTCGCAGGCCCGCCCCCGATGGTTGATGCGGCGATGGCAATGGCATTTGCGCGCGGGCTGCGACCCGAGGACATGCACGCCGACGTTTTCTTCACGCCCGAAGGGCAGGAAGGCTAGTCGCCTCGTTCAATGAAATCAGGCGAGAGCCTGCGCTGCGAGGAATCGCGGCGCAGGCTTTTTTCATTCATTTCAGGCGGATATGCTGAGCTCGGTCATCATGCCGGTCTGGAGATGCGGCATATGATGGCAGTGCAGCATCCAGCGCGCCGCCTCTCCGGCGTCGAGCGCGACGGTCACCATGGCCATCGGAGGAACATAAACGGTGTCGCGCCGTGCCCCATCGAAGCGCTTGCCGTTGATGTCCACGACCTGGAAGACATGGCCGTGCAGATGCATCGGATGCCCCATCATCGACATATTGTGAAACATGATCTCGACCCGCTCGCCCGTCTTTGCAAGGAGGGGCTTGTGATCTCCCCAGACCTTGCCGTCGATGGTCCAGACATAGGGCTGCATCGAGCCGCCCAGCATAACCATGTGGCTGCGCTGTGGCGCACGCGAGGGAAGGCCGTCCGAGGCGCGCAGCTTCAGCTCTTGCGACAGGTCGATGTCGAACGCAGGCGCATCCGCTTCGCCAAGCGCCGGGATCTTCTCAATGGTCGCGCCGGGCGTGGCGAGGATCAACCCCGTGCGCTCCTTCGACCCCTCGCGCGACGCAAGCACGGGCCACGCCCCTTCACCGGCAAGCTCCAGATCCAGATCGAGGCGTTGGCCCATGGCGATACCGAAACGACTGCCTTCGAGGCCCGCGATGGCATGGCCGTCGACTGCCACGAGTCTCGCAGACAGCCCACCCGTATCGATCCAGAAAACAGTGGCCGAGGCGCCGTTGATCACCCGCAGCTTTACCCGTCCGCCCTTCTCGACCATGATGATCTCCGGGTCGGACAAGGTGCGGTCGTTGGTCAGGTAGGCGTCCCAATTGTAGTCATTCAGATCCATGGCCATGCCCTGCATCGAGGACATATCCATCTGCATGCCTGAATGGTCCATCGAGGCGCCGGGGGCGGCGTGGCCTCCCATGGCGCTCATATCGTGGCCGCCGCCGTGCCCGCCGGTGATCTCCTGCATGACCTCTTCGGGCGCCTTGAACGAGAAGTCATGGAGAAACATCACGACTTCCTGGCGGTCGGCCGCCACGTCTTCGGCGCTGCGCACGATCAGCGGCGCGGCGAGCAGGTTCATCTCCTGGAGCGGGATGTGCGCGTGCATCCAGTATGTGCCGGGGAGCGGCTCGTAGTCATAGGAGCGCGTTTCGTCGGGTTGCAGCATCGGCTGTGGCAGATCCGGGACGCCATCCTGCTCGTTGGGCGGGATCTGGCCATGCCAATGGATGAGGGTCGGAACATCCAGGCGATTGGTAAGACTGGCGCGAAAGCGTTGGCCTGGATTGAGAACCAATCCCTGTCCACTCGGGCCTTCCAAGCCGAAGACTATGGCGGCGCGTCCATTGACGTCCAGCACCCGTGTCGCGGCGCTGAGCGATATGGCGTTTTGCGCCATGGCAAAGCGCGGTAGAGCTGCTGTGGACAACGTGGCAGCGCTTGCGGCAAGAAAGCCGCGTCGTGAAATAAGTGTCATTTTCGGTCTCCTGGGAGAACTATGCTCCCTCTGAGTTCAGATCGGCGTGCGCTTATGCAGCCACTGGTTTTCAGCGAGACTGGGATTGGGAGGGCGTTCATTCCGTTCGGGGCCGAGACCGGCGAGGTTCGTCGTCTCCGGTAGTGCCCAACGCGCCGAGGTAGGCTGAATCGCATTTCCGGGCTGGTCAGACACGAACCAAGAGCCCATGCCAGAGCATACGAAGTAGCAGAAGCCATCGCTTCCGGAACAGATTCGATCTTCCTGACATGCCTCGGGAGAGGAGTATGCGGTGCGATGCGGCGCTTCGTGTTTTGAGGCGATCGTTTGGGAGACGGTGGCCATGCGGGCGCCGTGCGCCGGCACAGCCAACGCCACCGTGACGAAGGAGAAGATCATCAGCACTGCGATGAACAGACGACGCATCGGCGTCAAAACTCCTTGTCAGACAACATTCCGCGCATCCTTGGCTGGATGAATCTTATATGTCGCAACCGCCGCCGCGCATCATTGCTGACGCACCGCGGCGGTTCCTACATATCAAAATCACTGGCCGCGCGCGGCGAGCCATTCCCGCATCATAGCGATCTCACCTTCTTGGGCCGAGATCACCTCCTCGGCGAGTTTGCGGACCTCGGGGTCAGTGCCGTATTGCAGCACGATCCGCGCCATGTCGATCGCGCCCTGGTGGTGCGGGATCATGCCGCGCATGAAGTCGATGTCGGCGTCGCCGGTGAAGTCGACTGTCATGTCGGCGTGCATACGGTTATTGGCTTCGATGTAAGCCTGCGTGGATGGGTTGTCGGAGGCCGGCATCGAATGCCCCGGCATGTCGTGGCCTTGCATGGTGGTATCCGTGTTCAGTTGGCTTTGTGCGATGGCGAGGCCGGCGCTGATGGCGAGTGCGCCGCCAATGAAAATCGGGGTCAGCTTGTGCATGATCTTGCTCCTGTTCACTTCACGGTCGCCGGATAGCCAGCCTCTTCGAGAACCTGCCGAAGGGCTGCCGGGGTTGCGGTCGTCTCGACCTTGACCATCCGCTGGGCGGGGTTGGTATCGATCTTGGCGGTCGGATCGACCGACTGGATCGCCTTGGTGACGGACTTGGCGCAACCGCCGCAGGTCATGCCTTCGATCTTGAGTTCCATGAGCTTTCTCCTTTGGGTTCGGTTCTCATGGTCCTCAAGTTGGGGTTTCCAACGATGGTAAGGTCAAGAGGAAACGAAAAGGAATTTTTACCCTTGACCTTCCCATCGTTGGAAGGAGCATATCAGTGTCCGAACTCGAATTCTGACTTAGAAAGGAGGCGGCAATGGATGCCCCTGTTCGAGCTGCGGACAAGATGAATGCAGCAATTTCCCTGCCTATCGAGGGCATGACCTGCGCATCCTGCGTCGGCCGTGTCGAGAGAGCCCTGAAGGCCGTCCCCGGCGTCGCCAACGCGGTCGTCAATCTGGCGACCGAGAAGGCCAGCATCACGACGAACGACACGGTTGATCGCATAGCGCTCGTCAAGGCGGTCGAAAATGCTGGCTATGAAGTGCCGGCCAGCTTCAGTGCGCCGAAAGCTGCCCTCCTTGAAGTGCCGATCGAAGGCATGACCTGCGCTTCTTGTGTGGGGCGGGTGGAAAAGGCCCTCAAGGCCATCCCCGGCGTTGCCAATGCCGTGGTCAACCTCGCTACCGAGAAAGCCAGCATCACGACGAGCGGCCCGGTGGACCGAGCGGTCGTCGTGAAGGCCGTGGAGGACGCAGGCTACGCGGTTTCGGCAAGTTTCACCGCGCCGGCGCCGGCTTCGCTTGAGGTCGCGATCGAGGGCATGACCTGCGCCTCCTGCGTGGGACGTGTCGAAAAGGCGCTCAAGGCCGTGCCGGGCGTCACCAACGCCGTCGTCAACCTCGCCACCGAGAAGGCCACCGTCCAGGGAACCGCCGATGCTGCGGCCATCGTCGCGGCAATCGCGAACGCGGGCTACGAGGCCAAGGTGATCGCGGCGGCGACCGGGGCGGGCCAGGCCGAGGTCGATGACCGCGCCGAGAAGAAGGAAGCCGAACGCCGTGAGCTGACCCGCGATTTCACCATCGCGGCGGTTCTGACCGCGCCGGTCTTCATCCTGGAGATGGGGTCGCACCTCATTCCGGGCGCGCACGACATGATCGCCGCGACCATCGGCATGCAGAACAGTTGGTATCTTCAGTTCGTGCTGACGACGCTGGTGCTGTTCGTGCCCGGCATCCGCTTCTACGACAAGGGCCTCCCGGCGCTCTGGCGGCTGGCTCCCGACATGAACTCGCTGGTCGCCGTCGGCTCGCTGGCCGCCTACCTCTATTCGCTGGTGGCGACCTTCGCGCCGGGCTTCCTGCCCGCTGGGACGGTGAACGTCTATTATGAAGCCGCCGCGGTTATCGTCACCCTGATCCTGCTCGGCCGGTTGCTCGAGGCCCGCGCCAAGGGGCGCACTTCGGAAGCGATCAAGCGGCTGGTCGGACTTCAGGCCAAGACCGCGCGTGTCCGCCGCGACGGCAAGACGGTCGATCTGCCGATCGATTCGGTGCTGTCCGGCGACATCGTGGAGGTCCGCCCCGGCGACCGTATCCCGGTCGATGGTGAAGTCATCGAGGGCGAAAGCTATGTCGACGAGTCGATGATCACCGGCGAACCGATCCCGGTGTCCAAGACGAGCGGCAGCGAGGTCGTGGCCGGAACCGTGAACCAGAAGGGCGCCTTCGCGATCCGGGCCACGGCGGTCGGCGGCAACACGGTGCTGTCGCAGATCATCCGCATGGTCGAGGAAGCACAAGGGTCGAAGCTGCCGATCCAGGCGCTGGTCGACAAGGTGACGATGTATTTCGTGCCGGCGGTCTTCGCCGTCGCCGCCCTCACCTTCGCTGCATGGCTCTATTTCGGCCCGTCGCCTGCGTTGACCTTCGCGCTGGTCAATGCCGTCGCCGTGCTGATCATCGCCTGCCCCTGCGCCATGGGTCTGGCAACGCCGACCTCGATCATGGTCGGCACCGGCCGGGGCGCGGAGCTGGGCGTGCTGTTCCGCAAGGGTGAAGCGTTGCAACTGCTGAAGGATGCCAAGGTGGTGGCCGTCGACAAGACCGGCACGCTGACCGAAGGCAAGCCGGCGCTGACCGACCTCGAACTGGCCGCCGGCTTCGACCGGACGACGGTGCTGGGCCTGGTCGCAGCCGTCGAAGCCAAGTCGGAACACCCGATTGCCCGCGCCATCGTGGATGCGGCCGAGGCGGAAGGCATTGCACTGCCCGCCGTGTCGGACTTCGAGTCGGTGACCGGCTTCGGCGTGAAGGCCGTGGTCGACGGCAAGCGCATCGAGATCGGCGCGGATCGCTACATGGTCGAGCTTGGCCATGACGTGGCGGGCTTCGCCCAGGTTGCCGAACGTCTGGGCAACGAGGGCAAGTCGCCGCTCTATGCGGCGATCGACGGCAAGCTGGCGACGATCATCGCCGTGGCCGACCCGATCAAGGAGACGACGCCGGCGGCGATCAAGGCGCTGCACGACCTCGGCCTGAAGGTCGCGATGATCACCGGCGACAACAAGCGCACGGCCAAGGCCATCGCGGCTCGCCTGGGCATCGACGAGGTGGTGGCGGAGGTGCTGCCGGACGGCAAGGTCGACTCGATCCGCCGGCTCAAGGCCGAGCATGGCAAGGTCGCCTTCGTCGGCGACGGCATCAACGACGCTCCGGCGCTGGCCGAGGCGGATGTGGGTCTCGCCATCGGCACGGGCACGGACATCGCCATCGAGGCGGCGGACGTGGTGCTGATGTCGGGCAGCCTGACCGGGGTGCCGAACGCCATCGCGCTGTCCAAGGCGACGATCGGCAATATCCGGCAGAACCTGTTCTGGGCCTTCGCCTACAACACGGCCCTGATCCCGGTCGCCGCGGGTGCGCTCTATCCGGCCTACGGCATCCTCTTGTCGCCGGTCTTTGCCGCCGGCGCCATGGCCCTGTCGAGCGTCTTCGTCCTCGGCAATGCGCTCCGGCTCAAGACCTTCAAGGTCCAGGGCTGATGAAACCAGACAGCCGATCCTATATTTAGGGTCGGCTGTCCTTACATATGGGAGATTGTTCATGAACATCGGACAGGCAGCAAAGGCATCGGGCGTTTCGGCCAAGATGATCCGCTACTACGAGCAGACAGGTCTCATCCCGGCTGCTGATCGGAAGGACTCCGGCTACCGCGATTATTCGGCTACCGATGTCCACATGCTGCGCTTCATCCGGCGCGCGCGCGACCTCGGTTTTTCGGTGGCCGAGATCGGCGACCTGCTCAACCTCTGGCGCGACGAGACGCGACAGAGCGCAGAAGTGAAGCGCTTGGCGCAGGGCCATATCGACGCGCTGGAGAGGAAGATCGCGGATATGCAGGACATGGCCCACACGCTCACCATGCTGGTGAACGCCTGCCAAGGGGATCATCGGCCGCATTGCCCGATCCTACAGCGCCTTGAGACCGATCAGGACGATGAAGATCTTTCGATCCGGCCTCGGTCCGGCGCGGTCAATCGCTCGCTGCAATAACCGCATGCCCAAGCAGCCTTTCGGCTGCGAGGGCGCAGAGCGAGGACCTGACCCGGTGCGTCCCCGCCAAAATGGCGGGGACATTGCGTTTCAGGCTTGCGGTTTGCGTGCCGCTTGCCAGAGCAACGGCACGAGGATCAAGGCGACCGGCGGAAACAATAGCCAGTTGATTGCCGCCCAGCCCGAGTTGTGCAGGACGCTGCCTGCCAGAAACGAGACGGCGGCGGTCGTGCCGAAGACCATGAAGTCGTTTGCGCCCTGCGCCTTGGCGCGCTCGCCCGGCGTATGGCAGTCTGTGACCATCGCCGTCGCTCCGATGAAGCTGAAATTCCAGCCGATGCCCATGATGGCCAGAGACCCCCAGAAATTGATTAGCTCAAGCCCGGCCAGCGCGACGATGGCCGAGACGGCGATGAGCAGCATCCCCGCCGCCGTCACACGCTCCTTGCCGAAGCGTGTCATGAGGCGGCCGGTGACGAAGCTCGGCGCGAACATCGCCAGTAGATGCCACTGGATTCCGAGTGCTGCGCTGTCGACCGAATGGCCGGTATTGACCATCGCGATCGGTGCGGCCGTCATGACGAAAGCCATGAGGCCGTAGGAGACGACGCCGGCCGCGACGGCAAGCATGTAGCGGGGCATCATCAGGATCTGGATCAGGGAACGGCCGGAGCTTTCCGACGCGGATTGCGAAGCGGATTGCGGCGTGCGCAGCATCAACAGAATCGGGATCGACAACAACGGAAGCGCCGCCTGGCTGAGGAAGCTGCCGACATAGGGGGTGCCGGGGAAGGAATCGCGTGTCCAGATGACGAGCTGCGGACCGATTACAGCCGCGATCAGCCCACCGACCATCACCCAGGAGATTGCTCGTGCCTTCAAAGCGCCTTCGGCAGCATCGGCGGCAGCGAAGCGATAGCTTTGGACGTAGGAACCGTAGAGACCGGCGGTAAAGCAGCCGACGCAGAACAGTAGGAACGACGATACGAAGATGCCAAACGCCGCGATGAGTCCCGCTGCGAGGCCGAACAACGCGCCGAACAGATAACCGCCACGGCGCCCCCAGGCGCGCATGACGAAGGCGGCGGGCAGCGTGCCGATTGCGAGGCCGAGACCGAAGAGACTGACCGGCAGCGTCACCCATGCGGGGTTGTCGGCAAGCTGCTGGCCGACCAGGCCGCCGAGCGACATGACGATCGGCGCGCTCGATCCTCCGAGCGCCTGCGCGGCAGTAAGGACGGTGATGTTGCGCCGGACAGTTACCGTATCGTCCATTGGACCTCCCACGATTATTTGCTTCGACGTTGACATGCCGGCAAAACTCTTGGGTTTTGCGGGAACCAAACTTTTGCTCTAACGTATATATACCCATACCGGGTAGGGGTAGCTGGATGTGCAACAAAAATTCCAAGCAGATCATCGCGTCGCTCAACCGGATCGCCGGGCAGGTTCGCGGTGTCGGCCAGATGGTCGAGGACGAGCGATACTGCATCGACATTCTCAACCAGATCCACGCGGTTAAAGCCGCGCTCTCCAAGGTGGAGAACCAGGTGTTGCGATCGCATGCCGCCTGCTGCGTCGAGGAGGCGATCGCATCGGGCGATGCAGACCTTCAGCGCGCCAAGTTCAATGAACTGGTGGAGGTGTTCGCGAAAGCGAAACTTTAGATCGAAGGGATCAGACTATGGCGACCCATGCAGCCAAACGCGCCGAACTTCATAGAATGGTGATGGAAAACCATACCTGCCCCTACGGGTTGAAAGCGCTCGATCTGCTCAAGCGGGAAGGCTACGAGGTCGACGATCACCATCTGACGACCCGCGCGGAGACGGACGCCTTCAAGGCAAAGCATGATGTTCAATCGACGCCGCAGACCTTCATAGGCGGCAAGCGGATCGGCGGTTACGATGATCTCGTCCGGTTCTTCGGCGGCAAGGTCGAGGACAAGGATGCCGTTACCTACAAGCCGGTGATCGCGCTGTTCGCGATGGCTGCCCTAATGGCTTTGGCCGCGAGTTGGGCGGCGTTCGGGAACCTCGCGACGGTCCAAGCCGCCGAATGGCTCATCGCCATCGCGATGTGCCTTCTTGCCCTTCAGAAACTGAAGGACGTGGAAGGCTTCGCGACCATGTTCCTGAACTACGACCTTCTGGCGCAGCGATGGGTCCGATATGCCTACATCTATCCCTTCGCGGAGGCGCTCGCCGGCGTCCTGATGATCTCCGGTGCCCTGATGTGGGTGTCGATCCCCGTCGCGCTGTTCATCGGCGGCATCGGCGCGGTCTCGGTGTTCAAGGCGGTCTATATCGACAGGCGCGAGCTGAAATGCGCCTGCGTCGGTGGCGACAGCAACGTGCCGCTCGGCTTCGTGTCGCTCACCGAGAACCTCATGATGATCGGCATGGCGGTCTGGATGATCTTCAAGCCGATGGGCATTGGACACTGACAACCGCGAAAGGACGATCAAATGGCGAGCGACCACACGGCTCATGGCGGGCATTCGGGGAATAGCCACGGCTCCCATGGCCGTCCCTATCTGATGTTCTGGATCAACATGATCCTCGGCCTCATCGTGATGTATGTCGTGATGTTTTCGATGATCGACGGCTGGGGTGACTTCCGGAACAATCTGAACATGCTTTACATGGCGATAACCATGTGGGCGCCGATGGGCATCTTCATGCTGGCGACGATGCCGGGCATGTTTCCGAACCGCAGCGTGAATATTGTCCTCTATGTGCTTTTTGTCGTCCTTACCCTGGGATCATTTTGGGCGACTCGATCCCAAGCCATGATCGATGACCGCCAGTTTATCGACTCGATGATTCCGCATCACTCGGGAGCCATCTTGATGTGCAGAGAGGCCAACCTGTCGGACGCCGAGCTTCTGGCGTTGTGTGAAGAGATTGAGGTCGCCCAGCGTCGCGAGATCGAGCAAATGCAGGCGATTGCTGGCCGGCTGAACGATTAGTCGGGGCTTGGTTCGCATGCGGTGGCAACCTGCATGCGGGTAGATAAGGGAAGCGGAGGCTTACTATGGTTCACGACCATAACCATCATCAAGGCGCCGCCCATGCCCATAACAAGGGGCACGGTGGCGGATCGGGCCATCACACCGCGACTGCGGAGGCAAGCGATACTGTGAAGGACCCCGTTTGTGGGATGTCCGTGGATCCCACAACGGCTAAGCACCGAGCCCAATACCAGGGCGCGACGTATTATTTCTGCTCCGAGAACTGCCAGACCAAGTTCATGGCCGATCCGGGCAAATATGTTGGACCATCGGAACCGACCCAGGCAGCGGTAGTGCCGGAGGGCACGATCTTTACCTGTCCGATGCACCCCCAGATCCGTCAGGTCGGTCCAGGATCATGCCCGATCTGCGGGATGGCGCTGGAACCCGAAATGCCGACGGCCGAAACCGGACCCAGTGCGGAACTGGTCAACATGACTCGACGGTTCTGGGTGGGTGCCGCCCTTTCTGTTCCGGTGGTCTTCCTTGGGATGGGCAGCGAACTTTTCGGCCTGCATCGTTACATTCCTGGCCAGATCAACAACTGGCTGCAACTCATACTGGCGACGCCGGTGGTGCTGTGGGCAGGCTGGCCGTTCTTTCAGCGCGGCTGGGCGTCCGTGGTGAACCGATCGCTCAATATGTTCACGCTCATCGCGATGGGCGTAGGCGTTGCCTGGATTTACTCCGTGGTGGCAACGCTCGCCCCCGACCTGTTCCCGGAAACGGCGCGGATGATGGGAGACACCGTTGCGGTTTACTTCGAGGCGGCCGCGGTGATCACGGTGCTGGCGCTGCTCGGCCAAGTGCTGGAGCTACGCGCGCGCGAACAGACCTCGGGCGCGATACGCGCGCTTCTTGACCTGGCTCCGAAGACAGCCCGACGTATCCGGCCAGATGGCACCGACGAGGAGGTGGCGGTCGAGCATATTGCCGTCGGCGACAAGCTTCGTGTTCGCATGGGCGAGAAAGTTCCGGTGGACGGGACGGTGCTGGAGGGGCGTTCGGCCGTCGATGAATCGATGATTACCGGCGAATCGATGCCGGTCACGAAAGAGCCGGGTGCAAAGCTCATCGCAGGGACCATCAATCAATCTGGCGCTCTGGTCATGGATGCGGCTCGCATTGGTCGCGATACCATGCTTTCGCAGATCGTCCAGATGGTGGCGCAGGCGCAGCGGTCCCGCGCCCCGATCCAGCGCTTAGCAGACCAGGTGTCCGGCTGGTTCGTTCCACTGGTCATCGTTATCGCCTTGATCGCTTTTGTGGCCTGGACCCTTTTTGGCCCGGAACCCCGGTTGAGTTACGGCCTGATTGCGGCTGTTTCTGTTCTCATCATCGCCTGCCCATGCGCCCTTGGCCTTGCAACGCCGATGTCGATCATGGTTGGCGTCGGCAAAGGCGCCAATCTCGGATTGCTGATCAAGAACGCCGAGGCGCTCGAAAGGCTGGAGAAGATCGATACCCTCGTGGTCGACAAGACCGGCACGCTTACGGAGGGGAAACCGGCCGTCACGGCCATCGTTCCGGTCGATGGGCGGAGCGAGACGGAACTTCTTCAAGCCGCGGCGAGCCTTGAACGTGCGAGCGAACATCCGATTGCACAGGCTATTGTCCGTGCCGCGGTGGAGAAGCAGCTCGCACTGTCGGAACCCTCGGACGTCGACTCTCCTGTCGGTCGGGGAGTCTTGGGAACCGTCGCCGGTCAGCGCGTGCTGATCGGTAGCGCCAAGTTTTTGGAGCTGGAAGGCGTTCAGCCGGGCGCAGCGGCGATCGAGGCGGACGTCATTCGCTCACGCGGGGCCACCGCCGTCTTGGTCGCCATCGACGGCCGGCCCGTCGGCGCCATCGGCGTGGCCGATCCCATACGATCCACTACGCCGGCAGCGCTGGAAGCCCTCCGAAAGGACGGCATCCGCGTGGTCATGATGACTGGTGACAATAAGCTCACGGCTCAGGCGGTGGCAAAAGAGCTGGGCATCGCCGATGTGGAGGCCGAGGTGCTTCCAGAACGCAAGAGCGAGGTTGTTACACGTCTTCGCAAGGAAGGCCGTATCGTCGCCATGGCGGGCGATGGGGTGAATGACGCCCCAGCGCTTGCGGCTGCCGATGTCGGCATAGCGATGGGCGGAGGAACGGATGTCGCCATGGAATCCGCGGGAGTCACGCTGCTAGGCGGTGACCTATTGGGGATCGTGAAGGCGCGTCGCCTGTCGGGAGCGACAATGCGCAATATCCGGCAGAACCTGTTCTTCGCATTCTTCTACAACTCGGCAGGCGTGCCGGTGGCGGCCGGGTTACTGTATCCCGTGATGGGGCTGCTGTTGTCACCGGCGCTTGCCGCACTGGCCATGGCGCTCTCTTCGGTCAGCGTCATTGCCAACGCTTTGCGATTGAGAACTACCAAGATCGACATTTAGTGTCACAGGCCAGCGAAGGGCTGCTCAAGAACGAGGACCGATGATGTCGCGTTTTGGGTCGCCTTCCCTTTCCTCACGCGCATGCGAGAGCATGTCGAGCAGAACGTCACCGACATGCCTGTCGGTGACCTCGTAGAACATTTGCTTCGAGTGGCGAACACGGGTCACCAGGCGCGCGCCACGAAGAAGACGCAGGTGATGGCTGACGAGCGACTGCGAAAGCTCCAGCGCCTCGGAAATATCGGTCACGGATTTCGGACCGTCTTCGCAGTGCAGGAGAATCTTCAGCCTGCTGGGATCACCCAGCAGGCGGAAGGTTTCAGCGAGAAAGTTCAACTCTTGGGACGAAGGGGCTTCTGCGATATTCATGTCGAACCTTCCCGATCAACTGAGTGAACCATCAGGCGCGACCGATCAGTGCGAATGACCCGCATGGGATAGCGCCGCGGTGTTCGGCTCCTCCAAGGTGCAACTGGCTACTCCGTCCCAGTCGATGCCGATCGTCGGGTGTTCGATTTTGAACTTCGTTTTCAGTTCGGCCTCGACCTGTTTCATGACGCTGCGAACATCGACGCCTTCCATCGGCTGCACCTGAAGCGTCGCCAGCACACGACCGGAGGTCAGCGACCAGACATGGATATGGTTGACGCTCTGGATACCAGGAACAGTCTTGAGAAGATGCTCGGAGATCTTGTCGGCGCCGGCGTTGTCAGGTGCGCCTTCGAGCAGGATATGCAGAGTGTTCTTGAGCAGGCTCCATGCACTGCGCAGGATCAGCAGAGACACGAATACCGACAGGATGGGGTCGATAGGAGTCCAACCCGTATACCAGATGACGACAGCGGCGACGATCGCACCCACCGAGCCGAGCAGGTCGCCCATGACGTGCAGGACAGCGCCCTTGACGTTGACGTGTTCGGAATCTCCGCGCGTCAGATACCAAAGCACGAAGAGGTTCACGAGCATGCCGATGATGGCTACGACGAACATCGAACCAGCGAGGACCGGCTGGGGCTCCTGGAACCGTTCGATAGCCTCATAGACGATAAAGCCGACGATGCCGAACAACGTAAGAGCGTTGACCAGGCCGGCGATCACCTCGAAGCGGGCATAGCCGAAGGTGCGCTGGCCGTCCGCGGCCCGCCGACCGAGGCGGAAGGCGACATAGGCGAGGCCGAGCGCGATTGCGTCGGTCAGCATGTGGCCGGCATCGGCAAGCAGCGCGAGCGAGCCCGAGATCACGCCGCCGACGGCCTCCACGATCATGAAGGTGAAGATGATGAAAAAGGAAATGAGGATTTTGCGCTCGTTGTCCTTCGTGACTGTCGGGACATGCGAGTGGTCATGATCGTGATCGTGACCATGATCGTGGCCGCCGCCGTGGTTATGGTCGTGCTTGGAGTGGTCGTGACCGTCATGGTCGCTGTGGGAGTGTGATGAGTTTGCCATTGCTCGTTTCCGGTTGCATCAAGTCAACACTTGAATAGTTGTTAAAGTGTATGCTTGTCAACCAGCCGTGCGAATTTTTTTGCCATCTGCCCGAAGCCTCTAGGACCGACGGGTCGTGACGGCGCACAGGGCAATGCCGACGCCTTCGACGTTGAAGATCTGGCTGATCCTAGAAATCAAAATGGGCAGCCCGAGGACTGCCCATTTTGACACTGCAATGAACCGGGGGACACCTACGGGAGCAGCTTGACGCTCATGATCAGTGGGCAGGAGGTAGCATCAGGCGGCTGCCGGGGCGCCTTCGGCCGGATAGCCCGCCTCGGTGAGAACGGCACGCAGGTCCGCCTCGGTCGCGGATGATTCAACACGGACCTCACGCTTGGGCGGATCAGTCTCGATCTTCGCGGCGGCATCGACGATTTGCAGCGCCTTGGTTACCGACTTGGCGCAACCGCCGCATGTCATGTTGGGAACGGTGAAGAGATACATGGAGGGCTCCTTGATTTGAGTCCTCTGGAAAATGGGGCTTTCCACCGTTGGAAGGTCAAGGGGCAAAATTCAGAAACTTTCTGCTTGACCTTGCCACCGTTGTAAGCCGCAAGCATCCGTCATGCCACGACCGCAATCCTCAAGCGCCACGGGCTCGTTTTGAGACTTCGGCATCTTTACCTGGCGGTGGCATCGCCTCTCTCGATTATCTTCCTCTTTCATACAAATATTGAACAGTTGTTTATGTGTTCAAATGTTGTATGATCTGGCTATGACCCGCTACGCGCGATACGTCTCGTCATCGCGTGAATGCTCGACAATCGGAGAGGGACAGTTGGCTTGCCTATGGTCCGAGAGCATATGATCCGGACGGCGGCCCTCGGATGAAGGAGACCGCCAAGTTCCCTGACTCCATCGAGCTTCGTCACCTTCGCTACTTCATAGCCGCTGCCGAACATGGCAGCTTCCGAAAGGCAGGGAGTTCGTTAGGACTATCGCAATCGGCAATCAGCCGTTGCATCGCCGATCTCGAAGACAGGATGGGCGCGTCCCTTTTTCACCGGCACGCATGGGGCGTGTCGCAGACCTTTGCGGGGCAGCGTTTCCTTCATCGCGCGCGTCGGGCTATCAAGACGATAGACGAAGGCGCTCACGAAGTTGCCGCCGCAGGACGATCCGAGCAGGGACGAGTGCGGATCGGCATCTATTCGTCCATCGCTTCGGGCTTTTTGACAAAGCTGCTGGCAAGCTATGGTCGGTCTCATAAAGACGTCAGGATCGAACTGATCGACGGCGATCCTGCCGAACACGTCGCGGCCATCCGCCAGTTCCGCCTCGACGTCGCCTTCCTGACCGGCGACCGGGAATGGCCTGGATGCGACCGGGCGCCTCTGTGGTCCGAGCGGGTTTTCGTTGTGCTGCCCGATCTCCACCCCCTGGCGGCTTTGGACGAGGTGATGTGGGGAGATCTCGCCGATGAGCCCTTCATCGTCAGCGAAGCCGCGCCGGGCCAGGAGATCCATGACCATCTGGTGCGGGAGTTGGCGGACCTCGGCCGGCATCCCGAGATCCAGGTTCAATCGGTCGGTCGGGATAACCTGCTGCCGCTGGTGGCGATCGGCCAGGGTCTGACGCTAGTGAGCGAGGCCATGACGGTGGCCGCGCTTCCAGGCATCACATACCGACCCATCGCCGCCGAGGTGCTTCCATTTTCGGCGGTCTGGTCCCCGGCGAACGACAATCCCGCGTTCCGCAGGTTGCTCTCCATGGCAAAGGCGGCGTCTGCCAAGGCTATGAGGCTCAAGCAAGCGGCTTCGCAGATTGGGGCGAGCGACGTGCTTTTGCGAAGCCGCGATCTGTCGCAATAAATCGCTCCAGCATCGGCACAATGAGCCTGACGGGATCGGCGACGGGCTGGCCGCTCTCGCGGGCCAGCACCTCGGCATAGGCGACCAGATCGCGGTGAAGCGGCGCGGGCAGCTCCACCGTCACCTTGACGGGCTTGTCGTCGGGCAGCGGGCCGAGTCTCAGCTTGGTCATGATCAACCTCCTGCCGGCTCGAATACAAGGTCGCGGGTCACGATGATCCTGACCGGGAAGCCCGGCCGGATGGTCAGCGTGGGGGCAACCTGCAACTGACGTTGCACGATCTGTTGGCCCGCCTGATTGACGGTATCCTGTGCGCCGTCGCGGATGGCCCGGATAAGCCGGTCCTCGTCGCTGGTCGCCAGCTCCGCGCCGACCGCGAGCAGCGTGGAGAGGCCAGCCGCTTTCATCAGATCCCACCAGTGGTAGTCGATCCCGTCCTCAAGGCCGGCATAGCCGCTGGCGTCCGCGCCCGGCAGGCGCTCAAGCACGATGGAGCGTCCGCCCGGCAGGATCAGGCGATTCCACACCAAGAGCACCCTGCGCTGGCCGAAGGTCACGCCATCATCATATTGGCCGATGATGCGCGTTCCCTGCGGGATCAGGAGCAGCGAGCCGGTGGGGCTGTCATAGACGTTCTCCGTCACCTGTGCGGTGATCTGGCCCGGAAGGTCGGAACGGATGCCGGTGATGAGCGCGGCCGGGATCACGGCTCCGGCTTGAAGGATGTAGGGCGAGGCCGGCGGTGCGACGCGATCCGGAGCGACGGTCTGCCGGTCCACCGGCCCGTTGAGGAAAGCGGTATGGCGATTCTGGCCCGCCGTTCCGTCCGGTTGTCCTGTGAGCCCAGCCAGTCCGGGCATGGCTGTTCCGGCCGGACCTCCCGTGCGTGGGCCTGACTGGAAAAATACGTTGCTCAACCGTGCGGCTTCTTCTTCCGCGAGGCGGCGTTGCTCCTCGGGATCGACGGCAGGGGTTGTGATGGCAGGCGGAACGATCGGCTGTCCCCGATTTTGTGCATCGAGGATTGGCCGGCCAAGGTCGCCCGGCAATGCCGGCCCCAGGATCGGGCCAGTATAATCGCGCGGGAGACCGGCGAGGCCATCCGCAGTGGGACGGTTCTCGGTTGAGTAGAGTTCGCCTCCTCCCGGCCCCGCCTCGCGGGTCTGGAGCGCATAGATCAGCGCTCCCCCGACGCCGAGAAGCGCGGCGGCGCCGACGCCTGCCAGCACCTTGCGGGACAAGCGGGTGACGCGGGGCGGCTCGGCGCGCAACCGCATGGGCGCGGCGGTGTTGGTATCGCTCATGAAGGCGATCCTCCCGTGGTCGCGTCGGCCGACTGGGTAGCGGCCTGTCTCTGCTCGATACGGACGATTCTGACCACCTGCTGGCGGTCACCGCTGCCAAGGCGCAGTTCCGCCGCGCCGAACAGCCTGTCGACGATCAGGACATTTTGGTGGATGCGCGAATTGACGATCTGCGGTTCGCCGTCGGAACCGAGAACGAACAGGGGCGGCATCTCGCCCTGCACGATGCCGCGTGGGAAGACGACATAGACGCGCCTGCCGTCATCGAAGACGGAGACTGGACGCCATGGCGGGCTGTCGCCTTGCACCTGCAAGGCGTAGCGATAGTTCCGCGCGGCCTCGGCCGGGATGACGGGGACCGACGGCGCGGTCGCTCGGCTGCCCGGCGGCGGTGCCGGATACGCCCATGCCACGGCAGGCATATAGAGCGCTTCGCGGGCGCGAAGTTCGATCATGTAGATGCGCCGGTCGGTGGTGATGACGAGGTTGGTCGAGATGTCCGGCCGGGTTGGCTTCACCAGCACATGCACTCGGCGCGTCGGACCGCTTCCGCTCTCTGTGTCGCCGATCACCCACCTGGCCGTGTCGCCGGCGGCGATCGGTCCCGCGCCGGTCAGGTTCTCGCCCGGCTCCAGCGCGATGGTGGTGATCTGTCCGACGGCGGCATAGACTTGGTAGAGCGCACCTTCCGACCAGGGATAGATCTGTATGGCATTGTAATAGCCTTCGCGACGCGGCTCGACACGGGCGGCGGCATTGGCGTTCTCAACGCGGCCGGTGGCCGTGCCGGCAGCCTCGCCGCCCCGCGCCACATTCCAGGTGGGCGGCACATGCAGCGGCCTTGGGCGTGCATCGGTGATGGGAGCCTGCGCGGACGGAAGAGGCGGGACATCGGCGTCGTAGCTGAATTGCGGTGTCCGGTTGGTGGCGCAGCCAGCGAGCATGGTCGCGGCAAGCAACAAAGCCGGAAAACCGAGTTTACGGAAAACCGGAAAAGCGGGTTCACTCAAAGACGTGCGGATCATTGACTCATCTCCCGCGACCAGTTGATTGCGTTGACATAGATTCCCAAGGGATTGGCGCGCAGGCGCTCGGCGTCACGCGGCGGCTGGATGACGATGGTGAGGATCGCGGTCCATCGCTCGGTGGTGGAGAGCTGGCCGTTTTCGTAGTGGCGTTCGGTCCAGGCTACGCGGAAACTGTCCGGGGACGCCCGGATGATGCTCGACACCTCGACGGCGACCTGCTGGCGGCCGACGCGCGTGAACGGGTCGTTGGCGCGGGCGTAGTCGTTGAGCGCCACGGCGCCGCGATCCGTGGTCCAGTCATAGGCCCTGAGCCAGTTCTGACGGACAATGATCGGGTCAGCCGGAAGCGAGCGGACCTGTTCGATGAAGCGGCCGAGATGGAATGCGATCTGCGGATCGGTCGGCCGATAATCGGCGGTAGCGGGGGCAACGGTCTGCGCCTGGCCGAGATTGTCGACTTGAACGACCCAGGGCACGACGGTTCCGCGCGCAGATTGCCAGACAAGAGCGCCGGCGAACCCGACCGAGAGGATCAGCGAACCGAACGCCATGTAGCGCCAGTTCCTCGCCTGCACGCGGGCCGAGCCGATGCGGTCGTCCCAGACTTGCGCGGCGCGCTGATAGGGCGTTTCGGGTTCCGGCACCTTGCCGTAATGGGTCGTCGGTCGTTTGAAGGTGTTCATGTGCGGTCACTTTCGGAAAGGCTGACTGAGGAGCCGCCACCGTGGCTGTCGCCGGACCGGACGGCATGGGCGGCAGCGGTGACGCCGTGGCTCATCGCCCGGCTGCGGCGCATCTGCTGCGCCCAGGCCGGTGGACCATCAGCGGCTGAAGGAGGTGATTGCTCGGGCGACGGGGCGCCCCCGACCGTGCCCATGGACGAACTGCCGCCGGACGCCGCAAATCCGGCCCTTGCGCCATCGGAATAGCTGGACTTCATGCTGTCGGCGGCATGGGAGGCTGCGCGCTTCAAAGGCGAGATGGCAGCCGAGCCTGCGGCGCGCGCCACACCGCCAAGGCCGGAAGCGACCCCCGCCGCGCCTGACCCACCCATGGAGCCGAGGGAATAGGCAGACGATGCTGCGCCGGCGGCTGAGGCCCCGCCGCGTGCAAGTGCAGCACCGCCCGAGAGTGTGGCACCGCCCCCCCGCGCGGCGAGCATGGTCGCACCACCGGCAGCGATCGCGGCACCGCCGACAGCGAGGCCAGTCCCGACGGCAGCGCCAGCACTGAGTTGCGGGCCGCCGGAGACGAGGCCGGTGGCGATGCCGGGGCCGAAGATGCCGAGGCCGAGAAGGGAAAGGGCTGCCAGCACGATCGCCATGGCGTCGTCGATGGTCGGGGTCGCGCCGCCGAAGCCGGCGGTGAACTGGCCGAAGAGTGTCGAGCCGATGCCGATGATGACGGCGAGGACCAACACCTTGATGCCGGAAGAGATGACGTTCCCCAGAACCCGTTCCGCCATGAAGGCGGTCTTGCCGAACAGGCCGAAGGGGATCAGCACGAAGCCCGCAAGCGTGGTCAGCTTGAACTCGATCAGGGTGACGAAGAGCTGGATTGCCAAAATAAAGAAGGCGAGGATAACCAGTGCCCAGGCGAAGAACAGGCAGAGGATCTGCACCAGGTTTTCAAAGACGGCGATCCAGCCCATGAGACTGGAGATGGATTCGAGCAGCGGCCGCCCGGCGTCGAGACCGATCTGGGCAACGCGGCCGGGGCGCAGGAGATCTGCGGCCGAAAAGCCTGTGCCGGAAGCCATGAGGCCCAGCCCGGCGAAGCTCTCGAAGACGATGCGTGCGAGGCTGTTCCAATTGCCAATGATATAGGCGAAGACACCGACAAAGATCGTCTTCTTCACCAGGCGCGCGAGAATGTCGTCGTCGGCGCCCCAGGCCCAAAACAGGGCGGCGAGCGTGACGTCTATGACGATCAGCGTCGTCGCGATGAAGGCAACTTCACCGCCGAGCAGGCCAAAGCCCGAGTCGATGTAGCTGGTGAAGATACCGAGAAAATTGTCGATGACCCCCGTTCCGCCCATGATTATCGCTCCCCATCCGGGCCAGGCGTCGACTGCGCGGGCGACCGTCCGAGGAAGCGGTCGCGGGTTTCGGCCCAGATCGCCAAGCATTCGGCGTCATTGGCCGCCGCCTCGCCCATTTCCTGACAGCGACGCTGCCCCTCGCGCAGGAGATCGACCTGTCGCGTCTGCAAAGGAACGGAAGGGGCCGGACCGGCTACATCCTCGCGGTTCATCTCGATGATCGCCGCCGTGATGGCGACGGCTACGAATACGATGGCTGCGATCCGGGCCAGCACCTTCCCCTCCATGATGGGCCTCCCCGGCGTCAGTTGAACATCTGGGCGTTGCCGGGCTGGTAGCCCGAGCCCGGTGTCAGGAAGCGTTCGCGCTGGATGCGGCCCTGTTCGGCGGCGGTCGCGCGTTCGGCTTCCATCAGGGCGTCGGCCCGGCCGTTGGCCGAGATGACCGCGATCAGGTCGGAAAGCTGCTGCGACTGGAGGGCGAGAAGCTGATTGCCGGCTTGGGTGGCCTGAAGCGCGCCGGTCGCCCCTTGGCTTTCGCCGACGAGCGCGGACATCTCCGCGCGGTTGCTGTCGATATTGCCGACGACACCCGCCTGCACCCGCATCGCGTCCTGAAGACCCCCGACGGTATTTTCCCAGCGGGTTCGGGCATCCGCAATGAGCTGCTGGTCGGTGGCCGTGAGGGAAAGGTTGCCATAATCCTGCTGGAACATCTGGTCGATGTTCTGCACATCGAAGGCGATGTTCTGGGCCTGCCCGAGAAGCTGCTGGGTGCGTTGGACGTTCTGCTGAAGCGCCTGAAGCGAACTGTAGGGCAGGCTCGCGAGGTTGCGGGCCTGGTTGATCAGCATCTGCGCCTCGTTCTGGAGCGAGGTGATCTGGTTGTTGATCTGTTCCAGAGTGCGGGCGGCGGTCAGCAGGTTCTCCGCGTGGTTGGTCGGGTCATAGACGATCCGCCCAATGCCGAAGAAGGCGTGGGCCGGTGTCGTGAACATCGGGGTCAGCGCCAGCGGTGCGGTGAGCGCAAGGGCGAGCGCCGAAGCGCTGGCGATGCGGGTGAGCCGGGGAATTGTGCGCGTCATGGGGTAATCTCCTCTTCTTCCAGGATGAGTTCGATTTCGCCGAGGTCAGCGACCGTCGGCGGCAGGGTCTCGCTTTCGGTCGCGAGATTGGTGAGGTCCGGGATGAGATCGGCGGCCCAATCGACGTCGCGTGCCCGGAGCCAGGCCGAGAGGAACCCGTCGCCACCGTGTTCAGCGAGGATTTCGGTGATCAGGGCCTGATCGGATTTGGCCGAGGCGGCGCAGAGCGCCAGACCGACCTCCGACAATCCAAGATCGAACAGGCGGTTGCCACGCCGCGACTGGCAGTAGTAGTCCCGCTTCGGAGTCGCCCTGGCCAGGATTTCGATCTGGCGATCATTGAGGCCAAAGCGGCGATAGATCGCGGTGATCTGGGGTTCGATGGCGCGCTCGTTCGGCAAGAGGAGTCGCGTCGGGCAGCTTTCAATGATGGCCGGAGCAATGGCGGAATTGTCGATGTCGGACAGCGACTGCGTGGCGAAGATGACGCTGGCGTTCTTCTTGCGCAGGGTCTTGAGCCATTCTCTGAGTTGGTCCGCGAACCCTTCGTCGTCCAGCGCAAGCCAGCCCTCGTCGATGATCAGCAGCGTAGGTTGCCCACCCAACCGATCGCCGATGCGGTGGAAGAGATAGGAGAGGACGGCGGGCGCTGCGCCGGTGCCGACGAGGCCCTCGATTTCAAATGCCTGGACATCGGCCGAACCGAGATGTTCGCTCTCGGCGTCGAGCAGCCGACCATACGGGCCGCCGACGCAATAAGGCCGTAGCGCCTGTTTCAGGTCGTTGGACTGGAGCAGCACGGCAAGGCCGGTGATGGTGCGTTCGCCGACCGGGGCGGAAGCAAGCGAAGTCAGCGCCGTCCAAATATGTTCCTTGACGTCCGGGGTGATCTGGATGTTCTCGCGCATCAGGATCGCGACGATCCAGTCCGCAGCCCAGGCGCGCTCGGAGGTCTGGTGAATACGAGCCAGCGGTTGCAGCGAGACGGAAGCCTCGGCCGCATCGGTCAGCTCGCCGCCAAGATCGTGCCAGTCCCCTTGCATGGCGAGGGCGCAGGCGCGGATGGACCCCCCGAAATCGAAGGCAAAGACCTGAGCGCGCGGATAGCGGCGAAACTGCAAGGCCATCAGCGCCAGCAGCACGGATTTGCCCGCGCCGGTCGGTCCGACGACGAGGGTATGGCCCACGTCGCCCACATGCAGGGAAAGCCGGAACGGCGTCGATCCCTCGGTCCTGCCGTAAAGCAGTGGGGGTGCGCCGAGATGATCGTCGCGTTCCGGCCCCGCCCACACGGCGGACGAAGGGACCATGTGGGCAAGGTTGAGCGTCGAGACCGGCGGCTGCCGGACATTGGCATAGGCATGTCCGGGCAGGCTGCCGAGCCAGGCGTCGACGGCATTGACCGTCTCGACCATGACGCTGAAATCGCGGGACTGGATGATCTTTTCGACCAGCCGCAGCTTTTCGTCGGCGCGGCGGGCGTCCTCGTCCCAGACGGTGACGGTCGCCGTGACATAGGCCATCCCGGCCATGTCGGCGCCGAGTTCCTGCAAGGCCATGTCCGCGTCGGCGGCCTTGTTCGCCGCATCGGTATCCACGAGCGCAGATTGCTCGTTGGTCATCACCTCCTTGATGATCGCCGCGATGCTCTTGCGCTTGGCGAACCATTGCCGCCTGATCTTCGTCAGCAGCCGGGTCGCGTCGGTCTTGTCCATAAGGATGGCGCGGGTGGACCATCGGTAGGGAAAGGCCAGCCGGTTCATCTCGTCGAGCAGGCCGGGTGTGGTGGTGCCCGGAAAGCCGGTGATCGTCAGAAGCCGGAGATGTTGATTGCCCAGTCGGGGTTCCAGGCCGCCGGTCAGCGGCTGATCGGCCAGCAGCGCATCGAGATAGACCGGAGTTTCGGGCACGCGGACGCGATGCCGGTTGGTCGAAATCGTCGAGTGGAGGTAGGTCAGCGTGCCGGCGTCATCGAGCCATCGGCACTCGGGCATGAAGCCGTCGAGCAGCGCCAGCACGCGGTCGGTGCGGTCGATGAAGCCGCGCACCAGTTCCCAGGGGTTCACGCCCGAGGTCTCGCGCCCTTCATACAGCCAGGACTCGGAACGTGCGGCATCTTCGGCGGGCGGGAGCCACAGGAAGGTCAGGAAGTAGCCAGAGACGAAATGGCTGCCCTCCTCCTCGAAATCGGCCTTCCGCTCGGCATCGACCAGCGCCGAGGCCGGATCGGGGAAGCGGCTTGCGGGATAGCTTGCGGCTTCCGACCGCTGTGCTTCGACAAAGATGGCCCAGCCGGAGCCGAGACGGCGGAAGGCGTTGTTCAGCCGCCCGGCCACCGCGACCAGCTCGGCCGCGACGGCGGAATCCAGATCGGGACCACGGAACTTCGCCGTGCGCTGGAACGAGCCGTCCTTGTTCAGCACGACGCCGGAGCCGACCAGCGCCACCCAGGGAAGGTAGTCGGCAAGGCGTGAGGCGGTGCGACGGTATTCTGCGAGATTCATCATGGCTCGTGCCTCACACCGAAAGATGGCAGGGGATGCGAAGATGGCGGCGCGCGACCTCGACGAAGAGCGGATCGCGTTTGGCGGCCCAGACGGCGGCGATGTGACCGACGGCCCAGATCAGGATGCCTGCAAGCCATAGCTGAAGGCCGAGGCCGACGGCGCCAGCCAGCGTGCCGTTGAGGATCGCGACGGATCGGGGCGCCCCGCCGAGCAGGATCGGCTCGGTCAGGGCGCGGTGAACCGGCACCGCGAAGCCCGGCACGGTATCGAGGGCCTCGAAGCTCACGGCCATCAGACCAGCGCCCCCCCGCCGAAGCTGAAGAACGACAGGAAGAAGCTCGATGCCGCGAAGGCGATGGAGATGCCGAAGACGATCTGGATCAGCCGCCGGAAACCGCCGCCGGTATCGCCGAAGGCCAGTGTCAGGCCCGTGACGATGATGATGATCACCGCCACGATTTTCGCCACTGGACCTTCGACGGATTCGAGGATGGATTGCAGCGGCGCCTCCCAGGGCATGGAGGAGCCGGAGGCCCAGGCCGGGGACGTCATCAGGCTCACCCAGGCGAAGGCCGATGCGGTTGCGATATGGTGGCGGATACGGAAGGCACGACGGATCATGCAGGTTCTCCAGTGTTGTGAGTGGTGTCGGGTTCTGAAAAGGCTGAGGAAATTCGGTAGTCTCCGTCCGGCCCGAGCCCCTCGACGCGGGCAAGCTCGGCAAGGCGGCGGGCGGAACCGCGCCCGGAGAGGACGGCAACAAGGTCGATGGTTTCCGCGATCATCGCGCGCGGCACGGTGACGACCGCTTCCTGGATGAGTTGTTCGAGGCGGCGCAGCGCGCCGATGCCGGAACCGGCATGGATCGTTCCGATCCCTCCGGGGTGGCCGGTGCCCCAGGCTTTGAGCAGGTCCAGAGCTTCGGCCCCACGGACCTCACCGATCGGGATACGGTCGGGGCGCAGGCGCAAGGACGAGCGCACCAGATCGGACAGAGTGGCGACACCATCCTTGGTCCGCATGGCGACCAGATTGGGCGCCGCG
This sequence comes from Paracoccus shanxieyensis, assembly GCF_009711265.1. Lineage (GTDB taxonomy): Bacteria > Pseudomonadota > Alphaproteobacteria > Rhodobacterales > Rhodobacteraceae > Paracoccus > Paracoccus shanxieyensis. The sequence continues at coordinate 93,850 of NZ_WMII01000004.1, read as the reverse complement.
CATTGCAACTCGCGGGTATCCTCGATGATTACGACCCGATCCTGCGTATTCGCCACCTCGGCGAGCAGCGCATTGGTCAGCGTGGTCTTGCCGGTGGACGTGCCGCCCGCGACCAGGATGTTCGCGCGCGACTGGACGGCGGCGCGGAGTGCTTCTGCCTGATCCTCGGACATGATGCCGGCCGCCACATAGTCATCGAGGGTGAACACCGCGACGGCGGGTTTGCGGATGGCGAAGGCAGGCGAGGACACCACCGGGGGCAGCAACCCCTCGAAGCGCTCTCCCGATTCCGGCAGCTCCGCCGAGACCCGTGGGCTGCGCGCATGCACTTCGACGCCGACATGGTGGGCCACCAGCCGCACGATGCGCTCGCCATCGGCGGCGGACAGGATCTCGCCGGTATCGGCCAGCCCTTCGGACAGCCGGTCGACCCAGATGCGCCCGTCGGGATTCAGCATGACCTCGACGACAGACGGGTCTTGCAGCAAGGTTGAGATGGCAGGCCCGAGCGCCGTCCGGAGCATACGCGCGCCGCGGTCCACCGTTGCCTGTTTGTGGTTGATGCCTGCCATCTCGTCCCCGTTCCACCGGGGAGGCGAGAGACGATCCCCGGATGGGGATGACTAAAAGAGACCCAAATCGGGTCGTTTCAACAAGTTTCGACCGTCGTAGTAGCGTAGCGCGCAAATACAGGAGAACGGCGGTGACCCCATCTAGGACCAAGCCTGAAAGCAGCGCCTTGGTCCTTGTCAGGTGATTCGGTTCATCGCGCGGCGGTCAGGAGCCAGCTCCGCACATCCGCTGTCGGTTCAGGGTGGCGCGGCTTGCGCGGCGAAACCAGGTAGAAGTCCGAACCGACGCGCAATTCCGTCGCGAAGGGGCGCGCGAGGCGGCCTGCATCAATATCGTCCTGCACGAAGAACAGGCTCGCTAACGCCAGACCCTGACCGGCGACAGCCGCGTCAACGGCGAGCGATGTCTGGTTGAAGCGAATGTTCTTGGCTGAGGCGGTCACGCCACCCGGATAGGCTCGTTCGAGGAACTGTGGCCAGAAATTATGTGCGTCGTGTAGGAGCGCATAGCGCGTGAGATTGTCGTCCTCGTCGGGCGGACCGAGCTTTTCGAGGAGAAGCGGGCTGGCAACTGCGACGATCACCTGCTCGAACAGGAGTTCGGTGTTGAGGCCCGCCCCGAAGGGTGGCCGCCCATAGCGCACGGCGATGTCGACCGCATCCGTCTGGAAGCTGGAAAGCCGATCCGTGGCAAGGATACGAAGGTCTATATCCGGGTGTGTGGCGGTAAAATCTGGCAGGCGCGGGATCAGCCAGCGTGATGCGAAGGTCGGCGTGACGCTGATGGTCAGGTGCCTGGGTTCCGGCTTCAGCATTTCGGTCGCCTCGGCGATCAACTCGAACGCCCGGCGGATATTGGCAACGTAGCTGCGGCCCGCCTCCGTCAAGGCCAGCGTGCGTGGCTGGCGCTCAAACAGCTTCAGCCCGAGTTCGGCTTCCAGCCCGCGAATCTGCTGCGCGACCGCCCCTTGCGTGACGCCCAGCTCCTCGGCCGCGAGCCGGAAGTTGAGATGCCGCGTCACGACCTCGAATACGCGCAGGCCGTTGAGCGAGGGGAGTCGAGGGAAACCTTCCGGCATAGGATAGATTTTCTACAGAGTGATGGGAGTGGAACTGGTTCGTATCCCGTTTCAAAGGATGATACCAATCCATAGTGCCTCCGTATAGGCGGCTTCCACGATCAATTCTCTTTCAGAGGCCACGGATATGACAGTAGAAAAAATCGCAATCATCACGGCTGGCGGTAGTGGAATGGGCGCGGCTGCTGCGCGCCGGCTGGCGGCAGATGGGTTCAAGGTCGCGGTTCTCTCGTCCTCTGGCAAGGGTGAGGCACTGGCACAGGAACTCGGGGGCTTCGGCGTCACGGGCTCGAACCAGTCGAATGACGACTTGAAGCGCCTCGTCGACGGCACCCTTGAGCGTTGGGGACGTATCGACGTGCTGGTCAACAGCGCCGGCCACGGCCCGCGCAAGCAGATCCTCGAAATCACCGACGAGGACTGGCACGCAGGGTTCGACACCTATTTCCTGAACGTCGTGCGGCCGGCTCGGCTCGTCGCTCCGACCATGCAGAAGCAGAAGGGCGGCGTCATTATCAACATCTCGACGGCCTGGGCCTTCGAGCCGAGTGCGATGTTCCCGACCTCGGCCGTTGCTCGTGCCGGGCTCGCATCTTTCACCAAGATCTTCGCCGATACCTATGCGGCCGACAACATCCGCATGAACAACGTGCTGCCCGGCTGGATCGACAGTCTCCCCGCGACCGAGGAGCGCCGCGACGGCGTGCCTTTGAAGCGTTACGGCACCTCCGAGGAAATCGCGGCGACGGTTGCCTTCCTCGCTTCCGATGGCGCGGCCTATATCACTGGCCAGAATATCCGGGTCGACGGCGGCGTCACCCGCGCCGTGTAAGCCCATGAAGAAAACCGCCTGGCTTGCCTTCTGCTTCCTCGGATTCATCTGGGGAAGCAATTTCATCTTCGTCAAATGGGCAGCGGAATACATCACGCCGGCTCAGATCACGCTGCTGCGCGTGGTCTTCGGCTTCCTCCCTGTTTTTCTGTTCGCGCTGTCTCGGGGCGAACTGCGATGGAGCCATGCCCGTCATGTGCATCATTTCGCGGTCATGGCGCTGGTGGCGACCGCGCTTTACTATTTCGCCTTCGCCAAGGGCACGGCCTTGCTGCCGTCGAGCATCGCCGGAATGCTGAGCGGGGCGATCCCGCTCTTCACCTTCGTCTGCGCTTTCCTTTTCCTGCGCGAGGAACGCATCACGGCGACAAAGGCGGTCGGCGTCGCCCTCGGCTTTCTCGGCGTGTTGCTGATCGCGCAGCCGTGGTCGGTCGGTGGCGACATCGAGATGGCAGGGGTCGCCTGGATGATCGCGGGCACCTTCAGCGTCGGTTGCTCCTTCGTCTATGCCAGAAAATTCGTCAACCCGCTGAAGCTGCCAGCCGCCGCCTTGACGACCTACCAGATCGGCATCGCAATGCTTCTGCTGTTCATGGTGATCCCGGTCGAGGGGATTGGCGCGGTCTTCGCCGACGACCGGGCCTGGATCGGCCTTGTCATCGGTCTTGGCCTCTGCGGAACCGGCCTTGCCTATGTCGCCTATTATCACATCGTCGAAAACCTCGGTGCGCTGGCGGCTTCGAGCGTTACCTACATTCCTCCGGTCGTGGCCCTGGTGATCGGCGTCGTGTTCGTCGGCGAGGCGATCCAGCTGATCGGCTACCTGGCGATGTGCCTCATCCTCGCGGGGGTCGCTCTGCTTCAGTTCGGGTCGCGGAAGGTGGCACCGGAGGTCGAGCCAGATGCCGGTGTCGGCCTTGCTCCTGCCGGAAAAGCACCATGAAGCAGGCATTGCTCCATGATGTCTGGCTGGTGCTGGCCGATGCGGTCAAACAGCGAACGCCCTTTACGCTGATGCAACTCGCGACCGTCGGCGAGGACGGTGCGCCGAAGATCCGAACCATCGTGCTGCGCAGCTTCAACGAGGCATCTACGAGTCTGTCCTTCATCACCGACCTGCGTTCGCCCAAGGTTCGGGAGATCACGGCCAATCCGTGCGTATCGCTTGCCGGCTTCGACAATGAGAGGGTCGTTCAACTGCGCATCGACGGTCGGGCGGAGATCATCGAAGACGAGACGAGGCGGCGGGACTTCTGGAACGCGCTGCGCCCGCATACACATATCCTCTTTCGGTCGGCACTGCCGCCGGGGACAGTGCTGGCCTCGCCGAATGAAATGGAAACCGACGATAGCGATCCGGCGACCGCCTATGCGCGGTTCTGCCTGGTCGAGATCGTCATAAGCCATGTGGAACGATTGGATCTTTCCTCGGAGCCGCACAGGCGATGCAGCTTTAGGCAAGGGCTCCACGGCTGGGAAGGACGCTGGATCGTGCCCTAAGAACGGTTTTGCGATAGTTGTAGCGTTCGCCTCCGTCGCGCCATCGCCGCGAAAAAGCAGTTTACGGGATCGGCATTAATGCAAGCACTCCGCCTGACGATCTATTCGTCCGCTGCCGCTACATCCTCGGTAATCTCCTGCCGCAGCTTCGGTCCCTGTGCGAGGCGTCGGCCGAGCGCAGTGATGAACGCCTCGTATCGCTCGGCCGATTTGGCCTTTGCCGCCTTTGCCGCCGGCTCGGGCAAGGCTGGCGTCGTCATCAGCCAGAAACGAATGAATACCGCCAGGCTCTCGACGGCGATGCCGACATCACGCTCTACCCGCGTCATGCGGCGGTCGATCTGGTCGAGTCGCTTGGCGACGATCGCCTCGCGGCGCTCAGCATCATCCGGCGACACGAAGGATGCGATGGCAGCCTCGGCGATCATGGATTGCGACCGATCCCGGCGTGCGGCGAAGTCGGCCAGCGCCGCAGTGAGGTCTGGATCGAGATAGATCGTGACCTTTGATTTCTTCTTGCGTTGCATCATGGTCCTATAGGTCCATGCCGTCGTTCGGGTCCATGGCAACCTGCCGGGCAATCCCCTGGACCTGCCGGATCATCCGCCGGTTCTGGACAGCCTCCTCGTCGACATCATCGGGCGGGGCGAACTCAAACTCGTTCTCGATGGGCTTTTTCTTCTCCACCGGCTTCACCCGGCTGAGTTCTGGCTGCAAGCGGCGTTCGGATTCGGTCGTATCCTCGTCATCCGTCGTGGGGTTGTCCTCATCCACGGCGGCTTCCGGCCGCGCCGGGAGCGGAAGCGTGGTCCAGTCGTCGGGCCGGGCTCCCTCAGGGCGCTGCAATTCAGGTGGTGACAGAACACGCTCGCGAAACCGGGCGTCCTCGTAGTAGCGCGCCTTCGTCGCCCGGATCGGGGGGATGCCCGCCACCATGACGATCTCCTCATGCGGGGGAAGCTGCATGATCTCGCCCGGCGTCAGCAACTGGCGGGCAGTTTCCGAGCGCGAAACCATGAGGTGCCCGAGCCAGGGCGACAGCCGGTGCCCGGCGTAGTTCTTCATCGCCTTCATCTCGGTAGCAGTGCCGAGCGCGTCCGAGACTCGCTTGGCGGTGCGTTCGTCATTCGTCGCAAAGCTCACCCGCACATGGCAGTTGTCGAGGATAGAGTTGTTCGGGCCATAGGCTTTCTCGATCTGGTTCAGCGACTGCGCGATCAGGAAGCTCTTGAGACCATAGCCCGCCATGAAGGCCAGGGCCGTCTCGAAGAAGTCGAGCCTGCCCAACGCCGGAAACTCGTCGAGCATCAAGAGCAGCCGATGCCGCCCCGTGTTCGCCTGCAGATCCTCGGTCAGGCGGCGGCCGACCTGATTCAGCAGCAGTCGCATCAAGGGCTTGGTGCGGTTGATGTCGGAGGGCGGCACGACGAGGTAGAGCGTGGTCGGCTGATCGCCTCCCACAATGTCGCTGATGCGCCAGTCTGAGCGGCGCGTGACCTCGGCCACGACCGGATCTCGATAGAGGCCGAGAAACGACATCGCCGTCGACAACACGCCGGACCGCTCGTTCTCGGATTTGTTGCGCAGCTCCCGCGCGGCGCTGGCGATGACGGGGTGCGGTCCTGCGTCACCGAGATGCGCGGTTTCCATCATGGCGCGCAGGGTGGAATCCACCGGGCGCTTCGGATCGGAGAGGAATCGTGCCACGCCGGCGAGGGTCTTGTCGGGCTCCGCATAGAGGACATGAAGGATGGCGCCGACGAGGAGCGAATGGCTGGTTTTTTCCCAGTGATTCCTTTTGTCCAACGAGCCTTCGGGGTCGACGAGGATGTCGGCAATGTTCTGGACGTCGCGCACCTCCCACTCGCCGCGGCGCACCTCGAGCAGCGGATTGTAGGCCGAGGACTTTGGGTTGGTTGGGTCGAAGAGCAGCACGCGGCCATGGCGTGCCCGGAAACCCGAGGTAAGCTGCCAGTTCTCGCCCTTGATGTCGTGGACGATGGCCGAGCCGGGCCAGGTCAACAGCGTCGGCACCACCAGGCCGACGCCCTTGCCCGAACGTGTCGGGGCAAAGCACAGCACATGCTCCGGTCCATCATGGCGCAGATACTCGCGATCATACCGGCCAAGGACGACACCATCGGGATCGAGCAGGCCGGCCGCCTTCACCTCGGGTTTCTCCGCCCATCGCGCCGAGCCATAGGTGGCGACGTTCTTCGCCTCGCGCGCGCGCCAGACTGACATGCCGATGGCGACCGCGATGGCGATGAAGCCGCCCGAGGCCGCGATGATCCCGCCCTTGGCGAAGATCGGCGGCGCATAGGCTTCATAGAAATACCACCACCAGAAGAGTGCGGGCGGATAGTAGATCGGGGTGCCGAACAGCTCGAACCAGGGCGGCCCGAGTTGCGCCTGATAGGCAAGGCTCCAGGCGACATATTGGGTGGCGCCCCAGGTGGTGGCGAGGATGATGAGGAAGACGACGCTGATCTGTCCCCAGAGGATCTTGGTGGCGGACATGGGGTTGGTTCCTTTCCGATTGAGGTCAGAGGCCGAGGCCGCGCTTGCGCCCGAAGTCCCAATCGACACCGCCGTCGTCGCGGGCGATGCCGGAGACGTGACGGCCGATCTGCTTCTCAATGGAGGGCGACCAGGGCACGAGCTGGAAGCCGAGGCCATCGTCGATCATGGCGAAGCGGCCTGAGGCGAGCGCGAAGCGCTGGCGATAGGAGCCGGCGACATATTCGCCGCTGGCGGCGCGCTCGAAGGACATGCCGGTCTCGGCCGCGAGCTTCTCGCCGAGACTGTCGAGTTCGCGCCTGCGCAGCGTGTTCAATAGCCGGCGAGCGAAGACGACGCGCCCGCCTTGCCGCTCCGCGAGATCCTCGCCGATCAGATGCTCCGCCCGCTCGTCCAGTGCCTGACGGACCTCGGCGCCGAAGCCGCTATCCGAGAGAGGAACCGGCTCGCGGGCGATGGCCTGGCGGTCGAGCCAGGTCGCGCCCGAGGCCCCCACCTGCGCACCGAGATCAAGATCGGAGCGGACAGCGAGCGCGACGCGGCGCGCACCTTGCGCATCTTCATAGGCGCGCAACTCGACGATTGAGCCGGGCGGGCTGTCACCGGCGGCATCGAGATGAGGGAGCTTGATGTGGTGGGTGCGTCCGTCGACGCCATCGACGACGGCATAGGCCGTGCCCTTCAACTCGTCGTCAAGGCCGCGCTCGACCAGGCGGCCGATGACGGGAACGTCGAGGCTTTCGCCGGCGAGGACATAGCTGGCCGAGCCGCGTTCGATGCCGCGCGCGATCAGGGCACGGTGCATGCGCTTGATGATGTCGCCGCGCTCGCCGAGTTCGCGCAAGACCGTCTCGGCCTCGGGCTTGATGAACCATTGCGAATGGCCGATCTGCCCGGCGACGCCGAGGATTTCGAGGGTGCGCAGCCGCCCGACCTTCAGCGTATGGAACTCGTCCTGCGGTCGGCTGGCGAGCGGGGCAAGATCGACGATGCCGGATTTTCCCGCATCACGGACAAGCTGCCGGTCGAGCTGGGTCCAGCGTTCCGCCTCGATCTGGGCCTCTAGCGCACGGTGAATGTCGAGATCGGTGCGCGGCCCCAGCTCCTGGGTGATGAGATCGCGCGCCCGGTCCCGCATCCCCTCCTTGATGTAGTCGCGGGAGATCACGAGGTCCTGCCCATCGTCGCGAACACCGCGCACGATCAGATGGACATGCGGATGCGCGGTGTTCCAGTGATCGACCGCCACCCAGTCGAGGCGCGTCCCGAGATCCTTTTCCATCTGGCCGACAAGATCGCGCGTGAATGATCGGAGGTCGGAAATATCCGGCGCGTCGTCGGGCGAGACGATGAACCGGAAATGATGCCGGTCATCGCCGCACCGCTCCGCGAAGGCGCGACCATCGGCATCCTCCGTTCCCGGCCCGAACAGCCGTGCCTTCTCGCCATCTCGGGTCACGCCGTCACGGCGGAGATAATCGAGATGCGTTCCGAGCGGCGCGGACCATGCCATGTTGCGCACCACGCGCGCCTTGACGACGGCGCCGCGTGTGCGGGTGGTGATGAGACGATTGGCCTGGACGCTGGCGCGCTGGCCGCGCCCGAAGCGGGAGCGATTGCCGGAAGTCACGCGGCCGGATCGAGAGACGCCACCGCCGGCCTTCTTCGCGGCGGCGAGCGCCTGCGCGATGAAGGGCCGGGTCTGCTGAGCGCGGGTCGAGCGGATGCGCCCCGGCCTTATGCGGAACTCGTGTTCATCGGACATGACACAGCCCCGCACGGTGCAAGACAGTAAGGAAATTCAGGAGGATGGGCGCGAGGCGCACGGTGCGCGAATGCGCGGCACGGTGCGGAACGCGCCGAAAACATGAACAAAAACAACCGACCGACCGAGCCGCACCGTGCGCGCTTTTATCCTGCCATCTTCCGGTCGTGGTGCCTGCCGCCACCCCCCGCGCCCTCCATGACACGCCAGCGGTCGACAGGATGCGAAACCGCACGGAGCCGCTCATGGCTGGTCCTCACCGGCACTGCGAGCGACGAACAGCCCCTCCGGCTGCAAGGCCGTGAGCGTTTCCGGTGCTGCCGGGACGAATGAAGGGGCGTCGCGAGGCGTGGGGTCGGGTGAAGCCGGATCGGAAGCGGTAGCGCCGATTTCTCCCGCCACGAAGATCGCCGCCTCGCGCCAATCGAGCGGTGGAACAACCGACGAGCTGCCCCCCGACGGTCGCTCGCCGAGCAGGATCGGTGTCAGCGCGGCGACGTAGGCGCGTGTCTCGGCCGGAAGCGGACGAGCCGTCGCGCGGTATTCGTCGTAACGGCCGGGACCGGCATTGTAGGCCGCGAGCATCGCGGCCACATTGCCGTAGCGATCCCACATCTCGCGGAGATAGGCCGTGCCCGCGAGGATGTTGTCGCGCGGCTCGAAGGGGTCGCGGCCGAGAGCATGGCGGATGCGCAGATCCGCCCAGGTGTCGGGCATGACCTGCATCAGTCCCATCGCACCGGCGGACGAAATTGCGCGCACGTCGCCCGCGCTCTCAGTGCGCATCACGGCGATGATCCATGTCGTCGGGATGCCGAAGCGTTGCGAGGCTTCCGCAATGTGGGCGTCGTGCGGATGCGCGGCAACCACATGACCGGGCATCGCAGCTTGGGCTAGGACGGGCGGCGTGGTGATGGCTGAAACGAACAGGCCGGAAAGAAGAGAGAGGATGATGCGGCGGCGGACGCCGCATCTCCCGGAGGCGAGACGAATGCAGGAGATGAGCATGGTCATTCCTGCTCGTCGCGCTTCTTTTGGCGGGTCCAGTGCAAGCCCCAGTCGCGTCCGTCCTCGTCCGCCTGGAACAGGCGGGCGCGGATCGGCTGCTGGAAGACGGGATCGTCGAGCAGGACCGAAACGAACGGCCCGGCGCGTTCCCCGGAATGTTTCCAGCCCGCGCCGACTTCCGGTCCGTCCTCGTCGCCGAGGTGGATGCGGTAGGCGGGCGCATTCTCCGCCTCGGCGTTCTCTGCTGGAACGAAGGTCAACTCCGCGTCGAGCGTGAGGGTGCGGACATGCCCGGAATAGCCGGACGGGGTGCGGGTAAATTGGCCGATCTGTGCCATGGGAGGTTTCCTTTGCTATGCGGTGGAGAAGACGCGGGCCGTTCGCACGCCCCGCAGCGGACGCGCCGTCACCGCATCGGCGCGCGCCAGACAAAGCGGCCATCGCCGTCTTCGTCGGTGAAAAGCGGGATCGCGCGGCCGATCACCGCCGAGGCGGGGAACGGGCCGAAATAGCGGCCGTCGAGGCTGTCGCCGACGTCCGGGTTCATCAGGAAGACTTCGCCCTCGGCGATGACGCGGCAGCCCTGCCAGACCGGCAGGTCTCGGCCGAGGCTGTCGCGGTCGCGTGCTTCGCCGAGCGGAACACCATCGACGGCGATGGCGCGGCCGGCGCGGCAGACGCGCTGTCCGGGCAGGCCGATCACGCGCTTCAGAAGCGGCACGTCGCGCGCGACGTAGCCGCGGTCCACCATGTAGGACGCGAACGGCTCAGGTGGCATGACGGCGACCAGATCGGGCATCTCGATCCGATCAGCGGGCGCGACGGTGTAGAACCCGATCGGCACGCTGGCCGATGCGTTCCAGAGCAGCCTTGGCGCGGTCGGAACGAATCCGGCGATGGCGATCCCCAGCGTGGCCGCCGCCGTCACCATGACATAGCGAAAGCGCGTCATGGGGCGATCTCCCGGCGCCGGAGCCATGCCTGATGGCGCTCGGCGGTGTAAGGACGCGGCGCTTCGCCTGCGTTCATCCAGTGGGCGACATGCCGCCAGTGATCGGGATCGACCTGGGCGGGATCGACGCCAATGGCCTCGATCCCGTCGACATGGCGAAGGACGGCCTCAACCTTCGGCCAGCCTTCGATCTTCAGCAGGATTTCGCCGCCCGGACGGACGAAGGGCAGCGTCTGATAGGATTCGCCCGGCGCAACCGCGCGCAGGATGTCGAGGCGCGAAATGATCGTGCCGTGGTCGTTCGCCGCCCAGCGGACGAACGCGAACACCGAACCAGGACCGAAAGAAACGACGCGCCGGTTGCGGTCGAGGATCTGCGTTCCCGCCTCATGGCCGAACCTGATCCAGTATTCGGTCCTGCCCTCCACCCAGGTCAGTTCCACGCGGGTCAGATCGCCATCATGGGCATCGATACCGATCATGGGCGGTCTCCCGCTGTGTCGGGAAACTCGCGCGCAAGCAGGTCACGCAGCATGTCCGCGACGGTGGTGCCGCGCCCGAACGCGGCGATCTTGATCCGCCCGCGAAGCTCGGGCGTGATGTCGATCGTCAGCCGGGCGGAATGGGCGGCTGCGGCGCCATCGCGCGCTGGCCGTCCATCGCCAGCCTTGATCCAGCCATCGGGATCGGCTGGGCGCGTAGCGAAGCCGCGCTTGTCCGTGCCGGCCGTCATGACGGGGCTCCGTCATGGAACGGCAGCACGGTGGCGATGCGGGCGCGGGCGAGATCGGCCATGTCGGCGTCGATCTCGCAGCCGAGATAGCTCCGGCCGGAAAGCCGACAGGCTTCCCCGGCTGCGCCGGAACCGGCGAACCAGTCACCGACAAGTCCGCCTTCCGGGCAGCTCGTGCGGATCAGGATTTCCAGGAGCGCCGACGGTTTCTCGGTCGGATGGATGGCGCGGCCGTGGCAGTTGCGCAGGTAGATGACCGAGCGCATGAGGCGCGGTCCGCCGTCATGGCTAATGTAATGGCCGGCGTCGATCTGGCCGGTATGGGGTGGACGCTGCTTGCGCCGCACCGTGCGGGCCGTTGCGTCGGGCGTGGTCTGGACGTCGTTGTAGATGTCGCGCCAGGCGTTCTCTGCCGGATAGAACTGGACGGCCAGCTCATGCACCCGCTTGAAGCGATCATTGTGAAAGCCGGTGCCGTTCTGCTTCTCCCAGATCACCTCCTGCGCGATGCGCAGACCCGCATTGGCGAAGTGGTCGGCGGTCGCCATGAAGGAACGAAGTGAACCGAAAACCCAGAGCGAGCCGGTCGGCTTGAGGGCGGCGCGCGCCAGCGCGACCCAGCCCTCGACGCGCCGGTCCCAGGCGAGCGAGGTGTCGCCATAGGGCGGATCGGCGAGGATCATGTCGTAGGGAGCGTGCCAGGGCATTTCTTCGCGGCAGTCGCCGGTCAGGATGGTCATTGGCCGACCCTCCCGATGCCCAGCCGCGCAATCTCATCGGTGAGCGCTGCGACTTCACGCGCGGCAGGAGATTGGCGGTCGATCTCGCCTGCGAGACGACCTGACTGTGCAGCGTCGGCGAAGACGACGCGCTGCCCGACAGTGGTGGCAAGGACGGGCGGGTCGTGATCTGCAAGGCTTTCGGCCGTTTCGCGGGCGATGACGGTGCGCGCGCCGCAGCGGTTGAGCGCGAAGCGGGCGACGAGTTGGGGCCGATAGATGCGGGCCTCTGCGAGGAGGGCCAGCATTTCGGCCGAGGCCCAGCCATCGAGGGGCGACGGCTGCACCGGGATCAGCACCAGGTCGGCGGCGAGGAGCGCGGAGCGCATGAGGCTGGCGACACGCGGCGGTCCGTCGATGACGACGTGATCGACATCGCGGGCGATCTCCGGTGCCTCGCGGTGCAGTGTGTCCCGTGCGAGGCCGACGGTGCCGAACAGTCGAGGCAGGCCCTCGCGTGCGCGTTGCTGTGACCAGTCGAGCGCCGAACCCTGCGGGTCGGCATCGAGAAGTGTGACGCGCTTTCCGCCCTGCGCCAGTTCTCCGGCGAGATGCAGCGCCAGCGTGGTCTTGCCGACACCGCCCTTCTGGTTGAGGAGTGCGATGATCATTGGCCGCCTCCCGGCAAGTCGAGAGGAAGGCGGGGTGTGTCGGAACCTTCGGAAGCCTCGGTTCCGCCGGGCTGAGGGGCCGGCTGGGAAGCGCGTGGCGTGGCAGATGCGCCGTTCCTAGCGGCTCTGCTGAGGCTTCTGGCGGTGTCGCGGATGAGGTTTTCCACATCGCGCACGCGCTCTTCAAGGTTAGAGTCTTTGTTAGACTCTAAGTTAAGGGCGCGATTTTGCGAGTGGTCTTCGGGCGTTAAGCCCGATTTCGGTTCCCGATAGCACGAGCCTTGGGTTCCCGATAGCACGATAGTCCGGGTTCCCGATAGCACGAGGCCATTCACAGGTTTTCCACAGGCCGGTGTCGGCTCGAAGGCGAGCAGCATGCGCCCGCCGATCTCGGCTTCCAGAAAGAGCCGGTAGCCCGGCAAGGGCTGGCGTCGGATGATGTCGCGCAACTCAAAAGCGAAGCGTTTGAATGGCGACATGCTGCCGGACTTCTGATGGAGGTGGCGGAAGTCGAAGCGCCAACCCTCACGCTGGCGGCCGCCGTGCTTACGCACTAGGCGGTAGAGCCATCGGTCGAGTCCGCCGGTCAGGTCGAAATAGGTCCGGTCGATGGTCAGCACGAGCGCGTCGTCGAGGACGGCCTGATAGAACCAGTCCGGCACGATCATCTCGATACCATCGGGGCGGCCGTTGCGGTCGGTGCGCTCCTGCCATTCGTTGATCCAGGAGAAGCGATGCCGGCGGCCTTCAGCTGGTTGCCGGATCGAGGTGGAAATGGTGGTCGATTGCAGCCGGTCGAGTGCGGCCTTCAGGCGCTGGTAGTCGCGCAGCGACGTGCCGCGCCCGACATAGGTGAGGATTTCGTAAGGCGTGGCGGCCATCAGCCGGGACGTCCGAAGCCCGGTATCACGGGCTTCGACGATCTGGCTGGCGGCCCAGATCAGGATGTCCGCATCCCAGATCGTCGCCATGCCATGATCGGGGACCGCCTCGACCCGGATCGTCACATTGCCGGCGGCGAAGTCGATGGGCGCGACACGTTTTGACTTGCCGAGGGAGAAGAAGGGATAGGCCATGAGATCCTGCGCGTCTCGTGGCGCGAAGTCGCCGGGGAGCGCCCTGAACAGGTCGAGCTGCCCGCGCTCGGAAAGGGATCGACGTCGCGCCACCATGAAGGGAACTGGGTGCGATCAGCGGGCGGAGCGCCCGACCTGCGGGCCGGTCGGAAGGGCGTGGCGCTTGGCGGGCAGCACGGAGCCACGGGGATCGGAGGTGGAGGTTACCGCACCGCGCTCGGTCCAGGCTTCGAGATCGTCGATGGCATAGACAACCCGGCCGCCGAGCTTGCGATAGGCAGGGCCGGTCCCGTAGGTGCGGTGTTTTTCGAGCGTCCGGGCCGAAAGGCTGAGAAAATCCGCAGCCTCCTTGGTGCGCAGGAAGCGCGGCGGCAAAACGACGGGTTCATGTGGCATGATCGGGCCTCCGGGCTGTTGGGAACGGCCACTGCGAGTCAGCGGCGGGACAACGACCACGGTGGCGGAGGGAGGCCGGCGAGTTGCAGGGCGAAGTTGATGGGTATCGAAATCGCCCACCAGCCCAGGCGTCGAACTACGCTAGCGTTGGCGACGATGACGCAGGAGTTTTCGATAGCCGCCCGCGACCATGGAATGGGCGTCGCGCAGAAGCGCCTTGATCGTGTGGCGGGCCGAAGACGCCTGCCATTCATCGCGGTCGAGCGGCCCGATCTTCAGGATGACTTGCGCGATTTCCTGCTGTGTGGCGCCCGCCCTGTGTCCGTCAAAGGCGCGAAGCATCCGTCGCAGGCGTATGCGCTGCTGCCGGGTCAGCCGCGTATCGGGAGGAATGGCGCGGCCATGTAGGGCGGAGAGGAAGCGGCGGACGGCTTCGATCCGGTCGAAGCCGTCCAGGCCGAGCGGAACGATGGCGACGGCGATCCTGTCGTCGCCGGCCGTGCAGTCGAGGATCTGCAGATGCTGTCCGTTGCCAATATCGAGCCGGTAGTCCTCATCCGTAGGTTGCGAGCGAGGATGGGCGCGCCAGATCACGGTAGCTGCGAGACCGATTTGCTCGTCAAATTCCGATGGCGCGTTCGCCAGTATGACGACGCTCGTGTCCTCCTGCGGAAGCCATAATACCTTGGCGTCAGGTGGCGCAGCCAGCGGATCGACGGGGAAATCGGAGTCCCCACCGCTGCCGGATTCGTTCGGTCAGCGGTTCGGGATCTCCCTGGCCAGAGGCCGATGCCTCAAAATCAGCGTCATAGGCATCGTTGCGGCGGAGCCACTCCCAAGCCAGATCGGATGGCGTCAGCACATCCAGATGCTCGTAGTCTGCCGAAGAACGCCAGGTAGATGCGTTGGGTGTCATCGGAGCCTCCCACGTCACAGCTCAGGAAGTTGGAGAGACTCTACGATTCCCGTTCGGGTTGAATTGAGGAAGCTGGGTCGGGATCAACAGGTGATGCGTCCCGCGCATCGCTATGATGTTCGGTGCTGACTTTCGCGGACCAGTTCGCGATAGCCGCGCTCGGTCATCCAACGCGCTCGTGCGAGATGCGCGTCATGAACGCGGCGGCTACGCTCGGGATCACGCTCTGGATCGAGATTGAAGAGGATTCGAACCGCTTCGCGCCAGTCGGCGCCATCGCGCGCTGCGTCGAGCAGGCGCATATAGAGCTTCATGTGTTCTCGATCATATGGTGTCAGCGTTTGGCTGGACGGTGGTTCGTCAAGAAATGTCTGTGTCGCTTGTCCCATCAGTCGCTCACGATCGGATAACGTATTTGTTAACCATCTCCGGCGGGAGATAGCCATTCTTTTTATGGGCAACGGGTCAATGCGCAGGCCACGACGCTAACCCGGCGTCGGGCTCCGCTCGTGCAGGAGCAAGACGCCTTCGCCCTTATCCGTTGACAGGAAAACGATGCCGGCCGCTTCGAGAGCGCGGCGAACCTGATCGCGAGTCGTCTCGAACACCTCAAGCCCATTTTGGGATTCGAGGCGTTTGAGTGCGGTCAATGCGACCTGGGCCTTGTCAGCGAGCGTCTCCTGTGTCCAACCCAGCAACGCGCGTGCGGCCCGTGATTGGCGAGCGGTGATCATACATGATCACCTCCCACCGAGACCTGCACGCACTCCAGAACTACGACTATAATAGTCGCTCTGCCTTCAAATTCCACTCGAAATTCGGCTGGAATCGTCGTGATCAACCTCGCAGTGGCGGGATAGGCAGCCATCTGATTCGGTCGGACATACGACAGCGTATCGGCGCGGCCAGAATGGCCTGGCCCAGGGAGAGGAGGATGGGTTTGGGAAGGAGGGCGAGGGAACCGTCGCCTCCTTCCCATGGGAGGGTTCAAGGGAGGGGCTTCAGCCCTTCCCTTGGGGAGGATGTTTGAAGGAGGGGGCTTGCCCCTTCCTTCATGGGAGAGCGTTGAGAGGGGCGTGCCCCTTTCATCAGCCCTGCGGGCCGGTCGATCCGGCCGGCAGGGCTTTGACGACGAAGCAAAGACGAGAGGCGGCTTTCGCCGCCTCTCGTCGAAGGGTCAGTCGGTATCCGGTCCCCAGAGCGGATTGCTCTCCGGGTCCTCGATGTGCCCGTAGTCCGGTTCGAAACCGCGAACCACAGCCCCGATCTCGTGACCGCCGATGCTCGTGCGCCCCTGCGCAACGAGGATGCTCACCGCAGTCGGATCGGCCTCGATGGCCCAGATCGCGTCCTCCATATCGTCGTGGGGACCGAGGTTTTCGATGGGGATAACGTCGCCATCCTCGTCGTAGCCGCCGTGCAGATACATCGGCGCCTCGGCCAGACGCTTTGCGGCAAGCTCGGCATCGCGGATAAGCCCGAAAGCCTGCTTGCGATCGCGCCAGTATTCGGCGCTGCCCCCGTCGATACGGATGATCTTTTGTTCGGTCATGTCATGCTCCTTTCTCTCGCTGACGGGAGGGTCGGGCACCGTAGCCGCGAGGGGTCAGGGATCGCGCAGCGACCGCCAGCGGCGGCGAGCGGGGGAGCCGATTTTCTGACGATGCCCTTGGGTATCGGCTGAAAATTGGGGGGACCGTGAAGTCCTTGACGCCGGAGTGGCTGGTGCATGATCCGAAGTCAGAGAGAGAAGAGCCCGCGGCCCCGACTAGGGGCCGCGACAATATTCGGTGGAACCGAAGGGGAGGTTTGGAGGGGTTTCCCCTCCATGGGTGGGGGAGTTTGAGGGGGCGGGGCTTTGCCCTGCACCTTCATGGGGTGAGTTTGAGAGGGGCGGCTTGCCCCCCTTTCATAAGCCCTGCCGAGCGGTCGATCCGGTCGGTATGGCTATTACGACAGGGGAAAAGGTGGCGAGCGGCTTCCGCCGCCCGCCACCTCGCTATCGGTATCGGTATCGGAAGTTGCTGACCGGGCGCTCGTAGATCTCGGGGTCGAGTTGCCCCGCGCCATCGGGGCCAATGCTGGCATCGCAGAGATAGGTGGTGAAGCGGATACCTGTCTGGGCAGCGATCTGCCGGAGGATGGGACCAAGGCCGGACAGATGCTTGTCCTCGACGGTCATCCATTCCGGGATCGGGCCATTGCACCACATGGCCGCAACGGGGTGGTGGTATCCGCCGAAGTCCGGGTCACCATCGACGGCATCCAGCAGATGCCAAGGATAGAACCCCCGGCCGCCGGATTCGAGATCGCCCATGCAGTCGCCGAGGGTCTGTTCAAGGGACTCGCGCACCGTCGGATCGCTTTCGTTCCGTAGCCGCCGCTGGACCTTTGCGCCCTCGCGGCAAGTCTTGAGATGGCCGTTGAGGGCAAGAAGCAGCTTTTCATGGAGGGACTGCGAAAAGCGAGTGTCGCACCTGAAGTAGTTCTTGCGCACCCTGGTTCTGATGCGGCCAAGCTTTCTTGAGAGATTGAGGAAATCGAGATCAGACATTTGTTTCTCCTTTCGTTCTGACGGGAGGAGCCTGCACTGTTGCCGCGAGGGGTCAGGGATCGCGTAAGCCGACCGCCAGCGGCGGCGAGTGGTGGAGCCGATTTTCTGACGATGTTCTTGGGCGTCGGCTGAAAATTGGGGGACCGCGAAGTCCTTGACGCCGGAGTGGCTGGTGCATGATCCGAAGTCAGAGAGAGAGGAGCCCGCGGCCCCGACCAGGGGTCGCGACATTATTCAGCGCAACGCCAAAGGGGAGGTTTGGAGGGGTCTCCCCTCCATGGGTAGGGAGTTGGAGGGGGCGGGGCGTAGCCCTGCACCTTCATGGGGCGAGTTTGAGAGGGGCGGCTTGCCCCCTACTCATTCGGGGAGCATCGGACCAAAAAGTGGTTTCCTGTTTTTGGAAATGATCCGATGCTCCGGCAAGGAAATCGGAGCGCCGGGCGCGAAGGCGCATGGCGTTCCGGTGGGGAATCTTGCGCTGAGCCGGCGGGCGCGACCCACCGTAAACATGGAAGGCCCGGCGGCTTGCGCCGCCGGGCCTCTGGCTTCCCGCTCAGAACGGGATGTCATCGTCGTCGATGAACTTGCCGTCGTCGTTCTCGGTCTGCTTCGCCCGGCTCAGGAAATCGACGGTCTCGGCGATGATCTCGCAGCCGTAGCGGTCGTTGCCCTCCGCATCCTTCCACTTCGTGTAGTGGATGCGGCCGCGAACCAGAACCTTCATGCCCGTGTCGCAATACTGCTGGACCGTCTTGCCGAGGCCGTTGAAGCAGGTGATGCGGTGCCATTCCGTGTCCTGAACCCGATAGCCCTTCTCGTCACGGACCACGCGGCCTTCCGAGTATTTGGGGCGCGACGTGGCGAGGCTGAAGTGGGTGATCGAGGTGCCGCCCTGGGTGGTGCGGGTTTCGGGGGCCTGACCGATGTTGCCGGCGAGGATGACGATGTTCTGCATTGTAAGTCTCCGTTGCTCCTCGGAGGGACCATCCCTCCGACGAGACCCGGCCAAGGCCGTCGGGAGACTCCCGCAACTGCCGCCCTTGCGGCAGCTCGCCCCTAAGGCCCGGAGTGGGGCGGGCAGCCGCGCTCGCGCGGCAACACGGTCCGGAGCCGCCGGGGTTGCTGGTGGAAACCGAACGGACTTAGGGGATCAGTCAGTCGGAGGGATTGGTGCCTTCGAGAGCCAATCGGGGACGCGCAGCAGAACTGGCATCCCTGCCGGTAGCAGCAGCGTGCTGGCCCTTGGAACCCGTATCCATGCCACCGGGCATCCCGATCTAACCCACTTCCCCGTCATGTTCACGCCCCGCTGGAAGGCTGTGTGGCCCGTGACGAGAAGGGCTATCGGGTCTGGAGCGCGGAACCGGCATCGCATCACCTGCATCAATGGCACGAGGTCAGGTCCGGCAGTATTGCGGCAAGGGTTTGAAGGTGATTGCGGCTGTGTTCACGAAATGAAGTGGAAGGATGCGGCTGGCCATCGACTGCACGGCGTCAGCGGGATTCACGCCGATGACCGGCTTCCAGAGCCGGGCAAAGCAGGTCGAGAAAGACGGCAGCGTGACCGCGATGACATGATTTCCCATTCTGAGCAGGAAGCCCGGAGCCCGGTGGTCCAGCCGTCGGGTTTCCATGAGACTGCGGGATCGCGCACGCCGGCTCAGCGCGAGAACACCGACTCGCCGAGCGCGTTCAGATTGATGATGGCCGAGACGCCGATGACCAGGCCGCCCACGCCGCCCAGAAGGTTGAGCGCGAGGGTCGAGTCTATGGCGTTCTTCGTGACGCCATAGACGAGCGCGTAGCCAGCTATGACGGCGGGCACCGCGAAGAGGGCAAGCGCGATGAGGCGAAGAACAGGGTTCTTGGCAAAGCCCAGGACCGCGATCACCAAGACGATGGACAGCAGGGCCGCACCGAGCGCAGCGAAACCGGACATCAGGACGCCGGCTCCCGCGCCCCACGCGTATTGCGCGGCAGTAATGGCCGACATGACGGGCAAAGCGTAGATCGCGAGATTGTAGGCGATCACGCAGGCCGTGATGGTCAAAGAGATGGCGAGCAGGATCAACGTCATGGAAACCTCCAGCGAACGGTTGAGGATCACGACAGGCTGCCGGGAGATGCGCTCCGCCTGCGACTATTCTGCTTCGCCGGTTCTACAAGGATGCTCCAATAGAGGCTCGACCTCGCTTCCTGTCAAGGTTTGGCGGCTGAAAGCCGCCGAACGGCGGCGCTTACGCGCCGCCGTCGAACTTCATGACCGGGATGCCGAGCTTGCGGGCCTTGTCGGCGAGATTCTCCTGAATCCCGGTGCCGGGGAAGACGAGGATGCCAACCGGCAGCACATCCAGCATCGCGTCGTTGCGCTTGAAGGGTGCGGCCTTGCCGTGCTTCGTCCAGTCGGGCCGGAAGGCGACCTGCGGCACCTTGCGGTGGTCTGCCCAGCGGGAGGCGATCAGTTCCGCGCCTTTCGGGGTGCCGCCGTGCAGCAAGACCATCTCCGGGTGCTTGGCATGGACCTGATCGAGCCGCCCCCAGATCAGCCGGTGATCGTTGAAACCGGCGCCGCCGGTCACGGCCACCTTGGGACCGGCAGGCAGCATCACCTCGGTCTCGGCGCGGCGTTTCGCGGCAAGGAAGTCGCGGCTGTCGATCATCGCGGCGGTCAGGTTGCGATGGTTGACCATCGAGCCGCTGCGCGGCCGCCAGGCGCTGCCGGTGTGGTGTTCGAAAGCCTCGGCGGCGAGATCGCGGAAGAGTTCCATGCTGTTGCGCCGTTCGATGAGGGTCTGTCCCTCTGCCGTGAGGCGTTCGAGTTCGACCGACTTCACCTCGCTGCCGTCCTGTTCCCGCTGCATCCGGCGCTGCGCCTGCTCGTTGTCGTCGAGATCGCGTTCCACCCGGCTGGCGGCGCGGTGAAAGAGATTGACCGTCCCCCAGAGCAGCTCTTCGAGATCGGGCTCTAAGCGGGTGTCGCCGAGCGTCGCGACGAGGGCGTCGAAGATGTCGGTGACGGCACTGGCGACGGTATTGCCTTCGGGCAGCGGCCTGGGATCGGGTTCGTCCTGGAAAGGACGCCAGCCGTAGAGCTGGAGTTCGGTGAGGGCGTGATCGGTCTGGGAGGAGGTGTGGACCGGCTCGTCGCCTGCGGAATAGGTTTCGTTCGTCATCGGGAGCGTCCTTTGTCTGGAGACCGCGCCCATCGCGGCCTTCGCAGGCGTCGACGCGCACGGGCGGGACGGGTTGGCAGCCCTCGCCCACTCCGCGAGGGCCTCGATGGCCGGGTTCGGACTATTTTGACTTTCGCGATGCAAAGGCGGGGCTCGTCCCCGCCGGCGGAAAATAGTCCGAAAGCGGCCATTGCCTGCCCGGCCCGTTTGTGCGCCGATCGCCCTCTCAGAAGGCCGTGGGTGCGGGCCTCTCCGACGAAGGATGCGCCTGCCGATGGCCAGCGAACGAAACCGGCAGGCGACGAGTTGGGCCGCGCCTCCGAGAACGATTACATCCTCACCGCTCCATGAAACGGCGGATGTCCTCGGGATGAAGCTGATCCTTCAGGGCCGCCCTGAGGGCATCGGCGCCACGGCGTCGCAGATCATCGTTGAAGTCGCCCTCGACCGGCGTGAGCGTGACCGCCTCGATCCCGAAGCTCGCTGCTCTGGAGGCGAGGCTGTCTCTTGCGCCGTCCCCGGCCGGGTCGCGATCGCGCAGGACATAGAGCCGGCGCAGGGACGGCGGGAACAGGATGGCAGCGAGGTGAGCGGCTGAAAGCGCCGCCAGCATCGGCATGTGGGGCAGAACCTGACGGGGCGACAGCACGGTCTCGATGCCCTCGCCGGCTACGAGAACCTCAGCGGCAGTGTCGAAGCGGACTGCGTGGCCGAGAAGGTCGCCCATCGCCCGCCGCGGTGTTTCGACAGGTGCCTTGCCGGAACCGTCCGGGGCGAGCCAGGTGCGATGCGCGCCGGTCTGGTGGCCGGAGAGATCGGTGACGGCGGCGACGAGTGCCGGCCTGATCTCGGTGGGCGAATGCTCATCGGGCCTGTAATAGCACCGGGGATGGTAGCGCAGCGCGGCGGTGCCCGAGAGGCGGGTGATCGCCCGCCCGCGCAGGTAGATCTCCGCAAGCGTGCCGCCGATCGGCTGCGCCATGGCGAAGAGGCGGCGAGACGCTTCAGGCGAACCGGACGCCACGCTGGACGTGCTGCCGGTCGGCGTCTTCGTCTTCTCCGGTTCGGGATGCGGGAGAGCGAGGAAACGGCGCGCTTCCTCGGCCACGTCCTTGAAGTCGACGAGGCCAAGCGATTGCCGGATGATGTCGAGCAGATCGCCATGCTCCCCAGTGGCCATGTCGGTCCACTTCCCCGCCGCGCCCTTGCCGGATTCAGGCCCGGTGAGGCGGACAAACATGGATCGCCCAGGCGTGTTTTGCACATCGCCGACCAGCCAGTATCGTCCGGCGCGCTGGCCGGACGACAGATAATGGCGGCAGACCGCCTCGGCCTCCCGACCGAGACGGATCGCCAGTTCCGAGACATCGTGACGGGGCATCATGCTGCCTCCCGCTCGCCGATGCGCTCGACCGGCCAGCGGTCGAGAACCTTGCCGAGAACGGCAGGGCCAGTCCCATCGACTGGAACGAACATGCGCAGCTTCCATGAGATGATTTCGTGGAAGAGGCCATAGGCCGAGAGGCGCTGACGCATCATGTCGGTAAAGCCGGAGAGTTCGATCCGGTTCGCGCCCATGACGCAGACCCGCCGAAGCTGAAGGCCCTCGGCGAGATCGAGGATCGTCCGACCTTCCATCAGCGCCGCAAAGGCATCATCCGGCGTGACCGATGCGGTTCCGGTCTTGGTCGCGTTCGCGGCCCAGGCTGGAGAGACCTTCCGGCCGATGATGCGCTCGCCGGCGTCAGACTGGAGCCGATAGACGCGGGTGGAGTCATTGGGCAACCGCTTCCAGATCGGCAGCAACAAGCCCGTGACCATATGCAGGGTGCTGTCGGCAAACTCCGGCACTTCTGCAACCTCGGCCTCCCAAGCCGATGCGAAGACGTCCCGGTCGGCCTCGACCCAATGGGTTTCGCCCATCATTCTGACCGGGACGTTATGGGCCTCCATCGGCCGGATCAGGCGGACGCGGCGCTCGATCTCGCCATCATCCAGCATGACGCTCGTGCTGGGGATCTGCACCGCCGCGCGACCCGAGCGCTCGTTGATCAGCAGCTTCGCACGCGGATCATCGAGTTCGGCCAAGGCGGCGTCGAGCGTCACCGGCCGGTTGCGCTTGCGTTCGGTGATAGTCAGCAGGCTGGTCTCGGCCCCGGTGCGCGGATGGGTGTAGATCACCTGCCGGTCCGCCACCACGAAGCTTTCGGCGCGCAGCGTCTCCAGTCCGGCATCATAGGTGCCCGAGGCGATGGCGCCCTCAATCCGCGCGGTCAGAAGCTGCTCGAAGGCGGTGAACAGCACGCCCTGAAGCTCAATGGTCAGGGCGAGCAAACGGTTGAGAAACGTGGTGATCGCCGGCAAATCATCCTTGATGCCGTTCGAGTCCATCAGCTTCAGCCCCGTTGCGGCCTCGAACCGCTCCAAGCTGCATCCCTCGACCTTGCCCCGCACCAGCAGGAGATAGAGCTGGCGCAGCGCGTCGCGGGCGTAGTGGCTCTCCAGATTGTCTTCCGGGCGGAACAGGCCCTGACCGCCGGTCTGGCGCTGGCCGCGCGTGATCGCACCCAAGGTGTCGAGGCGGCGGGCGATGGTCGAGAGAAATCGCTTCTCGGCTTTCACATTGGTCGAGATCGGCCGGAACAGCGGCGGTTGCGCCTGATTGGTGCGGTGCGTGCGGCCAAGCCCTTGGATGGCGGCATCGGCCTTCCAGCCCGCTTCGAGGAGATAGTGGACGCGCAGCCGGGTGTTCTTCGCCGAGAGTTCGGCGTGGTAGCTGCGCCCGGTGCCGCCGGCGTCGCTGAACACCAGCACACGCTTGCCATCATCCATGAACGCCTGGGTCTCGGCGAGATTGGCCGAACCGGCGCGATTCTCCACGACCAGCCGGTCGATGGTCACGCTGCGCTTGCGAACGATCCGGCGCGAGCGGCCAGTGACCTCGGCCACGGTGTCAGTGCCGAAATGCTGGATGATCTGGTCGAGCGCGCCGGGGACCGGCGGCAGGCTGGCGAGGCTTGCGATCATCTCGTCGCGCCGCGCCACGGCCTCCCGGCTTTCGACTGGCTGGCCGTCGCGATAGACCGGGCGAGACGACAGGTTGCCCTCCGAATCCGTGAACGGCTCGTAGAGCTGGACCGGGAAGGAATGGGCGAGGTAGTCGAGGACATATTCGCGCGGCGACAGGTCCATTTTCAGGTCGCCCCATTCCTCGGTGGGGATCTCGGCGAGCCTCCGTTCCATCAGCGCCTCGCCGGTCGAAACGATCTGGATGACGGAGGAATGGCCCGCCTCCAGATCGCTGGTGATCGAGCGGATCAGCGTCGGGGTTTTCATCGACGTGAGCAGGTGCCCGAAAAAGCGCTGCTTGGCGCTCTCGAAGGCCGAGCGGGCGGCGGATTTGGCCTGCCGGTTCAGCGTGCCGGAGCCGCCGTCGCCGCCGGTGATGTTGGCGGCCTGCATCGCGGCATCCAGGTTGTTGTGGATGATGGCGAAGGCATCGGCGTAGCTGTCGTAGATGCGGATCTGCTCCGGGGTCAGCTCATGGTCGAGCAGCTCGTATTCCACGCCTTTGAATGACAGCGAACGGGCGGTGTAGAGGCCGAGGGCGCGCAGGTCGCGGGCCAGCACCTCCATTGCCGCGACGCCACCGGCCTCGATCGCCTCGACGAATTCCGCCCTGGTCGAGAACGGGAAATCCTCGCCGCCCCAGAGGCCCAGGCGCTGCGCATAGGCGAGGTTGTGGACGGTGGTGGCGCCGGTGGCCGAGACATAGACGACGCGGGCCTGCGGCAGGGCATGCTGGAGGCGCAGCCCGGCGCGACCCTGCTGGCTGGCGGCGACATCACCGCGTTCTCCCTTGCCGCCGGCGGCGTTGGCCATGGCATGCGCCTCGTCGAAGATGATGACCCCATCGAAGTCGGAGCCCAACCATTCGACGATCTGTTTGACGCGCGAAACCCTTTCGCCGCGGTCGTCGGAGCGCAGCGTGGCATAGGTTAAAAATAGGAGGCCTTCGCCCAGAGTGATCGGCTTGCCTTGTAGGAAGCGCGACAGCGGCGTGACCAGCAGCCGCTCCATGCCGAGGGCGCTCCAGTCCCTTTGGGCGTCCTCCAGCAGCTTGTCCGACTTCGATATCCAGACCGCCTTACGCCGCCCTTGCATCCAGTTGTCGAGGATGATGGCAGCGGATTCCCGGCCCTTGCCGACACCAGTGCCGTCGCCGACCATGAACCCTTGGCGGAAACGGATGGCACCCTCGGCCTCCTCCGGCGCGGCGGACAGGCTGTCGAGCGTGTCATCGACCGTCCAGGCCCCGGCGAGGAAGCCCGTATGGGCCTCGCCGGCATAGATCACGGTTTCCAGTTGCGCCTCGGACAGCTTGCCGAGAATGTCGGCTGGCAGCATCGGCCGGTAGCTCGGCTTCGGCGGCGCGATGCTCGCCATCGACGCCGATTGCACGAGCTGGGTCGGATGCGCCTGCGCGCCGGCGATGCGGATGGTCTGGAGACCGTATTCCTCATAGATCGCATCGGAGAGGCGGCCGTCTTCGGCCGGTGCCCAATCGACGGTCTCATAGGCGAGCGGCACCCCCTCCGGCTCGGCCAGCGGCGCGGCGGGCGCAGCCCTCGCCGTTCGGTTGACATAGCCGCGCACGGTGCGGGGGACGGCAGGCCGCGCGATCGGCACGGCAACGCCGGGATCGACCGGCAGCCGCGCGGGCAACTGATCCGCCAGCCAGCCCATCAGCGTCGCCACGTCCGGCGCGACTCCGATTGCTGTCGGAAACACCGCAGGGTCGTCGGCGGGCAGCTTGTCGATGACGGTCAGCCGGGTTGGGATCGTGGTGCCATGCTTGGCATAGACCGACCCATCGACTGCGGCGGAAAAGGTGACGCGGCCGCGCTCCTGCAGCCGGGTCCAGGAGGCGGTCCATGCCGGATTGTCGGCGGCGAAGCTCGCCCCGGTGATGGTCACAAGCCGCCCGCCGGGCGCAAGGCGCGCCAGCGCCGAGGCGACATGGCGGAAGGCGGCATCGGCCATGCGGCCCTCGACATTCACCATGACCGAGAACGGCGGGTTCATCAGCACGACGGTCGGGACCAGGCCGGGATCGAGGTGATCGTCGATCTGGGCGGCGTCGAAGCGGGTCACGGAGAGGGCCGGAAAGAGAGAGGAAAGCAGGCCGGCGCGCATCTCGGCGAGTTCGTTGAGGAGCAGCGTGCCGCCGGCGATCTCGGCCAGAATGGCGAGGAGCCCGGTGCCGGCCGAGGGCTCCAGCACCCGGTCGGCAGGAGTGATCGCCGCCGCCGTCACCGCCGCAAAGCCAAGCGGGATCGGGGTGGAGAACTGCTGGAAGGTCTGGGCTTCCTCCGACCGGCGTGTATGCGTCGGCAGGAGCCCGGCGATCTTGCCGAGCTGCGGCAGGATAGCCGCCGATGACCCGGCTCTGCGGAAAAGCGCAGCGCCGTATTTGCGCAGGAAGAGGACGGTCGCCGCCTCGCAGGCATCATAGGCGGTCTTCCAGTTCCAGGCGCCGGTGGCATCGGAAGCGCCGAAGGCCGCTTCCATGGCGCCGCGCAGGGTTGCGGCATCGACACGCTGACCGCGTTCGAGATGCGGCAGCAGGAAACCGGCAGCGGTGAAGGTGGAAGCAGCCGTCTCGGCGTCATGGTCGAGTGGAAGCGGCGCGGCGGCGGAGGCCGCCGCGGAAGCAGAGATCATGTTCATCGGAGATTCCTTGGGAGAGCGGAATAGGACCGAGCCGCACGGCGCTCTCTCTCGACCGCACCGGCTCAAATCCCTTCCGGTCGCTCTCTCCCTCTCAAGCCGTGGCGTAAGCAGGCATGAAACAAGCGCCCGGCCGAGAGGCGGAGCGCTTGTCGGGGTCAGCCAAAACGGCGTCCGGCTTTGGTGAAGGTATATTCGTTGGCGGTGATGGTCTCATCCACCGCCTCATCCGAGGAGAGGTAGTCGTATTCGCGCTCAAGCTGGCGGTAGAGCCAACGGGCCAGATCGCGCAGCGCCTCAATCACGATCTCCTCGGCATCGGCGGTCATGTCCTGATATGTCTGGCTGTCGCGTTCGACGGAAATCGCCATGCAATACTCATGGTAGTAGCGACCACGATGGCTGGCCTCGGCGCGAAGCTGGTAGAAATTGCGTCGCTGGATTGCCTGAAGGGCATCGGCGATACCGTGCAGGGCCGTATCCTGCGGTGCATGGGATCGAATCTCGGCCGAGGCGTTCTTCCCATAGGAGTAGAACCCTTCCCAACAAGCGCCATCGCCTTGTGACCAGAAGCCTGAGAAGAAGATGCGCGGCTCCCGCCGCGAGCCGCCGCCATACAGGCGCACGGTGCGGGTCTTGAAGCGGATGCCGAGGATTTCCGCGATCCGCTGGAAATCCTCATAGACCGCATCATACCAGTCGTAGTCGAACCCGCCTTCGCGATACCAGGCGCGGGCCTTGTCCTTCGCCGTGTCGGAAAGCTCGTCGAGCCGATAGACCGTGGTTTCGATGATCTCAGGCATAGGGATCACCTCCGTCCAGGACGATCTCCAGCCAGCTGCCGCTATAGATCCAGTCCACGGTCTCGCCGGTGGCGAGATCGAGGGCATGCGCGCCACCACCGAAGGCGTTGACCCTGGCTTGCGAGCAGGCGGTCGCATACTGGAAGCCCCAGAGGCCCGACAGGCCGAACGCGGCCGCGCAGCGTTTTACGAACTGGATCACATGCTCGGGATCGCCGGTCTCATCGTCGCGCATCCAGAGCTGGGTGCCGCCATGCTCAGGCTGGATCGACAGAATGAATCCTTCCGAGGGAGGGTCTTCGGCAGCGTTTTCCTCTGAAAGTGCGTTGTAGAGGTCGAGCGCGCGGGCGGCGTTTTCCGGGGTGCCTACGTCGAGCAGGCAGGAGAAATGGGTGAAATAGTTAGCCATGTCGGACTCCTGAAACGAGAAAGCCCGGCGCGCGGCCGGGCGAAGATGTGGAAGAAGGTGTCAGGCGGCCTGGGGCAGATGGAGAAGCTCCGCCGCGGTCTCGCGCCAGTAGGGATCGACCAGTCGGGCCTCGAGCAGGCTGGCGCGATAACGATGATCGCGGGCTGCGCTGTGATCGACCCGACCGGAGGCGGCGAAGGCCAGCCCGCGCAAGCGGCTGGCTTCGGTGATGATGCGGCGGGCCTCCACGTCGGAGACGACGGGCTGCTGCCAGAGGACGATTCCTGCCCGGATCTCGCCACCGAGAACCAGGCCGAGATCGCCGTCCTGAATGACGACGATACGCGGGTGAAAGCGCAGCGTGTCGTCCGCGCTGACACGAATGTCGCCGCGCGCGACGCGCTGGCTGGCAAGGATCATGGCTTCTTCGGCGGATGCGGATTGACCGATGACGACCGTGCGGTCGAATTCATCGGCCTCGTCGAGGCCCTCGTAACCGGCCGTGCCCATGCAGGAGAGGCGCAACGGCAGCTTTTGGGCGTAGCGCAGCCGGGGCAACACCTCGCGCGTGATGACGTCGCCGACCAGGGTAAAACCGGGGTGGTGGGAAAGGGTCATGGGGTTTGCTCCACGACGGGCGGCGGAAGCCTCTCTTCCACCTGCAACCCGTCACGGCCAACCGACCCACCCTCTCACTCTCCTGTTGTCGGGGTGGATCAGCACCACGGTTCGCGGCGTCCCGCCCAGGTTCGGGCCAGTCCCTCGCTGACGAGAATGTCTCCGACGTCTCGTCCCTCGACGCGGATCGCCGCCAGGGTCCGGCCATAGCGGTCGGTTCCCTGGTGCAGGATTTCGATCCGCTGGCCTTTCAGAAGCTCGGCCAGCCTGATCTTCGATTGCAGCGCGAGGTCGGTTTCATACGCGCATTGCCCCTCGATCTCGGGGGCGTCGATGTTGAAGATCCGGACGGCCTCAGATTGCCGCGTCGTGCCCAAGCGAATGGAATCGCCGTCCCAGACGCGGATTTCGGCCGGTTCGCATGACGCCGTGCAGAGCAGAATGGAAACGACAATATGGCTGAGCATGGCGAATGGCTTTCATCTTGATGGAGCGAAATCGGCGTGATCGCCGACGGTTCTTTCCGATGCGGGTCGAGATCGCAATGCCGTCCGGCACGCAAGCGGCAATCGGCGGCGATTGTCGGGAGAAGGCCCGACTGCGCTTGGGCACCGGGCCTTGGGAGTGAGGCGCTTTCGCGCCTCAGCTCCACGGATCGAGTTCCAGCTTCACCATCTCCTCGTCGCCGTCGAACTCGTCGGCCGGCATGGCGGAGTGGGTTCCATCTCCGGCCTGAAACACGACGATGGAAACCATCAGCGTGGTGGCGAGGCTGGCGGCGAAGGCGGTGGCATCTGCATAGGACATGGGTTCCGGCTCCTGTCTTGGGAGGCGGGGGACCATCCCCCGCGCGACAGGCGCCCGAAGTGTCCGACCGGATCTGCAATCACCCTCGCGCGTTCGGCTCGTCCGAATCCGCGAGGGCGGCACGCTCGCGTAAGCCGACCCCTCGTGGGTTGATTGACAAAGAGACGGTCGGACCAAGGTTCGCGAATGGAAGCGGGGGTGGTGCTTCGCCTCTGACAGGATGCCGGGAATCCCGTCATAGATGCCCCGCCGCGCCAGCCTCGTTGCCGGGCTGATCTTCAGGATGTGTTTCAGGCTGGAGATGGAATCCGCTGTCCCGCTGCGAGAAGCTGACGGCGCAATGGTGACGCTGGACCTCGATCCGTCGCTGGCTGCGCGGCGATACCCCGATGGCCCGGTCTGCGCCAGGCACAGGCGTAAGGGCTGCTCAGTCCCATAGCCCATCGGCGATCTCGCGGGCGATAATTGCCCGAGCCTCCATCATCACGTCGTCGCCGGACGTGTCGATATGACCGTAGAACCGTGTCCGGGCGCCGTGCGCGCTCCAGTCCGCATAGCGGCAATATTCGCACCTATCGAGCCGGAAGGCGCGCATGTCCTCGGCCCAATGAGGCTTCGGCTCCACGAAGACGGTGACGCCGCCGCGCGTTTCCTCCCACGGAAGCGATCGCTCCATGGGAGGGTTGCGGCGGTCGTCAGCGAAGATTTCATCAACCGTCATGATCATGCGCCACCACCATCGGCGCTTGGAACGGGGCTGTCCGGATCGGTGGAATCAGGAGGATCGCGTTTAATTTCACACGCCTTCGTCCAAAAGAACTCGTCGCGCTCCAACATGCGCTCGAAATACACGTCGCCGATCTGGTCGTCGGGCGGCAGATCGTCATCGAAGGCGTCAGTCCACCATTCTTTGGCGATCTCTGTGCGCCAGTGCATCGCCTCTTCGCTGTCGAGAAAAGCGCGCACATCGGTTCCATAGCGATGTTCATAAAGGGCGACATGAACAGTCTGAGGAATGGGCTGGCCGGGGTTGGGATGGTTGTCGGATGGCATGATCCTGTCTCCTGAAAAAAAAGGCCCGGCCGGGGCCGAGCCTATATGGGGTGGGGAGTAAGCGGGGCGACCGAGACCGCCCCGCTGGTGCGCGTCACTCGGCGGCGACCAAGGCCACCGGATCGTCGGCGGCATCGGCCGCGTTCTCATCGTCACCGGCGAGGAAATCGGGCAACGCCATGCCATTCTCGTCCTGATCGGCTGAGCCATCCACGGCCTGCGCGTCCACGGTGGGGCGCAGCGGCTCCGGCAGCCAGCCGGTATCGGCCAGAAGCCGCTCGGCCTCCTTCGCCATGTCGCCCTTCTTGAGATGCGCGATGAGATCGGCCGCGCGATCGCCGGCGCCTTCACGCACCGCTTCGAGGATGCGAGTCTTGGTCACGCGGCCGAGGTAGTTCTCGACCGTGGGTTTCCAGCCGGCTTCGACAAGATCGAGGCCGGTGGCCTGCGCCAGCCGTTCGGCCTCGGCCATGCGGCGGTCGAGACCGTGCTGCGAGATGCCATTCCCCGAATAGGGGTTCGGCCGCTCATAGAGCGCGTTGACGCCGAAGCTGACGCAATGGGCGAGCAGCGCCAGGCGGCTGGCATCGTCGAGGCCGTCGATCCAGCCCCAGAGCCTGTCGTCATCACCGGAGGGAATGTCGCCCCGCCAGGCGTCCGCGCGTTCGTCGATCATCTTCGCGGCGGCACTGTCCGCGAGCCCGGTCGCATCGGCCGGGAGATAGATGTGACGCACGGCGGCATAAAGGCTCGTTCCCGAGGTGGACGTGCGCTCGAAGGTATCGAGAACCAGCTTGTGCAGCAGGGCCGTCATGGCGACGTGCGGATTCTCGGCGAGCGCATTGCGCAGCGCCAGCGTCCGCCATGCGGTCAGGTCCGTCACCAGCCGCTCGGGCAGCGGTTTGACAGCATCGTCCTCTTCCTCGTCGGCGTCCGGGACCGGCTCGCCGCCGACAGTGATGACGGCGCGCTGCACGGCATCAGGGTCGGACGGGTCCGCGCCCTCTCCGGCATCCTCGCCATCGACCGTCTCGGGTTGCTCATCCTCGCGGCGGACGTAGCCGCTGCTGACGATCAACTCGCCCTCGCGGCCGATACTGACGATAACACCGGCACGGGCGATGTCTTCCGGCGCGAAGGTGACGGGCCGGTTCTCGAAGGCTTCCAGCTCGGCCTCGATCTCCCCGAGACGCTGATCGGCCTCATCGGGGAGGTCGTCGGCTTCGGCATACTTGGCTTCGAGTTCGTCATACTCGTCGCGCAGCGCCTCGCGCGTGGCGCGCTCCTCTTCGGTCAGTTCCTGGGTCACACCGGCCAGCTTGCGCAGGCCGTTGGTGTGGCCGTAGGGCAGCTCGACCGCCGCGTCGATCCACTTCCAGCCTTGACCGGCGATCTCGTCGGCAATGGCGCGCAGCTTCTCGTCGACCAGGCGGTCGAGGAGCGTGACGTCCTGCAACCAGCCGCCGTTTTCCTCGGAGAAGAGGTCGCGCAGCACCGGGCCGCCCGCTGTCTCATAGGCTTCGACGCCGATAAAGCGGGCGCGCTTATCGGCGGCCGGAACCGTGGTCTCGGTCAGCATATTGCGGATCTGCCAGGGCTCCTTCTGCCACGACGTGCTGATGCGCTCCCAGACCTGATGCTGGCGCTCGTGGTCGGGGTTGACGGTGAAGGCTTCCAGCATCGCCAGCGTCATCTCGTTGCGCGCATAGGCATCGTGTAGTGTCGGCGCGACGGTGGCGAGGCGCAGACGCTGCATGATGTAGCGCGGCGTGGTCCGCCAGGCGTCGGCGATCTCCTCCTTCGACATGCCCATGTCGAACATCCGCTTGAACGCCTTGAACTGGTCGAGCGGATGCAGGGCGAGGCGCAGCAGGTTCTCGGCCAGCGAGTCGTCGACGGCCGAGGTCTTGGCGTCGGCCTTCTTGACGATGCAAGGCACAAGCCCTTCGGCCGGGAAGCGACCGGCTTCCACAAGGCGCGCGATGGACCTGTAGCGGCGGCCGCCTGCGGGTGTCTCGAAATCGCCGGTCTCATTGCCGTCCTCGTCGAATACGGCGCGGACATTGAGACCTTGCACGAGATCTTCCCGCCGGTCGATGTCATGGGTCAGGTCGTCCAGGCCGGCCTCCACGTCGATCTCGCGGACGTTGCTATCCGACAGTCGGATGCGGTTGAACGGAATATCGCGCGCCCGCGAGAACTCGATCATCTGAAGGGCGGGCTTCTTTTTCTTGGCAGCTCGGGCCATGGTGGTCATCTCCGCGACGGGCGGTCGTGAGCCTCTCTCTCGACCTCCAACCCGTCACGAAGCGAAGCGCCGCCCTCTTACTCTAAGAGGGCAGCGCTGTCGCAAGGACACGGGCTATTCAGCTTTGGAACAGCTCGTCAGTCGGCCTCGGCAACATTCGCGTTCGGGTATTCCCGCCGGTCGAAGACCGTGGCGGGGCCATGATCAGCGTGTTGAAGGGCGCCCTCTATGAAGAAGTGCTGCGGATCGAACCCTTGGTAGAAGGCATCGACCGCGGCATCCTCATCCTCTGCTTCGACCTCCTGGACGAAGCAGACCCACATCGCCCGCCGCTGGCGGACGAAGTAGCGGTTCATGGCGGGGACGCACTCGAATACCTCGTTGATGTCGCCGTCCGTCGCGGCGGCTTCAAACTGCTCGACGGCATGATTCCGGTCCGCGGCCTTGCACAGCCAGAACTCGTTCTCGGCGCCATGGCAGATGAGGAAGGTTTTCAGGGGCGTGGGTGACTGAATAGCAGGCATCTGCGTTCTCCGTGGCGGGCCGCCGGGAGCCTCTCTCCCGGCACCCAACCCGCCACGACCCAAAGCGCCGCCCTCTGTCTCCAGAAGGGCGGCGCTGCGAGCCGGAAAATCGCAAAGCCGGAAATCCGGCTATGTGCATCGGCGAGTTTCAGCAGTCACACCCCGCACATGCCCTCGCATTCGTTCGGCCAGAGGTCGAGCTGGCCATGATCGGCGGCTGTCGAAAGATCGGCCAGATCGAGCGGGACGGCGGAACGGTGAAGATAGACCTCGCCGCGAATGCCCCGGAAGCCCGTGCGGATGGCGGCATCGACCGACACGGCATCGGTCCACCCTTCGGGATCGTGGTCACGCATATGCCGCCAATAGGCATTGGAATGGAACGGGCAGCCGATGCAGGCGCTCTTGGGCGGGAGAGGATAGCCATGCCGCTCCAGCCAGCGCAGGCAGTCCTGGCGGGTCATGCCCCGTTCGATCAGGGGCCAGCGGTTGACCTGCCAGTCCTCAAACGAGGGCTTCATGCGCAACGCCTCGTCGAGAGAAATCCCGATCCATTGCTCGGCGACTGGCGATCCGGGCGAGCGGCGCCCCGCAATGCCAAGGAGTTCGCGCACCTTCCGCCGGATTGGGGTGATCTTGTAGTCCTTGGTGCATTGGCGGCGGATCATGCCAATGCTGATCCGCTCACCTGCCAGGACGCGGGAACCGACAATGACGGGTTCGCCGTTCTCGTCTTCATCATAGACGGGTAGTTCAGTCCCAGCGGGCGCGACCGTGCGTGTGAAGGCGGGGATCGAGGCCCACCGCTCGCCGCGTGCGCCGGTGAGCAGATCGGCGCGGATATCCCCGGCCGAGACGATATGGATGGGGAATGGCAGGACATTCGGCGATCCCAGCCAGGCAAGATGCTCATAGACCGCGTTCGGCTCCCAGCCGGTGTCCGCGAAGATCGCGCAATCCGGCATCGGGCCGATCTCGCCATGGGCAGCCATGAGGGCGAGCGTGGTCGACTGGACGCCGGCGCCGAGGCTGAGGACACGCAGGCGGATCTCGGCCGCCTGCGCAGGATCGGGGATCGAGCCGGGAAAGGCGAGCGCGTTCATCATGCTGCCTCCCGCTCATCGTCGGCCGCACCGAGCCCGTCCGCATCTGGCAGGAAGGACAAAATCCAGTCGGCCGCTTTGCTCGCCTGCGAGGCAGCGCGGACGACGGCCCGGTTGTCCTCGCGCAGCACTTCGAGCCAGGAGGCGATGTAATCCGCATGGCGGACGGTCGGCACAATGCCGAGGGAGGCACAGCAGAAGGCGGCCGAGATTTCCGCCACCAGCTCCTCGAAAGCGTATTTCCTGGTGCCGAAGGAACCGGAAAAATCGCGGTTCAGCCGGGACGCATGGCCTGTCGCATGACCCAGCTCATGCAGGGCCGTCCGGTGCCAGTTGATCGGCTCGAAATAGGCTTGCGGCGGCGGAACGACCACATGGTCGAGGGCCGGGACGTAGTAGGCGCGGTCGCCGCCGATGCGGAAGTCGATGCCGGTCGCCTTGATGAGCGCCTCGACCCTCGGCTCGACCAGTCCGGATGGCGGAGGCGGCATGGCCACGGCAATGTCCTCGGGCAGGCCCTCGCACTGCGCGGTGTTGAACACCGTGAACCGCTTCAGGAACGGGATCTTCCCCGGTTCCTCGCCGGTCTCTCGCGCCCGCCGCTTCTCGTCCTCGGGCGTGAAGCGATCGGCATAGACGACGGTTGTGCCGCACTCGCCCTTGCGGACATTGCCGCCGAGCGAAAGCGCCTGGCGGAAGGTGAGCCAGCCCTGTCCGGGGAAGCCGTGCTGGACGACGGCGCCCCACAGGATGAGGATATTGATGCCGCTATAGGCGCGGCCGGTGCTGGCGTTCTGCGGCAGGCCGAGCGGGGCCTGGGCCGTGGCCTTGCCCCAGGGCTGGACCCAAGGAAAGCGCCCGGCCTCAAGCTCGGCGATGATCTTGTCGGTGATCTCGTCGTAAAGGTTCGCCCGATCCGCGCCGGAACGGGGGGTATGGTCGTATCTGGACATCGCGGTTCTCCGCGACGGGCGCCGGAGACCTCTTCTCCAGCCCTCAACCCGTCACGGCAAACCCCGTCTGCACTCTCACTCTAAAGCGGCGCTGCCGCCGATCACGGCGGCGCGGTGCCGTGCCCAACCGCAAGTTCGTCCGTGGTCGGCGGTTCGAACATCTTCGACCAAGCGAGAAGATCGTTCGGATCGACAGCCGCATCGGCAGGCGCATCGCGGTTGCGGGCGATGATCCGACGCTGCAACTCCTCGACGGGGACGTCGAGATAGTGAAGCCGGGTCTCGCAGCCGAGCGACTGCGCAACCGCCCGGTAGGAATCGCGCTCCTCTCTTGACCAGAAGCCGTTCTCCAGAATGACGTCGTTTCCGGCGGCCAGAAGGCGTTGGGCCAGACGCCATTGCAACTGCTCGACACGCGCGCGGCCGCCCTCGTCGTAGAGCTGGAATCCGAGCGTGGACATCCATTCATCGGGAGAGAGGCGAAGCCCCTTTCCCTGATTCTCAAGCTGCCGTGCCAATGTGGTCTTGCCCGAGCCGGGAAGCCCACAGATGAGATGAAGTATAGGCATTGGGACAGTGTATCGCGAGGCGAGCGCGTCCACCACATCACTGAGTCCGGCTGAGACCTACCCAGGGGGCGTTGCGGGGTCTCCCCGCAGAAGGGGGTGTGCCGGCAACGCAGTGCCGGCCAGGGGGAAGGCTTTCCCCCGCAAGAACCGACAACCGCAAAAGCGTAGAAGTGCAAGTAAGCAATACCTGACTTCACCTGCCGCTATAGCCAAACGAGCAACCTGCTTTCGACGTTCGACCATCTTGGCATATCCCCTACAGGGGGATAGGATATGACGATGACCAAGCCATCCCAAACTCACCAATCCCACCCGGAGATCGTCAAGCGGCTGAAGCGCGCCGATGGTCATCTTCGCGGCGTCATCGAGATGATCGAGGGCGGGCGGCCGTGCCTCGACATCGCCCAGCAGCTCCATGCCGTCGAGAAGGCTATCGCCCAGGCCAAGAAGACACTGATTCAGGATCACCTCGACCATTGCCTCGAAGAAGTGGTCGGGCCGCTCGGGCGTGATCGGCGGCAGTCGATCGACGAGTTCAAGGAAATAGCGAAGTATCTGTGATGTTGGCGATCCTCGAAAACCGGACCTATCGCCACCTCTTTCTGGCACAGGTCATCGCACTGGTGGGAACCGGCCTTGCGACGGTGGCGCTGGGCCTGCTGGCTTTCGAACTGGCGGGGGCGGAGGCCGGCGCGGTGCTGGGGACCGCGCTCGCCATCAAGATGATCGCCTATGTCGGTGTCGCGCCGGTCGCATCGGCATTCGCCGAGCGTGTGCCGCGGCGCGCCATGCTGGTGGCGCTCGATCTCGTCCGCGCCGCCGTTGCCGTTTTCCTGCCTTTCGTCACCGAGATTTGGCAGGTCTATGTTCTGATCTTCGTGCTGCAATCGGCCTCGGCCGCCTTCACGCCGACCTTCCAGGCGACGATCCCCGACATCCTGCCGGACGAGAAGGAATACACGCGCGCGCTGTCGCTCTCCCGGCTGGCCTACGATCTGGAAAGCGTCGTCAGTCCGATGCTGGCGGCGGCACTTCTCGCCTTCATCTCGTTCCATAGCCTATTCGCCGGCACGGTGATCGGCTTCCTCGTCTCGGCGGCTCTGGTGATCTCGGTCGTCCTGCCGAGTCCGAAACCGTCGAAACCTCGTGGTATCTACGACCGCACGACGCGCGGCATCCGCATCTATCTGGCGACGCCGCGCCTGCGCGGGCTGCTGGCGATCAACCTCGCAGTCGCCTCGGCGGGCGCGCTGGTGATCGTGAATACGGTCGTTTACGTGCAGGCTGTCTATGGCCTCGACAACCAGGCGATGGCCCTGGCCCTCGCGGCGTTCGGTGGCGGCTCGATGGTCGCGGCGCTTGCGCTGCCGAAGCTGCTGGACTCGATTCCAGATCGAACGGCGATGCTCGGTGGCGCATCGCTGCTGGCGGTGGGAACACTGGCGGCGGCGGCGCTGCCGGGCTACGGCTGGCTGTTGCCGCTGTGGTTCCTGCTCGGTGTCGGCTATTCCACGGCACAGACGCCATCCGGCCGGCTGCTCCGGCGCTCGGCCAATCCCGAAGACCGGCCGGCGCTGTTCGCCGCGCAGTTCGCGCTTTCCCATGCCTGCTGGCTGATCGCCTATCCGCTTGCCGGGTGGGCCGGCGCGACGCTCGGCCTGCCGATGACGGCGATCATTCTGGCCGCGCTGGCCGCTGTCGCGATCGGCATCGGCTTCGCCGTCTGGCCTGCCGACGATCCAGAGGTGCTTGAACACGGTCATGCCGATCTGTCGGCCGACCATCCGCATCTCGCAGAAGCTGGGCATGGTCGACGCCATGCCCATGCCTATGTGATCGACGACATGCACGCGGCTTGGCCGCGTGAGCGCTGATCGCGCTCCCGTCAGGTTCTCTGGTCCGGCTCCGAGGGGAGCGCATATCGGATAACACGCAGATGGTCATCGTCCTCCAGCGTGACTTCAAGCACCTGGTTCACAAGGTCTGGATCGGCGTCAAGTTCGAGCAGGGCTTGCTCGAACAACTCCAACTGGAGGGTTCGCGTCATACCCTCGGGGCCATTGAGGCAGACCAGGCCGGCATGCAGATCGACACGGGCATATTGCCCTTTCTCGCCGGGGCGCGAGGCTGCGCCCCGGAAATCGACGGAATTGCGGGTCACGAAGGTCCAGTCGTCCTCGATGATGAGGGGGATGAGATCCCAGTCCTTCGCGCCCGAGCGGCCCAGCCAGACGACATGGGACGATTCCCCATGCCCCCTCTGGTGAGCCAGCTCGGTCAGCTTCGGGCTGAGGCATTCGTCGATCAGGAACTTCATCCGGCTCGCCTGCGCGGCACGCGATGATCCGAGAGGATGCGCGCACCTTCGGGCAGTCTGGCGATGAGCGGCTTCGGCCGTCCGCGAAGGGGGTTGGCCTCCGCATAGAGCGCGGCCAATTCCAGCCTGTCCTCGGTCAGAGACGGATAATCCTCAAGGATCTCCTTGGCGGGGACGCCCGCCGCCAATGCGGCCGCGACGTCGTGAACCGGAACGCGCGTGCCGCTGATGACCGGGGTGCCGCCCATGATGTCATCGGAGATGGTGACCACCTCGCGCGCGGCGTCCAGCCGTTCCAGCCGTGCGACGGAACGCTCGAAGAAGGGCAGAAGGTCGATGGTCAGGAAGTCGTGGCGAACGGTCCAGTCGGCTTTCAGCATGGCCTCGGTGGCTGCGCGGTTCCAGCGCCGCAACCGTGGCTCGGCGGAGCGGATGGCGAACAGGCGTTCCTCCGAGGTCAGCCGTTTGGCGCTCTCGAAATAGAAGGCGATCAGGGTGCAGGCGGCCCCTAGCACGAAACGTCCGTTTTCGACCGAGACCAGCGTTTCGGGCAGGATGCGCTCGTCGATGACGCGATTGACATCGCGCAGGCTGACGCGGGCGACCACGGCCGCCTCCGTGGCCTTCAGCATTTCAGTCGCGGGCATGGACGCCTCCAACCAATAAATCTTCCGATGTGTCGGAATATATATTGGAGGCGCCCCAATTTCAAGGCTGACCCACGATCCGCCAGCCGTTTCCGCCATCCTCAAGCCGCCAGAGGCTGCGCCACGTCGGCGGTTCTGTCGTCGTTGCCTGCTGCCTTCTGAAGGAAGCGCGCGAGCGACGTCTTCCGGGAGTCCCGATCCAGCGCGTAGGCGGTCTGCTTGAACTCGATGCCATCGAGCAGGCCCTGAATGTAGCCAGCAATCGTGTCGGCCGCCATGATGAGGGCCGTGTCGACGGTGTGGATGTAATTGCTCGTGACAGACCCCTTGGCGTGACCGACGAGAGCGGCGATGGTGATCTCCGTGAACCCGAGATCATTCGCTATGCTCGCGAAGCTATGGCGAAGAACGTGGGGAGTGACATCGGCAAGCGGGGAGTCCGTGAAGATCTTCTTCCAGTGATTGGGGAAGCTGCCGAACGCTCTGTCCTCATCACGGCCGGGAAACACATAAGTGCCGATACGCGACTTGGCGCGCTCTTCCAGATACTCCACGACAGGCAGCCCGATGGGCCGAATGGAATAGCCTTCCTTGCTGTCTTCAAGGCGCAGGCAACTGGCTTGGGCGTCAACTTCGCTCCAGCTTAGCCCGATCATTTCCGATCGGCGGCAACCCGTCATGGTGATCTGGCGGATGATCTCGACGGTCATGGCATAATTCTCGTTCTGCGCTGCTTTGCGCAGCAAGACACCAAGTAGGCGATACTCCGCCTCGGACAGCCGACGCTTGCGGACGTTATCCTTCGGTTTCTTGATGCCATGCGCCGGGTTCCGCTCGATGATCCCAGCATCGACGGCATAGGTAAGAATACCGCCGAGAAGGCTGACGGTTCGAGCGGCAGTCCCAGGACCGCCGCGGACAATGGCCCTGCCTCTAAGCTTATCGGTCTTGACCGAAATCCGAGTTTTACCCGCCATGACGTCTTTGAGGAGCTTGTTGACGTCGGATTTGGTCAAGTCACGCACCCGCCGACTGCCCAAGAGCGGGATGATGTGCCGGTTGATCCGCCCGGTATCGGTCACAATCGTGCTGTGCTTCTTTGGACGGCCGCCTTTCCCCATGATGAGACCGGCGTTCATGTCATTCAGATAAAGAGTGCAGAGTTCCTTGACCGACATGGACTTGCGATCGAGCTGCTTTTCCTCGGCCGGGTCTTCGCCGCGCGCGATCCTGCCAAGTTGGACCTTGGCCTCCTGGCGGGCCAGTTCTGGCGTCCAGATACCATGCAGGCCGATGGTGTAGCGCCGCGACCGTCCTCCCTGGCGA
Source organism: Paracoccus shanxieyensis (assembly GCF_009711265.1). Taxonomy (GTDB): domain Bacteria; phylum Pseudomonadota; class Alphaproteobacteria; order Rhodobacterales; family Rhodobacteraceae; genus Paracoccus; species Paracoccus shanxieyensis. The sequence goes on along the minus strand of NZ_WMII01000004.1, from coordinate 54,277 downwards.
TACTGGATCACATAGCTGCGCTTGCCTGATGTGAAGACACGAAGCCCGAAACCGGGTAGCTCATCGTCCCAGATCACGTAATCACTGCGACGGCTTTCCGCCGCATCGACGACGCGTTTTGTAAGTTTAGCCATGGACTTCCTCCGTCACATGCCCGAAAACCCGCGTAAGCACCACGTAAGCAGCAGGGCGAAAACCGTGGCGAACAGAAGGATAGGCTTGTCGGCGAAGGAAATCAAATTCCTTTTTATTTACAGTAACATAGCGCATCATGGCGTGCCCCTTTCGGTAATCGACGGAGCTAGTCGTAATCCCTCCGAAGGCAGAGGCCAGGGGTTCGAATCCCTTCGGGTGCGCCATTAAATCAATGATTTATCCACTTGCCGACATGGGCGTGCGTGTTGCGCGTAACAGGTTCGGCGGCTTCCGGTTCAGCCTGCGCATAAGATAGCGCACAAGTTGGGCTGTGATTGGACATCCATTGTCCGCCTGCGCTGGTCTGGGAAATAAGGGCCATATCTGCGTTTTTGCACCGGATTGCCGCGCTTATGCGCGTGTGCCGAATTGCCGCGTGACCGGCCTGCGCCGGCCTGCCTTACACGCTTGCCCAACGCCCTGACGCGTCCGCAGGGCTTTACCCCTTCAGACAGCCAGATCGTGGATCCGGCGCGGGCGGGGAAAAGCACGTTTCAGGCGGATGCCTCGAACTTGGCCTTGTAGGCGGCTGCCTGCGTGATCGACTCGATCCCGAAGGCCACGGCGCCGACCGCCGCGCGGCCTTGGACAGCTTTGGAGACCACAGCGCCCGCATCAAGGCCGAAGCCGCCGCAAAGCTCGACCAACTCCGCGCCGTCCTCGACAAGCTGGGATGCGACGGCAGCGGCGGCGTCGACCGTCGGCACAAAGGCGATCGTCAGCCGTTCTTGCGCTGTTTCCCTGACGATCCGGTCGCTGTTTGGATCGGCATCGTCCCACAGGATGATCGTGGCCCAGACGTTCATGTCGCTGCCCTTTCGCTTGGAAAGGCCCCAGCTTATCGCCGGTTCATGACAGTCGCATGGTCATGCGGACCGGACTTCGCGCCTTTGGCCAGCAGCCTTCCGATCCGCGTATCACTTCGCGGCAGTATCGGCATGGCGTGTGGTGACATTCGCGTGGTGTCCGGCCATGGCGATGGCATCGCGCATGACATGGACCGCGTTCTGCTCGGCCGCGGCATCCAGCACGTTCAGCGGCGCAAGCAGCGATATCGAGGTCTCGATCCCGCGCAGATGGTCGCTGAGGATCGGCACGGCCAGCGTCAGGCTTTCGATGCCCGCGCTGCGCCGGATGCCGCGCAGAAATCCGTGGCGCTGGAACTCGGCGATCTCGGATTCGATCTGCGGGCGGGTCAGGTTCCAATCGGCCAGCCGGTCCTCAAGCAGATCCAGACTGCGGCTGCGGCTGCGCGGGTCCATCATGCCAAGAATGCAGACCCCGGACACGCCGACCCCCATGGGGATGCGCCCGCCGATGCCCGAGACATAGGGCTGTGCCGCGATCTGGCCCATCTGATGGTCCAGACAGATCGTGTCCAGTCCGGACCGCACCATCAGATAGGTCGAAAACTGCGTCCTGCCGGTGATCTCGATCAGGGCAGGGCGATAGGTGGCGACGATTTCATTCGCGCCGGTGCTGCGATGGGCCAGCGCATAGGCGGCCGGGCCCAGCATGTAATTGCCGCGATTGCCGCTTTGCATGACCAGCCCGAAATCGGCCAGGGCGACCAGAGTGCGATGGACCGAGGATTTCGCCTCGCCCAGGGTTTCGGCAAGACTTGCCAGCGCCATCCCCCGGCGGTCGGCCTGTCCAAGCTGGATCAGGATTTCTGCCGCCCGACCGGCATTCGAGGAAGATTGTCTGGCCAAATGATCGCTCCTGTCAGACGTGCCCACCTTCCGGTGTGGCCGGAACGGCGGGCAAGTCAAGCTTTGCGGATTAATTGAAGCGTTTTTCCCGCAGATCGCGGTCGCGGGTCGCCGCATCGCGCATCTTTGGTGCGCCATAGCCGCCCGCCCCCGGCGTGACGATCTCCAGCACATCGCCCGCGACCAGATCGACGGCATCGCGTTCAAAGCCGCTGCGTTCGCCGTTCAGCGTGAAATAGCCGCTGGCGCCCGGCTGACCGCCATCCAGCCCCCAAGGCTGCGAACTCAGCCGCGCGCCCATGACCTGAACCCGGCAGGGCTTCTCCGCGCGATAGACCCGGCGCAGCCCCATGCCGCCGACGAACTGCCCGTCACCGCCCGAGCCGTCCACCAGCTCATACCGGCGCAGCGTGATCGGATATTCGTTCTCCAGCGCCTCGACCGGCAGGTTCGAGGTGTTGGTCATATGCACATGCACGCCGTCCAGCCCGTCCTTGTTGTGGCGCGCGCCGAAGCCGCCGCCGATGGTTTCAAGATAGACCCAAAGCCCGCCATCCTCGCGCCGACCGTTGAAATGCGCGACCGCGACCGAACCGTTCGAGGCCGCAGTGACCCGATGCGGCACGACCTGCGCCAGCGCCCCGTGGATCAGATCGACCACCCGCTGACAGGCGGTGATGCGGCCATCGACCGCCGCGGGATGGGCGCAGCGCAGCAGCGTGCCTTCCTTGGCGGTGACGGTGATCGGGCGGGCCAGCCCGGCATTGGGCAGCACGGTCGGATCGACCACGGTTTTCACCGCGTAATAGACTGTGGCCAGCAACGCGGTATAGACGACATTCAGACCGGCGCGCACCTGCGGCGGGCTGACGAAATCCAGTGCGATCTGATCCCCTTTCACGTCGATGGTGACCGACAGGTCCAGCGGCGTCTCCAGCGCCTCGCTGTCGAACACGTCCGAGAATGTGTAACGCCCGTCCGGGATGGCGCTGATGCCCGCGCGCATCTTGCGTTCGGCATAGTCCATCAGCTCCGATCCCGCCGCCAGCACGGTTTCCAGCCCGTATTTCGCGCAAAGTTCGGTCATGCGGATGCTGCCCAGCCGGTTGGCCGCCAGCTGCGCCCTGAGATCCGAGATGCGTTCGGCAGGCACCTGACAGTTCAGCAGGAACAGCCGCTGGATGTCGTCCTGCAACTGGCCTTCGCGATACAGGCGGACCGGCGGGATGCGCAGGCCTTCCTGATAGATATGGGCATGGCCCCGGTCGGCGAAATCGGAATGGTGGGCGGTGTTGATCGCCCATGCGACCAGCTTGCCTTCGACGAAGATCGGCTCGGCCAGCACGATGTCGGGCAGGTGGGTGCCGCCCCCCTCATAGGCGTCGTTGCCCATGAAGACATCGCCCGGACGGATCGCATCCTCGCCGAAATGGCGCAGGATCCACGGGATGAATCCGATGAAGCTGCCCAGATGCATCGGGATGTGTTCGGCCTGACACAGCATCCGTCCCGAGGCATCGAACAGCGCCGTCGAACAGTCGCGGCGTTCCTTGATATTCGTGGAATACGAGGCGCGGACCAGTGCCTCGCCCATTTCCTCGACGGATGAGGCGAAGGCCGAGCCGATGACCTCGACGGTGATCGGGTTCAGCTTGACGCGGGGGATCATGTTCACTGTGCGGCCTCCAGAATGAGGTTCAGATAGGGATCGACGGTTGCGGTCATGCCGGGCGGGACGACGGTGGTGCTGTCCATCTGGTCGATGATCGCGGGGCCGGGGATGACATTGCCGCTGTGCAGTCTGGCCCGGTCGAACAGCGTGGTTTCGACGAAATCGCGGGCTTCCAGCATCCAGACCGGGCGGCTGCCGGTGATGGCGGCGCTGGCATCGGCACCCTGCGGCGGCTGCGGGGCGAATTCGGCCTTTTGCACCAGACCGCTGGCGGCGGCACGGAACGTGACCAGCTGCATCGGCTCGCCCTCGGCCACAAAGCCGTAAAGCTGGCGATGCGCGGCCAGAAAGCCGTCGCGGATCGCATCGAAACTGGCGGCATTGATCGGACCTTCGGGCAGGGCCACGCCTATTTCATAGTTCTGCCCGGCATAGCGCACATCGACGCTGAGGTTCAGCACCCGCGCCGGACCGGCAATGGCTTCGGCATCGAACCACGCGTCGGCACGGGCGGCCAGATCGGCGAAGATCTCGCCGACCCGGTCGGGCGTGGCCTCATCCAGCCGTATCAGGCTGGTTGCGGAAAAATCGCTGCGCAGGTCCGTCATCAGCAGGCCAAGCGCGCACAGCACCCCCGGCGTGCGCGGGATCAGCACGCGCGTCATGCCCAGCTCGCGCGCCAGCCGCGTTGCCTGCACCGGACCGGCGCCGCCAAAGGCCACCAGCGTATAGTCGCGCGGATCATGGCCGCGCTGGACCGAGATCACCCGGATCGCCTTGGCCATATTGGCCACCACGATGTCGATGATGCCATTCGCGGTTTCCAGCATCTCCATCCCCAGCCGGTCGGCCAGCGTCTGGATCGCGGCCACCGACAGGCTGCGGTCGATCTTCATGCGGCCGTTCAGCAGGTATTCCGGGTTCTGGGTCTGCAAGACGACATTGGCGTCGGTGACGGTGGGTTCACCATTGCCAAGGCCATAGCAGGCCGGGCCGGGATTGGCCCCGGCGCTGCGCGGCCCGACCTTCAGCAGCCCGCCATTGTCGACATAGGCGATCGAGCCGCCGCCAGCACCCACGGTGTGAATGTCCAGCATCGGCACTTTCAGCGGATAGCCATGCACGACGGCCTCGTTGACGACGCGGCATTCGCCATCCGACAGCAGCGCCACATCCGAACTGGTGCCGCCCATGTCGAAGGTGATCAGGTTCGGGATGCCGGTCATGCGACCAATGGCCTGCGCCGCGACCACCCCGGTCGAGGGGCCCGACAGCACCGTGCGCACCGGCATTTCGGCCGCCGTGTCAAAGGCGATGACGCCGCCATTCGATTGCGTCAGTTGCGGCGCGACCTTCAGGCCCAGATCGTTCAGCTTCTGTTTCAGCGCCCGGACATAGCCTTTCATGACCGGCCCCAGATAGGCATTGACCACCGTGGTGGACAGCCGTTCGTATTCGCGGAACTCGGGCGCGATATCCGAGGAGATGGCGGTGAAGGCGTCCGGGAATTCCTCGGCGATGATGGCGGCGGCGCGGCGTTCATGCGCATCGTTCAGGAAGCTGTACAGAAACGACACCGCCAGCGATTGCACGCCCTGCGCCTTCAATTCTTGCACCGCATTGCGGAAGGCGTCTTCGTCCAGCGCGTCCTCGACCGAGCCATCGGCGCGCAGGCGTTCCACCACGCCCAGCCGCAGGTCGCGGCTGACCAGCGTGTCCGGTTTGTCGGCCTGCGGATCATACAGATCGGGACGCTTCTGCCGGCCGATTTCCAGCAGATCGCGAAAACCGTCCGTGGTGATCAGCCCGGTCTTGACGCCGCGGCCCTGGATCAGCGCATTCGTGGCGACGGTGGTGCCATGGCCCAGAAAGCTGATCGTTTCGGCTTCGGCGCCGACCTGCTCCAATCCTTCGCACACGCCTTGGGTGATGCCACGCGACGGATCGTCCGGGGTCGAGGAGACCTTCCAGATCGTCACCTCGCCCGAGGTGTCGTCAAACAGGCAGACATCGGTGAATGTTCCGCCCGAATCCACGCCGATACGCCAAGTCATGTGATTTTCCTGCATGTCTGCGGGGGTTTGCCGAATGCGGGCTTTGGTAAAGCCGCCCGGCGGACCCTGTTGAACCTGCGTTCATAACGGGCGAGACATGGTTCATCCGTCAATCATATTCTTACATTCGGGATAAATTATTATATAAATTCCTATAAACGGAATTAATTATGCCACGAAGGCAGCGGCATGCATAGACGTTGGGCAAATCTGCCGATTTTATTCCTTAATGTGGAATATAAAATAAATGCACATCTAATAAATGGAATAGTCTTGACCTGCGAAAAACTGACTCGCTAACTTTCAGTCAATGCAGACAGCGGTCGCAAAGAACCGCCAGCAGGCCAAAGGCTTCACAAAACGCCCTGCAGCGCGCGGGCGACAGCAGGGAAAGCACGTCATGCAACTGAACAGACGGAACTTGTTGAAGATCGCCACGGTATCGGGCGCCGTCATGGCCTTGGGTGGCAGGTTTGCGCAGGCGCAAGAGGCGCAGGCGCTGCGCATCGGGCTTTCGACCTATCCCGCGCATCTGCGGCCTTGGGTCAATGTCGGCTATTCCGGGCATCTGGTCAGTTCGCTGATCAACCGCAACCTGATCAATTGCGACGAAAACGGCCAGCTTGTCGGCGAACTGGCCGAAAGCTGGGAAAACGATACGCCCACGACATGGCGCTTTACGCTGCGCGCGGCCTCGTTTCACGATGGCAGCCCGGTCACGGCGCAGGATGTGGAGTGGACCTTGCAGCAGATCCAGGCGGATGGCTCGGGCACCTATATGTATGACGCGCTGCGCCCGATCACCGGCGTCGAGATCATCGACGACCGCAGCTTCCGCCTGACGACCGATGGCCCGCTGGCGACCGTGCCCGCGCTGATGACCTATCCGTTCCTGTCGATCCTGAAGGCCGGGTCGACCGATGCCGAGGATCAGGGCATCGGCGCCGGTCCCTATCGCATCGCCTATGCCGAAAAGGGCGTGGCGATCGAGCTTGAGCCGAATGAACACTATTTCAAGCCCGGCCTGCCTGCGCTGTCGGGCGTGACCGTCACCCCCTATGTCGATGAAAGCGCGCGGGTCGCGGCCCTGACGGCGGGCGATGTCGATCTGATCGACTACGTGCCGTGGTCGGCCATGCAGGCCATCGACGGCGACAGCGCGCTGGCGCTGCACAAGGTCGATGCCGGGGCGTTCATGTATCTCAGCTTCAACGGCACCGGCGTCTTTGCCGATCCCCGTGTCCGGCAGGCGGTGGCCTTCGGCCTGCGGCGCGATGAATTCGTGCAGTCGATCTTTTTCGGCTTCGGCGCCGAGATGAAGGGCCTGCCGCGCGTGTCCGGGACACCCTATCACCATGACGATCAGGCGAATTTCTGGGGCTATGACCCGGAACGCGCCAAGGCGCTTCTGAAAGAGGCGGGGCATGAAGGCGGGTTGCAGGTCAATCTGCTGTCGACCTCGCAATATACGATGCATCGCGACACCGCCGTTCTGGTGCAGGCGCAGCTGGCCGAGATCGGCATCACGGTGAACCTGACCATGCCCGACTGGGCCACGCGGGTTAATCTGGGCAATCAGGGCGCGGGCGATTTCGCGGTGCAGGGCATCGGGCTGGACAATCTGGATCCGGATGCGGTGGCCACGCTGGTCGATCCATCGCAGGCGCCCACCTATCTGCGCAGCCGCAATTTTAAGGTCGAGGGCCTCAGCGATCTGCTGGCCAAGGGCCGGGCCGAGATGGATCAGGCCCAGCGGGTCGAAACCTATCGGCAGGTCGATCAGACGGTGCTGGAGGCCACCAGCTTCTGCGGCATCTGCTACCGTGCGACCGGATTTGCGACGAATGCCAAGGTGCAGGATCTGAAGATGCTGCCCAATCAGGTGTCGCCCTTCTCCTCGGTGCTGTTCGATCAGCTGAAACTGGCGTGACGAACCTGCCGGGGCGGGCGCTCTGCCAAGCCACAACACGAAAGGCGGCATGATGGGATGGTTTGTCCGACGCGTGGCGCAAAGCTTGATCATGCTTTGGGTCGTGGTCTCGCTTGTGTTTCTGTCGATTCACCTTGTGCCCGGCGATCCGGCCGAGCTGCTGTTGTCGCAGGATGGCGGCTCGCCCGATCCGCTGATGGTCAACATGCTTCGCGAGCAGCTTGGCCTGAACCGCCCGCTGGCTGAACAATATGTCCTGAACCTGAAAGGCATCCTGAACGGCGATCTGGGCAGTTCGATGGTCGATGGCAGTTCGGTCAGCGCCGAGGTGATGCGCCGCCTGCCGCGCACGCTGGAACTGATCGCGGCGGCGGGTCTGCTGAGCCTGCTGATCGGCATTCCGGCGGGCGTCCTGTCGGCGCTGCGGCCCAAGGGGCGCTTTTCGCGCGGCGCGGCGCTGGTTGCGGGGACCGCGCAATCGGTGCCGGTCTTTGTGTTGGGCACATTGCTGGTGATCCTGTTTGCGCAGGTGCTGGGCTGGCTGCCCGCGGGCGGCTTCGCGCCCTTTTCGCGCGATCCGGGCCGGCATCTGACGCTGCTGATCCTGCCTGCCGCGACCATTGCCATCGGGCTTTCGGCCATTGTCTTTCGCATCACCCGCGCTTCGATGATGGATGTGCTGCCGTTGGACTTCATCCGCACCGCGCGGGCCAAGGGCGTGCCGCATCGCCGCGTCGTCATACGCCATGCCCTGCGCAATGCGCTGATGCCGGTCATCACCGTCTTTGCGCTGCAACTGGGCGGTTTGCTGGCCGGGACCGTGCTGGTCGAGACCGTCTTTAACTGGCCCGGCCTGTCGGCCATGCTGGTCGCCGGGGTGAACGCGCGCGATTACCCGGTGGTGACCGGCGTGATCGTGGTGGTGTCGGCCTTCTATATCGGGCTGAACCTGCTGGTCGACATCATCTATGGCATCACCGACCCAAGGGTGCGCAAATGAAACAGGCGTTTTCCAGCCCCTCGGGCGTGCTGCTGCTGGCGATCCTGCTGGTGTCGTTTCTGGGCCCATTGCTGCCCTTGGCCGATCCGCTGGCGATGGATGTGGCCGCGCGCTTTGCGCCGCCGTCATCCGCGCATCTGCTGGGGCAGGACGAATATGGCCGCGATCTGCTGGCGCGGCTGATCCATGCGCTGCGCTCGGCCATCCTGATTTCCTGCGGGGCGGCGCTGATCGCGGCGGCCATCGGCGTGTCCATCGGCGTCGTCGCGGGCTATGTGCGCGGCCTGTCCGAGACCATGGCCATGCGCATCATGGATGTGATCCTGTGCTTTCCGCCGCTGCTGCTGGCGATGCTGGCCGCGACGCTTTACGGCGCAGGGCCCACGACGCTGGTGCCGGTTCTGGCGCTGGTCTTTGTGCCCAGCTTCACCCGCGTGGCCCATGCCAGCGTGATGACGGTGCGGGGGCAGGATTACGTCAATGCGACGAAACTGATGGGCGCACCGGCGCATCGCATCATCTTTCGCACCATCCTGCCAAACATCGCCGGTCCGCTGTTCGTGCAGTTCAGTTTCGTGGTGGTGATGTCGGTCATTCTGGAATCGGGCCTGTCGTTTCTGGGGCTGGGCGTGCTGCCGCCGCAGCCCTCGCTGGGCACGATGATCGGCAGCGCGCGGTCGACCTTTGCGCAAGAGCCGTGGTTGCTGCTGGCGCCCTGCCTGACGCTGATCCTGCTGGTGCTGGTGCTGAACGCGTTTTGCGACCATCTGCGGCAGCTATTCGATCCAAGACGGGGGGCGGGCGCATGACCGTGACGCAGGACCATACGACCGCCCGGCAACCGCTGTTGCGGGTCAGGGATCTGACCGTGGGCTTTCGCCGCGACGGGCAATGGGGCGATGTCGTCCGCAAGGTCGGCTTTGGCGTCGATCCGGGCGAGACGCTGGCCGTGGTTGGCGAATCCGGTTCGGGCAAAAGCGTGACCTCGATGGCGCTGATGCAATTGCTGCCGCGCGACGGCACGCGGGTGTCCGGGCAGGTGCTGTTTCGCGGCACCGACCTTCTGACGCTGGACGAACGGCAGATGCAGCGGATCCGCGGCAACCGCATCTCGATGATCTTTCAAGAGCCGATGACCTCGCTGAACCCGGTCATGACCATTGGCGCGCAGATCGCGGAATCCATCCTGATGCATCGCCGCGTCAGCCCTGCGCAGGCCCGGGCCGAGGCGTTGGCGATGATGGACCGGGTGCGCATCCCGTCCGCCAAAAGCCGCTATGACGATTTCCCGCACCAGTTTTCCGGCGGCATGCGCCAGCGCGTGATGATCGCGGCGGCGCTGGCCTGCCAGCCCGAGCTGCTGATCGCCGATGAGCCGACGACGGCGCTGGACGTGACCATTCAGGCGCAGGTGCTGGACCTGATCAAGGAATTGCAGGCCGAAAGCGGCATGGGCGTGATCTTCATCACCCATGACATGGGCGTGGTGGCCGAGGTCTCGGACCGGACGCTGGTGATGTATCACGGCGATGCGGTCGAAACCGGGACCACGCCGCAGATCTTTGACCATCCCGCGCAGACCTATACCCGCGCGCTGCTGTCGGCGGTGCCGCGTCTGGGGTCGATGGCGGGGCAGGCGGGGCCGGTGCCCTATCCGGTCTTTGACATGGCCAGCGGCCAGCTTGGTGTGCCCGAGGCCCGGCCCGACACGCTGCGCGCCGATGCCCCCAGCCTGCTGGAGGTCAGCGATCTGTCCAAGCGTTTCGTCGTGGAAAGCAAGCTTCTGAAACGCACGGTCGCGCGTGTCCACGCGGTCGAGGGCGTCAGCTTCACCCTGCGGCGCGGCGAAACCCTGTCCATCGTCGGGGAATCGGGCTGCGGTAAATCAACGACCGGCAAGCTGGTGACCGGGCTGCACCCGCGCGACAGCGGGCGGGTGATGCTGGACGGGCGCGAGCTGTCGACGATCCCGGTGGCCCAGCGGGCGCATGACATCCAGATGATCTTTCAGGATCCCTATGCCAGCCTGAACCCGCGCCTGCGCGTGGGGGATGCCATCACCGAACCCCTGCGCATCCATGGCAGCGCCACGGCGGCCCAGCAGCGCGAGATCGCGGCCCAGCTTCTGCTGCGCGTCGGTCTGAAACCCGAAATGGCATCGCGCTATCCGCATGAATTCTCGGGCGGGCAGCGCCAGCGGATCTGCGTGGCCCGCGCCCTTGTCATGAAGCCCAAGGTCATCGTCGCCGATGAGGCGGTCTCGGCGCTTGACGTGACGATGAAGACGCAGGTCGTCAATCTGATGATGGACCTGCAGCAGGAAATGGGTCTGGGCTTCGTGTTCATCAGTCATGACATGGCCGTGGTGGAACGCATCAGCCACCGGATCGCGGTGATGTATCTGGGCGAGATCGTCGAGATCGGCCCCCGCGCCGCGATTTTTGAAGACCCGCGCCATCCCTATACCCGGCGCTTGCTGTCTGCGGTTCCGGTCCCCGATCCGGCCCGGCGTCACCAGCGCGCGGCCATTGCCGCGTCCGAGCTGCGCAGCCCGGTGCGCGCGCCCGATTACCGCCATCCGGTCCGGCAATATACGCAGATCTCTGACGACCATTTCGTTCTTGAAACCGGCGCGGACTGGCAATGATCCCCGCCCCCTTCGATAGGCCCAGCAGCCAGCCATGACCACGCTTTCCATTCCCGTCACGCCATTCCGCGGCGATGCCGATCTGCCCGCGCAGGCCGATGTCGTGGTCATCGGCGGCGGCATCGTCGGCGTCACCACGGCGCTGGAACTGGCCGAGCGTGGCATCTCGGTCGTGCTGTGCGAAAAGGGCGTGATCGCGGGCGAACAGTCCAGCCGCAACTGGGGCTGGACGCGGCAGATGGGCCGCGACGAACGGGAATTGCCGCTGTGCATGCACTCGGTCGAGATGTGGTCGCAGATGAATGCCCGCATCGGCCGCGAGACCGGCTGGCGGCGCACGGGCATCTGCTATCTGTCCTATAATCAGCGCGATCTGCGGGGCTGGCAGGCATGGGAACAGATCGGCCGCCGTCACGGTCTGGATGCGCGGATGCTGTCCGCTGCCGAAATCGCCGACAAGCTGCCCGGCCAGAATGGCGGCATGCTGGGGGTGCTGCACACGGCCTCGGACGGGCGGGCCGAGCCATGGATCGCCGTTCCCGCCATGGCCGAGGCGGCGCGCGACAAGGGCGCGGCCATCGTGACAGGCTGTGCGGTGCGCGCGGTCGAGACCTCGGCCGGGCGCATCAGCGGCGTGGTGACCGAACGTGGCGCGGTCCGCTGTCAGACGGTGGTGGTGGCGGGCGGTATCTGGTCGCGGCTGTTTCTGTGCAATATGGGGCTGGATTTTCCGCAGTTGAAGCTGATCGGTCCGGTAGCCTGTGTCGATGGCGTCGAGGGCCTGACCGACATGCCGGTCGGCGCGGGCGATTTCGCCTATCGCAAGCGTCTGGACGGGGGCTTTACCGTGGCGGTGCGCAACAAGAACCTTGCGCCGCTGACGCCGGATCATTTCCGCCTGTTGACCGAATTCCTGCCGACCTTCCTGACCTCGTGGCGCGAACTCAGCCTGCGGGTGAATGGCAGCTTCGTTCAGGATCTGCTGCGCCGCCGGTCCTGGCAGCCCGATCAGACGACCCCGTTCGAGGCGGTCCGGGTGATGGATCCCGCGCCCTATCCCGGCTTTGCCCGGCAAGCGCTGCGCAACCTGACCCGCGCCTTTCCGGGCTTTGCCAAGGCAAAACTCAGGCGGGAATGGGCGGGCGTCATGGATGCCACGCCCGATGCGATCCCGGTCATCAGCCCGGTGCATACGGTGCCGGGGCTGCATGTCGCCTCGGGTTTTTCGGGTCACGGCTTCGGCATCGGTCCGGGCGCGGGGCAGTTGATGGCCGACCTGATCACCGGCGATCCGACCCGCGTCGACCCCAAGGTCTTCGACATCAGCCGTTTGCGTCCGGCTTACGGAGCGCAGCACTGACGGCGGGCGGGTCAGCGACAACTGCGTTCTTTGCCAAAAATCCCCGGTTGTCCGCAATCTGACGGATCCTGCCAGCGGGTTGTCAGGTTGGGTCTGATAATCATGTCACCCGAAGCGCGCCATTTCAGCGCGCCCCTCGTGACAAAAAACAGGAGACCGCGATGAAAACCACCGTTCTGACCGCCGCGCTTGTTGCAGGCTTTGCCACCATGGCGCAGGCGCAATACAGCGGGCCGTCCGATGTGGCCACGCCCGAGAACGGCAAATACACCACCATGACCGTGCAGCAGATCCTGGCCGAGCCCAAGGACGACACGGATGTGCAGCTGGAAGGCCGCCTGATCCGCAAGCTGAAGAACGAGACCTATATGTTCAGCGATGGCACCGGCGAAATTCAGGTCGAGATCGACGACGATGATTTCCCGATGGGCGATGTGAACGAAAACACCACCATTCGTCTTCAGGGCGAGGTTGACGTGCACAGAAGCCGTCCGGTCGATATCGACGTGGACCGCGCCAGCGTCGTGCAGTAAGCGCGGGCGTCATGGCCCCGGCCGCCGAACCCTCGGTGGCCGGGGCAATGGTTGTCAGGCCAGCGCCGCCAGAATCCGCGCCCAGCTGCGCGCGCCCTTGGCGAAGCTTTCCAGATCGTATTTCTCATTCGGCGAATGGATGCGGTCATCGTCGCGGCCAAAGCCGATCAGCATCGAATCCATGCCAAGGATCTGCTTGAAATCCCCCGCAATCGGGATCGAGCCGCCCGCGCCGATATAGGCCGCCTCGCGCCCCCACTCCTGAGACAGCGCGGCCTTGGCTGCGGCAAAGGCCGGATCGGTGATGTCCATGCGGCTGGCGGGGCTGGCGCCGTGGCCGTGGAATTCGACGCGGCAATCTGCGGGCAGGGCCGCGCGGATATGGGCCTGAAACGCTGCCCGGATCGCATCGGGATCCTGCGTGCCGGTCAGGCGAAAGCTGACCTTGGCGCGGGCCTCGGCGGGCAGCACGGTCTTGAAGCCTTCGCCGGTATAGCCGCCGGTGATGCCGTTGATTTCGAAGGTCGGCTGGTTCCAGACCATCTCCAGCCCGGTGCGGCCCCGTTCGCCGATGGGATGTTTCAGCCCGACACGCGACAGGAAATCGCCCGCATCGAAGCCCAGATCCTCCCAATCGGCGCGCAACTCGTTGGAAAGCTCGGGGACGCCATCATAAAAGCCGGGCAGGGTGATGCGCCCGGTGTCGTCCTTCACCGTCGACAGCGCATTCACAAGGATCTGGATCGGGTTCGCCGCCAGCCCGCCGAAACTGCCCGAATGCAGGTCGCGATCGGCGGCGTGGATGGTGATTTCCTCGCCATACAATCCGCGCAACTGCGTGGTGATGGCGGGGCGGCCGTCGGAATACATGCTGGTGTCGCAGATCATCGCCAGCCCGGCGCGCAGCTCATCCGCGTTGTCGCGCAGGAAGGGTTGCAGGCTGGGCGAACCCGATTCCTCCTCGCCCTCGAACAGCAGCACCAGATCGGTGGGCAGGCTGCCATGCACGGTCTTCCACGCCCGGAACGCCTCGACGAAGGTCATCAACTGGCCCTTGTCATCGGCCGCGCCGCGCGCACGGATGACGCGGCCCGCGGGCGTGTCCTGCAGTTCGGGCTGGAAGGGCGGGCGGTCCCACAGGTTCAGCGGATCGACCGGCTGCACATCGTAATGGCCGTAAAACAGCAGGCTGCGGCGCTGGCCCTTGGGCGAATGCGCGACGACCATCGGATGACCGGGCGTGTCGCGGACCGAGGCCTGAAATCCCAGCCCCGAAAGCTCGGCGCACAGCCAGTCCGCCGCCGCGCGCACATCGCCCTTATGCGCCGGATCGGTCGAAATCGACGGGATGCGCAGGAAGTCCATCAGACGCTCCAAGGCCTGCGGCAATTCCTTGTCCAGCGTTGAAAGAACTTCGTCGATCCGGGAATTATCCTGCATTTTCCAACTTTCCTGAGCGTTTGGGTCGGGCTAATACCATGCTCCCATGGTCGTATTGCGACATTTTGACCCTGTTTTTTTCCTGCCCTGCCGCGTATCTAAGCATGACCCGTGGGACCATGATCCCCCAAGCGACCAAGTTCAAGCAAGGCAAGGGAGCCAGATGGATTATAATGCCGCCCTCGACCAGGCCATCGGCAAGTTGCATGAAGAAGGTCGCTATCGCACGTTCATCGACATCGAACGCCGCAAGGGGGCCTATCCCCATGCGACATGGACGCGGCCCGACGGCTCGGAAAGCCAGATCACCGTCTGGTGCGGCAATGACTATCTGGGCATGGGCCAGCATCCGGTGGTTCTGGCCGCCATGCACGAGGCGCTGGACGCCACCGGCGCAGGGTCGGGCGGCACGCGCAATATCTCGGGGACCACGGTCTATCACAAGCGGCTGGAAGGTGAGCTGGCCGATCTGCACGGCAAGGAAGCCGCGCTGGTGTTTTCCAGCGCCTATATCGCCAATGACGCGACGCTTTCGACGCTGCGCAAGCTGTTTCCCGGCCTGATCATCTATTCCGACACGCTGAACCACGCCTCGATGATCGAGGGGATCAAGCGTTTCGACGGCGCCAAGCGCATCTTCCGCCACAATGACGTGGCGCATCTGCGCGAACTGTTGCAGGCCGACGATCCCAGCGCGCCGAAGCTGATCGCCTTTGAATCGATCTATTCGATGGATGGCGATTTCGGTCCCATCGCCGCGATCTGCGATCTGGCCGATGAATTCAACGCGCTGACCTATCTGGACGAGGTGCATGCTGTCGGCATGTATGGTCCGCGCGGCGGCGGCGTGGCCGAACGCGACGGCCTGCAGGACCGCATCGACATTTTCAACGGCACGCTGGGCAAGGCCTTCGGGGTGTTCGGCGGCTATATCGCGGCCTCGGCCAAGATGTGCGACGCCATCCGGTCCTATGCGCCGGGCTTCATCTTCACCACATCGCTGCCCCCTGCGGTTGTGGCGGGGGCTGCGGCCTCGATCGCCTTTCTGAAAACCGCCGAGGGGCAGTTGCTGCGCGATCAGCAGCAGATGAATGCCCGCATCCTGAAGATGCGCCTGCGCGGTCTGGGCATGCCGATCATGGATCACGGCAGCCATATCGTGCCCGTGCATGTCGGCCATCCTGTGCATTGCAAGGCTTTGTCGGACATGCTGCTGGCCGATTTCGGCATCTATGTGCAGCCGATCAACTTTCCGACCGTGCCGCGCGGCACGGAACGCCTGCGCTTCACGCCATCGCCCGTGCATTCGCCCAAGGAAATCGATGCGCTGGTCAAGGCGATGGATGCCCTGTGGTCAATGTGCAAGCTCAACCGTTCGGCGAACGTCGCCTGACGGATGAGGGGTGATATGCTCTCGCAGCCGTGATAACCTTGCCTTAATAAAGTTCTGACACCTTTCTGATTCGGAAAGTTGCGGCAAGAAATGGGGCAAGGCGGCGATGATCGGGCTGAGGGGGAGTTCCCCAATGCATCATGACGAGCAGGCGGGGCTTCCGCCGGGCTTTGACGATCCGGATATTCGGCTGGGCGACCTGATGCGGGGCGAACGTGCCACGCTGGGCAAGTCGCTGCTGGATGTGCAGCGCGAATTACGCATCCGCGCCTCATATGTGGCCGCCATCGAGAATTGCGATATCTCGGCCTTCGACGCGCCCAGCTTCGTTGCGGGATATGTGCGGTCTTATGCGCGCTATCTGGGGATGGACAGCGACTGGACCTTCCGCCGCTTCTGTCAGGAATCGGGCTTTCAGCCCTCGCATGGCATGTCGACGCAGGCCGCCGGTCCGAAGCCGCAGCGCCGTCCGTCCGACCCTGCCGAGGCGCTGGCCAATCCGCATCCGATCTTTCTGCCCAAGCCCGAAAGCATGTGGTCCTCGATCGAGCCGCGCGCCATCGGTTCGGTTCTGGTCATGGCGCTGCTGGCCTGTGGGCTTGGCTATGGCGGCTGGTCCGTCCTGCAAGAGGTGCAGAAGGTAAACCTGACGCCGGGCGAACAGTCACCGGGCGTGATCGCCACGCTGGATCCGGTGCAAGAGGCTGCCGAGCCCGAAGCGATCGAGACGGCGCAGGTCAACCTGCCGCGTCCCGAAGGCATCGACCGCGCCTATCGTCCGCAGGCGCTAGAGGTGCCGGTGCTGATCGCGCGCGACGGGCCGATCTCGGCCATTGACCCGGGGCTGAACGCGCCGGCGATGCAGCCCGAAACCGTCGTGACGCAGGCGGATACCGCCGCCACCGCCGTCTCGCCCGCCGTGGCGATGGGCAAGGTCGACATGGGCGAACGCTTCGGCCCCGACATGCCCTTGGATGTCGCAGCCGTGCGCACGATCGCGCCCGATGCGCCCGCGGTCGAGATCCTGTCGGCCCGTCCGGCATGGGTCCGCGTAACCTCGGCCGATGGCACGATTCTTCTGGAAAAGACCATGGATGCGGGCGAACGCTTCAGCCTGCCCAAGCTGGAATCGCCGCCGATCCTGCGCACCGGCAATTCCGGCGCGGTCTATTTCGCGGTGAACGGCCAGACCTACGGGCCTGCCGCGCCGGGGGCGAATGTGGTCAAGAATGTCGAACTGTCGCCGGAAGCCCTGACCTCGAAATTCGCCTTTGCCGATCCGAAGAAGGATCCGGAACTGGCGCAGATGATCGCGCTGGCTTCGGCTGAACAGCCCAAACCGCAAAACATTCAGGAATAGGCTCACGCCTGCGGCATTCGCGGGCGGTTTTGCGGCGGACGGGTTGCCCGCCGCCGCACATCGGCCTATCTGTGTGGCAAAGCTTTCCCGCGCTTAAAAGGCCCTCCGCCATGTCGCATAATCCCATCCGCCCCTGGCGCAACATCGACCGGCGCAAATCGCGTCAGATCATGGTGGGCCGCGTGCCGGTCGGCGGCGATGCCCCGATCAGCGTGCAGACCATGACGAATACCGACAGCAGCGATGTGCGCGCAACGCTGGACCAGATCATCCGCGCGGCGGATGCCGGGGCCGATATCGTCCGCGTTTCCACCCCCGATGTTGCGGCGACGCAGGCCCTGCGCGAGATCTGCCGCGAAAGCCCGGTGCCGATCGTGGCCGACATCCATTTCCACTATAAACGCGCCATCGAGGCCGCCGAGGCCGGCGCCGCCTGCCTGCGCATCAATCCCGGCAATATCGGCGATGCGACCCGCGTGCGCGAAGTCATCAAGGCCGCGCGCGATCACGGCTGTTCGATCCGCATCGGCGTCAATGCGGGCAGTCTGGAAAAGCACCTGCTGGAGAAATACGGCGAGCCCTGTCCGGATGCGATGGTGGAATCCGGTCTGGATCACATCAAGATCCTGCAGGACAACGATTTCCACGAATTCAAGATCAGCGTGAAAGCCTCGGACGTGTTCCTTGCCGCCGCCGCCTATCAGCAGCTGGCGGATGCCACCGACGCGCCGATCCATCTGGGCATCACCGAGGCGGGCGGCTTTGTCGGCGGCACGGTGAAATCGGCCATCGGCCTTGGCAACCTCTTGTGGATGGGTATCGGCGACACGATCCGCGTCAGCCTGTCCGCCGATCCGGTCGAAGAGGTCAAGGTCGGCTTCGAGATCCTGAAATCGCTGGGCCTGCGCACGCGCGGCGTCCAGATCATCTCCTGCCCCAGCTGCGCCCGTCAGGGCTTTGACGTGATCAAGACCGTCGAGACGCTGGAAAAGCGGCTGGAACACATCAAGCAACCGATGAGCCTGTCGATCATCGGCTGCGTGGTGAACGGCCCCGGCGAGGCGCTGATGACCGATATCGGCTTCACCGGCGGCGGCGCGGGCGCGGGCATGGTCTATCTGGCGGGCAAGCAGAACCACAAGATGACGAACGAGCAGATGGTCGATCACATCGTCGAACTGGTGGAAAAGCGCGCCGCCGAACTGGACGAGGCAGCGGCGCAGGCGGCTGAGTAAACCCTGCCGCGCGCTGTCATCTGATCGAAAGCCCCGCCCGGGTTGCGGGACTTTGCCATGTCAGACCGCCTTGCTCAGCCAACTGAAAAGGCGCGTCGATCAGCTTTCCTGCTCGCGGATCTGTTCGACCGCCGCTTTCATGCCGACCTGAGGGATGCCGCGCAGCATCTCGCCGTTGATGATGAAGGTGGGCGTGCCCTGAATGTTCATGCCCTGCGCCAGTTGCTTGTTGGCGCGCAGCACCTCTTGCACCTCTTCGCCGTTCATCTGGTCGATGGCGGCCTTGGCGTCGGCACCGGCTGCCTCGGCGATCGTCGTCAGGCTTTGCAGGTTCACCGGACCGTTCAGCGACATCAGCGCGTCATGCACCTTCTTGTAAGCCTCGGGCCCCGAGACCTGCTGCACGGCCACGGCAAAGCGCGCGGCCATTTCGCTTTCGGCGGTCAGGATCGGGAATTCCTTGATGATGAAGCGGATATTGCCGTCGGACTGGATCAGCTCCTCCAGCTCGGGGTTGACGCGCTTGCAATAGCCGCAGCGGTAATCGACGAATTCGACCAGCGTGATGTCGCCATCGGGATTGCCGCCAACCCAGCTTTTGCCGTCGTTGAAGATGGCGTCCTTGTTCTGTTCGACCAGCAGCTTGTCGTTCTTGGCCTCATCGGCCATGCGGCGGGCCTCCATGCCGTTGATCGCCTCGACCAGCACTTCGGGGTTTTCCATCAGATAGTCGCGCACGGCCGAGCCGAAGGCGGCCTTTTCGGCGTCGGACATGCTGGCCGGGTCGAAGGCCATCGCGGGCAGGGTGGTCGTCAGAAGCGCCGCAGCGGTCAGAATGGCTTTCATGGTCGGTCCTTTCATGGTCGCGCGAAGTTTCGCCCGGCAGGAATGCGGTTGCAAGCTGCGATGACGGCGCATGGCCTGCCTCACGCGGGCTTGACCGCGGCGCTTGACCCGACCCGCGCAAGTTGTGATACCGCCAGAAAAGCCGGATATACCGAGGGTCAGATGAAACAGTCGCGCCGGGGGCAGGTCGATCCCTTCATCGTCATGGATGTGATGGAAGCCGCCCGCAAGGCTGAGGCGGCCGGGCGCCGCGTCATCCATATGGAGGTGGGCCAGCCTTCGACCCCGGCACCGCTGGCGGCGCGTCAGGCGCTGGCGGCGGGGCTGGATCATCCGCTGGGCTATACCGTGGCGCTGGGACTTCCGGCGCTGCGTCAGGGGATCGCGGCGCTTTACCGGCGCTGGTACGGGCTGGATCTGGACCCCGCGCGGGTCATCGTCACCTCGGGCAGCAGCGGCGCGTTCATTCTGGCGTTTTCGGCGCTGTTCGATGCCGGCGACCGCGTGGCTTTGGGAGAGCCGGGCTATCCCAGCTATCGCCAGATCCTGCGCGCCATGTCGATCCAGCCGGTGGGCATTCCCACCCGCGCCGAGGACCGCTATCAGCCGCGCCCGCAGGATCTGCCGCAGGCGCAGGGGCTGATCCTTGCCTCGCCCGGCAATCCCTCGGGGACCGTGCTGCGCCGGGATGAGCTGGCGGCGCTGACCGCGCGCGCGGCGGAACTGGGCATGAGCGTCATCTCGGACGAGATCTATCACGGGCTGGACTATGGCGCGGGGTTTCACACCGCGCTGGAGGTCACGGATGATGTCTTTGTCATCAACAGCTTCTCAAAATATTTCAGCATGACGGGCTGGCGCGTGGGCTGGATGGTGGTGCCGCCCGACATGATCCGCACGGTGGAGCGGCTGGCCCAGAACATGTTCATCTGCCCGCCCCATGCCAGTCAGGTCGCGGCGCTGGCCGCGCTGGACTGCATCCCCGAAGCCGAGGCGAACCTGACGGTCTATGCCGAAAACCGCCGCCTGATGCTGGAGCGTCTGCCGCAGATGGGGTTTACCCGCATTGCGCCGCCCGAAGGGGCGTTCTACATCTATGCCGATGTGTCGGACCTGACCGGCGACAGTCTGGCTTTCGCGGCTGAAATCCTTGAGGGCGCGGGCGTCGCCGTCACGCCGGGGCTGGATTTCGACCCGCATCGCGGGGCAGGGACGCTGCGCTTCAGCTATGCCGGATCGACGGCTGACATTGCCGAGGGTCTGGATCGTCTGGCTGCCTTCATGGCCGTGCGATGAGATGGCTTTTCGCCCTTTTGCTGGTGCTGCTGGCCGTGCCCGCCTGGGCGCAGGCCGAGCGTTCGGCCCTGGCGCGGGTGGACATGTCGGCCTCATCCCTGACCGCCGAGGGGCGGGACCGGGGCAAGCCACGCCCGCTGGATCTGCGGCTGACCATCAGCCAGCCCGTGCCCTATCGCGTCTATTTCCTTGATGGCCCGCCCCGTCTGGTGGTCGATTTCCGCGAGATCGACTTTTCCGGCAGTTCGGCCGAGGCATTGCCGGGGCGCGATCTGGTCCCGGCGCTGCGCTGGGGCCGGTTCCGGCAAGGCTGGTCGCGTCTGGTCATGGAACTGCCCGGCCCCTACGCGCTGCGCATGGCCCAGCAAAAGCCCGCGCAGGCGGGTGCTGGCGGGGCCGAGGTGCGGCTGCATATCGAACCCGTCGATGCGGAAAACTTCGTCACGCGCGGCAATGCCCTGTCGGCGCTGTGGGATCTGCCGACGCCCTCGGTCATCGCGCCGGGCGATCCGCACCGCCATACCGGGCGGCGTCTGCGCATTGCCATCGACCCCGGCCATGGCGGCCACGATCCGGGCGCGCAGGTCGGCGCGATCCATGAAGCCGCGCTGATGCTGAGCTTTGCGCGCGAACTGACCGAGATCCTGCACCGCGCGGGCTTCGAGGTAATCCCGACGCGCACCGATGACAGCTTCGTGCCGCTGGAACGGCGCATGACCATCGCGCGGGCGGGCAAGGCGGATCTGTTCATCTCGCTCCATGCAGATGCGCTGCCGGCGGGCGAGGCGGCGGGCCTGTCGCTTTACACTTGGAACCCGCAGGCCGATGACCGTGCGTCGCGCGAACTGGCGATGCGGCATGACCGGGATGATCTGTTGTCGGGGGTCGATCTGCAAGGCACCGATGACCAGATCGCCGATGTGCTGATGGACCTTGCCCGCATGGACACCCATCCCCGCGCCGAGGCTTTTGCGAAGTTCACCGTGTCGGAACTGAACCGGGCGGGCATCGCCATGCATCGCCGTCCGATCCGGGGTGCGGCGTTTTCGGTGCTGAAATCGCCCGACATCCCCTCGGTGCTGATCGAACTGGGCTTTCTGACCGATCCGGGCGACCGGGCGAACCTGTTCGATCCGGCATGGCGCGCGCAGACCGCGCAGGCCATCGTGCGCGGCATCGCCGCATGGGCGCAGGACGATGCGATCCGCGCAGGACTTTCGCGCCGCTGACCTTATGTTGCTTTGACGCAGCGGCGGGGGCAAACTATAGAGACGCGAGATCAATCCTGAGGCTGGTTCGTTGCTGCGCGTGGTTTTGTCGTTTTTCGGTGCGATCTTTTCATGGATCGTCACCGCGTCGTTTTTCATCGCGCTGGTCGTTGGCGCGATCTTCTTCATGTATTCGCGCGACCTGCCCAGCCATGAACAGCTTGCCCAATACGCGCCCAAGACCATCAGCCGCATCTATTCCAACGAAGGCCGCCTGATCGACGAATTCGCCGAGGAACGCCGGATCTTCGTGCCCATCGACGAGATCCCCGATCTGGTGAAACAGGCCTTCATCAGCGCCGAGGACAAGAACTTCTATCATCACCACGGCTTTGACCCGCGCGGCATGGCCGGAGCCTTGGTGCAGGCGGTGAAGTCGCGGGGCGAAAGCGTGCGCGGCGCCTCGACCATCACGCAGCAGGTGATGAAGAACTTCCTGCTGTCCTCGGATCGCAGTGTCGAACGCAAGGTCAAGGAACTGATCCTTGCCAACCGGCTGGAACAGTCGCTGTCCAAGGACCAGATCCTTGAACTGTATCTGAACGAGATTTTTCTGGGCCAGAACAGCTTTGGCGTGGCCGCGGCGGCGCAGACCTATTTCAACAAGCCGCTGTCCGATCTGGCCCCGCATGAGGCCGCGATGCTGGCGGCGATGCCGCAGGCGCCGGGCCGCTATCACCCGGTCCGCGCCAAGGAACGCGTGACCGAGCGGCGCAACTATGTCCTGCATGAGATGTGGCAGAACGGCTATATCACCGAAGCCGCGTATAAATCCGAAGCCGCCTTGCCGCTGCGCTCGGTCCAGAATGGTGATTTCCCGGCCTTCCAGCAGCAATTGCCGCCCCGCGATTATTTCACCGACGAGATCCGCCGCCAATTGTCGCGCGAATTCGGATCCGAGGAGTTTTTCAGCGGCGGTCTGGCCATCCGCGCCACGGTCGAGCCGGACCTGCAAGCCCTGGCCGCCCGCGCCTTGCAGCGCGCGCTGGAACGCTATGACCGCGGCCGGGGCGTCTGGCGCGGGACCGGCCAGACCATCGCCGCCGATCAGCTGGACAGCGAAGAGAAATGGCGCGCCGCGCTGGCTTCGGCGCAGGTGCCGCGTGACATCGTGGGCTGGTATCCCGCCGTCGTGCTGTCGCTGGGCGCCAATGACGCCGTGCTGGGCATCGAGGGCGAGGAGGGCACCGCAGAGCTGCCCGCCAAGGATGTGCAATGGGCGCGCAAACGGCTGGAGAACGGCCGTCTGGGCCCGAAAGCGCGCGTGGCCTCGGATCTGCTTGCGGTCGGCGATGTGGTGCTGGTGCGGCAGATGACCAGCGATGACGACGGCAGCTTCGTCCGCTGGACGCTGCGGCAGGTCCCCGAGATCGAGGGTGGCTTCATGGCGATGGACGTGAACAACGGCCGCGTCATGGCGATGCAGGGCGGGTTTTCCTATCAAAGCTCGGTCTTCAACCGGGCAACGCAGGCACAGCGCCAGCCGGGCTCCAGCTTCAAGCCCTTCGTCTATGCGGCGGCGCTGGATTCGGGCTTCAACCCCGCCACCATCGTCGCCGATGAGCCGATCACCGTGAACACGCCGCAAGGACTGTGGACGCCCAAGAACTCCAGCGGCAAGTTCTATGGCCCGACGCCGATGCGCACCGGGATCGAACAGTCGCGCAACCTGATGACCATTCGTATCGCGCAGGATATCGGCATGGACACGGTGGCGAAATATGCCGAGCGTTTCGGGGTCTATGACCAGTTGTCGCCGTTTCTGGCCAACAGTCTGGGCGCACAGGAAACCACGCTGTTCAAGATGGTCGCCGCCTATGCCATGTTCGCCAATGGCGGCGAGCGGGTGGAGCCCACGCTGGTCGACCGGGTGCAGGACCGCATGGGCCGCACCATCTATCGCCATGACAACCGCAGTTGCGTGAACTGCAACCAGCCGACGCTGCCCGCTGGTTCCGCGCCCTCGATCGTGACCAACCGCGAACGGGTGATGGACGCGATCACCGCCTATCAGCTGACCTCGATGATGGAGGGCGTGGTCAAGCGCGGCTCGGGTCGCGGGGTGCAATTGTCGGTGCCGGTCGCGGGCAAGACCGGCACGACGAACGACGCCAAGGACGTGTGGTTCATCGGCTTTACCTCGAATATCGTGGCGGGCTGCTATCTGGGCTATGACACGCCCCGCCCCATGGGCGAGGATGCCTTTGGCGGCACGCTGTGCGTCCCGGTGTTCAATGAGTTCATGAAGGAAGTCATCAAGGAATATGGCGGCACCGATTTCGCCGTGCCGCCCGGCGGGCATTTCGTCAACATCGACCGCTTTACCGGTGCGGTGCTGGGACCGGATGCCAAGGGCGACAATGTGATCGCCGAATATTTCCGCGACGGCCAGTCGCCCAGCGGGCTGTCGGCGGTGGTCGATGGCGGCTTTGCCCGGATCGATCCGGCGACACTGCCGATGTTCACCTCGGGGACATCGGATCAGGGGCAGGCGGTGACGACCTCGACCGGGCGCAAGCGCGTCATTCCGAAGAAGGCCGATTTCGGCACGCTGTCATCGGGCGGTCTGTACTGAGCGCGGGCGGCGTGGCTTGCGAGCCGCGCCCACCCGCGTTATCAGTCGTGCCTTGATCCGTTCCGAAAGCCCCGAGAGTAAAAGCCCATGCGCGCCGAGACCCAAGCCACAATCGAAGCGATCCGCAAATCGCTGAAACTGATCGGTCAGCGCATGGATTGGGAAACCGCGCCGCACCGGCTTGAAGAAATGAACGCCATGATCGAGGCGGGCGATATCTGGTCGGAACCCGAGCGCGCCCAGAAGATGATGCGCGAGCGCCAAAGCCTGATCGACGCGGTCGAAACCTATCGCCGCATCGAAACGGGGCTTTCCGACAATGCCGAATTGATCGAACTGGGCGAGGCCGAGGGCGATACAGAGATCGTGGCCGATGCCGAAGCCTCGCTGAAGGCGCTGGCCGAGCTTTCGGCGCAAAAAGAGCTTGAGGCGCTGCTGAACGGCGAGGCCGATGGCAATGACACCTTCCTTGAGATCAATGCGGGCGCGGGCGGCACGGAAAGCGCCGACTGGGCGTCAATGCTGGCGCGGATGTATGTCCGCTGGGCGGAGAAGCAGGGCTATAACGTCGAACTGCTGTCGGAAACGCCGGGCGAGGAGGCGGGCATCCGCTCTGCCGCCTATAAGGTGTCCGGGCATAACGCCTATGGCTGGCTGAAATCGGAATCGGGCGTGCATCGGCTGGTGCGCATCTCGCCCTATGACTCGGCGGCGCGGCGGCATACCTCGTTTTCGTCGGTCTGGGTCTATCCGGTGGTGGATGACAATATCGATATCGACATTCCCGACAAGGATATCCGCATCGACACCTATCGGTCGTCCGGCGCGGGCGGCCAGCACGTCAACACCACCGATTCCGCCGTGCGCATCACCCACCTGCCGACCGGGATCGTCGTGACCAGTTCGGAAAAGTCGCAGCACCAGAACCGCGCCAATGCCATGGCGGCGCTGAAGGCGCGGCTGTATCAACAGGAACTGGACCGCCGCAATGCCGCGATCAACGCCCAGCACGAGGCCAAGGGCGATGCTGGCTGGGGCAACCAGATCCGGTCTTATGTGCTGCATCCCTATCAGATGGTGAAGGATCTGCGCACTTCGCATGAGACATCGGACACGCAGGGCGTGCTGGACGGCGATCTGGACGCTTTCATGGCCGCGACGCTGGCCATGGATGTCGCGGGCAAGTCGCGGGCCGAGGCGCAGGCCGAGGACTGATCGCGCGCCGCATGTGGCGTCTGTCTGCATGGGTATTTGAAAAACAAGGAAGGCCAGAGCGCGGCGCCGGGGATCGGTGCCGTGCCTTTTGCATTGCGCCTTTGACGGAACGCGGGCTTCCCATGCTGCGTTGCAGCGATATAGTGATCGAAGCAGGATGCGGAGGCTTTCGTGACGGCAAGACGGATCAATCTGGCGCTGCAGGGGGGCGGCGCGCATGGGGCCTTTGCCTGGGGCGTTCTGGAGCGGCTGCTGGAAGATGACAGCATCGAGATTGCCGCGATCAGCGGCACCTCGGCCGGGGCGTTGAACGGGGCGGCCTTGGCGGCGGGTCTGGCCAAGGGGCCGGGCAAGGTCGGGCGCGAGGCGGCGCGGGAAAATCTGGATTACATCTGGTCGCATGTCAGCCAGCTCAGCGACAACCGCATGGTGCGCTGGATGCATTCCATGTTTCCCATGCCGCGCGGCTTTCAGCGCCTGACCGAGATGCTGTCGCCCATCGCATGGATGGAAGGTCTGACGCGGATATTCAGCCCCTATGATTACGGGCCGTTCTATTCCAACCCTCTGGGTCCGATTCTGGCCGAGATGCCGCATCCGAAGCTGGATACCGGCAAGGGGCCGGCCCTGTTCGTCAGCGCGACCAATGTGCGCAACGGCCGCATCCGCGTTTTTGCCGAAAGCGAGGTGACGGTGGATGCCATCACCGCCTCGGCCTGTCTGCCGACGCTGTTCCGCGCGGTCGAGATAGACGATCCCAAAACCGGGCGCCGCGAGGCCTATTGGGATGGCGGCTATTCCGGCAACCCGGCGCTGTTTCCGCTGTTTCGCCCCGATCTGCCGCGCGATGTGGTGATCGTGAACATCAACCCCATGCTGCGCGACGTGCTGCCGAAAAGCCCGACCGAGATTCAGGACCGCATCAACGAGATCAGCTTCAACGCCTCGTTGATCCGGGAATTGCGCGCCATCAATTTCGTCAAGCGTCTGCATGACGAACAGCGGCTGAATTCGCGGCCGATGAAGAACGTGCTGGTGCATATGATCATGGATGATTGCCTGATGACCTCGCTGTCTGCGGGCAGCAAGCTGGTGCCCGAGCCGGGTCTTCTGGGCACGATGCATGAGGCGGGATACCGCGCCGCCGACCGTTTTCTGAAGGGCGACGCGGAAAATCTGGGCAACCGCGATTCGGTCGATCTGCCGGCGCTGTTTTCCTAAGCGGCGGCGATCCGGGCGGCCAGCCGCGCATTGTTCAGGACCAGCGCGATATTGGCGTCAAGCGAGCGGCCATCGGTCAGCTCGAAGATGCGTTGCAGCAGGAAGGGCGTGACGGATTTCGCCGCGATGCCCTGATCTTCGGCCTCGGCCAGCGCCTGCTCGACGACCGGGATCATCGTGGCGCGGGGGATTTCGCAGGCTTCGGGGATCGGGTTTACCACCAGTTGCCCGCCGCTGAGGCCCAGTTCCGCGCGCATCCGGGCGGCGGCGGCGATCTGGGCCGGGTCATCCATGCGCAAAGGCGCGGCAAGGCCCGAGTCGCGTGACCAGAAGGCCGGAAGCTGATCCTGCCCGAAGGCAATGACCGGCACGCCCAGCGTTTCCAGCACCTCGAGCGTTTTCGGCAGATCAAGGATCGCCTTGGCCCCCGCCGCGACGACGGTGACCGGGGTCAGCGCCAGTTCCTGCAGATCGGCCGAGATGTCGAAGCTGAGTTCGGCGCCGCGATGCACGCCGCCGATGCCGCCAGTGGCAAAGACGCGGATGCCTGCCAGCGCGGCGCAGATCATCGTTGCGGCCACCGTGGTCGCGCCGGTGCGGCCCATGGCGCAGCAGGCGGCCAGATCGGCGCGCGACAGTTTCATCACCTGATCGCCGGGGGTCGCGGCCAGCGCTTCCAGTGTCGCATCGTCAAGGCCGATATGGATCTGCCCCTTGATGACGGCGATGGTCGCAGGGACCGCTCCGCCGTCGCGCACGGTCGCCTCGACCTTGCGGGCCACGTCGAGGTTTTGCGGATAGGGCATGCCATGGGTGATGATGGTCGATTCCAGCGCCACGACGGGTTTGCCGGTGGCCAGCGCGGCCTCGACCTCGGGGGAGAATGCCAGCAGATCCTTCATGCGGTGTCCTTTGCGGTGTTATGCGGGGGTGTCGATGGCATGCGCCGTGTTGGTGTTATGGGCGGTGTCGGTGACATGGGCTGTGTCGGTGACATGGGCCGAGGCGGCAGCGATGGCGGCGGTCAGCGCCGCGTCACGCGCAGCGCCCGCCATTTCGGCGGCCAGATGCGCGGCCAGAAACGCATCGCCCGCCCCGGTGACGCGGGCGGCGGCCAGTGGCGGCGGGGTCTGGGCGATGGTGGGCTGTCCCTGCATGGCATCGGCTGCGGCGCGCGGGCCGTCGGTGACGATCACGCGCAGCGCGCCAAGTGCGACCACGGCCTCGGCAGCCACGACCGATCCGGCAAGGGGACGCCCGGCCAGCGCCTCGGCCTCGGCGCGGTTGATGTGAAAGACCGAGCGGGGATGCGCCAGCAGCGGCGCCAGCCGTGTGGCCTTGTCCGGGCTGGCGGGAACGATGCGCAACTCGGCCGCGGCAAGGCAGGGATCGGCGGCGATCAGCGCCAGCGTGTCCTGCGTCGGGTTGCCGTCGATGACCAGCGCGCCCCGCCAAGGCGCATCGGCGCGGCCCAGCCTGCCATCGCGCAGCGGGGTCAGGATCGACAGGCCCGCGGCCTCCAGCCCATGCGCATCGGCGATGGCCGCGACCAGACCGCCGGGGGCCTCGATCGCCATATACAGATCGGTGGGCAGGGGGCCGTCGCGATAGAGCCAGTCCGTCACGACGCCCAGCCGCCGGGTTTCGGTAATCAGCGCATCGCCGGGCGCATCGCGGCCCACGGCGGACAGGATGGCGGGTGACAGACCTTGGCGCGCCAGCGCGACCGCGACGTTCAACGCAACGCCGCCGGGGCGCTGATGGATGCGGCCCGCCACATCCTCGCCCAGGGCCAGCGGCACGGGGCTGTGGCCGATCACGTCCCACAGCATCGCGCCAAGGCAGAGGATCCGGGGCGTTTCAGTCATGGACGTCCAAAGCCGGGAAGAGGGCGGTTCCGCAGGGAACATCGCCAGTTGCGATCATGCGGAGAACCGTGGGTGAGAGGCTGGACAACGACCCAAGCGGGTCTCGTTACGGCTGCTTCCTTCCGGACCTGACCGGGTTGGCGAGGCGCTTACCCGCGCCAACCTCTCGGGGGCCTAGATAGGCCGGTCGCGCGGGGGATGCAAGCCTTGCCGGGATCAAAGATGCAGGCGCAGGTTCAGGAAGCCGTTGTCGCCAATACCCAAA
This sequence comes from Paracoccus shanxieyensis, assembly GCF_009711265.1. GTDB lineage: Bacteria > Pseudomonadota > Alphaproteobacteria > Rhodobacterales > Rhodobacteraceae > Paracoccus > Paracoccus shanxieyensis. The sequence continues at coordinate 25,192 of NZ_WMII01000004.1, read as the reverse complement.
GCCTCGGCCGGGCGGTCCAGAAGCGCCAGATGCGCGCGCGCCGCGGGGCCGGTCTGAAACAGCACCGAGGTGCCGGGCATGGGCAGGAAATCCCAGCCGTTTCCGGGTTTGGGGGCAAGGCGTCTGCGCCGCGCGACATAGCGGTGCAGCACGTCGCGGCAGCGCAGCGGGCCATCGACCAGCACCGGACGACCCGCGACCACCTGCGCAAAGGGGCCGCTGTCGGACAGGCGGTAATTGTTCGTTACCAGCACGAAGCGGTCGCTGTCCAGAACCGGCTGGCCGCGATGCGTCAGCGCCGTCACGCGCCGCGCATCGGCGGCGATCAGCCGCCCGTCCGGGGCATGGCGTGGGGGTTGCGACAGGTCCAGCTTCCAGTCGATCCCGTCCAGCAGATCGAAGTGATAGCCGGGATAATCCGGATCGACCAGCGGCTGATCCTGCGCGCCGGGCACGATCTGGTAAAACAGGCTGGCAGAGCGCTCCAGCCAGTCGCGCACACCCGCGCCGTCGATCAGCAGCGCGCAGATGCGGTTGGGAAAGATATACAGATCGGCCAGGCTGCGCAGCGTCAGCCGCCCGGCGGGAATGTCGGTGTAGTGTTCGGGACCGCCCCGGCCTCCGGCGCGAAAGGGCGCGACTGCCGAGAGGATCGGCAGATCCGTCCAGCGCGAGCCTGCCAGCATCTGCCGCATGTGCCAGCGCTGCGCCATCGCCACCAGCCGCATGCCGGGATCATGGCCGATCAGCGTGAAATGGCTGGCCAAGGGCTGATCGGTCCAGCCGATGCGGCGGCGATAATGCCGCAAGGTAGCACGATGCGCCGACAGGGCGGGTTGGGTGACGGTCGCGGTTTCCTCATGCCCCTGCGCGGCGCGGGTGCTGCTTTGCGCCTGCGCGATGCGCCAGCGGGGTCGCTGCGCATCCGCGTCCGCCACAGGCTCCAGCACAAGGTCGATCAGCCCCAGATGCGAGCCCCAGAACCCCGCCATGACGGCGGGCTTGCCGGCCAGCGTGCCTGCGGCGGGATCCACGCCCGGACCTGCGGGATGGGTTGGCGAGGGGAACAGGCGGTGCGTATGCCCGGCGATCACCGCATCGATGCCGGGCAGCGCCGCCAGGGCGGTCGCGGCGTTTTCCATCATCGGGCGCGCGTCCAGATCTCCGATGCCGCTATGGGACAGGGCGACGATCAGGTCCGCGCCCAGATCCTGAAGCCGGGCGATGCCGTCCTGCGCGGCCGTGATGATGTCGATGATCTGCGCCTCGCCGCGCAGGGCGGGTTCCCAGTCGATGGTCTGCGGCGGCAAAAAGCCCAGAACGCCAATGGCCAGATCATGCGCACGGCCCGCGCGGTCCAGCATCCGGCGCCGCAGCAGCAGATGTGGCGCAACCGGCATCGCGGGACGGCGCAGCTTCAGGTTCGAGGCGACCAGCGGAAAGCCCGCCCCCTCCAGCACCCGGCGCAGGAACGGCAGGCCATAGCTGAAATCGTGATTGCCGATCGTGCCGGCATCATAGCCAAGCGCATTCATCGCCGCGATCACCGGATGCCTTGTCCGCTGGCCGCTGCGGTCCTGTTCGGCCAGATGATCGCCCATCGGATTGCCCTGCAGCGAATCGCCATTGTCGAACAGCAGGCAGTTGCGCGTTTCGCGCCGGGCCTTGTCGATCAGCGCCGCAACCCGCGACAAACCGAACCGTCCGGTCGGCGCATCGGCAAAGTAATCATAGCCGAGCACATGCATGTGCAGGTCCGTCGTCGCCAGAATGCGAAGATCAAGCGCAGCAGAAGTTTTTTGCTGCACTGCGGAGAAAAGCTGTGCGTTCATGCTGGACTTGATGCGGTCATATAGGATTTTATGCAACCACAGATTGACATTGGCGGAAGCTTACCTGTCCCCGGACGCCGCCCTTGCAAGCAAGTTTGGAATACGGTTATCAGAAATCAAACCTTAGAAGCGCCCGGTGTACGATGAAATTCTCCACGCGTCAGGATACCGATCTTGCAGCCGAGGTGCTGTTTCGGGCCATGAGCGACTTTCCCCGTCTGGAACGCGTCTTGCTGCGGCGCGGCGCGGCGGTGCGGCGAATCGATGGCAAGCCGCAGCCGGGGCTGGGGAATGCGTGGCAGATCACCTTTGACTGGCGCGGCAAGCAGCGCGACCTGACGCTGGAGGTGGTCCGCTTCACCCCCGGCGAACAGATGGTGTTTTCCGGCCAGTCCGATCAGTTCAACGTCGAGATCCAGACCACGGTCGTCGCGCTGACACGCGCCAAATCCCGGCTGATCTTCGAGGTGGATGTCCAGCCGCGCGGCATGAAGGCGCGGCTGATGTTGCAGACGGCCAAGCTGGGCAAGACGCAGCTTGACCGCAAGTTCGCGCAGCGCATCGGCGAATTCGTCGACCGGCTGGCGGCCGAGCAGTTCACCTGACGGCCCGCCGCTGATCTGACCGCCGACAGACCGCCGCCAACCAGTCGAACCGCGCGATCCGGCCTTAGTCGCCGATCTGCGTGGCGCGCAGCGGATCGGCCGGATAGACGCCCAGAATTTCCAGGCTCGAGGTGAAATAGGCCAGTTCTTCCAGCGCGCGGGCGACATGCGGGTCTTCGGGGTGGCCCTCGATATCGGCATAGAACTGCGTCGCGGTGAAGATTCCGTCGACCATATAACTTTCCAGCTTGGTCATGTTGACGCCATTCGTGGCGAAGCCGCCCATCGCCTTGTAAAGCGCCGCCGGAATGTTGCGGACGCGGAACACGAAGGTGGTCATCATCGTCGTGCTGCCGCCCATCCCGGTGCGGCGGCTGTGATCGGGCTGGCGCGCCATGATCAGGAAGCGGGTGGTGTTGTTCTGGCGGTCCTCGATCTCGGAGGCAAGCTCGTCCAGCCCATAGATCTCGCCCGCAAGGGGGGCAGCAAGGGCGGCCAGCGTCTTGTCGCCACGGCGCGCGACCTCCATGGCCGATCCGGCGGTATCGGCGCCGGTGACGCTGCGGATGCCGTGCTGTTTCAGAAAGCCGCGGCACTGGCCCAGCAGGACCGTATGGCTCATGGCGTCGGTCACATCGGCGATGGTCGCGCCGGGCACGGCCAGCAGGCTGATATGGACGCGCACAAAGCCTTCGTCGATGATGTGCAGCCCGCTTTCCGGCAGCAGGTGGTGGATGTCCGCGACCCGGCCATAGGTCGAGTTTTCGACCGGCAGCATCGCCAGTTCGGCACGCCCACTGCGCACGGCGTCGATCACGTCCTCAAAGGTGCGGCAGGGCAGGGCCTCCATCTGAGGGCGGTAAAAGCGGCAGGCCTGATGGCTGTAGGCGCCGGGTTCACCCTGAAATGCGATCACGTTCTTGGTCATGACGAAGTCCTTTTTGCGCCATGGCGGGACCGGCATGCCAGCCGCCCGGATCCATGCGGGGCCGACAACTATACCTTGATCCGTCAAAACAAAAGCGCATAGATAATGGGCATCCACGGACAGTCCATGAGGGGGGAGCCGCAGACATGTTCGACACGATGACCGTCACAAAGGCGGCAGGAGCGTTTATCGGCGCACTGCTGTTTTTGATGCTGATGAAATGGGCCGCGTCGGGCATTTTTCACGTCGGAGCCTCGGGTCACGGTGCCGAGGGCGAAGGCCACGCACAGGCCTATACGATCCCGGTGCCGGAAACCGCCGAGGCCGGCGCGCCTGCCGATGAGGGCCCGGATTTCGCCACCGTCATGGCCTCGGCCGATGCGGCTGCGGGCGAAAAGGTATTCGCCAAGTGCAAGGCCTGTCACAAGCTGGACGGCTCGGACGGGGTCGGGCCGCATCTGAACGGCGTGGTGGGCCGCCCGGTGGCCAGCATCGGCGGCTTCAGCTATTCGGACGGGATGAAGGCGCATGTCGCCGACGCCCCCGACTGGACGCCCGAGGCGCTTGAGCATTTCCTGCTGAACCCCAAGGCCGCCGCGCCCGGCACCAAGATGACCTTCAACGGCCTGCCCAAGGTCGAAGAGCGCGCGAACCTGATCGCCTATCTGGAAACGCAGCAATAATCCGGCCATCTGCCGATTGCAGGGGCGTTCCTTGGGGACGCCCCTTTCGCATGTCCGCCTGCGCGGGCCGGATCACGCATTTGCATGTTGAACCGCCGCACATGGCTGCTAGCCTGAGCGGACGGCAGCACATGCCATCCGAACGACAAGGACCAGCAAGACCCGATGATGATGCACATGTTGCGACATGCCCCGATGGTGACGCTTCTGGCGCTTCTGCCCACCGCCAGTCTGGCACAGGACCAGCAGCCCGCCGCCGCACCGACAGGTGACACCATCATCTCGCACGGGATTTCCACCTTCGGAACGCCCGCCTTGCCCGAGAATTACACGCATCTGCCCTATGTGAACCCCGACGCGCCCAAGGGCGGCGAGATTTCGGAAAGCGCCATCGGCGGCTTTGACAGCTACAACCCCTTTACCCATCGCGGGCGCGCGCCGCTTTTGTCGGTCATCATGCTGGAACGGCTGATGGATGATGCGGCGGACGAACAGGGCTCGTCCTATTGCCTGATTTGCGACACGATCGAATATCCCGAAAGCCGCGACTGGGTGATCTTCAACCTGCACCCCGAGGCAAAGTTTTCCGACGGCTCACCTCTGACCGCGCATGATGTGCTGTTCTCGTTCGAATTGCTGCGCGACAAGGGGCTTTCGTCGTATCGCACCGGCATTTCCAAGATGATCGCCAAGGCTGAGGTGCTGGACGATCACCGCATCAAGTTCTTTTTCCAGCCCGGCTATCCGCGCCGCGACGTGATCCAGCAGGTCGGCAGCCAGATCGTCTTCTCGCGCCAGGACTTCATGCAGAACAAGCGCGACATCGAACAATCCTCGGACAAGCCCTTCCTTGGCTCCGGTCCCTATGTCTTCGAGCGGGCCGAGATGGGGCGGTCCGTCACCGTCAAACGCAATCCCGATTACTGGGGCAAGGATCTGCCGATCAATGTCGGGCGGCACAATTTCGACCGCATCCGCATGGAGTATTTCGGCGATTACGACAGCGCCTTCGAGGCGTTCAAGGCGGGCGTCTATACCTTCCGCAACGAGGCCAGTTCGATCCATTGGGCGACGCGCTATGATTTTCCGGCGGTGAAATCCGGCGCGGTGAAACGCGACACGCCGCCCAATGGCGATCTGGCCAGCAGTCAGGCATGGATCTTCAACCTGCGCCGCGAGATCTGGCAGGACATCCGCGTGCGGCAGGCCATCGCCTCGGTCTTCAACTTCGAATGGTCGAATGAAACGCTGTTCTATGGCCTGAATACGCGCGTCAATGGCTTCTGGGACAACAGCGATCTGGGCGCTTCGGGTCCGCCCACGCCGGGCGAACTGGCGCTGCTGGAGCCTTTGGCGAAAGACCTGCCTGCGGGCATCCTGACCGATGACGCGGTGATCCAGCCCACGGGCGGCAAGACGCAGCTTGACCGGCGCAATCTGCGCGCGGCCTCGGCGCTGTTGGATGAGGCGGGCTGGAAGGTCGGGCCGAACGGGATCCGCCGCAACGACAAGGGGCAGGTGCTGCGCCTTGAGATCCTGAACGACAATCAAAGCTTTGATCGCGTCATCAATCCCTATGTGCAGAACCTGCGCGCGCTTGGCGTCGATGCGGTGAATTCCCGCGTCGATGATGCCGAGATGACCAACCGCACCCGCAGCCATGATTTCGACATGGTGCTGGACGCCTTTCCGCAGGGCTTCTCGGTCGGGGGCGGGACCGAACAGATCTTCGGGTCGGAGAATGTCGGCGATGTGTTCAACCCGATGGGGCTGGCCAACCCGGCCATCGACGCGCTGATCCAGAAGGGGATCGAGGCCACGACGCAGGAAGAAAACGATACCGTCATCAAGGCGCTGGACCGCAGCCTGCGGGCGCTGCGCTTCTGGGTGCCGCAATGGTACAAGGCCGATTACACGCTGGCCTATTACGACATGTTCGGCCGCCCCGAGACCTTGCCGCCCTATGCGCTGGGTGAGCTTGATTTCTGGTGGTATGACGCCGATAAGGCCGAAAAGCTGAAGCAATCGGGCGTGCTGCGTTAAGCGCGGCCCCGGCATAACAAAAGACGGCTAAGGAAAGACGGGGCGGATGGCAGCCTATATCCTGCGGCGCTTGCTGCTGATCATTCCGACATTGATCGGCATCATGCTGGTCAATTTCACGCTGACGCAATTCGTGCCCGGTGGCCCGATCGAACAGGTCATCGCCCGCGTGCAGGGCGAAGGCGATGCCTTCCGCAATATCGCAGGCGCAGGCGACGCGCCGGCGCAGAACAGCGAATATGCCGGCGCGCGCGGCATCCCGCCCGAACTTCTGGACCAGCTTGAGGTGCAGATGGGCTTTGCCAAGATCGTCTGCGATCCGGCCTTCACGGGCGAACCCGCGCTGACCAGCGATCAATGTCGCAAGGAAAAGATCGGTGCGGTGGAACGCTTCGGCATCATGCTGGGCAATTATCTGCGCTTCGATTTCGGCACCAGCTTCTTCCGCTCGATCTCGGTCATCGATCTGGTGCTGGAAAAGATGCCGGTCTCGATCACGCTGGGTCTGTGGTCGACGATCATCGCCTATCTGATCTCGATCCCGCTGGGCATCCGCAAAGCCGTGCGCAACGGCACGCCCTTTGACACATGGACCAGCGGCGCGATCATCGTGGGCTATGCCATCCCGGCCTTTCTGTTCGCCGTGCTGCTGATGGTGCTGTTCGCGGGCGGGTCATACTGGCAGATCTTTCCGCTGCGCGGGCTGACCAGCGACAATTTCGCCGACCTCAGCCTGTGGGGCAAGATCAAGGACTATCTGTGGCACATCACGCTGCCGGTGCTTGCGACCACGATCTCCAGCTTCGCCACGCTGACCCTGCTGACCAAGAACAGCTTTCTGGACGAAATCGGCAAGCAATATGTCATGACCGCCCGCGCCAAGGGCCTGACCGAGCGGCGGGTGCTGTATGGCCATGTCTTCCGCAACGCCATGCTGATCGTCATCGCGGGCTTTCCGGCGATGTTTCTGGGCGTGTTCTTCGGCGCGTCGATCCTGATCGAGACCATCTTCTCGCTGGATGGTCTGGGGCGGCTGGGCTTCGAGGCGGCGGTGCAGCGCGATTATCCGGTGATCTTCGGCACGCTTTACGTCTTCGGCCTGCTGGGTCTGCTGGTCGGCATCCTGTCGGACATCATGTATGTCCTTGTCGATCCGCGCATCGACTTTGAAAAAAGGGCCGGCTGATGGCACTGTCCGAACTGAACCGCCGCAGGCTGCGCAATTTCCGCCGCAACAAGCGGGCTTTCTGGTCGCTGGTGATCTTTTCGCTGCTGTTCGTGGCCTCGCTGTTTGCCGAACTGATCGCCAATGACCGGCCCATCGTGGTGAATTACAAGGGCGGCTGGTATTTTCCGGCCTACAAGTTCTACCCGGAAACCGATTTCGGCGGCGATTTCGGCACCGAGGCGATCTATACCGATCCAGGCGTGCAATGCCTGATCCGCACCGGCGGGCGGCAGGAATGCTGGGACGATCCCGAAGCCGTCAGCGCCGAGGCCGCGGCCACCGGCATGGTGGCGGGCGAGGCGGTGGACAAGGGCTGGATGATCTGGCCGCCGATCCCGTATCACTACCGCACGATAAACAATGTCGGCACTGCCCCCAGCGCGCCGGATGGCAACCACCTGCTGGGCACGGATGACACCTCGCGCGATGTGCTGGCGCGGGTGATCTATGGCTTCCGGCTGTCGATCCTGTTCACGCTGATCGTCACGGTGGTCGGCTCGGCCATCGGCATCGCGGCGGGGGCCATTCAGGGCTATTTCGGCGGGCGCACCGATCTGGTGTTTCAGAGATTGCTTGAGATATGGTCATCAACCCCTTCGCTTTACGTGATTATCATCCTGTTTGCGATTCTGGGGCGCAGCTTCTGGCTGCTGGTGGGGGTGTCGATCCTGTTCGGCTGGCCCGCGCTGGTCGGCGTGGTCCGGGCCGAGTTCCTGCGCGCCCGCAACTTTGAATATGTCCGCGCGGCGCGGGCGCTTGGGGTCAGCGACCGCAAGATCATGTTCCGCCACATCCTGCCCAATGCCATGGTCGCCACGCTGACCATGCTGCCCTTTGTCGTCACCGGCACGATCAGTTCGCTGGCAGCGCTGGATTATCTTGGCTATGGCCTGCCGACCAGCGCGCCATCGCTGGGAGAGCTGGCCCTGCAGGCCAAGCAGAACCTGCAGGCGCCATGGCTGGCCTTTACCGCCTTTTTCAGCTTTGCCATCATGCTGTCGCTGCTGGTCTTTGTCTTTGAAGGCATCCGCGACGCATTCGACCCCAGAAAGACCTTCCGATGACGCCGGTTCTTGAAGTCAACGACCTTCGCATCGGTTTCCGCTCGGATGCCGGGGTCACCGCCGCGGTTAAGGGCGTCAGCTTTGTGGTCGGCAAGGGGGAAACCGTGGCGCTGGTGGGCGAATCCGGCTCGGGCAAGTCGGTCACGGCGCTGTCGACGGTGGGTCTGCTGGGCGATGCGGCCGAATTGCAGGGCTCGGTCAGATATGCCGGGCGCGAGCTGGTCGGCGCGGCAGAGCGCGATCTGCGCGCGGTGCGGGGCAATGATATCAGCTTCATCTTCCAAGAGCCGATGACCTCGCTGAACCCGCTGCACACGCTGGAACGGCAATTGGCCGAAAGCCTTGGGCTGCATCAGGGGCTGCGGGGGGCGAAGGCACGGGCGCGGATCATCGAACTGTTGACCCGCGTCGGCATCCGCGACCCCGAAACCCGGCTTGACGATTACCCGCACCAGTTTTCCGGCGGCCAGCGCCAGCGCATCATGATCGCCATGGCGCTGGCGAATGGCCCGGAACTGCTGATCGCGGATGAACCGACCACGGCGCTGGACGTGACCATTCAGGCGCAGATCATGGAATTGCTGGCCGAGCTGAAGGCCGCCGAAGGTCTGTCCATGCTGTTCATCAGCCACGATCTGGGCCTTGTGCGCCGCATCGCCGACCGCGTTTGCGTCATGAAGAGCGGCGAGATCGTGGAACAGGGCCCGACCGAGGCGATCTTTGCCAATCCGCAGCACGACTATACCCGGATGCTGCTGGCCGCCGAGCCGCAGGGCCGCGCTGATCCGATCCCCAGCGACGCCCCCGAGGTGGTGGCGACGCGCGATCTGAAGATCTGGTTTCCCATCAAGCGCGGCATGTTGCGCCGCACCGTGGGCCATATCAAGGCGGTGAACGGTGCCACGCTGTCGGTGCGCGCCGGCGAGACATTGGGCATCGTGGGCGAATCCGGCTCGGGCAAGACCACGCTGGCGCTGGCCATCATGCGGCTGATCGAAAGCGAGGGACCGATCCTTTACATGGGGCGCGACATCTCGGGCCTTGGCGGGCGGGCCTTGCGGGCACTGCGGCGCGACATGCAGATCGTGTTTCAGGATCCGTTCGGCAGCCTGTCGCCTCGCATGACGGTCGAACAGATCATCGCCGAGGGGCTGGGCGTGCATGGCGTCGATCCGGGGCAGAACCGGCGCGCGCTGGTGCAGGACATCATGCGCGAGGTCGGGCTGGATCCGGCGACGATGCACCGCTATCCGCATGAATTCAGCGGCGGCCAGCGCCAGCGCATCGCCATTGCCCGCGCCATGATCCTGAAGCCGAAACTGGTGGTGCTGGACGAACCGACCAGCGCGCTGGACATGACGGTGCAGGTGCAGATCGTCGAATTGCTGCGCGGCTTGCAGCGCAAGCACGGGCTGGCCTTTCTGTTCATCAGCCACGATCTGCGCGTCGTGCGTGCCATGTCGCATCAGATCATGGTCATGCAGGCGGGAGATGTGGTCGAACACGGCCCGACCGATCAGGTCTTCGACGCGCCAGCCAGCGATTACACCCGCCGTCTGATCGACGCGGCATTCTTGAAGCAACTGGCATGAAGATCCTGTTCGTCCATCAGAATTTCCCCGGCCAGTTCCTGCATCTGGCCCCGGCGCTTGCCGCGCGCGGCCATCAGGTGCTGGCGCTGACGGATGAGAAGAACCAGCGGCCCTCTCCGGTCCAGACCGTGCGCTACAAGGCGCCCGAGGAAAACCCGGTGCGCGGTCTGGCCCGCAGCTATGCCGAATATGTCGAACGCGGCTGGTTGGCGGCGCGGGGCTGCCGGGCGCTGCGCAATCAGCACGGCTATACGCCGGATCTGATCTTCGGCCATTCCGGCTGGGGCGAGACGCTGTTTCTGCGCGAGATCTGGCCCGAGGCGAAGCTGCTGGTCTATGCCGAGCTGATGTATCGCACGCGCGGTCAGGATGTGGGCTTCGACCCCGAGGTCGCGCCCGACAGCGACGAAGGCCGCGTCACCACGCTGGCCCGCTCGGCGCATCTGATTCAGGGGCTGGTGCAGGCGGATGCCGGTCTGGCCCCCACGCGCTATCAGGCGGACAGCTTTCCCCCCGAATTGCGCCAGAAGCTGACGGTGATCCATGACGGCATCGACACCGATGTGGTGAAGCCCGATCCGCAGGCGCGGCTGGAACTGCCCGATGGGCGCGTGCTGACGGCGCAGGATGAGGTCATCAGCTATGTCTCGCGCTCGCTGGAGCCGTATCGCGGTTTTCACCGCTTCATGCGGGCGCTGCCTGCGGTGATGCGCGCGCGGCCCGATGCGCAGGTGGTGCTGATCGGCGGAGATGGCGTCAGCTATGGCGGGCAGCCCGCCGACGCGCCAAGCTGGAAGGCCAAGATGCTGGCGGAACTGGACGGCCAGCTTGATCTGTCGCGCCTCTATTTTCTGGGCCGCGTGCCTTACGCGCAGTATCTGTCGCTTTTGCAGATCGCGCGGGTGCATTGCTATCTGACCTATCCCTTTGTCCTCAGCTGGTCCCTGACCGAGGCGATGGCGGCAGGTTGCCAGATCGTCGCCTCGGACACCGAGCCGGTGCGGGAACTGGTGCGGGACGGCGAAAACGGGCGGCTGGTGCCGTTCTTCGATCAGCCCGCGCTGGAGGCCGCATTGATCCGCGCGCTGTCGGGTGACCCGCAGGCACAGCGCATGCGGGCCGAGGCGCGGCGCACCATCGTCGACGCCTATGACCTGAAGCGCCAAAGCCTGCCGCGTCTGGTCGAATGGGTAGAGGGCTTCGCGCCTTAAAGCTCGATCTCGCTGGCCGGATCGCGCGCGGGCGCGTTCTGGTCGGGGGCGTCCTGATCGGGGGCCGGACCCCGCGGGGTGTCCGGGTTCGGCCGCATCATCTGGCGCAGGTTCGGCCCCATTTCAGGACGCGGCGGCGCATCGGCGCGGCGGCGGATGATGATGTCGCCATTTTCCAGCATCTCGGGCGCCTGATAATTGCGCACATCGTCGATCATCGTGCCGATCTCGGACAGGACCGGCCCCAGCGAACTGACCATGCCGCCCAGATCATTGCCGAGGTTGTCCAGATGCGGCTGCGCTTCGCGCAGCATGTTGCGCATGAAATCCTCGATCCCCGCTTCCAGATCACCGGGCGGGCTTTCCGGGGCGTCTGGCGCGGGAATGGCCGGAGGTTCCTGAACTGGCGCGGGCTGGTCCGCAGGTGCGGGCGGCGCGTCGCCCATGGCGAATGCAGGCCCCGTCAGCGGCAGCGCAAGCATAAGGGCGGCAAGGAAACGGTTCATCTGATCTGTCCCGGCTGTTTGCACCTTAACCGGCCCCGGCTGTCGCGGGTTCCCGGCGGCCTTACGCCGCGCCACGCATTGTGCGGAAACTGTCCCATGCCTCGTTCAGGGCGCGGGTGCGGGCTTCGGCCAGCCGGATCGCCTCGGGCGGCAGGCCTCGGGCGATGGCGCGGTCGGGATGGCTTTCGCGGATCAGATCGCGCCAGCGCTTGCGCGCCTCGGGCAGGGGCGTGTCGGCGGGAATGCCCAGCACCTCGCATGAGGGGCAGCCCTGACGCCGGTCGTGGCGCGCGCGGATGGTGGCGACCTGCTGGGCGGGCAGGCCGAAGATGCGCGCCACCTCGTCGATGAAGATGATTTCGGCATCATGCAGATCGGCATCGGCGACGGCGATGATGAACAGCCCCTCGATCACATCGGCCAGCACCGGATCGCCTTGCGGGAACATCCGGGCGATGCGCTGCGCCCATGCGTCGAACCCGGCGACATCCTGACGCGCCAGATCAAAGACGCGGGCGGCGTTCTTTTCCTCGGCACGCGGGATGATGAAGACCCGGCGGAAGGCCGCGACTTCCGAACGCGCCACGGCGCCGTCCGCCTTGGCAAGCTTGGCCCCCAGCGCGATGACGGCGATGGTGAAGGCCACGGATTTTTCCGGCGGCGTCGCCGGGCGGCGCGCGCCCAGAATGGCCGCCATGCGATCGGCAATGCGCTGCCAGAAGCTGCGGGGCTTCGGCAGTTCGGGGCAGGCGGTCGGGTTGTCCTTCAGCGCGGTGTCCATAGCGCAAAGCCTAAGGCGTGGCGGGGGCACAAGTCCACTGACATTCCCGCAAGCTGGCCCCCGTCATCTGCGACCTTCCAGCACAGCCTTCACGATCAGCACGATCAGCGCGATGAAGGTCAGGGTCGAGGCAGCCGCGAAGGCTCCGGTCGTGTTCAGGTCGTTGAACATCAGTTCGATCTGCAAGGGCAGCGTGTTCGTCTGTCCCCGGATCGAGCCAGACACCACCGACACGCCGCCGAATTCCCCCACCGCGCGCGCCGTGCACAGCACCGCACCGTAAAGCAGCGCCCAGCGGATATTGGGCAGCGTCACCCGGCGAAACACCTGCCAGCCGCGTGCGCCCAGCGTGACGGCGGCCTCTTCCTGTTCCGAGCCTTGGGCCTGCATCAGCGGCAGCACTTCGCGCGCCACGAAGGGGGCGGTGACGAACATGGTGACCAGCAGGATGCCGGGCAGGGCGAACATCACCTTGATGTCGGCCGCAGCCAGCGTCGGCCCCAGAAGACCCTGCCGCCCATAAAGCAGCAGATAGCAGATCCCCGCAATGATGGGCGAGATCGAGAACGGGATCTCGATCAGCGTGACCAGCAGCTTTCGTCCGGGAAAGCGGAAGCGGGCAATGGCCCATGCGGCGGCGATGCCAAAGGCGATGTTGACCGGCACGACGATGACCGCGACCAGCGCCGTCAGCAGCGTGGCATGAACCGTCAGCGGGTCCATGATATTGCCAAGATAGGCGCCCCAACCCTCGGCCAGCGCGCGCCAGAAGATAAAGACCATGGGCGCCACGACGAACAGCGCCGTCAGCACGAAGGCCAGCCCGATCAGCAGGCGCGGCACGGCGCGGCTTTGGCCGGGGGCATGGGTCAGCGCGGTGACGCTCATGATCGGGTCTCAAGATGGCGGGCGGCGCGGAATTGCAGCCAGTTCGAGACGGCCAGCAGCACCAATGCGAACAGAAGCAGCACCAGCGCAATGGCGGCAGCACCCTGATAGTCGTATTCCTCAAGCCGGATAAAGGCCAGAAGCGCGGCGATTTCGGTCTTGAAGGGCAGGTTTCCGGCGATAAAGACCACCGCGCCGAATTCGCCAAGGCTGCGGGCAAACGCAATGGTGGAACCCGACAGCCACGCAGGCAGGATCGCGGGCAGCACGACGCGGCGAAAGATGGCCCAGGGGCGCGCGCCCAGCGTCATCGCGGCCTGTTCCAGCGCCGGGTCCAGATCCTCCAGCACCGGCTGGATGGCGCGCACGACAAAGGGCACCGAGGTGAAGGTCATCGCAAGGATCACCCCGCCCAGCGTATAGACCAGCTCGATCCCCGCCCATGCAAGCGGCGCGCCGAACCAGCCATTTGCCGAATAAAGCGCGGTCAGCGCGATGCCCGCCACCGCCGTCGGCAACGCAAAGGGCACATCCATCAGCGCATCCAGAATCCGGCGGCCGGGAAACTGATAGCGCGTCAGCACCCACGCCATCAAAAGCCCGTAAAACGCATTGAACAGCGTGGCCAAGGCCGCCGCCGTCACCGTCACGCGGATTGCGGCCAGCGTGCGCGGCGCGGTGATGATCGACCAGAACCGCGCGGGGCCGATCTCGGCGCCTTTCAGCACCAAGGCCACCACCGGGATCAGGATGATCAGCGTGACATAAAGCAGCGTGATGCCAAGGCTCAGCGAAAAGCCCGGCAGCACGCGTTTCGGCTTGATGGCCGCAGCGGTCATCGGTTCACGAAGACCGTATCAAGGATGCCGCCATCGGCCAGATGTTCGGACTGCACCTTGTCCCAGCCGCCGAATACATCATCCACGGTCAGCAGCTTGGTTTCGGGAAATTCCGCCGCGTGCTTGGCCGCCACATCCTTGTCAGTGGTGCGGAAATGGTTTTCCGCCAGCGTTTCCTGTGCCTGCGGCGAATAGAGCCAGTTCAGATATTCCCGCGACACCTCGAACGAGCCGTCTTCCTCGGCATTCTCGGTCACCACGGCCACCGGGAATGCGGCGAACAGGCTGGTCGGCGGCGTGATCGAGATCAGCCCCTGATCGGCATATTGCTTGGAAATCGCCTGCGTTTCGGCCTCGAAGGTAATCAGCACGTCGCCGATATTGCGCTCGGCGAAGGTCTGGGTGGCGGCGCGGCCGCCGGTGTCGAAGACCGGCACATTGGCCATGATCTTGCGCACGAATTCCTGCGCCGATTCCGGCGTCGCATCCGGCTGTTGCAGGGCATAGGCATAGGCCGCCAGATAGGTATAGCGCCCGTTGCCCGAGGTCTTGGGGTTCGGGAACACCGCCTTCACGTCATCGCGCGCCAGATCCGACCAGTCCTTGATGCCCTTGGGATTGTCCTTGCGCACAAGGAAGGCGGGCAGCGAGTAATAGGGCGATGCGCCGTTCGGGAAGGCCTCGCGCCAGTTTTCGGCAACGAACCCTGCTTTCGCCAGCACATCCACATCGGTTTCCTGATTGAAGGTCACCACATCGGCGGGCAGCCCCTCAAGGATCGCGCGGGCCTGTTTCGAGGATCCGGCATGGCTTTGGTCGATGGTCACGTCGCGGCCCGATTTCTCTTTCCAATAGGTCTGGAATTCAGGGTTCAGCGCCTCGAACAGCTCGCGTGCGATGTCATAGCTGACGTTCAGGATCTTGTCCTGCGCCATGGCGGGGGTGGTTCCCAACAGCAGGGCCAGCGCGGCGATGCGAAGTTTCGGGATCATAGGGACTTCTCCTTGCGGGGGAATTCGGTGACGGGGCGGGCGGGTTCGCGGCCGTTGGAAAAGATCGCGCCAGCTTCGACGCGCAGGGCGACGCGGGTGCCGCTGGTCAGGCCCTTGGCCTCGGGTGCGCGGCGCGGCAGATCAAGGGGCAGCGTGGTCTGGCCGTCGGTCAGGTCCAGCCTCAGGATCGCGCCATTGCTGGTGCAGCGGCTGACATGAAAGCGGCCATTGGCATCGGCAACGGGAACGGCGTCGTCGGGCCGCAGGAACAGCATCGCCGGACCATCGGGCAGCGCGCGGCGGGGCAGGCGGCTGGTGTCCAGCCCCGGCGCTTCGACGCGCCCGGCCCGGATGGTGACGGGCAGTTCGATCGTGGCGCCCATGAAGCGCGCGACGAAGGGACTTGCGGGATGGTCATGGATCTGGTCGGCATTGCCGATCTGTTCGATCCGGCCATCGCCCATCACGACAACGCGGTCGGCCAGCTCGAACGCCTCTTCCTGATCGTGGGTGACAAAGATCGTGGTCGAGCCGGTCTCTTCGTGCACGCCGCGCAGCCAGGCGCGCAGATCGCGGCGCACGGCGGCATCCAGCGCGCCAAAGGGTTCGTCCAGCAGCAGCACCGTCGGCTGGATTGCCAAGGCCCGGCCAAGCGCCACGCGCTGGCGCTGGCCGCCCGAAAGCTGCGCCGGATAGCGGTCGCCCAGATGCGAGATCTGCAGGAAATGCAGCAATTCATCAACCTTGGCGGCGATGACGGATTTGCCCGGACGCTCGGCCCGCGGGCGCACGGTCAGGCCGAAGGCGATATTGTCACGCACCGACATATGCGGAAACAGCGCGTAATGCTGAAACACGAAGCCGATGCGGCGGTCCTGTGCCGCAAGGCCCAGCCAGTCGCGGCCATCGACGTTCAGCCCACCGGCATCGGGCCATTCCAGCCCGGCGATGATCTTCAGAAGCGTCGTCTTGCCCGATCCCGAAGGCCCCAGCAGCGCCACCAGTTCACCCGTCTGAATGCCAAGGTCGATGCCGCGCAGCACCTGCGTGGCTCCGAAGCTTTTGGTCATGTTCTGGATGCTGATGGACATGCGCGCCTCCACGGTTCCACGATCAGGTAGCGACGGGCGCCGCGCCGGGCAAGCCGCTTGCGCCCCGGCGCGGGCGAAAAGCAACGAAGGATGTTCCGTGGCGCGGCACAGGGTGGATTCATGTTCGCGGCGGCCGGGTCGCAGAGAAAAGAATTTTTTCCTGCGGGGCAGAAACCCGCCGGAATTGTCCTTATTTCGCATCCGCTTCCGCAATGCCCCCTTTCGCTTCCGATGCGCGGGTTGCTAGGTTGCGCGCACGACGCGACAAGGAAACGACGATGACATCCCAAGCCGAACTTTTGCTGGTGCAGGAAAGCCCGCTGACCCCGGATCTAGAGCTGTTGTTTCACCGTCATACCATGGACATGCACGCCGATACGCCGCCGGAATCGATCCATATGATGCCGCGCGAGGATCTGGTGCACCCCGATATCGCGTTTTTCGTCTTGCGCGATGGCGGGCGGGCCGTGGGCATGGGCGCGGTAAAGCGCCTGTCGGTCTATCACGCCGAGGTCAAATCCATGCATGTCCTGTCCGAGGAACGCGGGCGCGGCTTGTCCGTGCGCCTGCTGGAGGGGTTGATCGCCCATGCCCGCCAGCTTGGCATTGCGCGCCTTAGCCTTGAAACCGGCAGCCAGACGATGTTTCTGCCTGCCCGGCGGCTTTATGAACGTGCCGGTTTTGTGGAATGCGGCCCGTTTGGGGATTACCGCGCGGACCCGAACAGCGTCTATATGACCTTGGCGCTGGATCCTGCGGCATAAACGGTTGCTTAAACCATCAAGCTTTGCCATGACTGCGCCACTGCGGACCCGTAGCTCAACTGGATAGAGCAGGGACCTTCTAAGTCCAAGGTTGAGGGTTCGATTCCTTCCGGGTTCGCCAGTCAGATCAATCGTTTAATCAGCGCCTGGGTCTTGGCTCAGCGGTTCGCGCGACCTCATCACGGGTCTGATGCGGTGATCCCACCCCGACAGGATCGGGATGGGACCATGGATGCTGTCAGCGGCGATAGGACAGGCCACCCCAGACGCGGCCTTCGTCGCGGTCACGGCCGCCACGGACCGCACCGATATAGGCCGCTGCCGCCGCGATCAGCGCCGAGGCCGCCAGCAGGAAGGCCGACAGGATCCCGGTCACGCGCGCCTGTTCGGCGGCGTCGATGGCCTGCTGCTTGGCCTCGTCTAGGCGCTGCTGGGCTTCGGTCCGCAGCCGCTCCAACTCGGCCTTGGCCTCGTCGACCTTTTGCTGCGCTTCGGCGCGGATCTGGTTGGTTTGCTCGACGGCCTCGTTGACGCGGGCATCGACCTCTTGCGGGTTCATGCCGGTGCGCGCGCCGACCTGATCGCGCAGGAAGGCACGGTCGCTGTCCGAAATCTCGCCCGTGCGGATGACATTGGCGAAGATCCCGGCGATCTGGCGTTGCGTGTCGCTCATGTTCGCTTCGGCGTCCTGCTGGAAGGTCGAGGCGGGGTTCTGCCCATCAGCCCGCAGCAGCCGATCCGTGATGTAATCCAGCGGATTGCTTTGCATCCCCTGCGGCAGCATGTCATCCAGCGCCGGGCCTGCGGCTTGACCCGCGCCCTGCGCCAGCCCGCCGACCGCCTGACCCGCACCCGACACGACGCCGCCCGCAAGCTGGCCTGCGCCCTGCGCGATGCCGCCCACGGCCGATCCGGTCACTTCGGCGGCGGTCTGCGCGACATTGCCCGCAGTCTTCAACCCGCCCGATATCACGCTGGCCGCGATGACGGCGCTGACGATCATGCCCACGCCCCAGACGGCCAGGCCGTTGAAGCCGTCGCGGACGGTCACCTCATCCTTGGTGGCGCTGCCGACCGGACGGCGCATCCGCCCCGCGACATAGCCGCCAAGCGCATTGGCCGCCACCATCGAGATCACGACGAACAGCGCGGTGATGATCAGCCACCAGAAGCTGATGCCCCCGTCCTCGCCCACCGAAACCGAGCCAAGACCCAAAGCGGCCGCGAATGTTGTGAAGACGACTGCGACGCCGGTGGCCACGACTGCACCAGCGAAAATCGCCGCCCAATCGACATAACCGCGATCCGTCGCGTCCTGAATGCTGGGTGTCGCCATCACGAAAGTCCCAACATCGACAGAATGAACAGGACGATGACCACAAGGCCCACAAGATAGATGATTGAGTTCATAGCAGGTTCTCCAACGAGATTTTCTCGCTGGGTTGGAACGTCCGGTTGATTGCGCCGGTTTCACGGGCGATGGAATATTATGTCTTTGAGCGGCGTTTAGAACAGCCGCAGATTGCATGAGACGGCTGGATTTGCGCAGCAAACATCGCGTGGTCGCGATCAATCAACCATGGCGTGCAAGATGTGGCGGTCCCAAGGACTGGCCTTGGGCCGCCGTTTAGGCAGATCCCACCATGGCAGGTTTTTGCTGATCCAGATACCGCGCTCCTGCCGGGAATGCGCCTGATGCGGGCTGGGATCGACCGACACCATTGAGATAAAATGTGAATATTAGCTTAAATTTTATTTACTCGGCGGCATAGAATCGCCCATAAGGGAATCGCTTGCCTCAAAAACAACCATGAGGTGTTGCGCTTAGGTCGTCGCATGACGCGCCGATCCGTTCTCAACCATTCGATCCGGGGTCGCCCTGGTCTGCTAAAAGGTTTAGTACGATGCCCTTTGTCACTACTCTTCCCCCCAATGTGCTGAATGTCGGACTGGACGGATCGATCGTTTCCGTTCCGTCGGCCCGTCTGATCAACTTCGTGGGGCCTTCCACCTCATTCGACGGCTATGAGCAGCCGACCGAAGACGGCGTGCTTGAGGCAGGTGATACCACCAACCTGTCGCTGAACGATCAGGCTGGCACCGATATTCTGACAGATGCAACCTATCGTGGGACGGCGCAGATCGACGCTGTGTCGGCGAATGTGAATGCCTTGGCGTTCAGCATTTCGCTGGATGTCCTGCCGCGCACGGTCGATATTTTTTCGACCACCGCCGGTACGCCTCCGGTCACCACCACCCATATGGTGACCGACACACCTTTCAATCAGCAAAATATTGAAATTACTGCAACAATCACACCCGCTTTCGGTAGTCCCATTACTGTGACAGCGCCGATCTCGGGCATTGCGAATGCGATTACTGCTGCCGTTCCGGCGCTTCAGCCTGTGGTCACGACAATCTTGACGCCTGCAGTCAACGGTCTGGTCAATACCGCCGCTTTGACCATTCAGCCCAACACGGGCGCCACCAAGACCATCCCTCCGGCGCAGCTTTTGTGCTTCGTCACCGGCACGCTGATTGAAACCGATCGCGGCATGATCGCGGTGCAGGATCTGAAGGCCGGGGATCTGGTCGTGACCCGCGACAATGGCTTGCAGCCGATCCGCTGGATCGGCTCGGTCAAGATGGGCAAGGGCGCGCTGATGGCGCAGCCCAAGCTGCGTCCGATCCGCATCAAGGCGGGCGCTTTGGGCAATGACATGCCCACCGCAGATCTACTCGTGTCGCCGCAGCACCGCGTTCTGGTCCGCTCGAAAGTGGCGATGAAGATGTTCGGCGCGCTCGAGGTTCTGGTCGCGGCCAAGCAGCTTTTGCAGATCGACGGCATCGACATCGCCCATGATGTGGCCGAGGCCGAGTATTTCCACTTCCTGTTCGACCGGCATGAGGTGGTGAACTCGAACGGGGCTGCGACGGAATCGCTGTTCACCGGCCCCGAGGCGCTGAAGGCCGTCGACCGCGAGGCGCGTCAGGAGATCTTCTCGCTGTTCCCGCAATTGCGCAGCGACGATTTCGTCGCCACGCCGGCCCGTCCGATCCCGGCCGGTCGCCGGTCGCGCAAACTGGCCGTGCGCCATGCCCAGCGTCCGGGGGCGTTGGTCAGCTAAGCCCTGCCACGAACACAGAATGGCCGCAGATCGCTCTGCGGCCATTTTTCACATTTACGCTTCCGGGATGAAGCTGTCGCCCTGCAAACGTCCCCGGAACCCCGGCAAGGCGCGCCGCAAGCTCTCACCGGCGACATAGCGGCTGGGGCGGGTATGGCTGGCAAACAGCGTCGTGCGATGCGCCGACATGCTGACCCCCGACGCATCGACCATCGCGGTGCAGTCCTGCACCTGATGGGCAAAGCGCAGCCAGCTGGCCGAGGCCGAGGCCAGCGTGATCGTCACGCTGTTGCCCGCCGGATCGGCGATGGCCGAGACGATGCCGCCCTCTGCCTCGAAGCCCAGATCGCGGCAGGTGGCTGCCCCGCCAAAGGCATCGTAAAGCCCGGCGCGGTCGATCAGCGTCTCGCCCTCGCGCAGGGCGAAACGGACGGTCACCACGGCACCGGATTTCTGGACCTCATAGGTGATGTTCCAGGGCCGCCCGGCCTCGGTTTCGGCAATGGCCCATTCGCAGGTCTCGCCGATCAGCACCTGTGTGCGGCCGGTCGGGTGGATGTTCTGGTCGCGGATCGGGAAGATGCGCTGCCATGTCGCGATGATCCCGCCGCGATCCAGCCCGATGCGGTATTGCACGCCCGGCGTCTCGTAAAGATCGCCGATGCTGTTCACATCCGAGCCGTTGACCACCACGACCAATTTCGGCGCCTGACCGAACAGCGCCGTGGCCTGCGCTTCGGTGGCATTATGCGCCAGATCGAACGCCGCGCGATAGCTGGCCCCGGACTGGTCCTTGGCGCTTGTGCCTTGGAACAGCAGCACATAGGGGCAGGTCAGCGTGACGCCGATATCCTGCGCGACCCGCGCGCTTTCGCGCATCCAGTAAAGCTGGTTGCGCCCCAGCGGGCTGGCGTTGTCGAGGTTCCATTCCTCGATGATCCGCCCGCCGAACCCGTGATCGGCCAGCACCATGCCGCGCGTCGTGTCGCCTGCATCGCGCAGCCGCGCCGCGCGCGATTGCATCAGGGCGTAGGCCGGAGAGACCCGGCCCAAGCCCTCGGCGGTCATGAACCCCGTCGCGGCTCTGGTCTGGTCGATGGCGGCAAGCCCCGCCCCCAAGGGGCCGACCGCCGCACCGCTGCTGTCGCGCAGCCCATAGGTGTAATAGGACTGCGACGTGGCCGAGGCATCCAGCGCAGGTGCCAGCGCATCCGGGATGGGCCGGTTTTCGCTTTGACCATAGCTGGGCATGATCTCAAGCGAGGTGACGGTTGGTCTGGGGGCCGTCACGCCCCCCGACGAAAATCCTCGACCACCTCGCGCATGGTGATCGGCCAAGGCTGACCCTCGGTGCGTCCGACGATGGCCAGCCGGTGCAGCGTCCCGACCAGATACCGCCCCGAGATCACCCGGCTCAGCGCCGGATCCGTCATGCCGCCATGCGGGGTCGATACGACATTGCCAGACACGTCATGACCGCTGAGGATATCCAGCAGGTCGTCGATCTGCGCCGCAATCACCATGCGACGGCCATAGCCGGTGCTGCCCAGCGTCAGGTTCACGGCGGTGTCATCCGTGCCGGTGATCTGCAAGGACCCGCTGACATCGCGGATCTTCACATGACCGCCCGTGCCGTCCACCACCTGGCCGCTGTTCGAGCCATAGCGGGTCAGCGTCACATCCGCGACCGCGAACAGCCCGTCGGTGGTGGGCTGGTTGCTCAGCGTCTGCGATTGCAGATAGGCGCCGTCGGCAAAGGTGAAGCCGGTGGTGCCGCGCTGGATCGCCGCGCCGGTGCCGGTCTTGGCAAAGACATAGCGCCCCGTGCCGCGCGCCGTGACCGAGGCCACATCCGTCGCCGTGCCGCCAAAGGTCGTTTCCGCGTCGATATAGGCAAGGGTCTGCAGATCGTAGTTGATGACCGGAACCGGCGCCGCAACGACGGTAAAGCCGGTGCTGGTCGCGGTCGCCGTGCCTGCGCTGTTCGTCCAGCGGACCGACAGCGCATAGACACCGGGCGAGGTGATCTCCATCGTCAGCTCGCCCTGATCCAGACGGTTGCGGATCGACACGCCGTCCAGCGTCAGATCCCAATCGGCAACCGGCGCCGGGCTGCCGCTGGCCGTGCCCAGCGTCAGGGTGATGCTTTCCCCGATCAGCGGGGCCACCGGCCGGATCGTCGGCTGCGCCGTCACCGCAGGGGCCACCGCGCCATGCGACACGATCAGGGATTCCCCGCGCGAATCCAGCAGATCCATCTGCGCGCCGTCCATGTGGACGGCAGTGATACCCGCGAACAGGTCGCTTCCGAAGCCGTCAAGAATGGTCAATGGCATATCAGGCCTCTCCCCGCACCAGAACGATGTCGGTGTCGCGGCGCTGGCTCAGCGGCAGCTGTTCATATTCGGCATAGCTGCTGGCGACGATCAGCCGCGTCACGCCCGCATCCTTGGCCGCCTTCAGGTTCTGCGCGCTGGTCTTTTCCAGATCGCCCAGGGCGATGGCAAGGCTGGTGGCGATGAACAGGCCCTTAGCCTCGAACACCTTGGTGACGTATTGGTTGAAACCCTCGATGGACCAGTTCGTCGCCGCATTGTCGCCCTCGGCATTCACGATCAGCGGCATGGACCATTGGCCCTGCGCGTCGGTCGTGGCCTCGACTTTCTGGGTGACGATCCGGATGCCGCCATCGAAGATGTCCGACCCGTTCAGCGTCGCGACGATCTTGCCTGCCGAAATGGGGGCAAGCGTGGCGTCCATCAGGACACCGCGAACTGTGGCTTTATTGGGCATGTCTTGCTCCTCGGATGCCGAAAAAATCCTTGGCATTATCCGGGGAAAAACGGCGGGTTGCCGATCGGTCCGAAGCAACGTCCGGGGGCAGGCAGAACGTCCGGCGCGGCAAAGGAAAAGCCCGGGCCAAGGCCCGGGCGTTCAAGGTCACCAATCAACACATCAATCTTGACTGGCCAATCAATAACAGGCTGCGCCCGCAACGGGAAGCTGACTGTTTCGTCAGGTTTTCGCCACCCTGCGCGCCAGTCTTTGCGCGATGAAGGAACAGACCAGCAATTGCAGCATGTGATACATCATCACCGGCAGCACCGTCGCGCCGACGGTCGCTGCGGGAAAGATCGCGCTGGCGATCGGCAGCCCGCTGGCAAGGCTTTTGGTCGAGCCGCAGAAGAACAGCACCGCCTGATCCGGTGCTGGCAGCCCGAACGCGCGTCCCGCCAGCTTCATGATGACCATGGCCAGCGCCAGAAAGATCACGATGACCATGAAGGCCAGCACCATGCTTTGCGCCGGGATCTGCGACCACAGCCCCGAGACCGTCCCCGCGCTGAACGCCGCATAGACGATCAGCAGGATCGAGCCGCGATCGACGATCATGGTCAGGATTTTGTGGCGTCTGACGAATTTCCCGATCCATGGCCGCATGATCTGCCCGACGATAAAGGGCAACAGGATCTGCAGGCCGATCTTTTCGATGGCGTCCCAACTGACGCCGCCGCCCTCGACATGCAAAAGCTTCGCCACCAGTAGCGGCGTCAGCGCGACGCCGATGATATTGGACAACGAGGCCGCACAGATCGCCGCCGGAATATTGCCCCCCGCCATCGAGGTGAACGCGATCGAGGATTGCACGGTCGAGGGCAGGACGGACAGAAACAGCAGACCCAGCGTCAGCTCGGGCCCCAGAACCCCGCCGAAGATGGCCGCCAGCAGCAGTCCCAGCACCGGAAACAGCAGATATGTCGCCAGAAAGGTCAGGCTCTGCAGGCGCAGATTCAGCATCCCGGCTTTCACGGCGGCCGGATCCAGCTTGGCACCATAGACGAAGAACAGCAGCGTGACCGCCCAGAAGGTCGCGTGACCAAGGCCCATAGCCGCGATGCCGCGCGCGGGCAGGATCAGGCCCATGATTGCGGTTGCGATCAGCAGCAGCATATAGCCGTCAATCCCGATCCGGTTCAGATGCTTCATGCCGTCTATCCCGCGAATTTCTCAACCCGCCGGTTGTCATACAGATGCAAGGCAGGGGCAAGTCCGGCGGCGACATTGCCAAAGCAAAACGCGAGCGCCTGACCGACGCTCGCGCTGGATATGCCGTGATCTGAGGCCGTTACCGGATCACTCCCACTCAAATATTTTTTTCGCCCTAAGCATCTGATATATCTGCTAAAAATCATTTCAGCGGCCGATTATGCCGTGTAAGGTACCGTCAAAAACCTAGCCTTTTGATTTTGCTGAGTTTTCAGGCGTCAACCTTGCTGAAAAAATTCTGTGAACTTTCGGCATCTATCGGCTGCTTCGCAGTGAGGCAGCAACCACAAACGTCGAATCTGATGCGTCGATAAAGTACCGTCAAAACCGGCAAAATCAATGCTCCCACTTGGTTGTGGATCGGCGGGCTGAGATCGAACACATTGCATGGACGGCAGAGGTTGAGAGGTGAAGACAGTTTCTCGGGAAGAGCTTTACGAGCTGGTTTGGTCCAAACCCATGACCAAAGTTGCCGCTGATTATGGCGTTACGGGTACGGCGTTGAAGAAGACCTGTGATCGCCACGACATTCCAACACCAGAACGTGGATACTGGGCGAAGCTGGAATACGGAAAGCCGGTCAACAAGGAAGCACTACCGCCACTGAGCGAACCAAACTTGGCTACGGTGAGGATATCAGGAAGTTCCGAGCAGCATCTGTCTCCGTCGGTCCGCGACGCCAAGGAAAAAGCCAGAGACAGGCTCCACAAGCACGCTACGGCTAAGCCGCTTCTGGTCTCTGAATCCGAACCGACGCTAAGCATCGTTGAACCGCCGTCTCTCGCTGCTACAAGGCGCGCGATTTCGAAAGCGCGTCCTGACGACCAAGGTTTCGCGTCGGCCGGCAGTGTCCCAACACATGGTGTAGGAGGCCGCGCGCGGAGCCTTCGGCGTAGCGCAGCGCGCGGCCGTTGGTGACGCTGGCGGTCACCGTCGATCTTCGGACAAGTTTCGGGTTGCGAGACCTTGA
>NZ_WMII01000039.1 GCF_009711265.1 Paracoccus shanxieyensis | reverse complement strand
ATTCAGCGGCGCGGTAAACGGTGCGGCCGCGCCATGACCAGCTCCAGTCGCTGAGCCGGGCTGCGGTCAGCACGGGCGCGGTCAGCGCGTCACCGGCGGCGGTTACGCCTTCGCCCCGGCGCTGCACGATGGGCTGCGGGCCGATCACGGCGGGTTCTTCCCCGGCATCCGGCCCGGGTGGCAGGGACAGCGAAACGCGGCCATCAGCGATCTTGGTCAGCACCGACAGCGCGTCTTCATAACGGGTGCGATGTTCCGTGGTGGCCACGTCCTGAGACAGCGCCATGCGCGGTTTTCTCAAAGCTGCCGTTATCGCGGCCTCGCGTATGATCGTTCCGAGCCCGCCGCTGCAGGGTCATTTGGACGTTCGGCGCAGCAGCGAGCCTGAAGCTAACGCCATGTCAGCTCACGCAATCTCTGTCAGAACACTCTTAGACTGGTGATCTTGGCGAAGCTCCTGCGCCTCTCACAGGAGACGGTGAGGTTGGAAGAGCACTTCCTTCGCCATTTCATTTTCGATATTTTCAACAGATCAGGGTTGATCCGCTCCTGCGCCATCCGCCTTAGAGCAGCACCTGCATCAGCCCCTGAAGACGTCTTGCCCGAAACACGCCACAGCACGGCGCCCGCGCTTCTTTCATCTCAACCGAACGCCCGCGCAGCGTGCGGTGTTCTGGATGTGAGCACGCATTGCGGCGCGGGCGGCGTCGGGGTTGCGGGCCTCAAGCGCTTTCAGGATGGCCTGATGCTCGGCGATGGAATGGCGCATGCGTTCGGGATCGGTATTCGGGATCGGTTGGCGCTGGGTCTCGCTCAGCAGGTGCTGCATGTTGGTATAGATCCCGGCCAGCATGCGGTTCGGGCAAAGATCGGCAATTCCGCGATGCAAGCTCAGGTCGGCCTCGACATGCGCGACCAGATCGCCGTCCTGCCATGCCTGTTCGAACCTCAGCGCGGCGGCGGCCAGATCCGATGCGGCCTGCGGCGTGATCGCTGCTGCGGCAAGGGCGCATAGCTCTGCTTCGATCAGCACGCGGGTCTGAAAGACCTCTTGCAGGTCATGGGCGTCATCATAACGCCAGCTTGTCCGTGCCGGGTGCTTTGCCGGATCAAGCACGAATGTGCCCCGCGCCGGCAGTGTCTGGATCAGGCCCAGTGTTTCAAGCGTCAGCAGCGCCTCGCGCAGTGTGGGTCGTGACACATGCAACTGCTCGGACAGGATGCGCTGCGAGGGCAACTTGTCCCCCGCTTTTAACTCACCCGAGCGGATCATCTCCTGCAACCGGCTTGCCACGCCCTGCGCCACCGGCCCCTTGTCCCATATCACCAGATTTGCCTTTCCTGCTGGCACTCTTCTTCCGGCATCGCGCCGGTCTGTCAATCTTGTTGCAAGAGGCGGTTTGTCGTGCTCATACTGGTATGACCGGTTTGTCCGGTCAATCCAAAAGAAAAGAATGACAGGGAGAATTGCGATGCTTGGACAAAGACTGAGAATGGCGACGGCGGCCACGCTTCTGCTGGCGGGCATGGCGGGCACGGCTGTCGCACAAGAGACCCTGACGGTCGGTGCGAATATCGGCAACGTGCCATGGGAGTTTCAGGACGACGCCGGAACCTTCGTCGGTTTCGAGATCGACCTTGTGGCCGCGGTGGCCGAGCGCTTGGGCGCCAAGGTCGATACGGTGAACATCCCCTTCAACGGCCTGTTTTCGGCGGTGCAGTCAGGACGGATCGACATTGCCACGTCCTCGATCACCATCACCGATGAGCGGCTGAAATCCGTCACATTCGCTCAGCCCTATTATGACAGCGACCAGTCGCTGACGACACTGGCCGAGGGTGGCCCGAAATCGCTGGATGAGATGAAGGGCAAGGTGGTCGGCGTCGATACCGGTTCGACCGGCGACATGTGGGCCAGCGAGAAGCAGCAGGAATATGGCTTCGCCGAGATCCGGCGCTATGAAGGGCTGGCACCCGCCATGCTGGATCTGACGGCGGGACGGATCGACGGCTATATCTCGGACATCCCGGCGCTGCAGTATTACGTCAAGGACAAGCCGAACCTTGCCGTGGTCGAACGCATCCCCACCGGCGAGAAATATTCGATGATGTTTGCCAAGGATGCCGAACTGGCGACGAAGGTGAACGCGGTTCTGGACGATCTGAAGACCGAGGGCGTTCTGGCCCAGTTGCACGAGAAATGGTTTGGCGTCGCGCCCGATGCAGGCTCGTCGACGGTCACCGTCCTGCCGATGCCGTCGCTGAACTGACCGCAAGCACGGGTCCGGCTCATCTCCGGGCCCGAAGGAACGCTCATGGATATCTTCGACACATTCCTGAACGCCGAGGTGATGCGGCGCACCTTCCCTTTGCTGCTGCGGGGCCTTTGGATCACGCTGCAACTGGGGGCGGCCAGCATCATCGCCGGTCTGGTGCTGGGTCTTGGCCTTGCGATGGCGCGGCTCTACGGGCCGGGGCCGGTCCGGTTCCTGACGCGGGTCTATATCGACATCTTCCGGTCGATCCCGCTGCTGGTGCTGCTGATCATCGTCTATTACGCCCTGCCATTCGTGGCGGTCCGGCTGTCGCCTTTCGCCTCGGCCATGACGGCGCTGACGCTGGTATCTGGCGCCTATACTGCGGAGATCTTCCGTGCCGGGATCGAGGCCATTCCAAGGGGTCAGTTCGAGGCATCCGCCGCGCTGGGTCTGAGCGGGTGGCAGACCATGGCGGATGTGATTCTGCCGCAAGCGGTGCGGATCGTCATCCCGCCTTTGACCAACAATTCGATCAACGTGGTCAAGGATACCGCCTTGGCGTCGGTCGTGGCCATGCCGGATCTGCTGAAGCAGGCGACGCAGGCGCAGGCGCTGGCGGCCAATCCGACGCCGCTGATCGTGGCCGCGGCGATCTATGTCGCCTTCCTGTGGCCGCTGGTCGCGCTGGTTTCGCGCATGGAACGCCGTTTTGCGGCAAGGAGGCGTTGAGATGACCGGGTTCGTCAGCATCCGCAACCTGCGGAAATCCTATGGCAGCTTCGAGGCGCTGCGGGGCATCGACCTTGACGTGGCCAAGGGCGAGGTGGTGTGCATCATCGGCCCCTCCGGCTCGGGCAAGTCGACGCTGATCCGCTGCATCAACCGGCTGGAGGGCTTTTCCGAGGGCAGCGAGATCCGCGTGGACGGCACGCCCGTCACCTCGGGGCGGGCGCTTGCCAAGGTGCGGGCCGAGGTCGGGATGGTCTTTCAGTCCTTCAACCTGTTCCCGCATCTGACCGTGCGCGAAAACGTCATGCTGGCCCCGCGCCGCGTGCGGGGCACGGCGCGCGTGGATGCCGCTGCGCAGGCCGACCGGCTGCTGGCCCGCGTCGGCATTTCCAGTCAGGCCGACAAATATCCCGAACATCTGTCGGGCGGCCAGCAACAGCGCGTTGCCATTGCCCGCGCGCTGGCGATGGAGCCGCAGGTCATGCTGTTCGACGAACCGACCAGTGCTCTGGACCCCGAGATGGTGGGCGAGGTGCTGGACGTGATGCGCGATCTGGCACGCACCGGCGTCACCATGATCGTCGTCACGCATGAGATGGGCTTTGCCGCGCAGGTCGCCGACCGGGTGATCTTCATGGATGCCGGACAGATCGTCGAACAGGGACCGCCCGCGCAGGTGCTGTCGGCCCCGCAGGAACCCCGCACGCGCGATTTTCTTGGCGCCGTGCTGAACCATTGAAGAAAGACGGACAGATGACAGAACTGGACATGGCTTGGGTACAGGCGCAGTTTCCGGGCCTCGCCTCGGATTGGGTGTTTCTCGACAATGCCGGCGGCGCGCAGATCGCCCAACCCGCGCTGGACCGAATGGTCGAGTTTCTGACGCATCGCAACGTCCAGATCGGCGGCAGCTATGCCGTGTCGCAGGCGGCGGCGGCGGCCCTGATGGCGGGGCGGCAGGCGGCGGCAACGCTGGTGAATGCCGCCCGGCCCGAAGAGATCGTCTTCGGCGCATCGACCACGGTGCTGATGGGCAATCTGATGCAGGCGATGCGTCATCAGTTCGCACCCGGAGACGAGGTGATCGTCACCATGGCCGATCACGAAAGCAATATCGGCCCATGGCGTCGGCTTGAGGAATTCGGCGTCACCATCAAGGTCTGGCCGTTGAACGATGCGACAATGGATCTGCAACTGGATGATCTGGCCCCGCTGATGACCGATCGCACGCGTCTGGTCTGCGTCACTCATGTCTCGAACATTCTTGGCAAGGTGCATCCGATCGCCGAATTTGCCAGCTTCATCCATGATCGTGGCGCGCTGATCTGCGTTGATGCGGTGGCTTATGCGCCGCACAGGCTGATCGACGTGCAGGCCTGGGACGTGGATTACTATGTCTTCAGCCTCTACAAGGCCTATGGGCCGCATGGCGCGCTGATGTATGGCAAATACGATCTTCTGGCGGATCTGGACGGGCTTTATCACTATTTCTATGGCCGCGACAAAATCACTGCCAAGCTGGAGCCGGGCAATCCAAGCTATGAGGCTGCCTATGCCACCGACGGCATTCTGGCCTATCTGACCGGGCTGGCCCACCACCACGGCGCCACGGGGGATAACCGTGCGTTGCTGGCTGCCGCCTTCAACCTGATCACCGCACAAGAGGACGCGCTGACCAACCGCCTGCTGGCATGGCTGGCCGCGCGCAATGATTGCCGGATCATCGGCCCTAAGGTGAATCAGGACAGCAGCCGCGTGCCCACCATTTCGTTCAAGTTCGACGGGCTGAATTCGGGACGCATCGCGCGCGCCATGGACGATCACCACATCGCCATGCGCTTTGGCGATTTCCACTCGCGCCGGCTGGTCGAGCATCTGGGCGACGAGGGGGAGGGCGGTGTGCTGCGTGTCTCGATGGTGCATTACAACACGCTGGAGCAGGTCGACCGCCTGACCGACGCGTTGGCGCAGATCGTGGCACGCGAGGCGGCATGAGCATGGGCGGTCTGGATCTTGTCATCACCGGCGGCACCGTCGTCACCGCAGCCGACAGCTATGCCGCCGATATCGGCATCAAGAACGGTCGCATCGCCCAGATCGGAACCGGGCTTGCCGCGTCCGAGCGCATCGACGCCACCGGCCTTCTGGTCCTGCCGGGTGGGATCGACGCGCATGTGCATCTGGACCAGCCGACCTCGGACGGCACGACGATGGCGGATGATTTCGCAAGCGGCACGCGCTCGGCTGCGGCAGGGGGCAATACGACGGTGCTGCCCTTTGCGTTGCAGATCAAGGGTCAGTCGCTGCGCGCCTGCGTCGAGGATTACCGCCGCAAGGCGCAAGGCAATTGCCATACCGACGTGGCCTTTCACCTGATCGTCAGCGATCCGACGCCTCAGGTGCTGGGTCAGGAATTGCCCGCGCTGGTGCAGGATGGGTTCACCTCGTTCAAGGTGTTCATGACCTATGACGATCTTGTCCTGAACGATGCCCAGCTTCTTGACGTGTTCGAGGTGGCGCGGCGCGAGCGGGCCTTGGTCATGGTCCATGCCGAAGGACATGACGCCATCCGCCACCTGACCCGCCGTCTGGAATCCGAAGGCCGCACCGCCCCCTATTACCATGCGCAGGCCCATGCCCAGATCGCCGAGCGTGAGGCCACGCACCGCGCCATCAGCCACGCCCAGCTGATCGACATGCCGATCGTGATCGTTCACGTCTCGGGGCGCGACCCGATGGAGCAGATCCAATGGGCGCGCGGGCGTGGCCTGAAGGTCTTTGCCGAGACCTGCCCGCAATACATCACCCTGACCGCAGAAGATCTGCGCGGTTTGAACATGGATTTCGACGGCGCGAAATATGTCTGCTCTCCTCCGCCGCGCGATGCCGACAGTCAGGCGGCGATCTGGCAGGGGCTGCGCGACGGCACTTTCGACATCTTTTCGTCCGATCACTGCCCCTTTCGCATTGATGCGACCGGCAAGGACACGCCGCGCGCCCGCACATCCTTCAAATGGGTGCCGAACGGCATTCCCGGCGTCGAGACCCGGCTGCCGATCCTGTTCTCGGAAGGCGTCAGCAAGGGGCGCATCAGCCTGCAACGTTTCGTGGCGCTGACATCGACCAATCCGGCGCGGCTGTATGGGTTGTATCCCCGGAAAGGCAGCATCGCGGTGGGTGCGGATGCCGATCTGACGCTGTGGGATCCGGCACTGAGCCGGCCAATCCGCCAGATCGATCTGCATCACGGCTGTGATTACACCCCCTATGAGGGGATGCAGATCACCGGCTGGCCGGTCAGGACCATCCTGCGCGGCCGGACCATTGCGTTGGATGGGCAGGTCTGCTCCGAGGCCGGGGGGCAGGAGCTTAGCCGGGCCACCAGCGAGGCCTTTGCCAGAGATTGAGCCGGGCGAAATGCGCCGGGGGAAGACATAGGGAAACTTGCGCTCGGGCACCCGGACCACGGCGCATCTTACCGCTGCAAAATCACAAATCTCAGGGAACCAAACGGCAGGATGCGCGTCCGGGAAATCTTGCTTTGGCAATGCAGCCCGCATCGCTGGCGGCGAAAACAACCGGTTTGCCCAATCACAAAACCAAATATGGTGTATTCCCGCGTGAACTGGGGCAGATCGGCAACAGGTTCGTGGGGCGGATCTGTGGGGGCCGGGCCGGACGGCGTGGTGATTTTCTGTGCATGAGGGATTGGCCACAAGTCCGTGGCTTGTCTGCAGATCTTTCCGGCACGAAATTTTCTTGCTTGTCTTTAGTCGGTTAGGCCCGCGCATGGCGACCAGCCTCTGCAATGGCGATGCTGCCATGATCCGCAGGCGCCGCGTGGCGCGCCTCCGCATATGCCGATGATCTGGTCATGCGGGGCATCGGCACATGGCGGCCCGGGCGATACCTGACGTTTAATACAGCCCCCGGATGCAGGTCGGCGGTTTACCGCCGACAGTTTGGCTTGTTATGCTGGTCTTACGAGGGGGCTTGATGCGTGAAGATCGCGCGGCGGGGCCCTTGAAATCGAACAATGTGCCGAAACTCGGCCCGCAAGTGACGTTCTGTCGCGGTGGGAATGCGTGGCCGTGTCTTTGCACTCATGGGACAGTGCATGTGAAAAAACTGAGTGGGTTCTGGGGTCTGCTGTTTGCGTACTGGTCATCGGAACGCTGGCGCGAGGCATGGTTGCTGACCGTGATCGTTCTGGCGACGACCACGCTGCTCAGCAAGGCCAGCGTCTGGGTGGCCTTGGCCAGCGCGGATTTCCTGTCCGCCATGGCGAATTTCCACATCGCCGAGGATATGGCCTCACCCGCGCAGACGATCCTGCTGGCTGCCGCGGCCTATCTTGCGATTTTCCTTGGCCGCGCGTCGGGCGTGGCGCTGCGGCATTATTTCTCGTCGACGCTGCACCGCCGGGCGCGGGGCTGGATGGTCGGCCAGTTCAACGACGCGGTTCTGGCGGATGAACGCATCGCGCTGGACCTGATGAGCGACCGATCCTCGGCCGGGGACGGCCCGCGGATGCCCGATGCGATCGACCAGCGCGTCGATGTGTGTTCGGCCAATCTTTATGGCGGCGTGATCGGGCTGACGATGGGGATCTGGGGGGCGGTCGCCTCGACCTATTTCGTCAGTGCGGCGCTGATCCAGCGCAGCCAGCCGGTGCCGTTTCTGGACCGCTGGGGCGCGCAGGCCAATGGCGCGATCGAGCAATGGTTCGGCGCGGGCCTTGCTGCGCGGATCGATCTGGTGCCGGGGCAATGGGGCTCGGCGCTGCTCAGCCTGATGCTGATCGCGGTCTATGTCCCCACCATCACCTATTTCGCATGGCGGCTGGGCCGCGTGATCGAGCGGCTGACCATCCGGCGCCAGCGCAATGACGGCGCATGGCGGGGCGAATGGGGCACGATGCTGAACCGCGTCAGCCAGCTGGCCTCGGCGCGGGGCGAACGCGCGCAAAGCCGGATCAACGGCGCGCTTTATGCCGATCTGGACCGCACATGGGGCAAGCAGAACTGGCTGGGCGCGGGCGTGCTGCTGTTCACCACGATTTACAGCTTCCTGTCCTCGCGCCTGCTGGCCTATTTGCCGGGGCTGCCGTCTTACATGGCGGGCAACCTCAGCTTTCGCAATTTCGTCGCGGGCAGCGAGCTGACGGCCGAGCTGATCAATGACGTGTCGTGGTTCATCAACGTGATGCCGGAAATCGCCGCGCTGAAGGCCAATGCCGCACGGCTGAACGAGCTGGCCGCCGCCATCGAGCGTGTGCGCGAGCGGGACAGGTTCTATGCCGAAACCGGCGTCAGCCGTTTCCAGCGTCAGCGCCGCGACAAGGGGCCGCTGCTGGCGCTGGACCAGCTGTCGCTGCACCATCGCGGCCATGATGCGCCGGCCTTTCTGACCATCCCCGATCTGCGGCTGTATCCCGGCGACCGGGTGTATCTGAACGGCACGAACGGATGCGGCAAAAGCAGCCTGCTGAAAGCCGTCGCCGGGCTGTGGTCCTATGGCGAGGGGCGGGTGGTCATGCAGGACGGCGCGCGGCTGTTCTTTGCCGGGCAGGAACCCGACGTGCCGGACCGCCTGACGCTGAAGGCGCTGGTGACTTATCCCGACCATCCCGAACAGCACAGCGACATCTCGGTTGCGGCGGCCCTGTCGCGGGTGGGGCTTGGCGGCTTTGTGCATTGCCTTGAGGATGATCTGTATCAGGGCAAGAACTGGCGCAACGTCCTGTCGGGCGGCCAGAAACAGCGCATGGTTCTGGCCCGCGTCTTGCTGGCCAAGCCACAGATCCTGCTGCTGGATGAGGCGACGGCGGCGCTGGATGTCGATGCCATCGTCGATTTCCACCTGATCTTGCGCAAGTGCCTGCCCAACACGGCGATCCTTGCGGTGCTGCATGGCGAAACCGCGCCGCATGATCCCGATGGCGAACCTTTCTATTCCTCGGTGCTGGAAATCCGCGACGGGGTCGGGCAACTTCGCCCTGTCCTGACCTGCGACTATAACGCCGCCCGCCACGCGGCCGAATAAGCCGCAAGAACCCGGAGAGGCGGATGACGAAGCATGATGCCGTCGCGCGGCTGATGGCCGCGATGACGCTTGAGGAAAAGATCGGCCAGCTGAACCTGCTGCCCGCAGGCGAGGGGCTGGTGACGGGCGCACAGGCGCCGACAAGATTGTCCGAGCGGCTGGATAGCGGGCAGATCGGGGCGATCTTCGGGACGAAATCGCTGGCGACGGCGCGCGCCATGCAGGAACGCGCGCTGGCCGGATCGCGCCTTGGCATTCCGCTGTTCTTTGCCGAGGACGTGATCCACGGCCATCGCACGGTCTTTCCGCTGAATATCGCGCTGGCCTGCAGCTGGGACATGGATCTGATCCATGACACCGCCGCCTTTGCCGCAGCCGAGGCCGCGGCCGATGGTCTGCATCAGGTCTATGCGCCGATGCTGGATGTCAGCCGCGATCCCCGCTGGGGGCGTGTGGCAGAAGGTCCGGGCGAAGATCCGCTGCTGGCCTCGCGCATTGCTGACGCGGCAACGCGCGGCTTTCAGGGCGCGGGGCTGGGCGCATCCGGCAGCGTCGCCGCCTGTCTGAAGCATTTCGTGGCTTACGGCGCGCCGCAAAGCGGGCGGGATTACGACAATGTGTCGCTGTCCCTTGAGGATCTGCTGGAGATCTATCTGCCGCCTTTCGTCGCCGGGCTGCAGGCCGGGGCGGCCAGCATCATGGTGTCCTTCAACGCGGTGAACAAGCTGCCGATGCACGCCAATGCGCCGCTGATCCAGGGCTGGCTGCGCGGCGGGCAGGGCTTCGACGGGCTGGTCGTGTCGGATTATACCGGCGTCAAGGAACTGGGCCCGCATGGTCTGGGCAGTCCTGCGCTGATTGTGGCGCGCGCGCTGCATGCGGGTGTCGACATGGATATGGTGGGCGAGGATTATCTGACCCAACTGCCCCGGCTTGCCCGCGACGGGCTGGACGCGCCCGAGGCCGGGTTCTCACTGACCGCCCCGCAGATCACCGGGCTGATCGAGGATGCCTGCCGCAATGTGCTGATATTCAAGGCGCGGCTGGGGCTTTTGGACGATCCCTTTCGCGGCATGGGCGGCGATGCGCCCCCCCGCCATGACGGGCGCAGGCTGGCGCGCAAGGCTGCGGCGCAATCGGCGGTGCTGCTGAAAAATGACGGCGTGCTGCCCCTGGCCATGGACCGCAAGGTGGCGTTGATCGGCCCGCTGGGGGCGGATCGCGTCAATATGCTGGGCACATGGGCGGTGTCGGGCCGGGCCGAGGATGTCGTGCCTCTGGATCAGGCGATGGCCGATCTGACCGGCACGCGGCCCGCCGTGGCATGGGGCGCCAATATCGTCGATGAGCCGTGGATGGAAACCCGCCTGAACGTCCATGGCGTCACCGTCACCGCCGATCCCCGGCCCGAGGCCGAGGTTCTGGCCGAGGCGTTGGCCGCCGCCCATGCCGCCGATGTCATCGTCGCGGCGGTGGGCGAGGCCAAGGAACATGCGGGCGAATCCTCGTCCCGATTGTCGCCCGATCTGCCCGCGCCGCAGCGCCGCCTGATCGCCGCGCTGGCCGAAACCGGCAAGCCGCTGGTCGTGGTGGTCTTTGCCGGGCGGCCTTTGGCGCTTGGCGATGTGATCGCTCAGGCGGATGCGCTGCTTTATGCGTGGCATGGCGGCATCGCCGGGCCGGAGGGCGTGGCCGATCTGATCTTTGGCGCGGCGCAGCCCGGCGGGCGTCTGGCCATGTCGCTGCCTGCGCATCCGGCCGAGGTGCCCCTGACCTATGCCTGCGAGCCGACGGGCCGGCCTTGGCCGGGGCAGTTCGGAAAGTTTCTGACCGGCTGGCTGGACATGCCCGACGACGCGCCGCGTTTTCCCTTTGGCTTCGGTCTGGGCTATGGCGCGGTGGAATACGGCATCCCCAGCCTGTCGCAGGGCGCGGCCACGGCCGGGCAGGGGGTGGAACTGCGCGTGGTGCTGAAGAACTCGGGCGCGCATCCGGCGCTGGAAACCGTGCAGCTTTACGCCAGCGATCCCGTGGCGCGCGTCACGCGGCCCGGTCGCAAGCTGATCGACTTTCAGCAGGTGGCGCTGGCCCCCGGCGAAAACCGCGAGGTGGTGTTTGTCCTTCAGGCCGATCAGTTTGCCTATCCCATGGCCCCCAGCCTTGAGGCGGCGGCGTGGGTGCGCGATCCCGGCCTGATCGGGTTGCATGTCGGCCCGAACAGCCGCGATACCCAGATGACGGAGCTGACATGGCTGTCCTGACCGGACTTGACGATGCCGCGCTGCGCGACCGCGTGGCACAGGCCACCGCGAGCTATTTCACCGATTGGAGCCACCCGGTCAGCGGTATGGCCCGCGAACGCAGCGGCGGCGCGTTCGGCTATGATGTCGAGGAAACCGTCTGCACCGGCGGCACGGGCTTTGGTCTGCTGGCGCAGATCGTCGCCGCCGAACGCGGCTGGCGTCCCCGGCGCGACATTCTGGACCGGGTCGAGCGGCTGGTCGGCTTTCTGGAACGCGCCGACAGTTTCGATGGGGTGTTTCCGCATTTCCTGAACGGCACGACCGGGCGCGTCCTGCCCTTCATGGCGGGCGACGATGGCGGCGATCTGGTCGAGACGGCGTTTCTGATGCTGGGCCTGCTGGGGGCTGCGGAATATTTCGCCGAGCCGGGGATCCGCTCGCGCATTCAGGCGCTTTACGACGCGGTGAACTGGGCGGCGCATCTGCGGCAGGATGGCGCGGTCATGTGGCACCGCCACCCGGACCGCCCGTGGCCCGACAACGCTTTGCCGATCCGCGGCTGGAATGAGGCGATGCCGGTCTTTGTTCTGGGCGCGGGGTCGCGGACCCATCCCCTTCCGGCCAGCGCCTATCATGACAGCTGGGCCCAGACGCCGACATTTCTGAACGGGCGCAGCTATGGCGATACGGTGCTGCCGCTTGGCCCCGACTGGGGCGGGCCGCTGTTCATGTCGCAATACCCGTTTCTGGGCATCGACCCGCGCGGCTTGCGCGACGCCTATGCCGATTACGGTGCGCATGTGCGGGCGCATGCGCTGGTGAACCGCCTGCATTGCCTGCGCAATCCGCTGGGCTGGAAGGGATATGGCGAAAACTGCTGGGGATTGACCGCCAGCGACGATCCATCGGGCTATGTCGCGCATTCGCCGACCGATGATACCGGCACGATCACCCCCACGGCGGCGCTGGGGTCCTTTGCCTTTGCCCCTGCCGAGGCGATGCCTGTCCTGCGCCATCTGCATGACGATCTGGGCGACCGGCTGTGGGGCGATGCGGGATTTGTCGATGCCTTTTGCCCGTCGCGCGACTGGGTGGCGCAAAGCCGTCTGGCCATCGATCAGGCGCCCATCGTGATCGGGCTGGAAAACCACCGCTCGGGCCTTCTGTGGCGCTTGGTGTCACACCGCCCCGAGGTGCAGCGCGGCCTGACGGCTTTGGGCTTCAGCGCGCCCTATCTGCCAAAGCCCGTCGCCTGAAGCGCCAGATCGCGCGCCGCCGCCGCCTCAAGAAACGCGGCCTGCGACCATGTGAGGTCCAGAGATGAGGTCGGCGCGCCGCTGTCGCGGTGGAATTGCTCGGGCAGGGGGCCGGGCGTCGGATGCAGGGTCTGGACCATGTGCATCCATGCCTCGGCCTTTTCAAACATGGCAGGATCGCCGGTCAGGGCGGCGATGCGGTAATGGGTTTCGGCAAAGCCCAGCGTGGTCGGATACCACGGGTTGCCGTCGAAATAGACATCCTCGGCCCAGCGTCCGATGGCGGGCACGGCATGGTCGCGCCCGACCGGATACAGCGCCGCGAACACCGCTTCCAGCGCGGCCATCGTCGCCAGATTGCGCGGCGCGGTCAGCGCAAAGGGCCCGTCGCTGCGCCCCGCATGCAGGATCGCCAGACAGGTGGCGCTGTCCAGCCGCTGTGCCGGGGCCTCGATGCTTTCGCGCCAGCCGCCGGTCTGCGGATCCTCGGCCTGCTGCATCAGCGTGACCAGACGGTCCGCGCCCGCATGTCCGGCGCGGTCCAGCGCGTCCCATTGCACCAGCAGCGTGAATGTCGTGCGGCGCAGGGGCGTTTCCTCCCATGGCCCGATCGAGGGGCGACCGGCCACCCGCGCCACATGGGCAAGGTCGCGTGCGATCAGCGCCTGCGCATCGGCCGTCGCCAGTTCCGGCAATTCCGCCAGCACCGCCATCATGGCCGAAGCGCGCAAGGCCGGGCCGTCATCCTGCGGGCGGGTCCATCTTTCCAGATCGGGGCTGCCATCTGCGGCAAAGCGCGGCTCTTCCAGCCAGTCCGCGCCGGTCAGCGCGGCAAGCTCGCTGTCCGGGCGCAGGAATTTCTGATGATCGGCGCGGGTCGAGGCTTTCAGCGGATTGACCTTTGGCCCCTGTCGCTGCGGGTCCGAGGTCGCCAGCGAAAACGCGACGAAATCCGCGACAAAGCCCAACCAGAACTGCCGCGCCTGCGGATCGGCCTGCATGGCGCGGGGCACGGCGCGCAGCACGATGGCCGCATCGCGGATCCAGTGGTGGAAATAATCCGGCTCGGGGTTCCAGCTTGCGATGCGGGGCGAGGCAAGGATCGAACCCGGCGCGGGCCGCACATCCCAGCCAAAACCCTCGCGATGGCGCAGCAGATGCGTGGCCGAACAGGCATTGCGCATGGCACGGGCGGACGCCACAGATTGCGCGGCGATCCAGTCGGGGGCAGGGGTCTGCATCGTCACGCCTCCAGCGCGGCAAGGGCCGCCGACAGCATATCGGCGCAGGCCGGGCCCGCGGGGCAATGATGCTCGGCGGGCAGGGCTGCGAAAAAGCGGCCATTCGGCGCGGCCATGAAATAGGCGCGGGCGCTTTTCAGCGGCACCAGCCCATCCTCGGCCCCGGTGACGACGGCCAGCGGCGCCTTCATGCGGTTCAGCGCCGGTTCCGCATCCGCCGTCGCCATCTCAAGAAAATAGCCGGGGGCTTCGCGCATGACCTCTTCGATAGCGGCGGCGCCCATGGTGCCGCGCGCGCGCATCAGAACAAGACCCGACATGGGCGGGGATACCGCCAGAACATGATGCGTGTCGGGCGTATCCGCCGCCAGATGCGCCACGGCAAAGCCGCCGATGCTGTGGCCCGCCAGCGCGCGCGGCGCATTGGGCCATGTGGCTGCGACCCAATCCCAGATCCGGGTCGCGGCGCGGACATGTCCGGAAAAGCTGACAGCCTCGGGCGGGCCGGAATCGGGCACGGCGACCGAATTCGGCAGGCCGGGGGCAGCAACGCGCCAGCCGCGCGACAGATAGGCATTGGCAATCTCGACGATCTGCACCTGATCGGGCGCGCCGTTTCTGCCATGGACAAGCAGCAGCGTGCCTTTGACCTTGGCCTGCGGCTCGAACACGCGGACCGGGACCTGTCCGACCTGGTAGATGCGGCTGTCATGGATCCAAAGACTGTCCGGTTGTTGCATCGCAGCTTCCCCTTCGCGGCAGGCATATTGGCCCCTCAGGCCTAGCCCAGACAGGAAAGCGGGTGAAGCGCGAAACGCGGCGGGCATGGCTGCACGGCATAAGGACTGCATCGGGCCATGGCCCGGCAGTTCTTTATGTCGATGCTGAGGAAGAAGACCGACCCGCCCGCGTGCACACGGGGATTTGGGTCGAGAGGGTGTACGTGGGGCCCCAGTTACTCACTACCTACGTTCGCGACTGACAGATAACAGCCCGGCGGCAAATTCGGTTCCGAAAGTTTTGGCCGGCAGGCGGGTTGGACGAAGCAGGCTGCTGGATGCGGCAGGGATGGCGTGCGGGACATGCCGATCTGCGGCGCATGGTCCCGAAAGCCGGTTTGCGATTCTTCTTCTACTTTTTCTCCGTTTTCCTGGGGTTTTTGGGATTCTGGGTGGGTTGGGGCGTGGATCGGGTCGGGGGTAGGGGGTTCTTGGGCTTGGCTGTGGTGGTTTGGCGTGTTGGGCTTTGTCATTTTATTTGTTTATTTTCAGTCGCTTGCGTTTTTATGTTATTTTTCTGTCGTTTTGGGGTTGCGGGTCGGGGGTGTGATCCGTAAATACCCGCTCACCGAGACGGCGAGACGCTGAAACGGGACGGGACGCGGCGCTGAGCGGCGCGGATCTGGGAAGAAATTCTGGTGATTTGATGGCTTGAGCGGCGTCGAAGGTTTGGCGCGGTTTGGGTTGTTTTGTTGCCTTTGCTTTTTGACATTGCGAGATATCTGAAGAGATATGCGGGCGGTTCGGTCGTTTTCG
>NZ_WMII01000038.1 GCF_009711265.1 Paracoccus shanxieyensis | reverse complement strand
CAAGGTCTCGCAACCCGAAACTTGTCCGAAGATCGACGGTGACCGCCAGCGTCACCAACGGCCGCGCGCTGCGCTACGCCGAAGGCTCCGCGCGCGGCCTCCTACACCATGTGTTGGGACACTGCCGAATATCTGGTTCGTTCGCAACAGCTTGACAGCTCGAGAAACAGAATGGTGGCAAATCCCACTTCGAATGGACGTTTCCATTCAGACTGGCTCAGTATGCTGTTTGCAAGATTGCGACTGGCCCGCTTACTACTCCGCCATGATGGATTTATCTTCATCTCCATTGACATAATTGAGCTTTCCAATCTGATATCTATGGGCAAAGAGGTTTTCGGCGAAGAATCTCTGATCGGGGTAATTGCGCGACCAACTGGAACTAGAATGGGATCTGGAAGTAGAGGTGTCGCAAGAGAGCTGGACTATATCGTGGTTTTCTCGAAGAGCAGCGATGCGTCCCTTTTGGGTTTGCCGATGACAGAAGATGATATGGCAATCTACAATCAGTCAGACGAACGCGGCAGATATCTTACCAGATCGCTACGCCGCACCGGCGGCGAGAACCGCCGAGACGACCGACCGAGTATGTTCTACGGTGTAAAGGCGCCAGATGGGACGGAAGTCTTTCCCATCGCACCGGAAGGATATGAAAGCCGTTGGGTTTGCGGCAAAGAAACATATTCGCAACTGGTCAAAGACGGAATGATTGAATGGCGCCAAGTTAGGAAAGACGATGACCTGCGGTGGCAGGTCTATCAGAAGCACTACCTGTCTTCGGGAGGCCGAGAAACGTCCGATTTGTGGGCGGGCATTTCAGGGAACAAGATGGGAACGAAAGAGGTTAGCGGACTGTTTGATCGAGTGAAAGTGTTCGATCATCCTAAGCCGACCGATGTTATTGTGAGAATATTGCAGCTATCGACACAACCAAGCTCACAGGACTTAGTCGTAGATTTCTTCGCCGGTTCTGCAACGACAGCTCATGCTGTCCTGATACAAAACGCTCGCGATGGCGGGAACCGGCGCTGCATTTCTATTCAGATTGCAGAGGAGATTTCGGAAAAGGCAGAGGCGAAGAAGCTTGGCTTTACGTCGATCGCCCAAATATCAAAAGAACGCATCCGCCGCGCTGGCAAGAAAATCCTTGAAGGCGAAACCCACCCCGACTGGAACCGCGATGTCGGCTTCCGGGTTCTTAAGGTCGACACCTCGAATATGAAGGACGTCTACTACCGCCCGGATGAGCTGAAGCAGTCCAACCTGCTCGACATGGTCGACAACGTCAAAGAGGGCCGCACGGCCGAGGACCTGCTGTTCCAGGTGCTGGTCGATTGGGGCGTGGACCTGACGCTGCCCATCCGCCGCGAGACGGTGCAGGGCAAGACTGTGTTCTTCGTCGACGACAACGCCCTTGTCGCCTGTTTCGAGCGTGGCATCACCGAGGATCTGGTAAAAGAGCTGGCAGGTCCCGCCCCCCTGCGCGTCGTCTTCCGCGACAACGGCTTCATCTCTGACGCGGTGAAGATCAACGTCACCCAGATCTTCCGCCAGCTCTCGCCCAGCACCGAAGTCAAAGCGATCTGACCATGGCGCTTGACCCCACCGCTCTGTCCGACCTGCTGTCCCGGTTGCTTGCCGACTGGGAAAGCGAAGTCGTGGAATTCAAGCGCGGCAAAGACGGCTTCTCAAGCGACGACCTTGGCAAATACGCCTCTGCGCTGGCAAATGAGGCCAACCTGCGCGGGCAAGAGCGCGCTTGGCTGGTTTTCGGCGTCGATGACAAGACGAGACAAGTGTGCGGGACAAGCTACAAGGAAGACGCCGAGCGACTGCAGGCTGACAAGCAACAGGTCCTGACCGGAACGGGGACTTTCACCTTCCGGGATATTCATGTGCTTGCGCATCCATCGGGCCGGGTGATCCTGTTTGAAATCCCGGCCGCACCGCGGGGAATGGCAATCAACTGGAAGGGGCATTACTTCGGCAGAGCCGGAGAGAGCCTTGGGCCGCTTGGTCAGGACAAGCTGGATGAGATCCGGTCGCAAACGCTGGCGACCGACTGGACCGCGCAAGTGGTTCCCGAGGCGACCATCGCGGATCTTGACCCAGAAGCGTTAAAGGTCGCTCGCGAGCGGTTCGCGGCCAAGTACGCCAACCGCTTCAGTGCAGAGGACGTTGCCGCATGGTCCGATGTTGCGTTGCTGGATCGCGCAAAAGTCACCCAGAACGGGGTGATTACTCGGACAGCGTTATTGCTGCTCGGCAAACCCGAGTCGGCATGGCGGCTAAACCCACATCCGGCTGAGATCACATGGAGGCTGGAGGGTGAAGAGCGAGCTTACGAGCATTTCGGCCCGCCATTCCTGTTGGCGACCACACAGTTGTTCTCTCGCATCCGCAATGTGCAATTGCGCATCCTGCCCGAAAACGCGCTGCTGGCGCATGAGGTGGCGAAGTACGATCAGAAGGTAGTGCTGGAGGCTCTGCACAACTGTATCGCACATCAGGACTATAATCGATCCGGGCGTGTCGTCGTGCGCGAGTATCCTGATCGGCTGGTGCTGGAAAATGACGGCGCGTTCTTTGAGGGAAAGCCGGAGGATTACATCCTCCGGGATCGTGTGCCGCGGCGATATCGCAACGCCTTCCTCGCACAGGCCATGACAGAACTGAACATGATCGATCACATGGGCTATGGTATCCTCGATATATATCAGCGCCAGCGCCAAAGGTTCTTTCCTCTGCCGGACTATGATCTGGAAGAGTCCGAGATGGTGCGCCTGACGATCCATGGCCGTGTCGTCGATCAGGCCTACAGTCGGCTGCTGATGCAGGAGGCTGGGTTGCCGCTGGTAGACGTCCTCGCGCTTGATCGGGTGCAGAAGCGTTTGCCGGTGACCGAAGATGCACTGCGGCACCTGAGAATTCATAAGCTGGTCGAAGGGCGCAAGCCCAACGTCCATGTCTCTGCAAGGGTGGCAGCTGCGACGGATAGCAAGGCCGAGTATATCCGGACCCGTTCCCAGGATGATGAGCATTACACCCGATTGATCGTCGACTACCTTAGAAAGTTCGGGAATGCGGATCGTGCAGAGCTGGATAGGCTGCTGACGGACAAGCTCAGCGAAGCCCTTTCTGCGGAACAGAAGCGGGACAAGATCAGCAACCTTTTGACCAAGCTCAGGCGACAAGGAAGCATTCTTAACGCGGGCTCTCGAAGCAAGCCAGAATGGCGTCTTGCAGAAAGAAAAGAATGATCGCGTTAAAGGAAATTATTGTAAATCAAGGTATTGGCTCTATCTGCAAACGTGCGGCAAGGCGCCCCATGCAGATAGGTTGCAGAAAGACGAACGCATGAAGCTCAAGTTCAAGGTCCAGCCCTATCAGACCAATGCCGTCAACGATGTAGTCGACTGCTTTGCCGGCCAGCCCATGCAGTCTGGCCTGACTTATCGCATCGACCCGGGCCTGAAGGTGCAGGCAAGTGCTTTCGAGGAGGGCTTCAAAAACGCCGACCTTGCGCTGGCTGAACCGCAAATTCTGGAAAACATCCAGAAGGTCCAGCGGCGCCAAAACTTACCTGTAGCACAGTCGCTAACCGACTTTACGACGCTAAACACACGGGGCGAACGTGG
Source organism: Paracoccus shanxieyensis (assembly GCF_009711265.1). GTDB lineage: Bacteria > Pseudomonadota > Alphaproteobacteria > Rhodobacterales > Rhodobacteraceae > Paracoccus > Paracoccus shanxieyensis. The sequence continues at coordinate 12,264 of NZ_WMII01000038.1, read as the reverse complement.
CCCCGTGGCCGCGACCTACAAGCGTGACGCGCTGGCCGCGACCCGCGTTCACCTCGACGTCGAGATGGAGACCGGCACCGGCAAGACCTACTGCTACATCAAGACCATCTTCGAGATGAACAAGCGCTACGGCTGGTCGAAGTTCATCATCATGGTGCCGTCGATCGCGATCCGCGAAGGGGTCTACAAGTCGCTGCAAATCACGGCGGACCACTTCACCGAAAGCTACGGGAAGAAGGCACGGTTCTTCATCTACAACTCAAAGCGTCTGCACGAGCTTGAGAGCTTTTCGTCCGACGCGGGCATAAACGTGATGGTGATTAACATTCAGGCGTTTGCATCACGCGGGGCCGACAACCGGCGCATCTACGAAGAGCTGGACGACTTCCAGTCGCGTAAGCCCATCGACGTAATCGCCTCGAACCGCCCGATTCTGATCCTGGACGAGCCGCAGAAGATGGAAGGTGCAGCAACGATGGAAGCGTTGCCGAAGTTCAAGCCGCTGTTCATCATGCGCTATTCGGCCACCCACCGCACACAGCACAACCGAGTTCACCGCTTGGATGCGCTGGACGCCTACAACCAAAAGCTAGTCAAGAAGATCGCGGTCCGCGGCATCCAGACCCGCGGTCTGGCCGGCACCAATGCTTACCTCTACCTCGAAGGCATCGACATCTCGAAAAAAGCGCCCGTGGCGCGGATCGAGTTGGAGGTGAAGCTGAAGTCGGGCGAAATCAAGCGTGAGGTCCGGAGACTTGAAGCAGGCCGGAACCTATTCGATGTTTCCGGAAATCTGGACCAGTACAGAGAAGGCTTCGTTATTTCGGATATTGACGGGCGCCTAGACCAAGTTGAGTTTACGAATGGTCTCTCCCTTGAGGCAGGGAAAGCCACGAGAGACCTCACGGAACGCGATACTCGCCGCATCCAGATCCGCGAGACAATCAAAGCGCATCTGGACAAGGAAAAGCAGCTGTTCGCGCAGGGCATCAAGGTCCTGTCGCTGTTCTTCATCGACGAGGTGGTGAAGTATCGTGACTACGACCAAACCGACGAGAAAGGCGAATATGCTCGGGTCTTCGAGGAAGAGTACGAGTTGCTGAAGTCCGAGTATCTGTCGGAGCTCGCAATCGACAACGAGGCGTACCGGAAATACCTCGAGGGCATCGCTTCGGCCAAAACCCACAACGGGTACTTCTCGATCGACAAGAAGACGAACCGCCTCAAAGATCCTGCTGTTGGTGCCCGCGCTGTCGATTCCGACGATGTGGATGCCTACGACCTGATCCTCAAGGACAAGGAACGCCTTCTTTCCTTCGCCGAACCCACCCGGTTCATCTTCTCGCACTCGGCGCTGCGTGAAGGCTGGGACAACCCGAACGTTTTTGTCATGTGCATGCTGAAGCACAGCGACAACACCATATCCCGGCGCCAGGAAGTGGGGCGTGGCCTGCGGCTGAGTGTCGACCAACACGGCGACAGGATTGATCACCCAGCCGTGGTGCATGACATCAACGTGCTAACTGTGGTGGCGAGCGAGAGCTACAAGGATTTCGTGGCCGGGCTCCAGCAGGAGATTGCGGAGACCCTCTCGTCGCGCCCGAAGCAGGCAACCGAGGAGTACTTCACCGGCAAGACGCTCTCCACCGAGCAGGGTAGCGTTGAAGTCACTACAGCGATGGCGAAGCAAATCTACCGCTATCTGGTGAAGAATGATTACACCGACGATACGGACAAGATCTCTGCCGCCTATCACGAAGCAAAGGCTGAGGGACAACTGGCCGATCTTCCGGACGACTTGAAGCCGCATGCGGAACAGGTATTCCAGCTCATCGATAGCGTCTTCAGCGACGCGCAATTGCCCAAAGTCGATGACGGCCGTAAACCCAAGACAAATCCTCTGAATGCGAATTTCGAGAAGAAAGAGTTCCAAGAGCTTTGGACTCGCATCAACCGGAAGGCGGTCTACCGGGTCGAGTTCGACTCGGCTGAGCTGATCCGCAAATGCGTTAGCGCGCTGGATAGCCAGTTGCGGGTTACCCCGTTGCAGTACACGGTTCAAATCGGAGTGCAGAACGACGGATTGACCGATGGCCAACTGCGTAGCGGCGACGGCTTCAAGGTCACGAACACGACCACCAGTCATGGCGGTTCTGTCCATTCCATGGTGAAGTATGACCTCGTGGGCAAAGTAGCCGAGAACGCTCAGCTGACCCGCGACACTGCAGCGTCCATCCTCGGCCAAATCACGCCGGCGGTTTTCGAGCAATTCGCCAAGAACCCCGAACATTTCATCGCCGAAGCATCGCGTATCGTTGCTGAACAGAAGGCCGCGATGGTGATCGAGCGCCTAGCCTATGATGAAGTCGACAAGCGGTACGACGTGGACATTTTCACTGCCAGCCAGACCTGCCAGGATTTCTCGCGGGCAACGGCAAAGCTCAAGAACCATGTGTACGATTACGCGATCACGGATTCCGACGTGGAAAAAGCATTCGTGCAGGAGTTGGATACAAGCAGCGAAGTCGTAGTCTATGCGAAGCTGCCGCGTGGTTTTCTGATCCCAACTCCTGTTGGGGATTACAACCCCGATTGGGCAATATCCTTCAAGGCGGGCAGCGTGCGACACACCTACTTCGTGGCTGAGACTAAGGGCACGATGTCATCGATGAAGCTGCGGGAAATCGAGAAGACAAAGATAGAGTGTGCACGAAAGTTCTTCTCTGAGATCAGCCAGAAAGTCGTGCAGGATCGGGTCAAATACGACGTAGTTACGGACTTCGGTAAGCTGATGGATCTGGTCAAACAAGGCAATCTATGAAATTTCGGAATGCGAACCCTCGACGCTAGTCCGTGTCTTCGCCCACTATCGGCAGATCCAGCGCGATGTCAGCCGCGGGCTTCAGCAGCCCCGCATCCTCCAGCGCCTCAAGGTCGGGCAGATCCCGCAGGGTTTCCAGCCCGAACTGCACCAGGAACCCCGGCGTCGTGACATAAGTGTAGGGCGCACCGGGTTCGGGGCTGCGCGGGCCTCGGGCGATCAGGGCCTGGCGGTGCAGCCGTGCAATCAGATCGCGGCTCACCTCACGCCCGGTCAAGCGCGAGATCGCACCGCGGGTCACCGGTTGCATATAGGCGATGATGGTTAGGACGAGGGCTTCGTTCTGGGTCAGATCACGGGTGGTATCCTCCTCACCGCGCGCAGTTCGGATCGCCGCCGCGTGTTGCGGCCGCGTGCGGAACTGCCAGCCGCCCGACACACGTGCAATCTCATACGGACGCCCCACGAGTTCGGCATCAATATCCTCGATCAACAGATTCAGCGCACAGTCCCGGCCGACCACCCGAGCCAGCACCTCCCGCCCCACCGGTTCAGAGGATGCAAACAGCACCGCCTCGACCCGCGCCATCCATTTGCGCCAGCGCAAGGCTGGCGGCAGATCGGCGAGTTCTGTGTCGAGAAGCTCTGATGATTTCGGGGCCATCGTCACAACCCATAGAGGCGGAAGGTCGGCCGGCCGGTCAGTTCGCGCACCAGACCCAGTGATGTCAGTCGGTCGAACAGCCTCCGCGCCGCGCGGTCACTGGCCCCGGCCCCCGCCTGGGGCGCCAGTGCATCCTCGGTCAGCAGCGCCGCGATAATGGCAGCCGCGTCCTTTCCCGGCCGCCGCAGATGTGCCGCGCGCAGGGCATCGGCGCGGCGGGTCAGATCGATGTGCAGATCGAAGGCGGCAACTGCCCCCCTGCCCCAGGCGCTCGCACAGGCCGCGAGCCATGCCTCGCCCTCCAGCCGGAAGGCTGCCCGCGGCAGATGCGACGCGATCAGCGGCACCGGTCGATCCCAGCAGAGCGCCCGAGCCAAAAGAGCATCCGCCAGCCAGAACGCAAGGCCACGATGGTCCGGTCCGAGGGCAAGCACTTCCCGCGCGGCCTCCGTCGCGAAGCGCAGTGGCGGGGTGCGACCGACAAAGCGCGCGCTATGGTCGCGCAGGATCGCGCCGATCGGCTCGGGTGGCAGGTCAAAGAAGCCGGGCAGCCGCGCGGCCCAATCGACTGATCTCAGCGCTCGCGTCTCACCCAAAGCGCGCCAGCCGATCAGCATCCGTCCGGCAGGGCCGGGATCATCACCGGGTTTTCGCAGCGCGAACGCGTCCCGCAACTGCGCCTCGCCTTCCCGGCGCCCTTCCAACTGGGAAATCGCAGCCGCGCTCGAGAGCGCCAGACGCTTACGCCAAAGGGTGCCGACCGGATCCTCAGACCGGGCAATCGGGTCCAGCACAGCAAGGGCTGCCCCGGCGGAAAACATCGCTGTTTCAACATCATCGCGGCCCGTGCCCTGACGGACCCATCGCGGCAGGGCCGGAGAATTTGGGGGAGGCAGGGGAGATTTTGCGGCACGCGACATGGCGTGACGCTAGCAAGTATCGGCGCTTTATGCCAGTTTCTATTATCTTATCCGCCGCGCTTGTCTTTACTCAATAATGTCCAATAAGATTGCATTATCGGACTAATTGTTCTTCTATCCAGAGATGCGCTCCAGAACGCTGAAAATGACCCGGAACCCTGCCCGAGACGCGCCAGAAAGGCCGTGCGGAGCGCGTGCATCTGTCTGGGGTTCTGCGGCGGCTACGTCCGCATCTCGCAACAGAGCCCCCACGCCAGTGCCTGCCGCCCAAGGAGATTGCCATGACCGATGAGGCAGCCGATCTGGACAGCACGACGCAGGAAGCACCCTCCCCTGCTCTACTAGACCACCAGCCCCCTGCCCTGCGGGATCTGGCCGAGCGGGCGCGCGGCTATGCCGAGGCCGCGAGTTCTGCAAACACCCGCAAGGCCTATGCAGCCGACTGGAAGCATTTTGCTGGCTGGTGCCGACGCGAAGGGCTGGATGCCCTGTCCCCCGATCCCCAAACGGTCGGTCTCTATATCACCGCCTGCGCCTCCGGCGCGAAATCGGTCGGCGGGCGCAAGAACGCGGTCTCGACCATCGAGCGGCGTCTCTCGGCGCTGGTCTGGGCCTTTACGCAACGCGGCGTGGCCCTTGACCGGCGCGACCGGCACATCGTCACCGTTCTCGCCGGCATCCGCAACAGCCACGCCGCCCCGCCGCGCCAGAAGGAGGCCATTCTGCCTGAGGACCTTCTGGCCATGTTGGAAACCTGCGACCGAGGCACTCTCCGTGGCTTGCGTGATCGTGCCATGCTGCTGATAGGCTTCGCCGGAGGCCTGCGGCGATCCGAGATTACCGGGCTAGATGTGGGCCGAGACCAGACCGAGGATGGGCGCGGCTGGATCGAGGTTCTTCCCGGCGGGCTGCTTGTCACCTTGCGCGGCAAGACCGGCTGGCGCGAGGTCGAGATCGGCCGCGGGTCTTCGCCCGCGACTTGCCCGGCCGAGGCGCTGGAACTCTGGCTGAAGTTTGGCCGCATCAGCGAAGGACCGCTGTTCCGTCGTGTCACCGGCGGGGGGAAAGAACCGGGGCCGTTCCGTCTCAATGACCGCGAGGTCGCGAGACTGGTCAAGCGGGCCGCTCAAACAGCGGGACTGCGGGGCTATCTGCCCGAGAAGGACCGCCCTGCCATCTTCTCCGGCCACAGCCTTCGCGCCGGCCTCGCCTCCTCAGCCGAGGTCGACGAGCGGCATGTGCAAAAGCAGCTCGGCCACGCCAGCGCCGAGATGACCCGCAGGTATCAGCGCCGCCGCGACAGGTTCAGGGTGAACCTGACCAAGGCGGCGGGCCTGTGACCGCCGCGAAGGCATCGAGCACCGGGATTGGCGGTTCCCAGTATGTTTTGGCAACGAGACCTTCGCAAGAGCAGGAGAACGCGAGACCTGAAGTGCAGATGAGAATCGCAACCCGTCGAGTCGGCTTCATCGGACGGCGCTCCACTCACTATCGAGAAAATGCCGTTCCGGTGCCTCATGTAGCGAACAGGGACACTTTCGGGCGGAATGGTTGGACACCAGCCCCTGTTGGCACCATTGTGGATAAAATTAAGTCTTCTAAATCAGTTATTTATGGCACTATGTTGATATAATCTGTAAGCTGTCGGAACGGTTTCTAACCACTATATCTATGAACTTCCGTTCCGACAGCCGCAAAATTTTCTTGCGCTCCGACCATCCTATCAGCATAGAGTGGACGCAATAATCGAAAAATTCGGGCGGTTACCGTTCCTAACCCCACCGAACAGCGAGAGCGGACAGATGCCACAGGCGCTACACGAGCACCTTTTGGGCTTCGCAAAGGATCTTACCACAGCGCTCAAAGCGCTGTCAGAGAGTTCATTTGCGCCCCACGAAGTCAAAACGCTTCGGACCTTTTCGGCCGGGGAAGCAAGCTATTACCTTACCGTCGCGGACGGTTATCTGAGGAAGGCCCACCACGAGGGCCGGATCCCTGAAGTTGAGATGGGCCCGGGCGGGCGCAGAAAGTACACCGCCGAACAGATCCATGAGATCCGGCGGGTATTGGCTTCCTCAGCAAAGAACCCCGATCAATTCCGCCCCGGTCGACGCAGCGCTGATGACCCGACGCAGGTTATTGCCTTCGTCAACTTCAAGGGCGGTTCGGGGAAGACCTCCACCGCCATTCACGCGGCCCAGGACCTCGCGTTGCGCGGCTATCGGGTGCTCGCCGTGGACTGCGACCCACAAGCCTCGCTAACGACCTTTTTTGGCTATCAGCCGGAGCTCGATTTTTTCGATGGCGGATCGCTCTACGATGTCATCCGTTACCGTGATCGGGAGACGGGGGAAGGGCCTAGGCCGATCACAGACGTGATCAAGCGCAGCTATTTTCCAAATCTTGATCTGGTGCCGGGCGGCATACAGGTAGCAGAGTTCGAACATGAAACGCCTGCGGCACTTAGCAAGGGTGAACTGCCCGTATTCTTCGACAAGATCCGCTCGGCTTTGCAGGTGGTGAAGGATGACTATGATGTGGTCATCCTCGACTGCCCGCCGCAACTTGGCTACGTGACCCTCTCTGCAATCTGCGCCGCGCAGAACATCGTGATGACGATCATCCCGGAGCGCGTCGACCTCGCCTCCGCGGCTCAGTTCCTCAACATGGCGTCGTCGTTGACCGAGGTCTTGCACGAAAGTGCCGGAGTGGGCCTGTTCGACAACTTCCGCTTCTTGCTAAGCCGCTTCGACACGAATGTGTCGACCCAGGTCGATTTCGCGTCGTTCATTCGCGACCTATTCGGCGATGCCGTTATGAAATCATCCTTCCTGAAGTCGGCCGCAATCAGCGAGGCCGGGGTTTCGCAGCAGACCGTGCTCGAGGTCGAGCTCGGCGAGATGCGCAACCGGAAGACCTACGAGCGGGCAATACAGTCGGTGCATGAAGTGACCGAAGAACTGCACGCTATGCTTCAGCAGAGCTGGGGGAGAGCGTGATGCGAAAGAACTTGCTTGCCAACAGCCTGAAGGCAGTCCGCGACGGCAAGGCCGCAGCTGCCGAAGACGAACAGAAGCCTCGGAAACTCTCGGGTGTGCTCGACGTTCAGCGCGGCCTGGATCAGCTCAGCGCCGGTGCGGCCCGTCAGATCGATCCGGCTCAGATTTCAGAAAGCGCCGTCAAGGACCGCTTCGACCTTCAGGATGGCTTGGAGGATCTGATAAACTCGATAAAGGCATCGGGGCAGAAGCTTCCGGTACTGCTCCGACGCACACCTCAGGGCCCCCTGCCCTATGAAGTGGTTTACGGTCGGCGCCGTATCGAGGCATGTCGGCAGCTCGGCATTCAGGTTCTTGCCCATATCGCAGAGCTCAGCGATCGCGAGGCGTTGATCTCCCAAGGGCTCGAAAACGCGGCGCGCCTCCAGCGCAGCTTCATTGAACAGTCAGTCTACGCAGAGCAGCTGCTACACCACGAGTTTTCGCGCGAAGACATCATGGAGGTACTCGCGGTCGACAAAACCACGATTAGCAGGATGCTGGGCGTGGTATCTGATGTGCCCCGCTCCATCATCGAGCGGATCGGACCGGCACATGACTCTGGCCGCCGACCATGGCAGCAGCTGCGAGAGCTTCTGAAAGAGCGTGCGGACCTCGATGAGCCCGCAGTCAAAAGTTTGATCCCGACGGACGCCGCCGACAGCAATGAACGTCTGCAGGGGCTGATCCGAGCACTCTCTAACAAGCCTATCCCCGCCCCGCAGATCAGCGCCAAGCGCACACTCGCAGACGGCAGAATAAAGGTTGAGACAACACGCGGCAGGATCCTCGTGAAGGCATCGGACGAAGAGATGCTTGGCTTTGCCGCTTTCCTCGATGAGAGGCTCGAACAGCTACTCGCCGAGTTTGGAAGTCTCAAGCACAGCTGAGTTGACCACCGGTCAAAATAGGTCCGGATTGATACATAAATTGACCAGTGGTCAACAATCCGATGCCAGAGGCTGGAAGGCTAAACTAGAAACGAGCAGAAAAGGGAGCAGACTCTAGGCAAAAAGAAACCCCCCGAAAGCGGTGATGCTTCCAGAGGGCTCCGATAGCTTGAACACCTATTTCGTAGCCCGAAAAACGAATCAGCGCAACACCGATTTCGGTGAACGGATCTCGTTTGCCGTCTGAAATCGCATGAAACACATCACATCCACGGCCATTCAGGCCGGGGCGCAGGCGAACTGTGCCAAATCCGCGGAGCACACGCTCCCCGGCATGGGTTCTATCACCCTGCAGCCGGCATTCCGACCTATTTCTCGTCGTGACATCATGGCCGCGGTCAATACATGCAGCCGCGATCTCGGCATTCGGCAAGGGGCGGTGGTCGTTCTTGACGCTCTGCTGAGCTGCCTGCCCTGCCAGAGCGTGGATGGTCGCGAGACACCGGTCTCTCCGACCACCCTACTCACGGTTTATGCCAGCAACGAAACCCTGTGCTTCCGCGCCAAGGGGCTCACCGACCGTCAACTGCGGCGGCATCTGGAGGCGCTGGAAGCCGCCGGGCTTATCCGCCGCCGTGACAGCGCAAATGGCAAGCGCTTCCCTGTGATGCAGCACGGCAAACCGATCGGCGCCTTCGGGCTGGACCTGTCCCCCCTCTTCGCGCAGTCCAACGAGCTGCTCGCCCTTGCCCTGCGACGCCGCGAGGAAGCAGACGAGTTGCGCGGGCTGCGGGCCCAGATCCTCAGACTTCGCGCGGCCTGCGCTGAACTCCACTTGAGCGACACTGTCGCCACATTCATCGAAGGGTTGCGCAACCTCGTGCGGCGTACCTCACTAACCCTCATTGAGGCTCGGGCAGCTCTCTCGCAGCTGACCGCGGTCCTCTCATCACATGCAGCCCCACAAGCAATAATCCATTGCGAAGTCGAAGAGGTTGAGCAGCGCCTGCCCTCCAAAGCGGAAGCCGCTGATGGGACATCCTGCGCAGAGACCACCATGGACCACGCTCCAGGCCAAGCGGTCCCCCAAACCTTTCAGGCCCTCACCGCAGAAACCTGCAGCCTGCCGCCAACCGAGCAAAAGCCCGCCTCTGACGGACAGAATGTCCGCCACATAGAGCAAGACTCAGATACAAAAAAAAGAAAGCGAGAAGCCGAGGTCTTTCCCAGTTGGGCGGCCCTGACCGAGGTCAGCACTTTCTATAAAGAGCCTACCAGTGCTCATGAAGCCACACGCATCGCATTCGAGTTCGGGAAGATGCTGAGAATAAGCCAGGACATCCTCGCAAGCGCGGCGAACAAGCTCGGGCTTTGGGAACTTCTCAAGCTTGAAAACCGCATGGCAAAGCAGATCGGAACCATCCTCAACCCTGATGCCTATGTGAGATCCGTCCTGCGAGCGTGATCCCTGACCGCGGTCGCATGGCATGAAACACCCAGATAAACCGCTCGGGAGGAATCGGATAGGTTCGTTGATTGTTCTCATATCGAACTGCTGCGAGGTGGAGTGATGTGCAACCTTTACGCCCAGACCAAAAGCCAGGACGCGATGCGTCAGGTCTTTCGGGACATGCTCGAAGACGGTGAGGAACTGATCGATACCGCAGGCAACCTGGCGTCCGCATCCAGCATCTTCCCCGACTACTCTGCGTCGATCATTCGCAGCAGCGAGGGACGGAACTGGACACTGACCACGGCTCGATGGGGTATGCCGACGCCTCCCGTATATCTTACGGCCAAGCACACAGACCCCGGCGTCACAAATATCCGCAATGTCAGCTCACCCCATTGGCGCAGATGGCTCGGGATCGAACACCGTTGCCTCGTTCCCTTCACCAGTTTCTCCGAGCTTGATGCCCGACCCGGCGCGCCTCGCTACCACCCGGTCTGGTTTGCCCTTGGCCAGGATCGACCACTCGCCTTCTTCGCCGGGATCCGCACCGAATGGACTTCGGTCAGAAAGCTGAAGGAGGGCGAGGTGACAACTGAGCTTTTTGGCGTCCTGACCTGCGAGCCAAATGATGCAGTGCGCCCAGTGCATCCCAAAGCGATGCCCGTGATCCTCACCAGCCCGGACGAATGGCGCTGCTGGCTGACCGCCGATACGAACGAGGCCCTCAAGCTTCAACGGCCGCTGGCCAATGGTCTTCTCGAAATAGTCGCGGAGGGAACACGTGCGGACCCTGCGTGACCGGCTGCAGGCCGGAAGTCATGATCCGCTTCACCTGGTGAAGGGCCGCGTCCACGAAGTCGAAGAACGAAGACGAAACGGTTTTGCGCTGTATCACGCCGTCAGATTGGCAGGGCCGGTCTTCTGCATCGTGCTGGGGCATGACCGCGATCGACCAATGCCGGGATCCCTGCCAGACGGCGTCAGCGAGCGGTTGCACTTCATAGAGACGAAGGGCGAGACCGATCTGCTCTGGACCATCGAAGAAGCGCTACGGGCGCGGCCAGTATCTTTGGTGATCGCCGCTGCAGAGAAACCAATCTCACTGACCGCGGGCAGGCGGCTCCAGCTGGCAGCCGAGGCCGGGGGCACCACCGGCCTGATGCTGATCCAGGAGGGCAGGGGAAGCAGTGCCGCCGAGACCCGCTGGAAATGTGATCCGCTGCCGTCGCCTCCGGACTCGACACGTCATCGTTGGATCCTTAGTAAGAACAAAAGGGGAACAATCGAAATCCTTGATGTGAGCTGGAATGGCACGACGGCTGCTGTCCATCTGGTTCCCCAGGCTGGCGAGCGACATCAGCCTGAGGGCCCGCCCCGTTGAGGGGCCTTTCGCGTTGACCCTCCGGGCGTCGAACGCGGAACATCTGCATTGTCTGAACAGCATCGCAAGCGCGGCAGGGCTTCATCGCGGCATGGCACTTGCCGATGCACGCGCCGTCTGTCCAGTGCTCTCGACACGGCCCGCTGATATGATCCGCGAGGGTAGGGCGCTTGAAGGTCTGCGCAGATGGGCCAGCCGCCATAGACCGCATGCGGCGAAAAGCGGATCGGACTGGCTGATTGTTGATGTTTCGGGCGTGCCGCATCTCTTTGGCGGTGAAGTCGAGCTTCTGGCCGATCTCGAGGCGCGACTCGAGAGGGCAGGGGTGTACTCGAAAAGTGCCATTGCCGAAACCCGTGGGGGTGCCTAGGCACTTGCCCGCCGCGGTGGTGGCGTGATCCCCGAGGGCGGGCTTCTGGCCCGGCTCGGGCCGATGCCGATCAGCGCGCTTCGGATACACGGATGTCGAGAGTGTATGGTGCCGCGCAGGGCTCAGGCCAGATGCTTTGGGCCGCCTTGCCGAAGCCGATGGCTTCGCAGGACTCGGTCTCTCGCGGCGGGATGCGCCTTGGCAGGCCAAGTCATTGAAGGCGCCGAAGCCGTTGCCACTCTTCGGTATTGAACCGCGCCGGGTTTGCCGGAGGCTCCAACTCTTGAGTAGGATGGAGCATCATGAGCAAGACCACGAACAAGTTTTCCCCGAAAGTGCGCGAGCGGGCCGTGCGGCTGGTTTTCGACAACGAGGGCCAGCACGCCTCCCGCTGGCAAGCGGTCATGTCGATCTCGGCAAAGATCGGCTGCACGCCGCAGACGCTGAACGACTGGGTCAAGAAGGCTGAGATCGACAGCGGCAAACGAGCAGGCGTCCCGACCGATATGGCCGAGAGGATGAAGGCGCTTGAGCGGGAGAACCGCGAGTTGCGCCAGGCGAACGAGATCCTTCGCAAGGCGTCAGCGTATTTTGCGATGACGGAGCTTGTCTTATGAGATTCCGGGCTCCCGAGGCAAAAGGGAGCCGCTGCCCAGCACCGCAAACTGCGGGGCAGCGGCGGGGGTGGCGTCGTGCGGAGCTTGGTCTTGCAGGACCGCGGTCGAGT
>NZ_WMII01000037.1 GCF_009711265.1 Paracoccus shanxieyensis | reverse complement strand
CCGCTGGTCAGCGCGATACGCACCGCATCCCTGCGAAATTCATCCGTCCTGCCTGTGCCCATGGTTCATCTCCTTTGCTGCACATTACGTGATCAAAGGAGCGGCACCAAACCGCGACAGGTCCAGGGAGAGTGACCGGCCTAACCGATCTATCTTCCAGACGACCAGGACATCGCCTTCGCGCAATTCGCCGAGGCATGCCTTCAGACCCGGCCGGTCATCACGCGCTCCGGAAGCGCGATCCTGATGGAGATGGCGCTCATCGACCCCGGCCGCGAGCAGGGCATCGCGCTGCAAGGCAACCGACTGGCGCTCGTCACTACTCGATACCCGCATGTAACCGATCAACATGTGCGACAAACCTCAAATCAGGTGTTGCCGCACAGCCTAACATTCCGACAGGGTTTGTCGCGCAAAAAATGGCCCTATTGCGTGGCCAGTTTGCCCCGCGATCACGGTGAGCGGAAATCATGTGTTTCCCGTCACCTGCAAAATGCCCTTAGCGTGTATTAATGTAGAAATGACCACAGAGCCCCTCGAAGAGAACTCACCGCCAACACGGCGAGCCAAGAGTTCAAGTTCACCGACCATGTCCTGCCCGCGAGCAAGGCCTTCTACGTAGCGGCGAAAGTGGCGCAGCTCCCCTTCGATGTATTTTTGCGCATCTTCATAGGCTCCGTCACGGTTCATCTTTGCGGCCGTGGCAACGACTTGCGCACTCCACGTCCGCGCAACAATCTCGGCAATCTCCGCATCACGGGGCTGGTCCTCGTTCGCCATGCTGTCCACGGCAACGAGGTTTACTGACACCGAGCTGGTCTCAAGCGTATTCCGATCAGCGACCGCGCGCCCGGTCGCAACCATCCCGAACTTGAACTCCTCACCGCGCCGAGCTTTGGGACAAGTAGCCTTGAAGACAGCGAAGCGCGTAACGTCATTCTGGATCGGGCCCGTGGGAACCACGACGCGACCACCGCGGACCTCGGCGTTCCCCTTGCCTAGAACGTCGACGCGAACGCCAGGCGGCACGGTCAGCATGATCTCAGCGCCTTCGATGAGGGTGCCGAAGATGTCATCAAGCTCGCCCAGAAGGACCGAGGTAATTTCGCTTGTGAGTTCCGCGTCATGAAGACGGCCGCCCCCGTTATCGGCAATGCCCCGCAGGATCTGTTCGTCATAACCGTCTCCGATGCCGAGTGCTGAAGTCAGAACACCTCGCAGCCGAAGTTCCCCGGCATGTTCACGCAGCTCGTTCTGATCGGAAATCCCTTCATTGGCGTGGCCGTCACTCAGAATGATGATGCGGGGCGTCATCCGCGCATCATCTTCCGCGACCCTTGCCGCACATTCGACCCCAGCGAACCAACCACCGGACAGATTGGTCATACCGCGCGTTTGCAGCAGGGAAACCTCGGTGCGGATCCGGATCAGGTTCTCCTTGGACACAGGAACTGCGTCGAGATGGACCTGCACATCTGAGGCGAAGGACACGAGCGTCAGGCGATCGCGCTCCGTCAGGCGTTCCGCGAGCCCCAGCGCAGCGGCCTTGGCCGCATCGAGCTTTCCGCCTCCCATCGAACCGCTGGCATCGATGACAAGTGCGATGTTAAGCGGAGTGCGCTCGGCTGGGCGGCGGTCGACCGTCAAGTTAGCGCGGAGACTGGCGACAAGGTAGCGGACGGAATCGCCGCCCTCCCAGAAGAGTTTCCGGTCGAACGCGGAGGCGGCGGTAAAATTCACATCAGTCATTTTTTGTCCTTCCGGTAAGAATGGCGCGGAACTGATCCGCGAGCTGTTCAAAAAGAATCCGCTCGCGCGGCTCGAGATCGCCGCGAACAGACAGTTCGAGATCGGGTGTGACGGATATGCGGGTCCAGATGGCACCGCGTGACCGTCTCGGCGCTGGTGTTTCAAGCACCTGTTCGAGCTTGAGGATCAGTCGTTCGATGTTCGCAAGGTCAGCTGCGCGTTCGTCATCGCGCAGACCGGGTTGGGACTTGCGCGGTAATCTTGCAGTCGATGGTGCAAACTTCGGCTCCAGAGAAAAGGCAGCCTGCGGATGGCTGTCCATCGACTTTGGTGCTGAAAGCGGCTTGATGCCGCGCCCCTGGATTCGGCTCAGATAGTCGCGCGCGGTGCCGCGCGGGGCCGAGGTCGGCCCGGTCTCGATCGCCCATTCCCGGATCTGGTCCTCGGTCGCCATCATGAAACGGCGCCCTATTTCCGCGAGCGAAAGTCCATGAAGATCCTTTAGTGCGCGAACAGCCAGCGCCCGGTCCGCGTTGCTGGCGGGATAGCGTGCGCCGCGCCCAGCCTTGAAAGGCGGCGAGAGCAGACCCTCGCTCACCCAAGATCGCAAGGTGCGTGCCTCGACCCCGGTGCGTTCGCTTAGTTCTTCGAGTGTGATTTCATCTCCTGACATGAAGCCGATGTAGGCGCATTAATGCGACATGTCAAGATGTCTCATTAAATGTCGTATTTCTCCCTGCTCGGCCCTGTCAAGAATCAAATGTCAGCACAGACGTGCAGGTAGTGGCGTAGACTACCGGGTGTCGAGATCGGGTTGGTTCTGCACTTGCCAAATCTTTCATTTCAAACCTTCACCAGATTGCTTGGGGAACCTGACCACGACACCCGAAGCGCCTTTTTCGCCCGGGTCGCAGCGACATGCAGGAGTGACCGGTACTGCAGGACGATGTCCTCCTTATCTGCCGGATCCACGGCGGCCCGGAGCGCACCCGGTGGCGGGAACGCGGCCTCGGACACGAAGGGGATCGCCACAGCGAAGAACTCGAGACCCTTCGCCCGGTGCATCGTGGTGATCCGAACCCCCGGAACGGACCGGTCGTCCGCACCAGACTGGAGCATCACCGTCTCGATACCGGCCGCGCGGAGTGCCGCCTGAACCCGGTCGCCGTCGGCGCGACGCGCGCACAGGACCCCGATATCGGAGAGGCGGATCTGATCGGGCGGCAGGGTCCGGACCCAGGCCACCAGCCCGTCCAGCTCCTCCGCCTCGGACCGGCACCCGACCAGCTCCGGAGGCGCCCCGCGCATCAGGCTCACATAGCCGCGAAGGGTATCCGTCCCCTCATCGAGATCGTCGACGCTCACCCCTTCGAGAACCGATACGGCCCAGGCTCGGATTTCCTGCGTGGTCCGGTAGTTCAGGCGGAGCCGTTTTGAACGGCCGCGCACGTTGATCCCGCAGGCGGACATGGCGGCCCGCCGCCCATAGATCCGCTGATGCGCATCCCCTACGATGAAGAGGGAGTTTCGGTCCCCAGCGGGGGTCTCCGGCATGATCGCGCGGATCAAGCGAAACGCCTGTTCGCCCATGTCCTGTGCTTCGTCGACGATCACCGCCGCATAGGGCAGGTTCGGCGCCTCAGCCGTCAGGATCTCGGTCGCCTCGCGGTAAGCGTCATCGGGTTCCGCGAGCCCCTCGCTGATCAGCCGTGCCCGGTAATCGGCGAATATGTCCCACAGCAATGCCCGTTTCTTGCGGTCGAGCGGGGTTCCCCGGCCGGCCCGGGACGCCTTCAGGTAACCTTTCTGATCGGTCAGCCCCTTCGCCTGGACGATCTGCGCCCATTCCGCGCGAACGAACGGTTCGGACAGCCCCTCGGGCAGCTCATGATCATCGAAGACGTCCTTCCAGATTTGGTCCAGCCGGTCGCGCGCCTCCCCGAAGAAGGCGACCTCGCGGGCGAAGCTCTTGCGCTTGAGGAACTGGGACACCCAGCGGTCGAGGTTAATCACCTCGATCCGCGGCGGGCGGGCGTCCAGATGGCCCGGGCACAGGGTTCTCAGATTTGCCTCGATGTCATGCGCAAGGTTGGTCGTGAAGGTGGTCAGGAGGACCCGTTGACCCGCCCGGGTCGGGTCTTTTTCGATCTGACCCGCGAGGTGCTTGGCCCGGTGCATCGCGACGACGGTCTTGCCGGTTCCGGCGCCACCCCGGACGAGGACCGGCCCGTTGTAGTCCCGGTAGGCGATCTTGCGCTGTTCGGGGTGCAGGAACACGCGCCACCCCTCAAGCCCCTCCTCGAAAACGCGGCGCAGCTCCGCCTCGCTTTCAGGGATGAAGATGGTCTGACGGCTCTGCTCCGTCTCGATCAACTTTCCGAAGGTCAGTTCCGCTGCGGGCTGCTGCGGTTCAGCGTCGGGCTCCGCGCCGACCCCGGTCAGGGACTGGATTTCCTCATCCGCATAACCGGCCGCGACCGCGTAAAGGATCTGATAGGTAAGCGGGTCGAACCGGTCCTCCGCGCCTTCCAGCGCCTCGATGGTGGGGATCTGGCGGACGGCCGTCAGCTCCTCCTCTGGCACCCCGAGGGCGCGCAGCCGTGCGTCGGTCACCTCGTCGAAGAGGCGAGGAGTGGACGTTTCTGGCGTCGCCACCGGTTCGATAACCGCGTCCACCTCCTCGATCACCCGGATCCGGTTCGTTTCCGGGTCGAGCTTGACGCGGCGCCCTGCCGCCCAGCGGTAGGCCTTGTCGTGCTCGTTGACGTGCACGAACATGATGTCGCGACCGACCTCGAAGGCGATCGCGCGATACCCCTGGTCGACCCGCAAGGACTTGATCGAGCTGTCCTTCGATCCTTCCACCGTTTCCAGGTTCAGCCCGTTCGCGGACGGGTCAGACATGTACTTGGTCATCAGATCCATGAACCTGAGCGCAATCCGGTCCGGCAGCTTCCGCAGGCTCTTCATGCAGCCGATGTCGTAGGAGACCCGCTTTGTCATTGTGTCTGTCATGTCCGTGCCTCCTGAAGGGCCGTGATAATTCGCGAGACCGTCTCCCCGATCTGATCGGTTTCCGGATCAAACGGGATCAGCGCCCAGCCGACGCCCTCATGGGATGCCTTGGCAACCGCAACGCGGGTGCTGGACCATCCGAATTCCATCGCGCCCACCACGCGCCCGCCCGCGACCAGATCGTCCCCGAAGTGGTCAGGCCCGGGCGCCTCAGCCGCGATCAGCGCGTCAATCAGCGCGTGGAACGCATCGTCGCACAGCGCGCGCGCCTCTTCCCATGCGGCCAACCCGGGGCCCTGATCCCCATGGACGACGGGGTCCGCCATGTCGGGCGGGGCCAACGTATCCAGCCCGTCGAACTCGACATGAAGACCACGCGCGCCCTGAAACAGGTTCACGATCCGCCAGAGCCCCCGCCAGGCCTCCGTGTAGAGGGTTTTCGCGGCCGGGACCTCGCCCGGGTCCGGCAGGACCGAACGCAGGAGAAGCCGAAGGTCGCGATCCGACTGGGCCCATTCGGTCGGTGAGATCTTGTCACAGGCCAGATAGAGGTCGAGCGCCCCGAGACCGACCTGGTCCGCCGCCTCCGTACCGGCGAGGAACAGGCGCCCCGCTTCGGAGAGGGCCGCCTGCCGGGGCAGCTGGTCGACGGGGCGCCCGCCCTTCACGAGGCCCCGGATCAGGACGGACCGGATCACCGCATCCTCGTCCGTATCGCCATCCAGAAGGCGCCGCAGCGCATCGAGTGTGCTGATGGTCTGAAGCGTCCGGACCGCCTCTGCATGTGGGGCCAGCAGCGGGTGCGCCAATGCGCGCCCGAGGGGCCCAGTCATCTGCGCACCGAGGGCGGTTTCGGAGAGCGGGTTCAGGTAGCCCTTGTCCTCCGGGTCAAGGTCGCGCCAGGACAGCGTCCAGACCCGTACCTGCCCGGACCGTATCATCAACATCCGGTCCAGCAGGTCCTGGGCAACCGTACCCGCGTGATACTCGATCCCGTCCATTTCGATGACGATCGGCAGGCCGCCGCTGCGGCCAACAGGGGTGAGCAGGAAGTCGACACGCTTGCGGGGCAGGCCCCGGAACCGCGCGTCAATCTGCACCTGCGGCTCGATCGTCCAGAGGCGCGGCGCGTCGGGCCGCCCCGCGCGGAGGACGAACCCGCGCCGTCCGCCCGGCAGCACCTGCGGCGTCAGCGCCCCGTCTCCGTAGAAGCCGGAAAGGGCCCGCAGAAGCCGCTTCTCCAGCACGCTCTCGACCAGCGCCCCCCGGATTGACGCGTCGATCCCTGTCTCGGTCTGGGTCAGGCTGTCCCATTTCTGGAGGATCGCCTCCATCATCTGCCGCGCCCGGTCCCGATCCGGCTCTCCAGGTCCGAACTGTGACCGGTACGGCTTCACGCATCGAAAGCACCCGTTCCGGTCCGGCTCCTGGTTGCAAGGGCAGTCCCGCAGCGCCTCCGCCGCACGGCTGACAACCTCGCGCATCGTGCTCGGGTGTTCCGCGATCTGGCGCAGATAGCCGGACCCGCCCGGGACGGAATCGTAGAGGTAGAGGCTGCGAACGGTGGTCATCCCGTTCAGCTGCGCCTGGAAAATGGTGGACCGGATATGGTCGACCTTTCCAGCGAAATGGCGTCGCATGCCGAGGTTGATCGCCGCTACGAAACTCTTGAGGTCATCGTCATCCGCGTCCCCGACCACGGGGATCACGATCCGGATCGCTTCGGTGTCGAATTTGCGCATTAGGAACACGCCGGTCTCCCACTGGTCCCGGGGCAGATCCTCATCCCGCATCACGAGGCAGTTCGGGGGATGGGTTCCGCGGTCATCCTCTCCGCGAGGCATGCCTTGTAGGGAGCCGCAGTGACGACAGATCTGGAATGGCTGCGCAGGCCGCCGCTCTCCTGCGATCCGCGGTCCGGGAAGGGTGGACTTGGTGCCGAAGTTGAAGTCCCGGAACGTGCAGTGGGGCAGGAACTCGAAGCCGAACGGGGCGCCGTTTTCCCGGCTGGTGAACCAAGAGGTGGCGATGTCTTCCGGTCCGTGGAAAGGCATGAGAACTCGGTCGAACTGACGCTGGTCCCGCTGATCCCCGTCCCGGATCGCCGCCTTCTCCTCGCTGTCGATGGCGATGACGGACTTGAGCTGGACCACGTCATGCGCAGATCCGCTATCCGACCACATCTCGTCTCCGCATTGCGGGCAAGTGCGTGTCTCGGCCCCCTCGATCCGGTGCGCGACATGCGAACAGGCCGGGCAGAAGGTCCAGCGATCCAGATCTTCCGTGCCGATCTCGATCCGGTCGATCTGGACCTGGCGACCGTTCGCGTAGAAGTACTGGCCCGGCGCGAATTCGGAGAGTGCGGAGCTGGCAGGGCGAGAATACTCGACGTGGAGAAGCCCGTCTTCGTCCCGTGCTGTCGCGCCATCGTTGCGCCGGGAAAGGATCGACGTGAGTTTCACGCCTTCTTCTGGGAAGGCGTAATTCGGCAGGATTCCCTTGTCCGTCAGGAACTTGATCACCTGCACCTCGTCGATCCCACTCCGGATTAAGCGGTTGATCTCGGTCCGGTCCCGGGTCAGGTCCTGCTCACGGCGCTCATACTCTTCATCGGTCAGCTCGGCCCGGCGCTTCTTGAGCCGACCAAGTTCCTTGGTCGCCTCCTCGCGCTTTTCCATCAGGCGGGCCCGCTCGGTCGCGGTCGCGTCGAAGGCCTCCCCAACGCGCCAGCCTATCGATTTCAGGTCCGTTCCGGTCAGGTAAGATCGGATCCGGTCCGCCAGATCCGTCCGGTCCTGCACGTCCTGCGGCAGACCGGACAGGAACCGGTCCGCCAGTTCCGGCCCGGTTTCCCGAACCAGCTCCAGCCATTCGATCGGGAACCCCTCGGTTGCGCCGGAGGCCCGGCGCTTCAGGACGTCCCGGACCTTCCCATAATCACCGCTCTCCTTCGAGGCCGCGACATAGGCGTCTAGGGTGAAGGCGGTCACCTGGCGCAGCAGCACTTCCTCAGCCGCGAGGAACACGCCCGGCGGTCGGACTTGGCCTGCCAGCATCGGGGTCGGGTCTTCCCAGAACTGGAGGTCATGGGCACGCGCATTCGCCAGCACCATGTTCAGCGCGTTCCCGTCGCGCCGCCCACTCCGCCCCATCCGCTGGACGTAATTCGCCTCTTCCGGGGGCACCGAGCTCAGAAGCAGGGTGGAGAGGTCCCCGATGTCGATCCCCATTTCGAGGGTCGGGGTGGCCGAGATCAGGTTCGGGGCCCAGCGGGTTTCGCTCTTGATGAACCCGGTCTCGACCCGCAGCCGCTCATCCGTTTCCAGGATGCCGGTATGCTCGCGGGCCACCACCCGGTGATTTCGGTCCGACCGGAGGGCGCGGCGCAGGGCGGGCCGGTCAATCTGCTCGACCGCGGCGAGGTGCCCGTCACAGCCGATCCGCGTGCAAGGGGAACCGATGAGGACTTCCGCATTTTCCGAAAGCCCGGTCTCGCGCCGACCGCACAAGTCGCAGCAAAGCCCGATCGTTGCGGTTGAGACGGTGACCCTCTCCGGCACGAGTAGCCAGGCGTGCCGGTTCTGCCCCTCCGGCCCGTTCACGCGCCGGACGATGTCGTCCGCCTCAAGTCGGCGCAGGAGGAGCGGATAGATTGCGTCTGGGTCGGTTGCGTAGCGCAGGTCGGACGGTCCGATCAGCCGGAACAGCCAGTCCCGATACCAGCTCGCGGTTCCGGTCCGGGTGATCCGTTCAAACCCGGTCGGGGCGGCACCGAGGGTCACCGGGATCGGCGCGAGGCCCCGCCGGCCGTCTGGGCTCGGCAGGGAACCAGTTTTTCCGACGCCCACTTGGATGGCGGCTGCGTACCAATTCAGCCCGTAGTTCCCTTTCCCGTTCGCGATCGCGCTCTCGAGATAGGGGTGCGCCACGGACCCCTGGCGCCGCATCCGCTGGGTCACCCCGGCGAGGAGCCGGGTCAGAAGGTCCGGGTCGAACTCTGGCGCGCTCGGCAGGTCGTTTTGCAACTCCCGTGCAAGCCGCTCCGCGGAAAGGCGCAGCAGATCCGTAGGCACGTCCGCCGCCGCCATCCCGTTCAGCTCAAGCGTGTGGTTGAAATGCGCCCGGTAGCTCAGGTCGACGAAATACTCCCAGCCGAGCCGGATCCGGATATGGTCGAGGAACACCGGGTCCGTGATGGTGGTCCCGCTTTCGACCAGCTCCCGGTAGCGGCGGCGCCAGGTCAACTCTTTCGGGATGAACAGCGCGGTGAACCCATCCGGGCCGAGGTCGATCAACTGGGCGCGGGGGACGTCCTCGATCACCTCTTTCAGAGTCATCGCGCCCGTTTCCGCAGACCGAAGTGCCCCGTAGAGCGCCTTCTGGTAGACCGACAGCGCATTCCGGGTTTCGGCCACGGCTGCCCGGTGCGCCGCGTCCTGAACCGAATCCGAGAACATTAGAAAGCGAGGTTTCGACTCGGGGCGTTCTTCGTTCTGTTCGGAGGTGTAAAGGGTACCAGTGATGCCGGTCGTCAAACGCGCCGCACGCATCCCGAAGAGGAGGAGGCCGCGCGCTTGCCCGCAGGCCGGGCAGGTCCGGTCGATCCGCCCGTTCGCGTCGGTCGGGTTGTACAACCAGACTGGCGAGGCCGGTCCCGGGCCAAGATCCTTGTGATCGGCCGGGGTGAACTCGACCGTTTCCGCGTTCAGGACACCCTTCACGATATGGCCACCGGCGCCGGTGGCCGGGACCATCCGGTCGATCGACTCGTGATAGATCAGCCGAATCCGGTCCGCCCCGTTCTCGTCGAAGAACTCCTGGTAGAGCTGCTCCAGGTCCGCGTGAAGCGATTTCGACCGGGCGTCCTGCCGTCCGAGATGCGCGGTCGCCCCGCACCGGTTGCAGTTCACGACCGGAAGGGCCCGTCGAAGTTGCTCCCTTTCAAGGTCCATCTCGTGGAACAGATCGATCTGTGAACGGTCCCCACACGCCTCGAGGCGTGGCAGTGTCGTCACCATCCGGGCCATCTCCCGGATCCAGAGCTGGAGCCGGACGTTGAAAAGGGGGCGCGGGCTCTCGGCCGACCCGGACCGGGCCCAGGCGGCGAGGGCGACCACCAGCTCGGCGAGCGCACGATGATCCAGCTCGGCCCACTCCCGAATTATCTTGACCTGCGAAAGGCCGGTCGCGATCGCCTCGAGTGAAGCTGGTCCTTGGTGTAAGGCGATGGTCTTGATTGTGCGCTGACCCAGCACGTGATCCTTCAGCCGCTCCCCCAGAAGGATCCGCCAGGATGGATCCGCCGGGTCACCCGCTTCCAGAAAGTCGAGGTCCGGATCGGTCCGGTCCGGGAACAGGCAGGCGGCAAGCCGTCGCGCCGCCCCCGGCTGGTCCATTTCCGCCGCCTCCCTCAGGGCGACGTGGATCTCGCCCGGCTCCGGCAGGCTGAAATACTCTGGGTCATCGAACACCTCATCCGGTTTTTTCCGGGTCTCCCGGACCACCGCGCCGGCGTCGAACGGCTCGCCGAAGATCGTTTCGGCGTAGAGGCGCAGGTCCGTTGCCGCATCGTCCCCGGAGCCGAGCGTGGCCGAAGATCCCACACAGATCAGGTGTCCTTCCGGGGTGTTCAACCGGTACTTCAGACGGCGCAGCAGCAGGGCCAGGTCCGCCCCCTGCGCCCCGTCGAAGGTGTGCATCTCGTCGACCACCAGAAACCGGAGCGTTTCCGGGTCGTTCTGCGCCCAGAGCGGCTTGTCCCTGCCGCGCAGCAGCAGGTAGTCGAGCATCTTGTAGTTCGTGAGCAGGATGTCGGGCGGGTTCCGCTGCATCGTCTCGCGATGCGTGATCACGCTGTCCTCGGTCACCTCATGCGCCGGGTTCTGCGGCTGCTTGTCCGCGTAAAGTCCGGCCCGCACCCCGTGCAGGGACGAGATCCGCGTCAGTGCATCCGCGATCCGCCGCGCCTGGTCGGTCGCCAGTGCGTTCATCGGGTAGATCAGGATCGCCTTGATCCCGGGTTTCCCCTTGTTCCGCCGACAGTGATCGAGGATCGGCCAGAGGTAGGATTCCGTTTTTCCTGATCCAGTCCCGGTCGCCACCAGCGTCGAGCGCATCGCCGGGCCGCTCAACCGGGCGAAGGCGTCGGTCTGGTGCTGGTAGGGCGCGAATTTCAGCGGCACCTCCGAGAAGGGCTGCGCCCACGTCCCCTCCTTCGCCCCATCGATCTGCCGGAACGGCATGTCGACCGAGATCCACGGCCCCTTCAGGAAATTCCCGGGCATGGCTATGAACCGGTCGACCATCCCCTCAAAGGCGGGGCTGGTGCTGTTCAGCGTCGTGTGGACCAGTTCGCGCAGACTGTCCTGTACATGGCGGGCAAGGAGGATCGGGTTCATACTGTCATCACTCCGCCAAACCTGCACTACCGGGCATGTTGTTCAATCCTTCCCGCCGCGCGTGCGATCGCAGAATGACTCACATAATCAATGGTTTTCTCTTTCAGATGACTATTCAGATACTCAGCAGAATTCGACTTCAAGCCAAATCGCTTGCAGACGATGAAGGTCACCGCCTCCGCTTCGAATTCGCGAACATCCAATTGAGGGGGCCGTCGATCCGGCCACTTCTTCCCGTTCCCGCCCAGATGGCCGAGGTAGACATGGGCCAGTTCGTGGACAAGCGTCGTGAACTGCGCGTTCGTATTGAGGTTCGAGTTGACCCGGACGACCCAACCCGGTCCGGTGGGTTTGCCCTTGGCCTTCGGATCCACCGGAACCGCGCGGGCGTCCCCGGCGAGGGTTGAGGCGAGGCTCACAGATTTTACGTCGATCCGGTCTTCCTTAAGGGCGCGGCGTGCGACGCGGTCGATCAGGCCATCCCGAACCTCGACAGGTTCACCGAACACGCGGTCCAAAAGCGCATCGTCAACCGGGTCCCCGGTCGTGTCGGCCAGTTCGTACGCGCAGCGCACCGGGCAGAACGGCCAAAGAACCACGATCGGGATCGAAGCCGGTTTCACCTGACGTCCGATCTCCCGCCATTTGTCGGGAAACGCGACGTAGCGCGCGCCGGGGCGCTGCAGGTCCGCGAGCATCAAGTTGAACGGGGCCATGTGGGTCTGACCGGCGATCCTGTTGAACAGGTCCACCCATGGCGCGCGGGCACCCGGTTCGCTGGCGGCGCGGTAGAGTTCGTCGATCCGGTCCGCCGTATCGCGCAGGATCGCGTCGATCCCTTCCTCGAAGGGCAGTTCGCCCTGCCGCGCCGTCATTCAGCGGCCTCCGCCGCTTTCAGCCGCTCGAAATGGGCCCAGGCGCGGCGGTAGTCTTCGATCCGGTCGCACTGGGTGAAGGGGCCGACGAAATGGCGGGTGATGGTGCGGGGGCCGCCGGGCATCGTATCGTCGATGGCGGTGCAGGTCAGATCAGGCGGGTTGTCGGCGAGGATACGCTCCCATGCGGCGCGGCCGGGGCTTTTGCCGCGGTCGTCCAGCCAGCCCACGCCGGGGAGGCCCTTGGAGCAGGTCCAGACGATCCGGCCTTTCTGGTCGTACCAAGTGCCCATTTCATTCTGGATCAAGATTGGGAAATAGACACTATAGACCTCGATAAGTTGGTCTAGCGAGAACCCAAGTGCCTGAGCAACCAGAACGTCAATCTCGACCTGGGCCATCCGGCGGGCAAACTCGGTTCTTAAGGGTGCCGAATGGTCCCAAGTTGACGGTCCGCCAACGCTACCTTCAATATTGAGCCGTGGATCATAGCTTGACCAAGGAAGAACCTTCAGAGTGTGTGCGTGCTGATCCCAAAGATCGGCATAGGCTTGGGTCAAACATCCCAAACGGAGTGCACGGTGTTTTGCCGTGTCACCGGGATCCGCATACGGCAGCATCTCGATGGTGGGCTGTCTTAAGTTCTCTTGCCCAAATGCCTTGATTAGGGCGTCCATCGGCAGCGACAAAAAAAGTGCATTGGCCCGGAGCAGGTCCAAGTGGTCTGAAAACGCGGCGCTTTCCACAGCATCTATGTGAGCAACACCAGGAGGCATAAGCGCGGTCGCCAGGCTTCGCTCGCTGTTAAGTGGTACGCGCCTTCTAAATGCAACGCGGTACTCGTCGAGGTGACTTGAAGTAGGATCCCATCCGAGCCGAGGTGTCGATGCTAGATATTCAGGCGCGCTTGCGCGACGTGAATAAAGTGTTCTCGGAATATAGTCCGTCGGCAGTGCAACTAGATCAATGACATCATAATGGGAGTTTTGCCGGCAGATTCGCCTGCAAGATTTGTTGAATGGATTTCCACTGTAAAAAATCGGCCCTGTCAGGACAGTGTCTAGTGGTGACGCTGGAAACGAAGTTCCCTTAATGATCTTTCCAGATTTCTGCGCGCCGCTCTCATGCCATATGCCACTCATCTGCCAATCAGAAAAGCTTGATCCAATAGATGAATTTCTAGCAACAGTCTCAAATATGGCCATCATATTGGCGCTGTATGGTTGCAGAAAACGAGCCTCAAACAAGGGCAGCTCGGCGTCACCGGTGATGGAATGGATAACGGACAACTGATCATGTTCTATGCGCACGATCTTATCGCGATGTCCTCTCGTATCCCACTTCCCCTCAAGGGTCTTTAGCGCCGGAAGAGAACCCATACCGTCAGTGTCTTGGTAGGATTCCTCAACTTGACTTGCGAGGAAGGCATTCGTGAATTGATCAAAGCCAAACTGGTTAGTAGTACCACGATAGATATTCAGGCTGAAGCGTCGCTGATCCTCAACCTCGGAGAAGTTCTTCGTCGTGATCTTATTGCTGAACTCGAAGTGTTTACTGACTCGCTTGTACCACTCAGATCGGAATTTGCCCGACTTTGGATCATTTAGATGCCCATCTTGGTGGATGAGTCCACCATACCCCGAAGGCGCTATAAGACGAAAGCTCAAGTCTACAAAACAACGATAGAGATTGTTCTGGCCCCCACCTGCAAAAGGATTGTTAACTTCTGATCCGGTAAAATGCATTCCGCCTTTCTCAGCGGCATACGATGAAATGAACGCTTCTTTTCTTTTGCCGTTCTCAAGAACCTTTGGCAGCTCCTCAACGGCCTCCGATGCGCTGAGCGACCTTGATCGATAAGCAGGGTCAAGATCTTCGATGACCGCAACGGGATCCCATGAAGGCTTGGCCCAAGGCGGGTTCCCGACGAGCACGTCGAACCCGCCCCGCGCCTTCATTACGTCGGCGAAGATCAGGTCGAAATGCACGAACCGCTCGCGCTCGGCCACTTCGACTGCCGTCTTCAGCCAGTCGAAGTTCTCGATCAGCGCCTCGACATTCGTTTCCCGGAAGAGTGCGTCCTGCCGCTTGGTGGCGGCCTTGAACAGGTCGCGCGCGGGCGCGTCCGGTTCCAACATGTCGAGGAAGTCCGGCGCCGGATCGGCGAACTCCGCCACGCTGGGGGCGGCCAGCGACCCGTCGGCGGTGAACCCGCCCTCAAGGATCATCGCCATCCCCTGAAGGAACTCCGCACGGCCGGGCAGCAGGTCCGCCTTGTCCAACGGCCAGAGCCAGAGGGCGCACCACGCGTCCATCGCGGTTTTCAGCCGCTTGTAGGGGAGTGTGTTGGTCGCGTGATCGGCCCCGATCAGGTGGGCGTTCAGGCGGGCCTTCTCGTGGAAGTCCAGCCGCTTGTTTCCGGGCATGACCTTGCCGGGCCAGAGCGTGATCTCGTCATTCGCGGCGGCGCGCGTCTTGGCGAGGTCCTCGGCCACCTGATCGAACAGCGCCTCGGCGACCCGGCTCAGCTTCTGGACCAGCTTGATTTCGTGGGGTTCAATGCTCTCGAAAAAGCCGAACTTCTTTCGCTTGATCTTGCCGTTTCGCTGAACCTCATCCTTGTAGTACCGGACAAGGTCACCCTGCCGCCAAGCCTTGATTTTATTCTGCGCTTCCTTTGCGAAGGGGGCGACCGACTTGTCCTTGTCGAAGTTCGCCATGTCCTTGGCGGGGAGGAGCCACTGCCAGACGTGACCGTCCGGCAAGCTTTTGCGCCAACCGATCTCATCGGGTTTCCCGTTGAACCACAGGTCGCCCTGCGCCTTGGCGCTGAGAAGCGCGGGGGCATAGGCGGCCCGACGCGCGCCGATCAGGGAGTTTCCGGCGTGAAGCTGGTCCCCGAACCAAGGCGAGAATTCGCTGCCGTGCAGGCTGTTCAGCCAAAGCGAGATCGCCCCCAGTTCGACGGCGATCGGGTTTAGGTCGACCCCGAAGCAGTTCCGGTCCGCGATAAAGGCCCGGACCCGCTGTTTCTCGAGGACGATATCCTCCTGCGGGATGGTCCGGCCCATCTCCTTCTGCTTCCGCTCCAGGTAGAGGTCGGCGAGCTGGTTCGTGGTTTCCACCAGGAAGGCGGCGGACCCCATCGCGGGCTCGAGGATCTTCAGGTCAAGGAGTTGGTCTGCCGTTAGGTCCCGGCACCGCTCCATGAGGGCGTGCTTGACCAGCAGCCGCGCGAGCGGTTCCGGAGTGTAGTAAGAGGCGGATTTCTCACGGTCCCGACCAGCCAGCCGGTAAATGAAGGTGCCCTTGGGGTAGACCAGCGCTTCGCCCCCTCGGAATACGACCTCATCACGAGGAAACTCATCCAATCGGCTGCGTGGCAGAAACCAGCTCGGGGCGAGTTTATCGGGTTCCTTGTCGCTGCGGACGCCGGGATCTCGGTCAGCCTCTTCTTCACCGAACAGGTCCTCCTCGGCGTCCTCTTCCAGTTCGGGCGTTTCCGCCTCCTCCCCGTCTTCGGACGCGTCATTCAACCGGCCCTTGCGGGGTTTGAGTTCGATGAGGTCGGTCTTGGCGACCACCCCGGTGAACGAAATCAGGGTCTCATAGACCGCGCCCAGCTGGCCGATCCCAAGCTTGGCGTAGGAAATCCGGCCCGTGCTCTTGCCGGTGGACCGGAGCGACAGCAGGCGGATCACCTGTTGAACCGCCTCGTTGCGCAGCCGCAGCCCGTTCAGGAGCGGCGTGCTCTCCGGGTCGAGCAGGGACACCTTGACGGCCGGAAGACGGAGGCCGGTCCCTCGTTCCTCATCGGCGAGGTCGAGGCCGGTGTATAGAAGATCAAGCGTCCGCTGAAGGCTTTCCCAGAGGAACGTCCCCTCCCGGTCCGCCGTGGTCCGGAGCGGAACGGATTCCAGCTCACGCAGCGCCTCGAGCGAATATCCAGTCGCGTAGATCGGGTTCCGCATGTCCAGCAGGTTCAGACGGGGATTCGCCTCCGCGTAGAACAGGAACAGGAGCCGGTACATGTAGCGCAGGCATTCGCGCGACAGCTCCGGCCCGTCGATCCAAACCCCGCGCCGGGCCGGGTCCGGGAAGGTGGATGGGTACTTCCCGCCGGTGACTGCGATCACCTCTTGGCCGAGCAGCTCGATCGCGTCCCGGACGGTTCGCTTCAGAGAGGTCGTGACCGCGTTGGCGTTCCGCTGCGCCTCCTCCTCGAGCCGATCCGAGATCGGAGCCCCCAGTTCCGGGACGCGCGCCTCGCGAGAGATTAGGCAGGCCATCACGGTCAGCGTGTCCCGGTCTGCGCGGGCGAAGATTTCTTGAAGGTCGAAACGGAGGACAGACCGGGCCGGCCATTTCCGCTTGTCGATCAGAACGATCTGCGAGAGGCCGAGGACAAGGACGTGACGAGGGCCGTCGGGCAGCTCGAACACCCCCTCGGCAAGGACGGACTCGATGGCCCGGTCGGTCAGGGCCGCCTCGCGCTGGTCCGGCGGGAATTGATCTTCCTCAAAGCAGGCGCCCAGTGGGTCCGATGCCTCATCCTGCGGGGCCGGGATCGGCGCCTCGATCACCCAGAGCGCGTCACGACCGCTGGCATCCGCGGCACGGGACACAAGCGGGATTACCGGCGCCCCATTCAGAGCCGTATAGGCTCCTTCGCGCCGCCACACGTAGCCGAGGGCGGTCAGCACGTCGTGATGCGCGTCCCGGACCAGTTCGGCGCGCCGGGACCGGTCCGAACTGTTGCGTATCTGGCGCAACGCCTCGACGGTCGGGCCGGCGACGCGGGCCAGCCGCTCGACCGGATGGGCGGCCCGGTCCAGACCTGCCCAGCGGGCGGTGATGTCCTGAAGCTCCTCCTTCAGTACGTCCGAAAGGGTCCCGGATGGGAAGAACTCAGCTTCGTTTTCGATCCCGATCAGGTCCATTCGGTCACCCCATAAACACAGCTTTGACGTCGACATGCGGGTTCGGGTCAGGAAGCATCTTCCGTGTCCGCTCGAACCAGTCTGTCCAGTCATGGAACAGCTTGTCGTTCTCCTGTTCACGCTTGCGGCGGATCGTCAGGCGTCTCTTCTCAACCGGGCTGAGCCCTTCATCGGCGTTGGGCAATTCACCAAACTCAAGCCTAAGCTGGGTGCGGAAACGCGTCTCAAGGGCGGACAGCCGGTCAAGAACCGCGTCGAGGTCCCGCTGGATATCCGCCTCTCGTGCCTTTCGGAGCTTGTCTTATGAGATTCCGGGCTCCCGAGGCAAAAGGGAGCCGCTGCCCAGCACCGCAAACTGCGGGGCAGCGGCGGGGGTGGCGTCGTGCGGAGCTTGGTCTTGCAGGACCGCGGTCGAGT
>NZ_WMII01000036.1 GCF_009711265.1 Paracoccus shanxieyensis | reverse complement strand
AACTCGACCGCGGTCCTGCAAGACCAAGCTCCGCACGACGCCACCCCCGCCGCTGCCCCGCAGTTTGCGGTGCTGGGCAGCGGCTCCCTTTTGCCTCGGGAGCCCGGAATCTCATAAGACAAGCTCCGCCGCAGCGAAATATGCGCTGGCCTTCTTCAGGATCTCATTGGCGGTGCGAAGCTCTCGCACCTCGCGTTCCAGTTCCTTGATCCGGTCCTTCTCCGCGCTCGTCAGCCCGCCGCGCTCTCCGCGGTCACGCTCCGCCTGCTGGCACCAGACGCGCAGACTGTCGGGAGAGCAGCCAAGCTTCGGCGCGATCGCCTTGTAGGCCGCACTGTCGCTGGCGTAGTCGCCGCGGTTCTCGCGGAAAAGCCGAACACCGCGTTCGCGCAGTTCGGCCGGATAGGCGGGGGTGAATCTTTGCTTCGTCATAGGGCTCATCCTTTGAGTGCTCTACTCTCCGGTAAACCCGGGGCGGTTCAGTTGGCCCTCGATCTTCAACTGCCTGCCTTGGCTATGATCCTCTATGGCGCGGGGAATGGCGTCTTCTCCATCGCGCGCGGGGCATTACCCTTGGCGCTGTTCGGCCCGGAGCGCTACCCCGCCTTGATGGGGCGCTTGGCACGTCCCGCGTTGCTGGCGCAGGCCGGGGCGCCGGTGTTTGGTGGAGCGCTGCTGAGCGTGCTCGGACCCGACGGGACGCTCGCCGTCATTGCCGCACTCGGGCTGATCAATTTTGCCTTGGCGGGCATCCTGGTCAGGGTTTGTTTCACTGGCTGGAGAGGCGCGCGCGGCTGAGCATACGCTACGGCTGCAAAGTGGGCTGCCATGCTGCACACGGCCTGACTGTCCGCAGTGGGCTCTTCGCGTCGGTCCTCCCACCATAGCTAAACGGACACCCTCTCTTCTGCTGCTCTGCGCGGAGACGTTGGAGGGAGTCTTGAGGGCCTTGTTACCTTGGCTTCGTCTTGAAGCACAGCGCGGCAGCCGCGACCGGCCCTTCCTGACTTGTTGCAACATAGCGCATCATGGAACGCATGGTGCTGCGCCTTGTTGTTCCTGTTGTAATGGCACACCGCAGAAAGAACATGAACATGGCTCAGAACTTGACCGCTGAACACGAGCAAGCCCCCGAGGCGACCGCGACCGGGGTGATCGACGGTCTCAAGGCAGGTGCTTCCCGTTTGGCCGAACGGGGTGCCTCGACCGTGAACGACTCGCTGGATGCGGGGCGCGAGTATGTGGGTCGCATCCGGGACACGGGACAGAACCTTGCCGGGAGTGTCTACCAGAGCGGGCACAGGAAGGCCGAGGAAGCGGCGTTCTATGCCGAACTGGGCTATGAGGAGGCCCGGGACTGGGCACGCAGCCATCCCTCTCAGGCCTTGGGCATCGCTGCGGGGATCGGCCTTCTGCTCGGCATCGTGGTTGCGCGCCGTTGAAAGCCGCGCCCGGCGTCAACTACAGTCCGGTCGCGCCCCTGGCCCCGGCTGGCGGGAATGGCTGAACTGTCCATCCTTCCCCGAAGCCCTTGCAGCTGGCAAAGGTCACTGCCCCGATGAGAGATCGCCAAGGTGGCGGCTGAGACTTGCCGTCGCCGGCGTTCTGGCGGCCACGGCCGTGGCCAACCACCAGCTTGCAAAGCGGGCGGAGCGGCGCAATCCCCCGGTTGGGCGGTTCGTCGACGCAGACGGGGTCCGCCTTCATTACCTGGAGCGTGGCGAGGGACTGCCACTGGTTCTGCTTCATGGCAACGGCAGTATGATCCAGGACTTCGTTTCCAGCGGGCTTGTTGACCTGGCGGCCCGGCAGCACCGCGTCATCGTGTTCGATCGTCCCGGCTATGGGCACAGCCCGCGGCCGCGTGGCAGGGTGTGGAGCCCGCAGGCCCAGGCCGATCTTTTCCGGGCAGCCCTCGGGCGTCTTGGCGTGTCACAGGCCGTGATCCTGGGTCATTCCTGGGGGGCATCGGTTGCCTTGGCAATGGCTCTGAAACATCCGCGGACGGTCCGGGGCCTGGTTCTCGCTTCCGGCTACTACTACCCGACCGCCCGGGTCGACATGGCGCTTCTTTCTGGTCCTGCCGTGCCGCTGCTGGGCAATGTCGCCCGCTACACCATTGCGCCCATTGCCAGCAGGCCCCTCTGGCCGCTTCTGCTGCGCAAGATCTTCGGCCCCGCCCCGGTCCCGGCAAAGTTCAGGGACTTTCCCGAGGAGATGGCCGTGCGCCCGTCGCAGATCGGACCAAAGCCACAGCGTCGGCCCTCCTGACCCCGTCCGCTGCGGCGATGTGCCAGGATTACGCGGGGCTGACGATGCCCGTGGCCATCATCGCGGGTGCCGAGGACCGCCTGATCGACCCTGCCGCGCAGTCGCGCCGGCTCCATCAGGCAATTCCCCTGAGCAGCCTCCACCTTGTTCCGAACTGCGGTCACATGGTCCACCAGACCAGTCCGGAAGCCGTGATGGCAGCAATAAATGCCGCCTCTGGTTGAGAGGGGCTAACAGGGTCATTGACAATCAACCTGACCGAGCCTATCTGCTGCTTACCGATATTTGTCTGCCGAGCTATGATTGTTGCGCGTTTGGCACCGCGCTTTGAGCTGATCTCCCTTTCAAAATCGCTATGCCTTACCGTTGCGCCCTGGCGCTGCGGTCAACACACCTGCCTTGAAAGGGTTCATCATGACCACCGGCATCGTCAAATGGTTCAATTCCACCAAAGGCTTCGGCTTCATTCAGCCCGACAACGGCGGCCCGGACGCATTCGTCCACATTTCGGCCGTCGAACGTTCGGGCCTGGGCGAACTCGTCGAAGGCCAGAAGCTGTCTTACGACATGGAGCGCGACCGCAAGTCGGGCAAGATGTCGGCCAGCAACCTGCAGGCTGCATAAGCAGGATATTTGCCCTTGTCCGATGCGGAACAGATATCTGCTGGCAGGGCATCTCAAAAGATTCGGGTCAGGCAGCTTGCCTGACCTTTTTGTTTTCCCTTTGCCAGGACAGCATGATGTCGCAATACAGGACGCCGCGCGAGCAGGCTGAACATCATTTCAGCAAGATCAGCTCACCCTCCACCGCGCGCGAGCGGGCGTTTGAAGAGCGCGACGCGATCAAGGCTGTCCAGGACGAGAAGACCCAACGGCTGCGCGAAGCCCGCCTTGCGCGGGACGGACAGAAGCCCAAGCGCCCATGACCTCCCTGCCTGCCGGACACGTCAAGCCCGGACCGGCATCAACATATCAAACACCTGGAACAGAGATTTGAGAGCCATCAAGAAGACCGACCTCGCTGAACGCCGCGGCACCGCCACGGAAGCAAAAGCCGCCCTTCTCCAGGCCTATCGGGCCGCTCAGAAAGCCTCGCCCGAACGCGAAGCCCGGCAGCAGGAACGCATCTGGGTTGCCGAGGCGCGGGAAGCCCGTCAAACGGCACGCCAGCAGGCCAAGCTTGAGGAGCAGGCTCGTCTGGACGCGGAAGCCCGGGAGCGTGAGGCCGCACTGGCCAAGGCAGCCACGGCGGAAGCCGACGCCCGAGAGCGCGCAGAGAACCAGAGGATAACCCGCGTTCTTGACGATGAAGCCATGCGCAAGGCCATGCGCGACCAGCGATACGCAGCCCGCAAGACACGGCGAGGCTAACAGGCAAGCCGCACCGATCAGGATGTCCTGTCCAGTACCCTGGTCCCGTCGGTCTGGACGGTCCTTCCCGGCCCAAGGGAGATCAGGAAGTCCGCGGCATTTCAGTGGCGAGGCTTCTCCCTCATTCGGGCGTAATCCCCTGCGGTCATGATCCCACAGTTGAAGAGCGTGCCCTCGTTATCCAGATCGCAAATCCACAAATGCCTGCGGGGAACAAGCGACACCTGGAC
This sequence comes from Paracoccus shanxieyensis, assembly GCF_009711265.1. Classification (GTDB taxonomy): domain Bacteria; phylum Pseudomonadota; class Alphaproteobacteria; order Rhodobacterales; family Rhodobacteraceae; genus Paracoccus; species Paracoccus shanxieyensis. Next base: position 14,662 of record NZ_WMII01000036.1, on the reverse strand, counting down.
CAGATGACGGCCCTGTTCGGAATATCGGATCGCGATCCGAAAGCCACTGGCCTCCTCCGCGCTCTTGACAGCCGGACGAGGCGTTCACCCCCGCCAGCGTCGGCAACCGCGGCGCCTTCCAGCTGCCGCACGGCCGTGGCGACGAATTCCACAACGCCAGACCCACCCCCGACCCCCGGCATCCCAAACCCCGCGACATGTTCATCCGCGACCTGCACCTCGACACGATCCGCGTCAGGACGCGGGAGTTCCGGTGAGGCGGAAGGGGAACTGGCGACGTCGACGAGGATGCCCCAGGCCCCAGGTCTGAGCCGCAAGGCCGTCGGACATCTCCTTGCTGATCGCCAGTCAAGCACCTGCCCAGGCTGCAGGTTGACGGGGCGGCTGCGATGCGGGACAGAACGGCCGTTCAGGCTTTGGAGCGCGCGCCTCTTGCGCTTCACAGGGCGCGGAAGAGCGCGGATATAGATTAGTTCGGCCGCCCGCTTAACGAAGGTCTACGTCACGATCACGGCTGGAAGCAAAGGCATGCTCCCGGAACGGCCGGGCGCCAAAGGCGACCTCTTAACCCGCTCTGGACGACACTGATCCACTGGATTATCTATAATCCATGAAAAATCCCCTCAGAGAGACATTGGCGACAAAGATCGCCCAAAGCCTGGCTGACCGCATCATCACGGGAGTTATTCGCCCCAACACCCCTCTGCGTCAGGACCACATCGCCGCCGAATTCGGGGCAAGCCATGTGCCCGTGCGCGAAGCCTTCCGGCAGCTGGAGGCGCAAGGGCTGGCGATCAGCGAGCCGCAACGGGGCATGCGCGTCACCCCGTTCGATGTGGAAGATCTGCACGAGGTAGCCGCCATGCGTGCCTCGCTCGAGGTTCTGGCTCTGCGGCATGCGGTGCCCAACATGACTTCAGCCGTTCTGGAGGCAGCCGAACAGGCGACACATGCCGGAGATGTCTCCCGAGAGGTGCGGGAGTGGGAGGACGCCAATCGCCGGTTTCACCGCCTGATCCTCGGGCCGTGCGGCATGCCGCGACTGCTGTCCGCGATCGACACGCTCCACACCGCCAGCGCCCGCTTCCTGTTCGCCGCCTGGCGCAGTGATTGGGAGGCGCCGACGAACCACGAGCATCGCGCCATCCTTGCGGCCCTTCGGCGTGGGGAAACGGACAGGGCGTGTTTGATCCTGTCGAAGCATGTCGGGCGGACGCGGCGGCGGGACCTTCAAAAGAATGGCCTGTAATCAGTGACTTGTCAGAAATAATCAGCAATATCTATAATCTGCGTTGCCTTCAAGCCTGTGAGCTTCTAGTCATAGATATTCCGCAAAGGACCCTGTTATGACGCCTTATACGCTCCTGTCCCGCCCCGATCATCGGGCTCTGCTCCACGCCATGCCGAAGGTTGTGGCTCTTGCCGCGCTCATTACGCTTGGCGCGAAGATCCAGGTGCCGTTCTGGCCCGTGCCGATGACGATGCACACGCTTGCGGTGCTTTCGATCGCCATCCTCGCCGGACCCCGTCTCGCCGCTGGCGCGGTCGCCACCTATCTAGCAGCCGGCGCGGCGGGCTTGCCCGTGTTCTCCGGCTCTCCGGCCCGTGGCATCGGGCTGGCCTATATGGTCGGGCCCACGGGCGGCTATCTGCTTGGCTATCTTCTGGCGGCGGCCCTGACCGGCTGGCTTGCCATCGGCGGCGGCACGATGCGCCGCATCCTTGCCATGCTGGCCGGCATGGGGGTGATCTACGCCATTGGCGCGGCATGGCTGGGCCGTTTCGTGCCCGCCGCCGATGTCTGGGCGGTTGGCATCTTTCCGTTCCTCATGGGTGATCTGCTGAAGATCGGGCTTGCCGCAGGGCTGGCCACCCTCTGGACACGGGGGCGCGCATGATCCGCCACGACTGGACGCTGGAGGAGGCGCAGGCGATCCACGCGCTGCCCTTCCCCGACCTGATGCATCGGGCGCAGTCCGTCCATCGGCAGACGTTCGATCCGCATGTCGTGGAGCAGGCCAGCCTTCTCAGCATCAAGACAGGGGGCTGCCCGGAAGATTGCGGCTACTGCTCGCAAAGCGCGTTCCATGACACGGGCGTGAAGGCCACGAAGCTGATGCAGGTGGACGCGGTTCTGGCGGTCGCGCGCCGTGCCAAGGCGGCGGGGGCGCAGCGGTTCTGCATGGGGGCCGCGTGGCGCAGCCCGAAGGATCGCGATCTCGATGCCATCTGCACCATGGTCAAAGGCGTGCGCGATCTGGGGCTGGAAACCTGCATGACGCTGGGCATGCTGACGCCCCCGCAGGTCGCCCGGTTGAAGGAGGCGGGTCTCGACTTCTACAACCACAACATCGACACCTCACCCGCCTATTACCCGAAGATCGCCACGACCCGCACGATGGAGGACCGACTGGACACGCTGGACCATGTGCGGCAGGGCGGCATCAAGGTCTGCTGCGGCGGCATCCTTGGCATGGGCGAGGCGGAGGAGGACCGCATCGCGATGCTGGTCGTTCTTGCGAACCTTTCCCATCATCCCGAAAGCGTGCCGATCAACCTGTGGCAGCCCATCGGCAACACGCCCGTGGAGGCGATGGCCCGACCGGTCGACCCCTTCGCCCTGGTGCGGGCCGTCGCGCTGGCGCGCATCCTGATGCCCCAAAGCGTCGTGCGGCTGTCTGCGGGGCGGACGGGTATGAGCGACGAGCTTCAGGCGCTGTGCTTCCTCGCTGGCGCCAACTCGATCTTCGCAGGCGATGTGCTTCTGACGACGGAGAACCCGGCGTCGTGGCAGGATGCGGATCTGTTCGCCCGGCTCGGGATGCGCAACGCGGTCGTCGAGAAGAAGCCGGTTTGTCTGGCACAGGTGTCATGAGGGTGTGCGCCCTCAGGCCGTGCGGACATCGCCATTCCGGAGCCGATGGTGACGATCAAGCTGCGCGCCCCTCGCTGAGGCGGTCCGTGTCCATGGTTCGGATCACCCTCAGAGAGAAGCCGCCGAATGACCGCTTCGGGCTCATCACGTCGATAGCAGGGTCCAACCAGATCGCCGCCGGACCGGGGCGGAGGGTCCGTCATTGCGGGAATGCTGCGGTCATTTGAGGGGACGCTGTGAGCATAAACAGCCCTCAAGTCAGAAATCCCTGACGGCAGCGTCCGGCTGCAGGTTCCCGCCTGACGCCACTTTTATGACCCGGCGCCAGCCAACCCTCCCCTCACCCCTCTACCGCCCCATGACGAAGACCATGGGCGTGCGGTCTTCCGCGCCGCCGATGGCGTAAAGCGCCAGCTCGCGCGCGATCGGATTGACGTCGGTGGTGTTCTTCAGCGGGTCGTAGATCGGCTTGCCCGCGATCTCGGCCCCGGCGCCGGCGGCATAGGTCGGGACGCCGCGGCTGCCGGGATGGGGCACGCGGTCGCCGGCGCGGACGGCCTCGCTGTCGTAATCGGCCATGGTCTCGAGGCCCGTGAAGGCCTCTGCGGCCGCGCCGGCATAGGCCCTGAATGCCGCCTCGGGCGCGGCGGCGGCGGGCTGTTCCAACACACCGTAGGCGCCGGTCAGAACATGGCTGCCCCCGGAGGGCTCGAAGACCAGCACGGCGCAGCGGTCCGGAACCCCGGGGGTGTAGCAGGCCAGCCCCGGTCCCAGCGCCCTGGTGTCGACGACGCCCGCGCCGCTGCCGTAAAGCACGTCGGTCACGTCGATCGAGACCCCGTCCTGGGGCATCCAGGCGCCCGGCACCTGCTGCAGGAAGACCTTGAAGGACTTCTCCGGATCATGCGCCTGATCGCTCAGCACCGCGCCGTCCTGCCACAGGAACGCCAGCTGCCGGGCGGTGCCATAGGGCACGAAGTCGTCGCTGGCGATCACCGGCCAGTCGGCGGTCAGCGCGGGCGCCGCGTCCTCCCAGCGGGTGCCGAGCGCCGGGATGCGCGCGTCGCTGAGGATCTTGCCGCGAAGGGCATCGAGGTTTCCCTCGGCCGCGGCGGCATCGACCGGCGCCGCCTCGGGCGGGGTGACGCGCCGCAGCAGGCTGCCATCCTGCGTGTAATAGCTGATGCCGGTCACCCGCCCCTCATAGCCAAGGCGGCGGGTGGCGGATTTGCGGATCTCCGTCACCGTCACCTGGGCCAGGATCTCGCGCATGCCGATCCTCTGGCGCAGGGCGCGGCCCTCCTCCCTGCTGGCGGGATAAAGCGCGACGTCCTTCCCGTTGCGGAAGAACAGCGCGCGCCCGCTGTCCAGCGGCAGGCGGCTGTTCGGCGTGAAGATGCCGACCGGGAAGCCGCCCTGCCCCGCGTCAAAGTCCCCGAGCGTGGCGCCGATCGACAGCACCACCTCGGCCGTGGCCGGGTCGATGCGCGGCTGCTGCGCCTGCAGCCGGGCCACGACCCTGGCCAGCACCGCGTCGCGGGTGAACTCGTCGGCGGCCAGGTAGTCCGGGTCCTGACGCGCCAGCGCCTCGAGGTCCGGCGCACGGCCGTCGACCGCGTCAAGAAAGCCGGTCCACCAGGCCCGGTCGGGATCGGTGTAGGTCTCGGCGGCCAGCGGCGCGGCCAGCGCCAGGCCAAGGCAGCTGGTCAGGGCAAGGGTCTTCAGCATGGTCGGTCCTCCGGATCGGACAGGCAGGGGCGGCCGCCGGCGGCGCGGCGGCGGGGCATCGTCGTTGGGATCAGCGGATCAGCGGGTCAGCGCCTCGAAGCTCGGGTAGGTGCGATCGGGCGTCGGACGATAGCCGAGGCTCTGCAGCGCGGCCTCGATACTGCCGCCCGGGACCGAGGGGTGGCAGGCGCGCAGATACATGGTCGAGACCATCTCGGTCGCCCCGAAGACCTGGCCCAGGTCCAGGCCCTGGAAGCCGCCATCCTCCAGGCGATAGGCCGGCCGCACGGTGCTGCAGAAGAAGCGCACCTCGGAAGGCGCCCCCCATTGCAGCTGGGCGGTGCGGGTCTCGGGGCTGGCCGACACCGCCTGGCGCAGCCGGACCCGCACCAGCTCGCCCGGAACCGCAGCCGAGCCCTGCGCCTCGACCCGGCGGCCGCTCTGTTCGTAATGGATGCATTCGCCCATCTTGCAGCGGGCCAGATAGACCTCGGCCGTGGCCGGACCGGAAAGCGCCAGCAGCGCCGCCGCAAGGACAAGGGGGTTCGGGGTCATGGAAGGCTCCTTGGAAACGGGGAAATCGGAAAGGCGGGGGCCTTCGGTCAGCGGAACCAGTATTCCTGGCCGTTGCTGAAGACGACCGAGCCGGACTGGACCAGCGCCGCGAGGGCGACAAAGCCGCAGGCGATGGCGCCGAACCACACGCCGGTGACGGCGCAGATCACCGCGACCGCTGCGAAGAACGCCACGAAGCGCCGGGTCCTGCCGATCGCCTCGGGGCCGACGACGCGGCCGCTGGCCAGCCGGCCGACGCCCTTCTGCGCGTGGCAGCCGGGGCAGACCCGCGCCGTCCGCTTCACCGGGGTGCCGCAAGGACCGCAGTCGATCGTCCGGCTCTGGCTCTCCATCGGTCTTGCCCCGCAAATTCACAGCATGGTTCATAATATGAAGTCTGCTTCATAGATATCAAGAGGCAATCCGCGGCTCATCGCCGGCATGGACCGCATTGCCGACCCCATCGTCGAGGCCTACGCCACCGTGCTGCGCATGCGCCGGCGCGAGGCCGGCCTGTCGCAGGAGCAGCTGGCGCATCGCGCCGGGCTGTCGATGCGCTTCATCTCGCTCCTCGAGGGCAGCCGCCACCGCCCGACCCTCGTGACCATGCACAAGATCGCCGAGGCGCTGGACCTGCCCCTGTCCGAGATGATCCGCCAGGCCGAGGCCCTGCCGCGCAGGTGACCGGCGGGCGGCGCGGCTTGCTGACCCACCTCAAAGGACAGGACCCGCTTCACCGGGGAACCGGGCTACGTATGCTCCCATGACCATTGCTTCAGGGCGTCATCGCGAGCGAGACGCCGCCCTGCCCTTCACCGGGGATCGTCCATGCCGCATCATGCTGCTGCCGTCCCCTGGCCACGCCTATCATCATGTGAAGGGATCATCATTTGAAGGGACGTTCATTTCTTCATCTGTCCTGGTCGTGTCGCGAATGTGGTGGAAATTGCCGAGCAGCGGGCTCCGGGCATGTAACGATGGCTCCAGTCAGGCCGCGAGGTCAAGGGACATTGGCTCGAGAGGCTGGGACAGAGTTTCCCAGCCATCGACCTTTCGCATCTGGATCTGACCGGAAGCCAGCAGCGCCCAGAGCAGCATCGGCACGGTTTCGGCGCAGGGCAGCACGGTCTGGGTCTTGATGCGGCGGCGGAACTCCTCGTTCAGACGCTCGATGGCATTGGTGGTCCTTGCCGACTTCCATTGCGACGGGTCGAGGCGGGTGAAGCTGAAGAGCCGGTCGCCCGCTTCTTCAAGGCTGTCGGCCACGGCCCGGCACTTCAGCTTCCATTTGCGGAGGAAGGCCTTGCGGCGCGTCTCGATCTCGGCGGCGCTGTCGGCGTAGATCATGTCGCGGTAATCTTCGCTCAGCTCGTCATGCAGGCGCTTGGGCGCGTGGCCAAGCAGGTTGCGGTGCTTGTGAACCGTGCAGCGCTGAATGGCCAGTTCCTCGCCCCAGAGTGCCACAAGCGCAGCTTCAAGGCCGGGGGCGCCGTCAACGATCACGAACTCGGGCCGCCTGAGGCCCCGCGCGTCCAGGTCGGCGAGGAAGCTGCCCCAGGCAGCCGTGCTTTCGCCGCCCATGTTCCTGATGGCGAGGAGCACCTTTTGTCCGTCGCGCCGAACACCGATCGCCGCCAGCACCGAGATGTTGGTGGCCTTGCGGTCCAGCCGGGTCTTTATGACGGTGCCGTCGAGGATGAGCCGCACGATATCCTCCTCGGCCAGGTCGCGGGTGGACCACGCGTCCCAATCGACCTTCACCTTGCGCCAGGCCCGGCTGACCACGTCCTTGCTCACCGCCCCCTCGAACAGTCCGAACAGCGCCCGCTTGACCCGGCGCGTGTTGGTGCCGGCCAGGTAGACCGCCGCGATCAGGGCCTCGGCCTTCTTTGTCAGCCGCCTGTAGCGGGGCAGTGCCTTCGAGCGCCATTCGGTGATCTTGCCGGCTTCGTTCTCGATCCGGGCACGAGGAACCCGCACCGTCTCAGTGCCGAATGTGCCGGTCAGCTGCCGATCGCGATGCCCGTGGCGGTAGCCCTTGGCCCGCTCGTTGCTGCGGCCGTAACGAAGCCGTCCAAGAAAGTCGGCCAGTTCCTCTTCGAACATGGCCTCAATGGTGGCACGGACATTTGCCCGAAGGCGATCCTCGATCGGATCATACGCCCCTGCGTCGGGCAGTAGCGAAAAGGACGAGCTGTCGGTATTCTGCTTCATGGCGTTCGGGCCGCGCCTCGGACCGGTGGCGGCTTGCGGCCCTCACTCTCCCTGGCGGTTGCCGCCGCCGGTTGGGTGGGTGTCAGTTCACCCGGAGATTACGCCGCCGTCCAATTTCCACCACTTCCGAGACACGACCGCATCTGGTAGCGGACAAGGTCGAGGATCCGTCGCCTCTACAGAGCAGGCGCCGCGGTTCGCTGGCGATCTGGTTTGACCCCACGATGGCCTGGAAAGCCGAGCCCACCGGCAGGCGTAGTCGTAAGCCCGGCTACAGTGATGCCGCGTTCCAGACCTGCCTGACGATGAAAGTGCTGTTTGGGATAGCGCTCAGGCAGATCGAGCCATGTTGCGCCACTGGTTCGAGCAACCATGGCGAGGCGGCTTCGTCGAGAGCCTGTTGCGGCTGAGGCTGCCTCGGGAAAGGGCTACTCCGACCTTCAGCCGATTTGTGCATCAGAGTCCCTCGACACCATAAAAGAGACGCGGTGATGATCGGCATCCACAATCCAGCGGCCACGGTGTCAGCGGAAGCTGTTCTGACCCCGCTATGGGAACGTCAAAGGATTCTTTCATGCGAGGATGGCCTCCTTCGATCATGCCGTTGTTCGCTGCTGGCAGGGCACGGTCCGGGCGCCAGGCAGCTGCCCTTTTGCGGCACCAACGCGGCAAATCCTGCACCGCTTCAGCCGGTCATTTGAACCGTCAAAATCCACGGGAATCACTTTTGCCCTGGATTGATATCAAGACTCCGCAAACCCATAGAAATCCTATCTGCGGCGCGTGCGGGAACGGAGAATAAATCCGATGGCCCGCCTGAGAAAGCTGACCGAAGACCGAACCAAAGCGCGCCAGATTTCCGCCTACGACGAGGACTGGGCGGCCATCAAAAGGGCTGCAAAGCAGGCGGGGCTCACGATCTCACAGTTCCTGATCAGCAGCGCGAAGAACGCGCGGCTGCCTGCAAATCCTGTTCATCTGATCCGGATAAAGGGCTGGCCAAGATAGCGCCCGCGCACCCCGTCGTTCAGGGCAAGCTTTGTCCGAGATGATCCGCCAGGCCGAGGCTCTGCCGCGCCGCTGAGCGGCGCGCGGCGCGGCTTGCTCATCCATCTCGAAGGACAGGGCCCGCGTTACCAGGGGGGTCGGGCTTCCCATAGCCACATGAATATTTCTTCATGGCATCAGCGCGGGCGAGACGCCGCCCTGCCCTTCACCGGGGATCGCCCGTGCCGCGTCATGCTGCTGCCGTCCCCGGACTGCACCATTCATCATATGAAGGGATGTTCATTTGAAGGAACGTTCAAATCTTCAATGACGAACCGCAATGCGTCGGGCTGACCCAAGCCCCGGCGATGCCACGCGCACAGTGCCGACTGCTCTTCATTCGAAGACATATTCATAGGTCAGGGACGAACGGCCGTTGGGCGGGCCGATGCAGACTGCCCGCATCGAGGATCCAGCGTCGACAGCAGCAGGCGATCTTCAAATGAAGGGACGTTCAAATGAAGGGACGTTCATTTCTTCATCCTGCCGTGGACGGGCCGGCAGGGACTGGCCCAGGCTTCAGACCGTCCGGCGGGGTCGTGCTTGTCGCCGGGCATCATGGCCCCCGGGTCGCGCATCCCGATCGTCAGACGTTCCCAAGCGGCCGGTGCGGAGGCGCGGGCATCTCGATCGTCACCTCGTCATGGGGACGGATGAAGCCTGTGGCCAGCACCCGGGACATGACGCCGCCGCGCAGAAACGGCTTGTCGCCCTGGCCCTTTTGCCCGACAGCAGGTCGCAGTCCGGGTCTCAACCTGTCCAGAAGCACGCATGGCTCACGCAGACCGGTCAGCTGAAGCCGCGCCTCTGCGCCAATGCGAAGGATCGTGCCTTCCGGCAAGGCGGTCAGGCTCATGCCCGCCGTGACGATATTCTCGCCCAGATCGCCAAACCGGACATCGAAGCCCCTTGATCCGAGGTCATCGAGCAGCGCGCTTTCAACCAGATGAACCTGCCGGAGATTTGGCCGATCCGGCGCCTTCCTTTTGTCGTAGCGATGCTGGGTGGTCGTCCCGTAATGCGCGTCGCCCTCGATGCCCAAACCGGCAACGGCCCTGATCTCCAGAGCCGGTGTCTTGGACAGGCGGTGCTTCGGGCTCAGGCAGACGGCGACGACGCGTTTGCAGTCTTGCATCCTTGCCCCTCCATGAAGCGCGCATCGTGACGTCGGGCACCCCCCGCAGGTTACAAGGCGCGGCAGGTCCCGGACCAGCCCCTTCGTCCGAGATTGCGACAGCACGATCATGGCGTAGCCAGACAGCTCTAGCCGGCGTCCGGCGCGCAGGCCGCCATTCGGCCCTGCCTGCCGGGCGCGGGTGTGCTTTTTCCGCTGGCCGGCGGGCGGCGCGGCTTGCTCATCCATCTCGAGGCACCCGGATCACCGGATCCGGCCACGCTGCTTCGAATGTTCCCATGAACATTGCTCAAGGCATCATCGCGGGCGAGACGCCGTTCCCGGAAAGCCGGTCTTCACCGGGGATCGCCCGTGCCGCATCATGCTGCTGCCGTCCCCGGACTGCACCATTCATCATTTGAAGGGACGTTCATTTGAAGGGATGTTCATTTGAAGGGATGTTCATTTCTTCAATGACGAACCGCAGTGCGTCCAGCGCGCAGCCCCCCATCCGGTCAAATTGTTAACAAAGAGTTCCGCCTCGCGGGGCCGATGTTCTTTTCCCGCAGCCGGGTGGGCGCTACCATAAACCATTCAGTTCAATGTGATGCCATGAAGCCCATTTTCCACACGCTCTGCCTGACCATGGCGCTCAGCCTTCCCGCACTGTCGCGCGAGGCCGACAACCCCGATCACAGCGGCACCGCCACGGTGATCGACGGCGACACGATCGAGATCCACGGCACCCGCATCCGCCTGAACGGCATCGACGCGCCCGAAAGCGCGCAGCCTTGCCGGGACGCCCGTGGCAAGACCTGGCGCTGCGGCCAGCAGGCGGCGCTGGCGCTGTCCGACCGCATTGCCCGCCGGTCGGTCAGCTGCCGGCCGACCGGCACCGACCGTTATGGCCGGGTCGTCGCGGACTGCTTTGCCGCGGGCGAGACCCTGAACCGCTGGATGGTCGGCCAGGGCTGGGCGGTAGCCTACCGGACGTATTCGACGGCCTATGTCGATGCCGAGGACGGCGCCCGCAGCGCCGGACGCGGGATCTGGCAGGGCCGTTTCGAGATGCCCTGGGACTGGCGGGCCGAGCGGCGAAGCGGCGGGGCGACCCCGGCACCGCTGTCGCGGCTCCTTGAATTGGCCGGTCGCGACTGGTCCTGCAGCCCACGCAAGACCTGCCCGGCGATCGGCAGCTGCGAAGAGGCCAACTGGTATCTGCAAAACTGTGCCTGGGGCGGCAAGCTCGACCGCGACAACGACGGCATCCCCTGCGAGAGTCTGTGCTGAGGACGGCGCCTTCCGAGGCCTCTGGGAACCGCGCGGCTCAGCTTTTGCTGCCCGTCATCTCCAGCCATTGCACCAGGGCACGGCGGATCATTTCCGGGCGGGTGGGCAGGTCTGGCTCAACGCGACGACGGTCGTCGATGGCCTCGATCAGTTCGCGTGGGAGGCGGAGATTGATAGCTTCGGTATCCTTTTTAGGTGGGGCCACGCAGATTCCTCTCGCTCGATATTGACACCATGATACCGATGTGCCATATTGAAACGGCCGAGACAAGGGTTGCAGCCCAAGTCCCGGCCTAATCACGGTCAACCCGTAGGAGATCGACCATGACTACTTGCCTTTCTATCAGCGCGGGCCACGCGACGGAAGCGCCTGCCCTGCCGTTTACCCCCACGCCGATGACGCGGCGCTTTGCGTTCATGCAGGCAGCGCTGGCGCTCTATCTCGACGCCGAGCGCGATCTGACGCAGTCCGGCGCCTGGGATCCGGCCTGCGACCACTGGCTGCGGGATGCCGAGGCGGCGCGGACGGCACTGGCGGCCGCGCTCGACGCGGTCTGCGCGACCGAGCCCGCGCGGGCCCAGGACCGGCCGCTGCGCCAGCTGGCGCGGATCGCGCGGGTCATGCTGCTCGCGACCGACGAGGCCGAGTTCGCCCAGGCCCATGGGCTGATCGCCGTGTTCGGCGCCGTGCTGCGCTGCCCCGGCAGCGGCCCGATCGATCGGCATGTCGACCGGATGCTGGCCGAGGCCCGCGCGCAGTTGGCCGCGGTCGCGGCGCTGCCGGATTATGCGCCGGAGGGGGATGACAGGGGCGGCGACGCGCTGGTGCCCGCCGCCGTGATCGGCCCGCAGGACGGCGCGCCGCGCCAGAGCTGCACCCAGCCCCTGCCCCATCCCGCCGACATGGCGCGCAAGCCTGCGCCCCGCGACCTGCCCGGCGCCGCGGCCGCCTGACCGGCGCTTCCGCCGCCCTTTCTCCCCCCGAAGGGCCGCGCCGTTCCCCGCGCGTGATCGCCAGACACCGCGCCTGACCCGTCACCCTTCCCGGATCCTGCCGCCGCCCCGGGCCACGCCGCCCGCAGGCCTGACCCCACGCACCCTCTGACCAAGGGAAGGATCTTCTCATGTGCACCTCCACGCCCCCCGGCGCCGCGCCGGCGCGCTTCACCGCCCTGCCCCGCTTTCCCGCCCCGATCCGGCCGCACTGGCAGGCGACCGCCGCCGCCAAGGGCTTTCGCATCCTCGCCCGCGTCCATGACCGTTATCACCTGCTGCTGCGCTGCCGGACCTGCCGGCGCGACTTCCCCACGAAGCTCTTCGTGCTGATGCGCGGCCAGCCGCTCTGCCCGCATTGCCTGGCCGCGCGGCGCGCCGCGCTGGCGGCGGAGGCAGGCGTCGCCTTCCTCGGCCCCGATCCGGACCATAGCGCCTACGGCCACTACCTTGCCCCCTGCGGCCACATCCTGCGCCGCCAGTTCGACCTGATCGCGCGGGTCGCGCGTGGCGAGACCGGGCTGCGCTGCGAGACCTGCCACGCCGCGCGCGAGGCGGCCGAGGCCCGGCGCTTCGGCTGGCAGCGCCTCGGGCCCTGCCCGTCGGGGCGGCCGAATTACAGGCTTTATCGGCACCGCTGCGGCCATGTGCAGCGCGTGGCCCAGGCCAACATGCTCTGGGGCCAATGCGACTGCGCCGGCTGCGGGCAAGGCTGGAGCGCCAGGCCGAGCTTTCTCTATCTCTTCGAGATCCGCCTGCCGGCCCGCGGCCCCCGCCCGGCGCGGCATTACCTGAAGCTCGGCTACAGCGCCCATCCGGTCAAGCGCTACCGCTACCAGCTGGGCCTGCCGCCGGACGCAGGCGTCGCCGTGCTGCGGGTCGTGGCCATGGCTTCGGGCCACGCGGCCTGCGCCTGCGAGACGGCGCTGCACCGCCAGCTGCGGCGCGCCCACCCCGATGCGGTGGTGCCGAGGGTGGAGTTCGCCGACGGCATCAACGTCACCCGCGAGATCTACCGTCCGGCGCTGCGCCCGGTGATCGAGGCAGCCCTCGACCGCATCGCGGCCGACGCCGGCGCCGGCGCCGGGATGTCCTGACCACATCGCTCCCCGACAAACTCCTTTTCCACGACGACACGCCCCTGCGTGCCGCGCGGCCTGCCGCGCCCCGTCCCGGCCTCTGGAGATCCCGCATGACCGCATCCAAATCTGCCCACCACAGCCCCGCACCCGCCTGGCTGCCCTTCGCTCGCAAGCTGCTGCACCGCCTGCGCGAACCCACCGGCGAGGCGCTGCCCGATCCCGAGCTTGCCGCCGACCTCGGCCTGGCCAGCGAGTCCGCGGCCCTCACGCCCCGCACCCTGCTGACGGCGCTGCGCCTGGCCGCGAGCCTCGACGGCCAGGCCGCCGTCACCGCCGCCCTGCGCCCCGGCGCGCTGACCCTGCTGCGCCGGATCCCGGCCGAGGACATCCCTCTGCTGCGCCATGTGCTGCCCTCCCTCCTGCCCGGCGCCTGGCGGATCCGCGAGCTGAAGCCGGACGACAATCCGCCGAAGCACCCCGGCGCCACCACGCTGCACCTGATCACGGCCCCCGCGCCCGGGCGCGGTGACGCGCTGCAGCACCCGCTGATCGCAGGCCTCGACAGCGCCGCGCCGCTGCTGATCCTGCTTGCCGAGGGCGCCGCGCTGCCCGACGCGCGGCCCGGCCGGCATGCGGTCATCCACGAGTTCGCGCCGATCGGCGCCGATCTGCTCTGGGCGCTCCTTGAGGCCCTGCAGCACCTGCCCCGCCAAGGCGCGGCGGCCGATCGGGCCCTGCTGCGCCAGGCCTTCGACAGCGGGCTCCACCTCGACAGCACCGATGTGCTGCTGGCCCTGCGCGCGCCGACCCTCGCCGAACTCGCCGAACGCCTCGCCGCGACCCACAGCCCTGCACCGGGCGATGCCGCCGCGCCGCCCACCCTCGACAGCCTCACCGGCGACAGCCCGGCGCTGCAGGCCGCGCGGCACCTGGTCGAGGACCTGCGGCTCTGGCGCGCCGGGCGCCTCGACTGGTCCGAGATCACCCGCAGCGCGCTCTTTTACGGCCCGCCCGGCACCGGCAAGTCCTGGCTCGCCCAGGCCATGGCGGCCACGGCGGGCGTCAGCGCGATCACCGGCAGCTTCGGCGAATGGCAGGCGGCGGGGCATCTGGGCGAGATGCTCAAGGCCATGCGCCGCACCTTCGCCGAGGCCCGCGCCCGCGCGCCGGCCGTGCTGATCCTCGACGAGCTCGACGCCGTCGGCAACCGCGGCGAGGCCGCGACCCAGCACCGGAACTACCTGGTGCAGGTGGTGAACGCCTTCCTCGCGCTGATGGACGAGATCGCCCGCGCGCCCGGCGTCATCGTCGTCGCGACCTGCAACCACATCGAGTTGATCGACCCGGCGGTGCTGCGCCCGGGCCGCTTCGACCTCAGGGTCGAGGTGCCGCTGCCCGATGCCGCCACGCTCGCGGGCGTGCTGCGCCGCCACCTGGCGCTGCCCGAGGCGGACCTCGCCGCGCTCGCCCGGCATTGCGTCGGCCTGAGCCTTGCCGAATGCGACGCCGAACTGCGGGCGGCGCGGGGCGCGGCGCGCCGGGCCGGGGTCGCGCTCGACGCGGCCGGCCTCATGGCCCGGCTCGGCGCCGGGCGCGATCCGGCGATCGACCGCCGCGTCGCCCTGCACGAATGCGGCCTGGACCTGTCGCGTATTTGTGCCGCTCCGAGTGCTCGTTTAGGCCACGTGGCGTTCAAAGGCCAAGGGGCTTTTGCCTCCCAATGCTGAGTGCCGACGGCGCGGGTTATAGAAGCCGTTGATGTAT
>NZ_WMII01000035.1 GCF_009711265.1 Paracoccus shanxieyensis | reverse complement strand
TCTGTCACAAGAATGGTCGCGCCACTGTCGGCGCTTCTCAGTTTGAACATCTGCGCCTCGGCGATTTTGCGGGTTATGACAGCCAGCATAGGGCAAAACGCCACCGTCGGCATGCTGTCCATATAATTGATGCCTCGAAACTGATCCTTGCTGACTTCCGGCACCGAGCTTTGCGCCACCATGCCGAAGGTATCTTCCTGCTGGAAACCGTGTTCGGCAAGACGCTGACTCTTTCCTCCGGCAGGGTGATCCCGACCCGTTGGGTGGGCGAGCAGCATGTTCGCGAGGATCTCGGCCATATCCCGAGCTTCGCCGACTGGGCACGCGCGATCCGGCCGGAACCCTGGATGGGCCGCACCCAAAAGATCGAGACCGAAGTGGAGCCGTTGCCAGCTGCGCCGGACCCGGCACCTGATCCATTTTATCCCCTTCTCGGCCTTGTCCCCGATGCCGCAGCGTTCACAGTTCTGCGCGCCGCGGCCCGCGCCTTCGATCCCACCATCCGCAAGGATCCCGGTCTCAGGCTCGCCCGGCGGCGGTTTTACCGCCAGATGCTTGCCGCCCATGAGGCTGCAGTGCCGCACGGTTCTCCCACATCCTCGGGCAGCTGACCCTTTCCTTCAGTCCAATCCCGATCAGACCCGGCCTCGCGCCTGGGTTTTTCATTTCTGACAAGGAGCCTATCATGGCTGACTACTTCACCCACTTTTCCTGCCTGCTCGATGCGGGTTCGTCTGAGAATGCCGCCAAGGCGATGGCGCTGTTCCACCCCCTGCGCGCCGAAGAGGCGGAGGCCGATGAGCCTGCGTTCAACGGCTTCGATCTTGTCCAGCAAGACGGCCCGAGCGGCGCGCAGCTTTGGATCCATGATGATGATCAGGGCGATGTCGAGGGCGTCATAAACTTCGTGCTGCGCCTTGCCGAAGACCTGAATCTCACCGGCCTCTGGGGCTTCGATTTCGCTCACACCTGTTCCCGCCCCAGGGTCGAGGCTTTCGGTGGCGGGGCGCATGTCATCGATCTCGGGGCCCGCAAGAGCATTGGCTGGATCAGTACACATGAATGGCTGAACGCCGCGCTGAATGGCGAGGACATCGACGCCGTGGAGGCGGTCGCAGGATGAACACCACGGTCCCGATCACCCCCGCTTCTCCCTCCTGGCATCTGCCCGTTATCGAATTTGGGCGCAGCGCCGACGGCCTGCTGGTCGCCCGTGTCGGCGACACCGCCTTCGCCATGGTGCCGACACGGCAGGGGCGGCATTTCCTGGCGACGGGCTGGCGACTTACTCGCCCGCTGGACACATGGAAGGGTGGGGACTTCTACGGCCATTCCGGCGATGTGGCGGATGAGGCCGCGTTTCGGGCGCTGGTCGGGGAGAGTGCCGAGCACCAACGTGAGCGCGTGGCACTCGGGCGCCGTGAGATCGCCTCTCGGGCCAATACGCCGTGGGGTCCATCGCAGGGCGCGACGATCTATGGAGAAGGCGTCCTCTGCCATTCCACCGCCGGGCATGGCGGGTTTCAGCTTGCGCCAGAGCAGAATGCCCGCGTGCATCCGCTGCTGCGTTCCTCCTCCGGGTTCTACGAGGAGGACGCTGAATGGGCGGCGGTCGCGCAGGCGCTGCCGGAACTGTTCACAGCCTATGAACGCCGCCTGGCTGATGAGACGCTGCGCAATCACTGGCCTGAAGCCTGGGAGGCCATACATGGTCGCGCCCTCCAGGCCGGCGAATCCCGGGAACGGGATCGCCAGACCTTCGAGCGCCAGCATGCACGGGACTGGATCGTGATCGCGGCGGTCAGTTCGGATCGCTTTCCCGGCTTTGTGGAAACGGTCGCGACACCGGGCGGGAAGCGCGGACCGGGCATCGAGCGCTATGGCTTCCTCATCCCTTCGGCCGAATATGAACCCGGTTTGTTCGGGTTCGTGGTCGATCCCGCGCGGCATCAACGTCTGACTGATGGCGATGGTTGACCAGCCATGCCGACAACCTCGGCCGCGCGCGTCTGCTGCGCGGCAGGGAGGGAGAGCTGGGACGGGGTAAAGCGACGGGTCATGAGGTGGGAGAGAGGCTTCCGCTGCCCGTCGTGGAGACACCGCGATGACCTATACTGGTTCAACTGAAGGGTTTCGATCCGCCGGGCGGGTGCTGATCAGCCAGGCCCTTGCGCAGCTTCAATTGGCGCAGCGCTATCCTCTGACCGTCAGCTGTTCCGGGGAGGCGCGCTATCTCGATTCCGAGCTCGAGCAGTGGGCGCTTGAGCGCAGCGTGTCCCTCGGCACCTATGAAAGCCTCGCGGCGGCGATGATGCTGGTGACAACGCGCCTTGCACGCGGCGACATTACCTGTGGCGATGATCCCGCGCTCCACTTCACGCCGCAGCTGATTGCGGTGGTTGATGCCGAACATGGCCTAGTGCTCGCTGGCGAAGTCTCAAACCGGCACGTGACCTGGTGCCAGCCCGTCGCCAGCGATACTGAAGCGCGGGCGGTGGTCACCCTGGCCTGCCGCCAGCGGGCTGAAGCGCAGCATCTCGCCGATTTGGGCAGACATGCCGAAGCCAGTGGTTTGCGCAGGCAGGCTGCCGCGACCGAAGGACGCCTGGTCGATCCGTTCTGGCGCGATGCTGCACAGCTCGCGCTTCTGCAGCGGAGGGCAGCGTGATGCCTTCGATCATCGAGATCACGGTCTATCACTTTGACGAGCTGCCGGAGGCCGGGAAAGACAATGCCCGGGCCTGGTATCGTGAGGGCGCCTTTGATCACGACTGGTATGGTGCCGTCTATGAGGATTTCCAGCGCATCGCGGAAATTCTCGGGATTCGTCTCCGGACCCGGGCATCCCGGCTGATGGGCGGCGGGACCAGCGAAAGCCCCTGCATCTGGTTCACCGGGTTCTGGTCGCAAGGGGATGGGGCGGCGTGGGAGGGCAGCTATTCCTTCAGCAAGGGCGCTTGCTCTGCCATTCGCTCCTACGCGCCAAGGGATGAAGAGTTGCATCGGATTGCCGATGCGCTCCTGGCGATCCAGCGCCGCAATTTCTATCAGCTGCAGGCGGAAGTCCGGCATCGGGGCAATTACTATCATGCTTTCACCATGGACATCTCCGTCACCCGTGAAAGCCCGGTCGGCCAAGACCTGACCGAAGGCGCGGAGAGCGCTGTCATTGACCTGCTGCGCGATCTTGCCCGCTGGCTCTACCGACAGCTCGAACAGGAATACGACTATCTGTCTTCCGATGCCGCGGTCGATGAGGCCTTGCTCGCCAATGGCTACACGTTCACGGAAAGTGGGCGGAGAGCCTGATCAACCGGATTCCGGCCGAGCCGCGATCCAGGCTCAGCGATTGCTGTCGATCCACCGGGACAGCAGCTGCCGGTCGCGGAAGCATTCATCCGGGATGGCCCGCCGCCGAAGCCGCGCGAGCCGTTCGGCAAAGGCAACCTGTTTCGAGGTGGGTTGGCCATCGTCCAGAGGTTTCAGCCGCGACTGCGCCTCGATCCAGGTGCTGAGACTGCGGCGATCCAGTTGGACCTCCCAGGGCAAGAGGGTCTTATTCCGGAGCGCGAGCGAGCGGGCATAGGCGATCTGGCGCGGTGTCACCGCCAGGGCATCAGGGACAGCTACCATCATAGATCTCCCTTGCTGGGTTGAGTTCCAATATAGAACATATAAGGAACATAATCAACCGGCGCCGGGGAGAGGCAGAGCGGGGGAGGGAGTTCTGTGAGCCGAGCGGCAGGAAAGAGAGCGCCGCCGGGCTCGAGGTTTTCCCATTCCAAGGAGTCTGATCCCATGAGCACGATGACGTCTGTTGCCCGGGTGGCCGAACAGCGCCGCCCTACCTTTTTACCCGAGCTGTTCGGGCCGACCCGAATGCTTGTCGCCGAGAACATGGTCTATGCCATGATGGATAGTCTCTGCCCGCTAGACTACGGCGGTGGCCACTGGGACTTTTATGAACGAGGCGGGCGGCCGCTCTTCATGGCCCCGACCTCGAAAGCGCGCTACCGCATGGCCTGTAGCGGCAACGGCTGGCAGGGCGCGGTCTCGGCCGAGGCGGCGGGAATCATCGCAACACTGTTCGCATTCTCGCACCTCTCATTCCACCACGCAGCTGACCAGTTGGTCGAGGGCTATGTGCGGCTTTATGAATTTGCTGGCGATCATCCTGAGGCTGCGGAGATTTTCCAGGCCATCGATTGAGCGCCTTCCCTGTCATGCTTGCATGAGTCGTCTGTACCCTTCGACGTTTGTGTCGGAGGGTATTTCTCTTTGGCTGGCACCTGTCGCGGTCGCACTCACGGCTTCTGCTGCGTTCGAGGTGCCGTCGGTCCTGTCATGCGGTTGGCTCTGATCGCTTGCTCCAAATTGGCATCTGGCCAGCTCGGCCTTTCGATCCTGGCCATCGGCTGGCGGTTTTGCCCCGGGTGCTGCTGATCCTGCAGAGATCAGTCTTTCCCTCATTCCGGCGTCTTTGATCGTGGGGTTCTGGAGATCGGTGGCACGCTTTGATCGCGCTTCCAACGCTGTCTCTCCTCCCGGTCGAGTGTTCGTGCGGCACATTCCGATCCGGTGGCCCGGCCAGCATCCGATCTGGTGCAGCGCCTTGTCGCCCGTGGCCCGCAGGTCGGGGAAGGGCGCGCACTGGCCTGCTTGCAGCCCGGGTGATCACCGCCGGTGGTTGCCTGTCGGGTCTTCCTGCTGGTTCCTTCAGGATCGCCGCTGTCTCCTGTCTCTCCAGGCGTGACGGGACCGCTCGCATGCGTCCTCTGTGATGGGCTGATCTGGCCGAAGACCAGCGCGCGGGCGCGCTTCGACGTCTCGGCGCAACAGCGTCGTTGAACTTTCTTCCCCTGGGCTACGCCCATTCCTCGCGGGTCAAGAAAGCCCTGCCTGTGCTGTCGAGGTCCCGGGCGGGACTGCGCCGGCCGTCGTCCCCGGCCTGTCGATCGCCATCGAGGCCGCACTGGAGCGGGCCCGAACACGAGAGAATGGAGACAGACAATGGCGACCATCGGCACCTTCAAGAAGACCGGCAACGAATACACCGGCGAAATCGTTACCCTGAGCGTTCAGGCCAAGGGCGTGCGCATCGTCCCCGACCTGCGGGCCACGGGCGAGAACGCGCCCTCGCACCGGATCCTGGTGGGCCGCGCAGAGATCGGTGCCGCCTGGTCGAAGCGCTCGAACGAGGGCCGGGACTATCTGGGCCTGAAGCTGGACGATCCGAGCTTCTCACACCCGATCTACGCCAACCTCTTCGATGACGAGGACCGCGAGGGCTCGAGCCTGATCTGGTCACGCCCAAACAGCCGCCGGGGGGAGTAATCCCCCCAACGACAAGGCCCTGGTCGAAAGACCGGGGCCTTTACAATTTCTCGCCTTGGTAGGCTGCTTTGCGGACCTTGCTGCCATTCGCTGCAGCTGCAGTATCGCAGTCTTGGTCAGCGTTCGAATGGCACCGAGGGGCGGAGAGCCGACTTGCGGCAGTGCGGCGCAGCATTGGCAACAATCTGTAAATAAGCCGACATTCAGGGGCAAGATCACGAGAGACCGGCACGAGCTACTGGTCGGGCGGGATTTGAACCTACGACCTTCAGGATATGAGCAGATCAGAGGCGAAATTCGGGAACCCCGTAATTTCAGAATGTTACGCGACAATCGATTGATTTATTGCGATTTCCACGTCGACGCTCAACTGCAGTGAGCGACATCCGACGGAACAACCTGCACGAAAACTGCAGCCAAGGATTGAGGTGGCGTTGAGGTAGATGATTTTTCCAGCATCGTAAGTCCGCCAACAAAAGTGCGGCCCATGCGTTGCCAGCAAGAGAGGGCTCGCTGAGAAGAAAACTCACATTGACAACGGTCGTCATTAATTTCGTCGCCCAGATGGAAAGCCGCGTCATCTGTTTTGGACTACCCTGATCGGGCTGAAACCGAAACTTCAAACCCACACGCCGCTTCCTCAACCCTATAGCTTCACCCGTTTCAGCCGCAGCGCATTGGCGATGACCGAGACCGAGGACAGCGACATCGCCGCCGCCGCGATCATCGGCGATAGCAGCAGGCCAAAGACCGGATAGAGCAGCCCTGCCGCCACCGGGATCCCGGCTGCGTTATAGATGAAAGCAAAGAACAGGTTCTGTCGGATATTGCGCATGGTGGCCACGGCGAGCTTGCGGGCGCGGACAATGCCGGTCAGGTCGCCGCCCAGCAGGGTCAGCCCGGCGCTTTCGACCGCCACATCGGCGCCCGTGCCCATGGCGATGCCCACATCCGCCGCCGCCAGCGCCGGCGCGTCATTCACCCCGTCGCCGGCCATGGCGACCTTGCGGCCATTGGCGCGCAGCCCGTCGACCAGATCCTTCTTGCCCTCGGGCAGCATCCCGGCGCGGACTTCGTCGATGCCCAGTCTTGATGCCACGGCCTGCGCCGTGCGTTCATTGTCGCCGGTTGCCATGATCACCTTGATGCCCAGATCGTGCAGGTCATGGATCGCCGCCTCGGCGGTGGACTTGATCGGGTCGGCCACGGCGACCAGCCCCGCCAGCCTGCCATCCAGCGCCACGAACATGGCGGTCTTGCCATCGCCGCGCAGGCGGTCCGCAGTCTCCTCGCCGGTGTCGCAGTCGATACCAAGCGAGGTCATCATGGCGTTGTTGCCAAGCGCCACATCGCGGCCATCGACCTTGCCGATCACACCCTTGCCGGTGACGGCCTCGAACTCCTCGCCATTGCCAAGGCTGAGCCCACGCGCCTTGGCGCCCGCGACGATCGCCTCGGCCAGCGGGTGTTCGGATGCGCGTTCCAGTGCGGCGGCTGCGGCCAGCAACTCATCCTCGGCCACGTCGCCGAAGCTGGTCACATCGGTCAGCGCGGGCTTGCCTTCGGTCAGCGTGCCGGTCTTGTCGACGATCAGCGTGTCCACATCGGCCATCAGTTCCAGTGCCTCAGCATTCTTGACCAGTACGCCGGCCTGCGCGCCGCGCCCCGCTGCCGTGGTGATGGAAATCGGCGTCGCCAGCCCAAGCGCACAGGGACAAGCGATGATCAGCACCGAAACCGCCGAGGCAATGGCGAAGACATAGGACGGGCTGGGGCCAAAGATCAGCCAGACGACAAAGGCCAGAATGGCGATCACCACCACCGCAGGCACGAAGATCGCCGAAACCCGGTCGGCCAGCCCCTGAATAGGCGCTTTGGAGCGTCGCGCGCCGGCGACCATCTGGACGATCTGCGACAGCACCGTATCGGCGCCGACATCGGTGGCGCGGATCGCCAGCGTGCCGTTCTTATTAATCGTGCCGCCGGTCACGCGGTCGCCCTGCACCTTCTCGACCGGCACCGGCTCGCCCGTGATCATGCTTTCATCGACGGAAGAACGGCCCTCGACCACCTCGCTATCGACCGGCACGCTGTCGCCCGGCCGCACGCGCAAGAGATCGCCTGCCGTGATGTTTTCCAGCGGCGCGTCATATTCCGTGCCATCGGGCAGGATGCGCCGAGCGGTCTTGGGCGCGAGATCCATCAGCGCCCGGATAGCATCGCCGGTGCGCTCCCGCGCCCGCAGTTCCAGCACCTGCCCGACAAAGACCAGGGCGACGATCACAACCGCAGCCTCGTAATAGGTGCCGACGATGCCGCCCATTCGGTATTCCTCGGGAAAGATGCCCGGCAGGAAGGTGGCGAAGAGCGAATAGAGATAGGCCGCGCCGACACCCAGCGAGATCAGCGTCCACATGTTCGGTGAGCGGTTTTTGAAGGAATCCAACCCGCGCTGAAAGAAGGGCCGCGCCGCCCAGAGCACGATGGGCGTGGCCAGCAGGAACTCCAGCCAGACGGCGGTGCGGTGCCCGATCCAGTCACGGACCGGAATGCCCACCATCTCGCCCATCGTCAGGATCAACAACGGCACCGCAGCGGCCACGCTGACCCAGAGCCGCCGGGTGAAATCAGTCAGTTCATGGCTGGTTTCATCCGAGGGAATCATCGGCTCCAAAGCCATGCCGCAGATCGGGCAGGCGCCGGGTTCGTCGCGGACGATTTCGGGATGCATCGGGCAGGTCCATTGCGTGCCTGCCGGGGCGGATTTTTCGACCTTGGCCGCCGCGCCCGAGGCGTAGAACCACGGATCGCCGTCGAACTTCGACTGGCAACCGTCCGAGCAGAAATAGAAGGTCTGTCCCTCATAGTCGCGGTGCCGGGCCTCGGGCTTGATCGTCACCTGCATGCCGCAAACCGGGTCGATGGCCTTGCCGGGATCAGCCTGTGCCGGTGCACCACCGTGTGTCCCGTGATCGTGATGCCCACGCGAATGATCGTGATTGTGGTCCATGACTCTCTCCCGGCAAATACCTATAGGGGGTATATCAGACTTGCTCTATACCCCTTGAGGGTATAGCACAAGCCTCAGATGTTGAAGTTCGGAGCCCTCCTTGGCGCATGACAAGCAGAACCGAGACGCGATCCTGAAGCGGCTTTCCCGCCTGAACGGTCAGGTGCAGGGCGTCTCGCGCATGGTCGAGGATGGGCGCTATTGCGTCGACATCCTGAACCAGACCGCCGCCATCCGGTCTGCCCTGCGCGGCGTCGAACGCTTGCTGATCGAGGATCACGCGCGAAGCTGCATGGAAGACGCGATCCAATCCGGCGATCAGGACCGTCAGCGGGTGATGTTCCGCGAGGTCGTCGAACTGATGGAAAAGGTACGCGACTGATGCGGTTCCTGCTATCGGCACTGCTTGCCGTCATGCTGGCGGTGACGATGCCACTGGCCCTGACCGGCGCCGCCTCGGCGGAAGCATCGTCGATGGCCTCGATGGCCGAAACATCCGCGTCGCCAGTCGCGCATGAATGCTGCACCACGCAGCCGGATTCTCCACATGGCGACTGTGCGGCCTGTGCCGCCATCGGCAATGCCGAAATCACGCCCAACGCGGCCCGCTTGCCACGCCGAATCCGACACTTTCCCCCGCTGCAAGATATGAAATCGGCCAGGCCGCGCTTGCCGCTGCCCCCTCCGCGATCCGCTGCTCTCTGACGCCACATGGCCCGAGGGGCCACAAGCCGATCAACTGCGCCATGACAGGGATGAATGACCCTACGGCGCGCAATATCCTGAAAGACATCAGATATGAGCAATCATCACTTCTCGCGTCGCGGGGCGATCCTTGCGGTCGCGGCGATACTGTCGACAGCCTCTACCCTTGCCTTTGCCGCCATCGGTTCGGACGAAAAGCCGAACCTGCTGAGTGTCACCAAGGACCCCGGCTGCGGCTGCTGCGGCGCCTGGGCCGATCTGGCCATCGAGGCGGGGTTCGAGGTCGAGATCACTGAGGCCAGCGACTATGTCGGTATGAAGCGCGACGCCGCTGTGCCCGAAAACCTGTGGTCCTGCCACACGACCCGGATCAGCGGCTATATCGTCGAGGGCCATGTGCCCTTCGCGGCCATAAGGCAGCTTCTGGAACAGCGCCCCGACATTACCGGGATCGCCGTGCCGGGGATGCCCGCCGACTCGCCGGGCATGGGTGGCGGGGTCGAGGCCACCGCCGAGGTCATCGCCTGGGGCGGCATTGCCGGTGACGGTCGCGCCTTTCCGCTGGACGGGTAGCAGATGACGCGCAACGCACTCATCCTCATCGCAGCGGTCGGTCTGGCCGCTGCGATCCTGATCCTCTGGCGCGGCAGCGGGGCCACCGGAACAGCCGCGCAGGATCAGGCCGTGATCGCGCTTGGCCAGCGGCTCTACGTCGATAACTGCGCCAGTTGCCACGGCGCCGATCTGGAAGGCCAGCCGGACTGGCAGACCCCGCTCGCAAGTGGCCGCTATCCGGCGCCCCCGCATGACGAGACCGGTCACACATGGCATCACGCCGACGCGCTTCTGGTACAGATCATTCGCGACGGCACGGCCGCCGTGGTCGGCGATGGGTATAAAAGTGACATGCCCGGCTTCGGCGATGTCATGAGTGACGACCAAATCGCCGCCGTTCTGGCCTATATCAAATCTACCTGGCCTGAACGGGAACGGGCAATCCAGAGCCGCATCACCAAGGACAGCGCGCCGTAACACCCCGGCGCGACACCACCATAGCCAAGGAGTTTCCCATGAAGAAAAGAACCGCCGCCATCGCCCTGACGCTGCTCGTCCTTGCCGGATGCGCGGCCCAGGCGCCCGATATCGCTGCCGAAGCGGCCTCGCCGTATCCCATTCCGAACGAGGTCGTCGCCATCGCCGGCCCCAACCAGGACCTGACAACGGCGCGGCTGGACCCGGCGGATGATTGCTATTGGTATTATCATGTCGGGCCGGTCGAAACGACGCTGGTGCCGCTGCGGGCGGCCAACGGCAACCATATCTGCAACGCGCGTACGTCCTGACGCCCGGCCTCGCCAGAGGGCGACCGTTCAGCTGATGGCCGTCACGCTGCCCTCCGGCGAATAGAGATAGGCGGTCGCGCCGATCTGGACGCGTGGATAGAGTCCGTTGATATGGGCCATGACCATGCGGACGCAGCCGGAACTGGCGCGGCTGCCGATCGAGGTCGGAAACGGCGTGCCGTGAATGCGCAGATAGGTGTCGCGCTCGCCGAGATAGAGATAAAGCGCCCGTGACCCGAGCGCATTCCGGGGACCGGGCTCAATGCCGTTTTCATACTGCGCATAGACCTCGGGTTCGCGCTCGATCATGTTCCTTGTCGGGGTCCAGTGCGGCCATTCGGCCTTGCGCTTTATTGTATAGGTCCCCGGCTCGTAAAGATCGCCCCGGCCGATGGCCACGCCGTAACGCATCGCCGTGCCGCCCTCTTCGATGTGGTAGAGGTATCGGGCCACGGCATCGACATGGATATCGCCCGGCACCAGACCGTCATTCGCGACAATCCGCTGCGGCAGGAAACGCTGGTGCAGGCCCCAAGGATTGGGGCCGCCGGCTTCCACCTCGGCATCCCAGGCGGCCTTCTGCGCCGCGTCGGGCCAGGTCGAGGCCATAAGCGGGCTGGCGGCGGAGGCCGCGAACAGCGCCGTCGTCGTTCGGATGAAATGTCTGCGTGTCAGCATGTGATTGCTCCTCGTAATGGTTGTACCTTCAGATGAATGCGGCAAGCGCAGCGGGATCCGCGATTGCCGAACCGTATCGCATCAGCGCCCATCGACCTCGGGCGTCGCCGCTGGCCCGCCTTCCAGATCGGCGATCAGCGCCTTCATCTCCGCGATTTCCAGCGTCTGGGCCTCGATGATGCTGTCCGCCAGCGCCCGCACGCGAGGATCCGAGATATCCGCGCGGGTGGATGTCAGGATCGCAATCGAGTGATGCGGAATCATCGCCTTCATCCAGGCGGTATCATCGACCGTTGCCTGACTGCGAACCAGAAACAGGCCGAGGGCAAAGGCCAGAATTGAAAGGCCTGCGACGGTCATATTGGCGCGCTGGTTGCGATACATCCCAAGCATGAAGGCCAGCATGATCAGCGCCATGGCGCCGCCCATGTAAAGCGCCATCCACATCCGGGTCTGGCTGAAAAAGACATGATCCATCGCCCAGGTGTTCAGATACATCAGCCCGAACATGATCACCGTCGAGGTAGCGATCATCGCCGCAAAACGGCCATAGCTTCCGCCGCTCTGGCTTCCGTGGCTATTGTGTCGATCAGAATTATCCATAGCGTTGTCCTTTCGTGAAATGCTTCAATTGCCACGCGAGGCCGCAACCAGTTCGGCCAGTTCCGTTGATGAAATGGCGCCAAAGCGCGAATCCGATCCGGCGATGAAGGTGGGTGTGCCGACAAGCCCCATCGCCTCGGCCAGCGCATTGGACTGCTGGATATGTTGGGCAATCTCCGGGCCGCCCATATCGCGCTGCAACTGCTGAGTGTCTAAACCCATGGATCGCGCAACACGCAGGACGCTGGCCCTTTCGGCCCGGGGTTTCTGACTCATCAAGGCGCGATGAAAGTCGGCGTAGCGGCCCTGCTTGCGCGACGCCAGCGCCGCGCGGGCCGCGAAAACCGAACCCTCGCCAAAGACCGGCCATTCCCGCATCACCATCCGCAAGCCGGGATCGGCTCCTAACACGGCATCCACCACTGGCATCATCGCACGGCAGAACTGGCAGTTATAGTCGAAGAACTCGATCAGAGTCGCATCGCCGTCAGGATTGCCGAAGATCGGCGCATTCGCGTCATGTTCAAGCTGTCTGCGGAATTCGGGTGGAAGCGAATGACCAGCCCAAGATAGGCGCGGTGCGATGGCCATCGCCGGGGCGGTAAGGGCCAGGGTCAGGATCATGCGTCGCTGAAACATCATGTCACTCCCGTCACGCCGAGACCGCGAACGTCGTCATCATGCCGCTGGCAAGATGCGGCATGTGGTGACAATGCAGCATCCATTCCGCCGCCTCGCCCGCATCCAGCGCCACCGTGACCATCGACATGGGCGGCACATAGACCGTGTCGCGCAATGCACCGGAAAACCGTCTGCCATTGATCGCGACAACTTGGAAATGATGGCCATGCAGATGCATGGGATGGCCCATCATCGACATGTTGTGGAACATGATCTCGACCCGCTGGCCTGTTTTGGCCGTAACCGGAATCCGATCCTCGAACACGCGGTCGTTGATGGTCCAGCGATAGGGCTGCATCTGCCCGCCCAGCATCACCATGGGTGATGCATCGGCAACTCGTTCCGTCAGCGGAGCAACGGCCCGCAAGGCGGCTTCCTGTGCAAGGTCGATATCGAATGCAGGTGCGGCCTCGTCTGCCATTCCAAGCATGACCGGCACCTTGGCGCCAGCGGTCGCAAGGATAAGGCCGGTGCGCTCCTGCGCGCCTTCGCGCAGAGCAAGGATCGGCCATGCGCCGCCTCCGGTGGGCAGGTCAAGCTCGATATCCAGGCGCTGCCCCATGGCCAGACCAAAGCGCGTTCCTGGCAAGGGCTGCACCGGCTGGCCATCCACCGCAACAAGCCGACCCGGAACCTCGCCGCTGTCGAGCCAGAATACCGTGGCCGCAGCCCCGTTGATGACCCGCAGCAGGACCCGGCCACCCTTTTCTACCCGCACAACTTCCGGGTCGCTCAAGGTGCGGTCATTCACCAGATAGGCATCGAAATCGAAGTCGTTCAGGTCCATCTGCATCCCGGCCATACCGGGCATGGACATGCCGCCCATTTCCGACATCCCATCCATGGCCATACCGCCCCCCATGTCATGACCGGCATGGGGATCGGCTGGTTGTGACAATTCGGCTTCGGCGGCCTCGTCATGCCCCTTTCCCGAGCGGATTTCGTCCAGCACCTCTTCCGGCGGGCGGAAGGAAAAATCATGCAGGAACATGGTGACCTCTTGCCGATCAGCTCGCAGATCCTCGGGGCGGCGGACGATCAGGGGTGCGGCCAGCAACTGCATCTCCTGAATGGGCACATGGCTGTGCATCCAGTGCGCGCCTGCTGCGGCCTCAAAATCATAGGCACGCGTCTCTCCTGGCTGCAGCAGCGGCATCGGCATATCGGGAACGCCGTCCTGCGCGTTCGGCGGGATCTGTCCATGCCAATGAATGATCGTCGGCTCGGTCAGATCATTGTTCAGGTCCAGCAGGAAACGCTGGGCGGGGTCTAGAATCAGCCCGGGCGTTCCGTTGCCGTTAATCAGCCCGAAAACCGTGGCGGCGCGGCCATCGATGTCAAGCGTGCGCGTCGTTGCCTGCAATGCCAGCGCGGCTGGCTGCGCAAAGCCCGCGCGCGGGGTGGCAAAAGCTGCGGCCATGGCAGCGGATGCGGTCAGAAAGCCGCGGCGATTCAGTGTGCAAGTCATATGAATAATCCATCAGACCCCGTAGGGCGAACCATGTTCGGCACCTTGAAAGGTGCGGCAAGCAAGTGTTCAGATGGATTTCGGAGGGCGGTATCCGGGGCCGACCAGACGGCCCTCACGTGTCACCGCTATAGAGTGCCATTTCAGCGAATGCTCGGTCTCAACAGGCGCAAATTGCGCGGCAGCAAGCCAAGGCGTAGGTGTGCCAACACATACAATCGCACAGGCATCGGTCATATCGTGCCGAGAGGTTTCCCCCGAAGAGCCGTGCTCATGCCCGCCTTTGTCGCCGGGATTGCTGATCGAAGCGACAAAGTGATCGGCCGACAGTCCGGCTGTGCCAGCACTTTGCCCATGCTGCGTCACGCCCGCGAACACGAGCAGGACCACAAGCAGAGAACATATCGCGCGGCATATCATGTGGTTGAGTTGGAACCTATGCAACTAGCTTGACAATAAGCAGGACAGGCTCTCGTTGCAATTCACGGAGTAATCAACAGAGGGTGTAGTTTTTTCCCTTCTGAGCCATTGACCGGCAGCCCTCCCCCGGGGTTCTGCCACCTTCCGCCTCCCCGCCGGTCTGAGTGGCGATATATGACTTGCCCTGCGCGCGAGGCTGAGTCTCAAGTGGGATGCAAGAAGGAGACGCTGGGTACGGTGAAACGATTGAGGTTGAACGAGAAATCAGTAAGTAAGGCGGCACGGGAACCGGGTCGGGACTACCAGATTTTTGACAGTGAGGTTCGGGGATTTGTCACCTGCATCTACCGCTCGGGCAACCGGGCCTTCACGCTGGACTACCGCTATGCCGGGCGGCGGCGGCGGATGACGCTGGGGCGTTGGCCGGAATGGTCGACGGCGGCGGCGCGGGAGCCGGCCAAGGAGTTGCGCCGCGACATAGATGCTGTGGGCGATCCGCTGGGCGTGAAGGAAGACGGGAGGGACGCGCCCGCAAGCTCAAGGGATCGAAACCAACGCCGGTGTGCGCCAACCGGGTCGGCGAGGTGCTCCGAAAGATGTTCACCTATGCGCATAGCTGGGCTGGCGTGAGGACAATCCGGCATCGGGCTTCCGCCGCCGGATCGAGAACCCGCGCGAACGGTGGCTGCCACTGGGGGATCAACAATCGTGGTCGGAAGTAAGTGGTTGCCGCCTGCCGTCAATGGGCCAACGTAAAATGCTGCGCCAAGCATGCAATGGCAGGTCTGGTGATTGCTGCAATGCAGCGACGAACCGAGCGCAGAAGGCCGCTCTGGGCCGTTTTTGACGAATGCTGCCGAGCGACTGGACGGCCGCTTCGGCGGACCCGCAGCTTAGCGAGGTGTTCTCCGTTCGGGTCTAGACATACTCCGTAATGCGTTTCAACAAGGCGACACCGGCACCTGATAGAGCGCCGCAAGAAGACGTAAGCTCTTGACGACGCCCGGTGTCGAGCGGGTGGGGTCCTGTTATGTGACCGTAAACTGCCCCATCATGCCCGCATCCTCGTGTTCGAGGATGTGGCAGTGATACATGAATGGTGTCTCTTCCGAAGCCAGCTTGTCGAACCTCAGCAGGATTTCGGTCGGACCCTGCACACGGACGACATCTTTCCAACCGATCTGCGCCGAGTCGACCGGCCGTCCGTTCTGACTCACGCCTCACGATAATTGTCACACGCCTCAACACCCTCTGCGACCACGTCGAGAAGTGCGTCCACATCGTTCAGAAGGACCGTGATGCGCGGGCTGCTGATACGGTAGCGGATGAAACGCCCATGGCGATCGCTGGCGACAAGCCCGCACTCCAGCAGGCACCTCAGATGGTTGGAGACGTTGGGTTGCGATAGTTTCGTCCGCTCGACGAGCTCGTGAACGGCCAATGGCTCGTTACAAAGTGCACCGAGGATGGCCAGGCGGCTCGGGTCCGCGAAGCCGCGAAACAGCTTCGCCCGTCGCTCGATGGTTGCGCTCTTGCGGTCATCGACGAATTGCGCCATATCACTCCTCGCTGATATGTTGTTCTTTGATTCATCCTAGCAGGAATAGCGCGACCATGGCCAACACCGAAAGTGCCGGATTGACGGCAGATGCCCCGCCCGTCCGTTACCGGGTTTCCGGTATGGACTGCGCCAAGGATGCCGCACAGATCGAGCGGGCGGCACAGTCGGCCGGAGTCGCGCCCGGCGATGTGAAGGTGTCGGCCGCAACTCACATCATGACACTGAATGCCCCCGAAGCGCGCCTGCCGGACATCGAAAAGGCAGTCGCGGTGACAGGCTATGGCTTCGACCGGATCGATGGCGATGAAGACATTCCGCCGAATCCTGCCCATCAGGACCCGGCCTACCGCCGCGCCCTCTGGATCGTCGTGATCCTGAACGTGGGATACGGGGTCCTCGAAATGATCGGCGGTTTCATTTCCGGATCGCAGGCCGTGAAGGCCGATGCGCTCGATTTCATCGGCGATGGCGCGATCACCTTCCTCGGCCTGCTGGCCATCGGCTGGAGCCTCGCTTGGCGGGCACGGTCGGCTCTGATCCAAGGCATCTTCCTCGGGCTCCTCGGTCTTGGCGTCCTCGGCACGACCATCGTCCGGGTCTTCGAACAGACGACGCCGGATGCAGGTCTCATGGGCCTGCTTGGCATGATCGCCCTTGTCGTCAACGCCATCTCCGTTCTGCCACTGCTGCGGTTCCGCAAGGGCGACGCGAACATGCGGGCCGTCTGGCTCTTCTCGCGCAACGACGCCATCGGTAATGCGGCGGTCGTCGTTGCCGCCGGTCTTGTGGCGTGGCTGGGCAGCGCATGGCCAGACCTCATCGTCGCTTTCGGTATCGCCGGGCTGTTCCTGCACTCGTCATGGGCGATCATCCGCGACGCGCGGGCCGATCTGAAGGCGCCGGCATGAATAGCCGCTTTCTGGGCGGGCTTTGCGCGATCGCAGCCTTTGGTCTCGATCAGGGCACCAAGGCGCTTGCCCTGAACACACCGGCGCTTGAGCGCGGAGTCGAGGTTCTGCCCTTTCTCAATCTCGTGCGGGTTCTGAACGATGGCGTCAGCTTCGGTATGTTGGGCGGGATCGTGCCATGGTGGGGTCTCATCGCGCTTGCTGGCGTGATCGTGGCATGGCTGCTGATCTGGTTGTGGCGCGCGCCGGACAGGCTGACGGCTGCCGCTCTCGGTCTGATCATCGGCGGCGCGCTCGGCAATGTCCTCGACCGGCTGCGTTATCAGGCCGTCCCGGATTTTCTGGATTTCCATTACGGAACATACCACTGGCCGTCCTTCAATCTTGCGGATGTGGCGATTTTCTGCGGTGCAGTCCTGCTGTTCTGGGACAGCTTCCGCTCGGCGCAGAACAAGCCCGAACGTAACCACCGAGAAGAAAACGTTACGGGGAAATAATCGATGTCCAGCATTCCATCCGCAAAGGGCATCGACAGCACGCTTGCCCTGCTGCGCAACCCATATGGGTTCATTCCGGACACATGCCGCGATCTTGAGGGCGACCTGTTCGAGACCCGCATCCTCTTTCAAAAGACGATCTGCATGACTGGTGCCGCAGCTGCGGAGGTCTTCTATTCCGAGGATGGGCTCGTGCGCGCAGGCTCGATGCCGAAGCGTATCCAGAGAACCCTGCTCGGCGAAAAGGGCATCCAGGGGCTCGATGGCGAGGCCCACCGTCATCGGAAGCGGATGTTTATGTCACTCATGGCGTCGGAGCGGATCGAAGCTCTCGAAAACACGACGCGGGACCTGTTGGACCGCTACGCACGGGACTGGCAAGCGGCGGAGAAGGTCGTTCTCTACGACGAAGTGCGCGAAATCCTCACCAGAGCTGCCTGCGCCTGGTCGGGCGTGCCGCTTCCCGAAGCGGAGGTCGAGACGCGGACGGCGCAGATGACGGCGCTCTTCCAAGACGCCGGGGCGGTCGGCTGGAAGCACTGGGGTGCGCGTCTGGCGCGGCATCGCGCAGAGCGTTGGATAGCCGGGATTATTGAACGGGTGCGCGACGGAAGCCTTCAGACAGGACAGGAAAGCGCCGCCCATGTCGTCGCGACGTGGCGCGATCTGAATGGGGAGCTGCTGACCTCCAAGGTTGCCGCCGTGGAGCTTCTGAACGTAGTACGCCCGATCGTCGCCGTCTCTGCGTTCATCGCCCAGGCGGCGCATGCCCTGCATCGGCATCCCGAGTGGCGGCAAAAGCTGAAGGACGACGAGGGACAGCTCGAACCTTTCGTGCAAGAGGTCCGCCGTCTGTATCCGTTCTTTCCCGCGGTCGCGGCACGGGTGAAGAGCGATTTCGAGTGGCGCGGATATCGCTTTTCCAAAGGGTACAGGGTTCTGCTCGACCTCTACGGCACAAATACCGACGCTCGCTCGTGGGACGCGCCGCAAGAGTTCCGGCCCGAGCGGTTTCACGATCGGGAGGCCACCCCCTACGACTTCATTCCGCAGGGCGGTGGTGATCACCACAGGAACCACCGTTGTCCGGGCGAGTGGATCGCGATCAGCCAGATGAAGGCGTTTTGCAGTTTCTTCGTGAACGCCATCGACTACGAAGTGCCAGATCAGGATCTGGATCTGGAAACCGAAGAACTGCCGCCCATGCCTAAATCCCGGTTCATCATGCGCAACGTCAGGCGTCGGCAGTAGCGTCGGCCTCCTCCGGATCGACCGACCGCGCATCCTTGGTGGCCTCAAACGCTTCCCACGCAACGTAGGGCACGATCAGAAGCGCCGCGACCGGGTCGGCCCACCACCAGCCCATCCATTGCGTCAGACCGATCCCGGCCAACACCACGATTGTCTGATACTGGCAGATCATGGTGTCCTTGGCATCGTACTTCAGGGCGGGCGCATCGAGCCGTTTGCCATAGCGATACTTGCCCCAGGCGAGGAACGGGTTGACCACGAGCGAAGCACCCAGAATCGCGATACCCCACCAGTTGAAGCCCGGCGCCTTCTGCGAAATGAAGGCGGAGACCGCCTCGTAGAGGATCGCCGCGACGACGATCCAGAAGGCACAGGCAACCACGTAGAGCGCGACCTTCTTGCGGTGCAGGACCGTGCGCTTGCCGGCACCGTCCTTCTCCCCCTTCAAGCGCCAGATCAGCGTCGCGGCTGAGGTGGCTTCGACCGTGCTGTCGAGACCCCAGCTTACCAGTGCCGCGCTGCCGGTCAGAAGTCCCACGGTGACGGATACGACGACCTCGATGATGTTGTAGACGAGGCTGGCGATCTCGACGCGGATGCCGCGCGTCAGATTGGCCTGCCGGTTATCTTGCTGACTACTCATGATACCTCATAATGCGGAGCCTGCAGCCAAAGTTCGAGGCGAGAATTGATTGCCTTGCCATTAGTGTTGCGCCACGAATCGAAAGCCGATGTTGTTCTTTTTCCAAGCTTCCTTAGTAGAGGCGAGCTTGCCCCTCATACATGAAAACCAAGGGCTTCGGACCTGTCGCGTAGCCGGTGTCGAGCCGCTCCATTCGGAAGCCGCTTGTCTCGATCAAGCCGGCCGTTGGACGGTCAAGGTGACAGTTCCCGGCGCAGTGTTTCCAGACGGGCGTGAGCCAGCGCTGCCAGCGCCGGACACCGGGCTCCGGCGCCAAACCATGCTCGACGAAGCGGAAGATGCCGTCCGGCTTGAGAACGCGCCGGATCTCGGCGAGCGCCTTCTCCGGCTCCGACACGCTGCAGAGCGCCCAGGTGGCGACGACGCAGTCGACGCTGCGATCCTCCAGCGGCAATGCTTCGGCCACGCCCTCGATCATCTCGGCCGCGGGCATCAGGCCATGGGAGGTTTGCGCGGCCCGAGAGAGGAGTTCGGGCGACGGGTCAACACCGATGATCTGACGCACGGCCTCGGGGTAGAGCGCAAGGTTCAGGCCCGAGCCGATCCCGATCTCCAGCACACGTCCATGCAGCCCGGAGACGGCGCGGCGCCGGTAGGGAAGAAGTTGATCCTGGCCCATCGCCAGATGCGTCAGCCGAGGGAGGATATGTTTCTCGTACAGTCGCATCTGTTCACCCGATCCGCGCAAGGACAGGGAATGGACCTGTCGCGGTTTGGTGCCG
This sequence comes from Paracoccus shanxieyensis, assembly GCF_009711265.1. Lineage (GTDB taxonomy): Bacteria > Pseudomonadota > Alphaproteobacteria > Rhodobacterales > Rhodobacteraceae > Paracoccus > Paracoccus shanxieyensis. The sequence continues at coordinate 103 of NZ_WMII01000035.1, read as the reverse complement.
CTCCTTTGATCACGTAATGTGCAGCAAAGGAGATGAACCATGGGCACAGGCAGGACGGATGAATTTCGCAGGGATGCGGTGCGTATCGCGCTGACCAGCGGGC
>NZ_WMII01000034.1 GCF_009711265.1 Paracoccus shanxieyensis | reverse complement strand
GACTTACAACAACGAGCGACCCAACATGGGCATCGGCGGCATAACACCCGCACAGAAACTGAAAATGGCTGCCTGAAGTCTACGGCCAAACCCCGTTAAAACGGGGAGGATTACCGGCCTTCTACGCCTCTTTTTTCTGGCTTTTTCATAACCTTAGACGAGGGGCGGGAGGTTTCCGGCAATGTCCGGGAGTTAGTCCCCCCTACGATCTGTCCCGATCCAGCCGCGCACCGTCGCATCGGACGGGCCCAAAAACTAACGCGCCACGGCCACCAGAAACGCGCGCGGGAAGGGCAGCAGCACCAGCCCGTCCTTCTCGGGGTAGCTTGCGGCGATGCGGTCCAGATAGGCGGACAGGAAATCCTGCTGCTCGGCCGGTTCCAACGGCGCGAGATAGGGACGCAGCCCCAAGCCCTTGAACCATTCGACGATCGCCGCCTGCCCCGCCAGCGGATGGTGATAGGTCGTGCGCCACACATCCACACGGGAACAAATGGGCCGCAGCAGGGCATGGATCTGCGCCGGCGTCAGCAGCGGGCGGCGCCGGGCGCTGGCCGCGCCCATCCGGTCGTGCCAGCGCGGGTCGGCGGCGACCTCGCGCATGGCGACATGGCTTGGCTCATCCAGATTGTCGGGCATCTGCACCGCCAGCGCACCGCCGGGGCGCAGCAGGCCCACAAGATGCGGCAGCAGCGCCGCATGATCCGGCACCCATTGCAGCGAGGCATTGGCGAACAGCAGGTCGGGCGGCACTTCGGGCTGCCATGTCTGGATCTGGGCCTGCTGGAAGCGGCAATCGGGCAGTGCGGCGCGCGCCACCCGCAGCATGTCGGGGTCGGGATCAAGGCCGACCACCTACGCCTCGGGATAGCGCGCCACCAGCAATGCGGTCGAATTGCCCGGCCCGCAGCCGATATCGACGGCAAGCTGCGCGGTCTCCAGCGGCACGGCTGCCAGCAGATCGCGCGCCGGTCGGGTTCTGTCGTCAAGAAACTTGGAATATTGCGCTGCGGACCAAGCCATCGGAGGTCTCCCATTTCCGGCACTGGCCGCAGGATGCTGGCTTGGACCCGTATGTGCAAGCCGGATCGACGCCCCCCTACCCGCCAAAATGTAATCCTTTTCACTCTGTATGAAATCAATTACATCTTAAGCACTGCCGGAGGAGGCAGCCGCTTCAAGGGAGAATTTCATGACCTGTTCCACCCCGATCCTGCGCGCGTTTCTGACCAGCGCCGCCCTTGTGGTCGCAGGCACTGCCACCGCGCAAGACAGCCGCTCGACCACCGATCTGCCCATTGCCGTGCAGATGTATACGCTGCGCGATGCAGGCACGCTGGACGAACAGCTTGCCGCCGTGCAGGCCGCGGGCGTAACGGCTGTGGAAACCGTCGGAACGCAGAAGGTCAGCGCCGAGGAATTGAAGGCCGCGCTGGACACATACGGCATCCGCGCCATTTCGACCCATGCGCAGATCGACGATCTGCGCAGCGATCTGCAGGGCGTCATCGCCTTCAACAAGGCGATCGGCAATGACACGATCATCGTGCCGCATCTGAAGCCCGAGGCGCGCCCGACCGATGCCGCAGGCTGGACCGCGCTGGGGCAAGAACTGCGCGCCATGTCCGACAAGCTTCAGGCCGCCGACATGCAGCTTGGCTATCACAACCATGATTTCGAAATGGTCGATATGGGCGGCAAGACCGCGCTTGAGGTGATGATGCAGGCCGCAGGCGATGATGTGGTCGCCGAACTGGATCTGGCATGGGTGGCGCGTGGCGGGCTTGATCCGGTCGAATATCTGGACCGGTTCGATGGCCGCATCTTCGCCATCCACGCCAAGGACAACGCCCCCGAAGGCGAGGCTGCCGACGAAAAGGGCTTCAAGGCCCTGGGCGAGGGCGTGCTGGATTTCGCCAGAATCCTGCCCGCAGCGGAGGAGGCCGGCACGAAATGGTATATCATCGAACATGACATGCCCAAGGATGCCGCCGCGACCGTCAAGACCGGGGCCGAGTTTCTGACCCGAAACCTGCCCGAAGGCGCCGCGCGCGACTGACCGGCCGCGGGACATGCAGGACGGGCCGCGGCGATGCGGCCCGTTTTTCCTTGGTGCAGGTGCTTACAGCGGGCGCAGCCAGATATTGCGGAAGCTGACATCGGCATCGTGATCCTGCAACTGGATCGGTGCGCAGTCATGCGCGCCGTAGCGCGGCAGGCCGATATATTCGGTGGGGCCCTGCAGCTCGGCATGGTTCTGCACCACGACGCCGTTATGGATCACCGTCATATAGGCCGGTTTGCGCAGCGCGCCATTCTCGGCGAAAATCGGCGCCTCGAAAATGATGTCGTAGCTTTGCCATTCCCCCGGCGCGCGCGAGGCGTTCACCAAGGGCGGATGCTGCTTGTAGATCGAGCCCGCCTGCCCGTTCACATAGGTCGGATTGTCGTGACTGTCCAAGACCTGCACCTCATACAGCGATTGCAGGAAGATGCCGCTATTGCCGCGATCCTGACTGTCATGGCCCTGATCGTTCGGGGGTGATCGCCATTCGACATGCAGCTGCACATCACAGAACGACTGTCTGGTGCGGATGTCGCCCTTGCCGCGCGCCACGGTCATCGCGCCATCGGCGAGGGTCCATTCGGCGTCGCCGCCCTCGACCGCCTGCCATGCGTCCAGATTGTTGCCGTCAAACAGCACGATGGCGTCGGCGGGCGGCTGACCGGCGGGCGTGGCGACCAGCTTCGGCACCGGCTGCCAATATTCGGTGACCTCGGCGCGGGCGCGGCGTTCGTCGCGCGTCAGGTCTGCGTCCTGCGCCATGGCCGGGATCGCGACCAGCAACGCCAGCAGGCTTGCGGTATATCTCATCTGTCTGCCTTTCTGGTGGGAAACGAAGCTGGCTCAGGTGGCCCAGGCGGGTTCGCCGTCATAGTCCAGATCGCCGATATATTCGCCGGGCACCGGCTCATAACGCAGCACCTCGGTCGCGCCGATTTCCGAGGTGAAAAAGCCGAACAGCACAAGCTGATGCAGCGGCGTGAACCAATGCATGTCGGCATTCTTGACGACCCGCCCTTCGGCCTTGGCCTTGGCCGCGCCTTCTGCGGTGACGACGCGGGCCTCGCGGGCGATGCCGTCCAGCAAGGCCGTGCGGGCATCCGGGGTCATCTGCATAAAATCCGTGCCCTGTTCGGCCGCAGCGGCCTTCAGATTGGCCATGCCGTCGCGAAAGCCCTGCTGATCCTCGGGCGTATAGCAATCGCTGACATACAGCGTCATGAAGGCGCCCACCCCGGCATCCTTGGCGCCGGGCGTGTCGGTCCGGGGCAGGATCACCTCAGCCATTTCGTCCAGAAAGGCGGTGTCTTCGGGCGTGAATGCGTTCGCGCCCGCTTCGGTCGGCAGGTAAGCCATCGCCCGCCCGCCGATCATGGCGGTGCCGGTGACGGCGGCGATCATGGTCAGAAAATCGCGACGCAGCATCAGATGTCTCCGTTCTTCAGGCTGTCGACGGCATGGGCCGAGGCGCGCGCGGTCAGCGCCATATAGGTCAGCGACGGGTTCACGCAGGCCGATGAGGTCATGCAGGCCCCGTCCGTCACATAGACATTCGGCGCGTCCCAGACCTGATTGTTGCCGTTCAGCACCGAGGTTTTGGGATCGCGCCCCATCCGGGCCGTGCCCATTTCGTGAATGCCCATGCCGACGCCGTAATCCTTTTCGGTGCCCTTCACATCCTTGATGCCGGCCGCCTCCAGCATCTCGATTGCGTCCTGCTTCATGTCGAGGCGCATCTTGCGTTCGTTCTCGCCCAGCTCGACGCTGATCGCCAGAACCGGCAGGCCCCATTTGTCGGTCGTCGTGCGGTCCAGCGCGATGTGATTGTCGTGGCTGGGCAGCATCTCGCCAAAGCCGGTCATGCCGATGGTCCAGTCGCCGGGTGTCGACAGCGCAGCCTTCAGATCCTTGCCGACGTTCAACTCGGCGATCTCGCGCTTCCAGCCCTGACGGCTGGCCGAGCCCTGATAGCCGAAACCGCGGGTATAATCGCGCTGCTCCCCGTCCAGATTGCGGAAACGCGGGATATAGAACCCTGCCGGGCGGCGGCCGAAATAATACTTGTCGTCAAAGCCTTCGACCCGGCCCTCGGCGCCGACGCGGAAATGGTGATCCATGACGTTATGGCCCAGCTCGCCCGAGGATGAGCCCAGGCCGCCCTCCCAGACATCGGTGGCCGAATTCATCAGCACCCATGTCGAATTGAAGGACGAGGCGTTCAGAAACACCACGTTGGCCTTGTATTCATAAGTCTGGTTCGTTTCGGCGTCGATCACCTCGACACCCGTGGCGCGCTTGCTGTCCTTGTCATAGATCACCCGGCTGACAATCGAAAACGGGCGCAGCGTCAGATTGCCCGTCGCCATCGCCACCGGAAGCGTCGCCGATTGCGTGCTGAAATAGGCCCCATAGGGACAGCCCAGCCAGCATTTGTTGCGATATTGGCAGTTCACGCGGTTCTGGTCGGGCTTGGCTTCGGTGATATTGGCCACCCGCGCATTGATCAGATAGCGCTTGCCGCCAAAGGATTTGCGCAGCCTTGCCGCCACGTCCTTTTCGACGATGTTCAGCGGGATCGGCGGCAGGAACTGGCCATCAGGCAGATGGTCAAGCCCCTCCAGCGACCCCGAGATACCGGCGAATTTCTCGGCATGGTCATACCACGGCGCGATGTCGGCATAGCGGATCGGCCAATCGGTCGCGATGCCTTCCTTGGCATTGGCCTCGAAATCGACATCCGAGAAGCGATAGCTTTGCCGCCCCCACATCAGCGACCGCCCGCCGACATGATAGCCCCGGAACCAGTCGAACCGCTTCTTTTCGATATAGGGGCTGTCCTTTTCATTGGCCCACATGCCGAAGGTCTGTTCGTTCAGCGCGTAATCGCGGTTCAGGACCGGATAATTCTCGACCATCTGCTGCGTGGCCGTGCCGCGATGCGGATAGTTCCAGCTTTCGTTTTCGGCATTCACATAATCGGTGACATGTTCGATATTGCGGCCCCGTTCCAGCATCAGAACCTTCAGGCCGCGTTCCGTCAGTTCCTTGGCGGCCCAGCCGCCGCTGATGCCCGATCCGACGACGATTGCGTCATAGGTCATGGTGTCTGCCATCTTGCTGTCTCCCTCGATAGCTGGCGGATGTTCAGATGTCGCAGGTCAGCACCGCGTCGCGCAAAGCCGCCTCGGCCCTGCCCGGATCGTCGCTGCTGGGGATGAATTCCTGCGCGACATAGCCCTGAAAGCCGGTCGCGTGGATCGCCCGGCAGATCGCCGGATAGTTCAGTTCCTGCGTGTCGTCGGGCTCGTGCCGGCCCGGATTTCCGGCGGTGTGGTAATGGCCGAAATGCCGGTGGTGATCGGTGATCGTGCGGATCACGTCGCCTTCCATGATCTGCATGTGATAGATATCGAACAGCAGCTTGAAATGCGGCGAGCCAAGGCGCTGCGCCAGCGCCACCCCCCAGCCCGAGCGGTCGCACAGGTAATCCGGGTGGTTCACGCGCGAATTCAGCAGTTCCATCGTCAGGGTGACGCCCGCCGCCTCGGCCACGGGCAGGATCTGGCGCAGACCCGTTTCGCAATTGGCAAGGCCGGTGTCGTCGCTCATGCCGCGACGGTTGCCGCTGAAGCAGATCAGATTGCGATAGCCCGCCTTGGCCACCAGTTCGATATGCCGGGTGTAACGCCGGATCAGTTCGGCGTGGTTTGCGGGATCGGCCCAGCCGTCTTCAAGGCTGATCTCGGCCCCGTTGCACATGCTGCTGTCCAGACCGGCCGCTTTCAGCGCGGGCCAGTCATCCGGGCCGCAAAGGTCGATGGCCTTCAGCCCTATCCTTTGGCCCAGCGCGCACAGATCCTGCATCGACAGGTCCTGAAAGGTCCAGCGCGCGACCGAGTGATGGATGTTTCCCTTCAGCGCCACCCGCTCATCGGCCACTGCGGCCATGGCAAACCCCGCGCCCATGGCCGAGATGCCCAAGGCAGCCGAACCTTTGAACATCCCGCGACGTGTCATCGCATCTATCATCCGCCCCCCCATCTGCCGTTTTACGACACGGCGCTGAAACCGTTTACATCCGCAGGCGCCGGGGGATCCGCGATGGCCGGACATGTCGCGCCGAAATGACGCTGGACAGATCGGAACATGCAGAACGGGAAACCGCAGCCATGCAGTCCGGGCAGACGCTGCCCGTCGGCATGTGAACGGCATTCCTCCCATGGCCGTGCGATGATCACAGCGCGGCCTCCCCCGCGATGTAATCGGTTTCAAATCAGGGTTGCACAGGCTGAAATGGTTTACAACCCGGTTTTTTGCGATATCTGTGGTCCGTCGCAAGGAGCAGAACAGCGTGCCGAAAGAAGCCCGACCGCCCCGCATTCAGGATGTCGCCCAGCTTGCGGGGGTGTCTGTCGCCACGGTCAGCCGGGTGCTGTCAAACCCGGACATCGTGTCCGAAACCACCCGCGCCACGGTGCGCGACGCGATTGCCAAGACCGGATACACCATCAACTTCACCGCGCGAAACCTGCGCCAGCAGCAAGTCGGCAGCGTTCTGGCCTTGGTGCCGAATCTGGCGAACCCGTTCTTTTCCCAGATCCTGGGCGGCATCGCCGAGGTGCTGCGCCGACAGGGCCTTAGCCTTCTGGTACTGGACACGCATGGCGCCACCGAACAGCCCGATCTTGAGGCGATTGCCCCCTATCTCAGCCGGTCCCGGTCCGACGGGGTGATCCTGCTGGAGGGCGGGCTGGATCCGGCGCTGTTCGCGCGTCCCGGCTGTCCGCCCCTGGTGCAGGCCTGCGAATGGACCGACGCGCTGGATGCGCCGCGCGTGCTGGTCGACAATGCCGCTGGCGGCCGCCTTGCCGCGCAGCATCTGGCGGGGCTTGGTCACCGCGATATCCTGCACCTGTCCGGCCCGGCGCAGAATTCGCTGTCCCGGTCGCGGCGCGACGGCTTTGCCGAGGCCTTGGCGGGGCTGGGGCTGTCCGGCCAAGTGCTGCAGGGTGATTTTTCGATGCAGTCGGGCTTTGCGGCAGCGGCTTCGGTGCTGGCCATGTCGCCCCGGCCCACGGGGATCTTCTGCGACAGCGACGAAATGGCGGTCGGGCTGATCCATGGCCTGATCGCGGCGGGACTGCGCGTGCCGCAGGACATCTCGGTCATGGGCTTTGACGATATCCAGCTTGCGGCCTATATCCAGCCGCCGCTGACGACGATCCGCCAGCATCGCGCGCCCCTTGGCCGTCAGGCCGCCGAGGTGCTGCTGGCACGGATGCAGGGCAAGCCGTATGAGGACACGACCATGCTTCCGGTCGAGCTTTGCGCCCGCGCCAGCACCGCCGCGCCACCGCCGGGGCGCTGATTGCGGGCCTTTGCCTGCATGCGCAACGGGCATGATCGGCCAGCTTCCGCCGTGCAGCTAACATTCTTTAATCGACAAAGGAACCTTTCCGTTTAGCCGTTGTTTCCGCAAATGTTTCTGAAAAACAACGGAGGCCCCATGACAACGACAATCCAGATCGGAGACGATGTTGAGGCAAGGTTGAATGCCTCGATTGCGGCCTGTGCCATTGCGCTGGCTGATCTGGACGAGGCGCTGCACTCAATGGATCTGGTCAAGGTGCAAGGCAGGTTGGCAAGTTCGATGGCAAGCCAGGTCATCTTGCTGCGTGAATTGGCATCCAGCCTGTATGGTCAGCGAATTCCCGAAGATCCCGCCCAGATCCGCGATGCCCTGAAGATCTGCACCGGCAAGGGTTTTGCAAAGGACACGCCGCGCTGATCCCAAGGCAGAGGCGCCAGTTTCGACATGAAAAAGCCCCCGCCGGAATGGGGCGAGGGCTTGGCAATCGGCTCAGACGCCTTAGCGGTTGCGGGCGACGCGCTCGATATCGCCGCGGAACAGACCGATATCGATCAGCTCACGGTCGGTCAGGCTGTTCAGCTCGCGCCGGGTGATGCGGGCCTCATTCCACGCGATGACTGCGCTGCGCAGACGGGCGGCGTAATGGGCGAAACCCGTGGGGGCGGTGCTGCGGCTGAATTCGACGGCGGACATTTCTAAACCTGCTTTTCATCTTGCCCATTCAACGGGCTCATTTCGGACAAGACGGATATAGATAGGGCAGTTCGGAAACAGTAGCCGCCACGACAGCAAGACCGGTATGCACACCGCGCAGCGCAAAGGCGTCCCACATGTCGCGCAGGCAGGTTGGGTTCCATCACAAATCGGTCTATAACCTGCAGCATTATCCTTGTTTGGTAATGGTTTACCGGCAACGTCCCGCCCAGATACAGCCATCCCATCGGCAAATTTTCGCAACACAAGCACCACTTGCCGATTTCGCGAATATCAGCCGTTGCATCCCGCTGAGGTTGTGAAAAGCAGGGGCGTCCTTTGTGGTGGAGGATAGCCTTCTGTGGTGGGAAGGCGTTGAGGGGCGGCCAATGGCCGCCCCCCTGACGTTGCAGCCTGCAAGCCTACAGGCCCGTCAGCGGAAACCCCGTCACCCGCTTTTGCCGTGGCGGCGCATAGGTCCGCACCTTCGAAGTCTTCAGCCCCATGCGCACCAGCGCCTCGGCGATGGTCACGGCCGAGGCCACGCCATCGACGACCGGCACGCCCGTCCGCTCGCGGACCTTGCGCTCCAGTTCGGCCATGCCGCCGCAGCCAAGGCAGATCACCTCGGCATGATCGCGGCTGACGGCTTCGGCCGCCTGCGCGACAATCGCCTGAACGGCGCGCTCGGGCTCGGCTTCCAGTTCAAGCACCGCCATGCCGCTGGCCCGGACCGAGGCGCAGCGTTCGGAAAGCCCGGCCAGCTTCAGGCGGTCCTCGATCATCGGCACGGCCCGGTCCAGCGTTGTGACGACCGAGTACTTGTGCCCAAGATACATCGCCGTGGATGCCGCGGCCTCGGTGATGTCGATGACCGGCACCTCCAGCAGTTCCTGCAATCCTTCGCGGCCATGTTCGCCATACCCGGCCTGGATCACGGCATCGAACGGCTGGTCATAGCGCAGGACGGCATCCATCACCCCCACGGCGGCAAGGTAGCTTTCAAAGTTCCCCTCGACCGATTCCGCACCAAAGCGCGGGGTCAGCGCCACGATCTCGGTTCCCGGCGCGGCGACCTTCTGCGCCTGTTGCCGGATGCCCTGCGTCATGGTTTCGGTCGTGTTCACGTTGACGACAAGAATGCGCATGTCTTCCCCTTTATCCTTAGTGGGTCATTGCCACAGCGATCTTTTCGCCGTCACGGTCGGCATAGTGCTGCCCCTTGGGTGCGATGACATAATAGAACAGCGCCCCCAGACCAGCCGCTATGAACCATGAAAAATGCGACAAGGCCTGCAGCCCCGGCAAGAAGGCGATCAGAACCGAAATCGCCGCCGAGGGCACCAGCGCCCGGATGGCCGGCGGGTTGAAGCCATTGGCATAGTGATATGGCCCGGCGGGATCTTCGGAATACAGCGCCGGAACGTCGACGCGCTGCTGCCGCACCATCCAGTAATCGGCCATGACGATGCCGAATAACGGCCCAAGACACGCCCCCAGACCCCCCAGAAAATAGGCGATGACGATGGGCGAGTTATACAGGTTCCACGGCAGGATGACGAAGCCGATCACGGCGCTGACAATGGCCGCGCGGCGGAAATCCAGATGGCGCGGGAACAGGTTGGCCAGCGCATAGGCAGGCGCGACGAAATTCGCCATCAGGTTCACCGCGATGGTCAGGATCAGCAGCGACAGGCTGGCAAGGATCAGCAGAGGCTTGCTGGGAATGGCCTGCACCACATCGGTCGGGCTTTGGATCAGCGTGCCGTCGATTGCCAGCCGCCCGCCCGCCAGAATGACGACGACGGCACCGAAGATCAGCATGTTGATGGGAATGCCCCAGAAATTGCCCATGACGATGGCGCGTTTCGAGGTCGCGCCGCGCGTGAAGTCGCAGAAGTTCAGCACGAAGGTGCCATAGATCGCCACCCACAGCGAGGCCGCGCCCAGCATCTGCACCCACATCGCCGTGCCCGTCAGTGCATCGGGCGGCGTCCAGCGCAACTGCCCGCCGGCGCTGTAAAGCACCCATCCGGCCAACAGCACGAAGGTCAGCAGGATGACCGGGCCGGCGAATGCCTCGTATTTGCGAATGCTTTCCATGCCGTAACAGGCGATGACGACCTGCACGATCCACAGAACGGTAAAGCTGAGCCAGCCCAGAACCGACAGGCCCAGCACCATCTGCTGCGACAAGGGCTGCAATCCCGGCATCAGCGCCAGCAGCATCACATCCAGCGCAAGCGAGGCCAGATATGTCTGGATCCCGAACCAGACAATCGCGACGCCGCCCCGGATCATCGCCGGGATCTGCGCCCCGCGCGTGCCGAAGCTGATGCGGCTCATGACCGGGAACGGCACGCCCGTCTTGGCGCCCATATATCCCGACAGCGTCAGCAGGATGAACAGGAACAGCGCCCCGAAGCTCAGCGCGCCAATGATCTGCCACGCCCCCAGCCCCAGCGCGAACAGCCCGATGGCAAAGGCGTAATTTCCAAGGCTGTGCACATCATTGGCCCAAAGGGCGAAGATGTTATAGGCGCTCCATGTGCGGCCCTCGCGCCTGGTGGGGGCAAGATCGTGGTTGTAAAGCCGGGGCGAGACGCCCTCTGGCAGCCGGTCGTCCAGCGACAGGTCCAGACCCGCCGTGCCATGTTCGGTATTTGCGGTCATGTCGCTGCCCCTTTTCTGCAGGACAGACCGGAAACCGTGCTGCGGGGACATGTCGCAAGACCGCCCCGTGAAATCTGCATCGCCATGATTACCTCCCGTGTCTCATTGGCGCCCGGACAGGCCGGATGCGGTCCGCAGGTCTGGACCGACACCTGAAATGTTAGGTGAGAGGTTTCTTGCGCGTCTATATAGAAGGTCAGATAGCAGTTTACGGGTTTTCTTTAAGATCGAAGCTGTCATCCTGTTGCAGGCTGGGGTGCCGGAAGAGGAAAACGCATGTCCGTCGATCAAATGCTGAACACGCGCGCGCAGGCCGCCCTGACCGCCGCTTTGCATCAGGGAAAGCTGCGGGCCGGGCAGTTCGTGTCGATGCCGCAGTTGGTCGATCTGCTGCAACTGCCGCTGGCCGCCGTGCGCGAGGCGACGCGCCATGCCAGCAGCGCGGGCTGGCTTGAGATCATCCCAAAGCGCGGCGTGCAGATCATGGATGCACAGCCTGAGCTGATCCGCGACAGTCTGGACCTGCGCATGGTGCTGGATCAGGAAGGCGCGCGGCGGCGCATCCGCGATCCGCAGGGGCAGCAGGGCCTGCACGACCTGCGCCAGACCCATCTGGCGATCCTTGATGCCGCGCTGCGGGGCAGCCCGCCCGACCTGCCGCCGCGCGCCAATTCCGTGGACCTGACGCTGCACGATTATCTGGCCGAGGGGCTGGCCAATCCGTTGCTGCGCCGCGCCTATGATGCCAACCGCATCCGCATCGCCATCATCCAGCGCGTCCGTCCCTTCGTGCAAGAACGCATCATCTCGGCCATGCGCGAACATCTGGCGATCATGGACGCGCTTGACCGCCAGAACGAGGATGCGGCAACCCGCGCCATTGCCCTGCATTGCGAACGCACCCAGCATTGGTGGGGCGTGCCGCCGGTCGGTCAGGGCTGATTCCCGCTAAAATCTGCGTGATCGCTTTGGGCGAAACGGACATATCCCGCGCCAATCCCATACGATCCGACCAAACTGCGGCCTGAAAACAGGACGAAACCAGATTTCCATTCCCGCGCAGGGGGCTTCCGTGACAGAAGCCGCCCAGCCTGTGAGGAGTGGGAGAAAACATGCACTTCGGAGTCTGGGTAAGCCTTGCGGCTTATTTCGTGCTGATGCTGGCCATCGGCGTTTATGCGTGGCGCAAAGCCACCTCGAGTTCGGAAGAATACATTCTGGGGGGCCGCGATCTGTCCCCCTCGGTGACGGCGCTGTCGGCCGGCGCCTCGGATATGAGCGGCTGGCTGCTGCTGGGTCTGCCCGGTGCGCTGTATGTGTCGGGCCTGTCGCAATCCTGGATTGGCATCGGCCTGACGCTGGGCGCGCTGCTGAACTGGATCATCGTGGCCCCGCGACTGCGCGAGCAGACCGAATATTACGACAACAGCCTGACGATTCCCGGCTTTCTGGGCGCGCGCTTCCCCAGCCGGGCCAAGCTGCTGCGCATGGTTTCGGCCATTGTGATCGTGGTGTTCTTTGCTGTTTATACCGCATCGGGCCTTGTCGGCGGCGGCAAGCTGTTTGCCAGCGCCTTTGGCGGCGACTACATGACGGGCATTCTGCTGACGATGGGCTTTGTGCTGGTCTATACGACCATCGGCGGCTTTCTGGCCGTCAGCCTGACGGATTTCGTGCAGGGCTGCATCATGATGCTGGCGCTGGTCATCATGCCCATCGTCATCCTGACCACCGATGGCGGCGCGGGAGTCGGACCTGCCGTGGACCGGCTGACCGCGCTGGATCCGGAATATTTCTCGATGGCCAAAGGCATGACGGTGCTGGGATGGCTGTCGGCGGTGGCATGGGGTCTGGGCTATTTCGGCCAGCCGCATATCATCGTCCGCTTCATGGCGATCCGCAGCGTCGATGACGTGCCGACCGCGCGCAACATCTGCATGTCGTGGATGATCGTGTCGCTGATCGGTGCGGTGGCCGTCGGCATCTTCGGCCATGCCTATGCGCTGCGCACCGGGCTGACCGTATCGGACCCCGAGACGATCTTCATCATCCTGTCGGACCTGCTGTTCCATCCGCTGATCACCGGCTTTCTGTATGCCGCGCTGCTGGCCGCGATCATGTCAACGGTCTCAAGCCAGTTGCTGGTCGCCTCGTCCTCGCTGACCGAGGACATCTACCACACGCTGGTGAAACGCGACGCCACGCAGCGCGAGCTGGTCAATATCGGGCGGCTGTCGGTTCTGGCCGTCGGCATCGTCGCCGCCGTCATCGCCCGCGACCCCGACGCGCAGGTGCTTAGCTTGGTGTCGAATGCGTGGGCGGGCTTTGGCGCGGCCTTCGGTCCGCTGATCGTGCTGGCGCTGACATGGAAGCGCATGACCGGCGCGGGGGCCGTGGCCGGTCTGATCGTCGGCGCTGTCACCGTGATCCTGTGGATCGCGCTTGGCCTGAACAAGTCGCTGCTGGGTGGCGAGGGGCTTTACGAGATCGTCCCGGGCTTCATCGCCTCGTGGATGGCCATCATTCTGGTCAGCATGGCCACCCCCGATCAGGGCGAATACCGCCAGCGTTAAGCTCCATGACACCGCGCATCCCGAAGCACGTTCGGGATGCGCCTTTCGCGCGGTCTGCCCCGCGACATCAAAGGCAGCTTTCGGCACAGACATGTGCTAATCCCTTGACCCAAGACTGGACACAGCGATTGCCCGCGCCGTCAGACGGCCTGTCTTTGGCGCCGGGCCTTCGGTCTGCAAGGAGATGGCATGAAGACGGCAATAAAAGCAGCGGTCGCGGCGCAGATGATCCCGGATGGCGCGGTGCTTCTGATCGGCGGGTTCATGGGCGTCGGCACGCCGAACCGTCTGATCGACGCGCTGGTCGCGCGCGGCGCACGCGGGCTGACGGTGGTGGCCAATGACACCGCCCTGCCCGGTCGCGGCATTGGCAAGCTGATCAGCAGCGGCGCGGTGTCGCGGGCCATCGTCTCGCATATCGGGCTGAACCCCGAAACGCAGGCCAAGATGATCTCGGGCGAGATCGAGGTGGAACTGGTCCCGCAAGGCACGCTGGTCGAACGCATCCGCTCGGGCGGGGTGGGTCTTGGCGGTGTTCTGACGGCAACCGGGCTTGGCACGCCGGTCGCGGATGGCAAGCAGATCATCCAGATCGACGGCCGCAGCTTCATCGTTGAAAAGCCGATCCAGGGCGATTTCGCGCTGATCGCCGCGCGGCAGGCGGATTACGTCGGCAATCTGGAATACACGCTGACGGCGCATAACTTCAATCCGATCATGGCCATGGCCGCCGATACCGTCATCGCCGAGCCGGAACATATCGTCCCGGTCGGCGTCATCTCACCCGACAGCGTCAAGACGCCCGGCGTGCTGGTGGATCACATTCTGGAACGGGCGGCATAAAACATGGACGAACACGTCATCAACCCCCGGCCCGGCAGCATCGCGATGGATGCCAAGGAACTGATCGCCCGCCGCGTTGCGCTGGAAATCAGGCGCGGAATGCTGGTCAATCTGGGCATCGGCCTGCCCAGCCATGTCGCGAATTATCTGCCCGCCGATGCTGGCGTGTTCTTTCAGGCCGAAAACGGCGTGATCGGTCTGGGCGCCCGCCCGCCCGAAGGCATGGAGGACATCAACCTGACCGATGCCGGGGGCGGGTTCGTGACCGCCGTGCCCGGAGCCGCCTCGATCGACAGCGCCATGAGCTTTGGCCTGATCCGGGGCGGGCATCTGGACATGACCGTGCTGGGCGGGTTGCAGGTCGATGAGCGCGGCTTTCTGGCAAACTGGATGGTTCCGGGCCAGATGGTGCCGGGCATGGGCGGGGCCATGGATCTGGTCGCAGGCGCCAAGCAGGTCGTCGTCGCCATGCTGCACACCGCCAAGGGCCGCCCCAAGATTGTGCCGGAATGTTCGCTGCCGCTGACCGCCGCGCGGCGGGTCAGCCTGATCGTCACGGAAATGGCGGTGATCCGGCCAACCGAACAGGGGCTTGTGCTGCTGGAGCGCGGTCCGGGCGTCAGCCTTGACCAGATCCGCGCGGCCACCTCGGCCCGGCTGATCGTCCCGGATCACGACGTGCCGCAGATGCAACTGGCCTGAGGCCGGGCGGCGACGCCCTGCCCCGATCGCAGCCGATCCGGCGGTCTGGCCAGCCACGATTCGGCACAAAGCCACCGGGGTCGGCGGCATGTCCCAATGGCTGCCGCCTTTGCCCGCCGCGCCGGGTGCGGGCCTGCGATGCGTGTAAGATAATATATTCGTTATATTTTCTACACGCCGCCCTGAGTTGCGTCGGATTTATGTTGCGGTCGCAACAAATTAATTGACCCAACCCCTCATCCTGATTATCGAAGAGCAGCCGCACAGGGGAATGCGGCGCGAGATCAACTAAGAACGGCAGCGCCCTGCCCGCAAACCTTTGGTTTTGCGGCCTTGGACCGCTTATGCCAAAGGGAGGGAGACATGGCACTGCATGTGACGACGGCCGAGGATGCCGCACCCACAGACACGAACGCGCGATGGACGCCATTGCGCATCGCGGTCATCTTCATCTGCTTCTTGCTGAACGCGATCGACGGGATGGATATTGTCATCATGTCCTATATCGCGCCGGTCCTGAAGGCCGAGTGGTCGCTGAGCCCGCAATCGCTTGGCACGGTGTTCAGCGCCTCGCTGGCGGGGATGGCGGTCGGCGGATTGCTGATCGCGCCTCTGGCCGACAAGTTCGGGCGCAGGCCGCTGATCCTGACCCTGCTGGTCGTCATCACCGTTGCCATGCTGGCCAGCAGTCAGGCGCAATCGCTGCTGCAACTGATTATCCTGCGCGCGATCATCGGCGCCTCAGTCGGGGCATTTCTGGCCAGCGTGACCACGATGGCCGCAGATTTCGCGCCGCGTGGCCAGCAAGGGCTGGTCGTGGCAGCGGCGATCTCGGGCTATCCGCTGGGGGCGGTGCTGACGGGCCTGCTGGTCGCGCATTTCCTGCCGGAACATGGCTGGCGCATGATGCTGTTCGGGGCGGGGATCATCTCTCTGGTGGTGCTGCCGCTGGTCGTAGCGATCCTGCCCGAGTCGATCAACTATCTGAAAGGCACCCAGCCGCGCGGCGCGCTGCAGCGTCTGAACCGCACCCTGCGCCGTCTGGGAGAGCCGGGGCTGAGCGCGCTGCCGCCCAAGGTCCTGGCCCGCCGCGCCTCGGTCGGGGCGATCTTTCAGGGCGGCCGGCTGGTCGGGACGCTGTGCCTGTGGCTCAGCATCATCATGGGCTTCATGACGTTCTATTTTCTGGTGTCATGGATCACGCAGCTTTCGGTGCAGGCGGGGCTGGCGGTGGAAAACGCCATCTATGCCGGGGCGCTGTTCAACCTTGGCGGCTTCATCGGCACCTTCGTCATCAGCAGCTTCGGCGCGCGCTATGGCCTGCAACGCGCCACCTGCGGTGCAATGCTATGCGGTGCTGTCGTGGTCGCGGCCTTCGGCTATCTGTCGACGACGCTGGCCATCACGCTGACGCTGGCCTTTTTCGCGGGCTTTACCACGAATGGCGGCTTCAATGCCTTCTATGCGCTGGCCGCTGCGCTGTATCCGACCGAGATCCGCGCCACCGGCATCGGCTGGGCCATGGGCATCGGCCGCATCGGCGCGGTGATCGGCCCGATGCTGGGCGGCGTGCTGATCGGTCAGGGCCTTGGTCTGGCGGGATTGCTTGCGGTCTTTGCGCTGCCGCTGCTGGTGGCCGGTCTGTCGGCGCTGTTCATCCGCGCCCGCGACGTGGCCGCCGCCCCGAAAACTATCTGAGAAGGAGAGCTGGAACATGACAGTCCAGAAGCAATATGACGTGGTTGTCGTCGGCTCGGGCGCGGCAGGGCTGACCGCTGCGATCACGGCCAAGACCAACGGCCTGTCGGTCATCGTTCTGGAAAAGGCCCCGGTCTTTGGCGGCACCACGGCCTTTTCCGGCGGTGTCGTCTGGATCCCCGGCAACCCGCATTTTCAGGACCGGCCCACATCCGAGGGCGGCGTCCGCGTGGACCGCGCCGCCGTGCATGACTATATGCGCCACGAGGCGGGCAACAAATACGATGCCGATTTCGTCGAGGCCTATCTGGATTACGGCCCGGAAATGCTGCGCTTTCTGGAAAGCCGGACCGAGGTGAAATTCACCCCCTCGCTTTATCCCGACTATCACCCGGAAGCGCCGGGCGGCGTGCAGATCGGGCGCTCGATCACCGCTGCGGCCTATGACGGGCGGCGGCTGGGCAAGGAATTTCAGCGCCTTCGCCCGCCGTTGAAAACCATCACCTTCATGGGGATGATGTTCAATTCGTCGAACAACGACCTGAAACACTTTTTCAATTTCACCAAATCCGCGGTCTCGGCGGCTTATGTCGCCAAGCGTCTGGGCGTGCATATGACGCATCTGGCGCGCTATGGGCGCGGCGTGCAGCTGACCTCGGGCAACGCGCTTGCGGCGCGGCTGGCGAAATCGGCCTTTGACCTGGGGATCCAGATCGTCACCGATGCCCCGGTGCGGGAACTGATCCATGCGGACGGGCGCATTGCCGGCGTCATTGCGCAGATCGACGGCGCGCCGCGCCAGATCACGGCGGCGCGCGGCGTCGTGCTGGCGGCGGGCGGTTTCGCGCGCGATCTGCAGCGCCTGCAGCAGCACTATCCGCATCTGCAGGACGGTGGCGAGCATTTCACCCCGGTTCCCGAAGGCAATACCGGCGACGGCATCGCCTTGGGCGAAGCGGCTGGCGGGCATCTGTCGCAGGGTCTGCCAAACGCCGCCGCATGGATGCCGGTGTCAAAAGTGCCCTATGGCAGCGGCGCCATCGCCTTTCCGCATCTGGTCGACCGCTACAAGCCGGGCTTCATCATGGTGAACCCGGACGGGCGGCGCTTTGTGAATGAAAGCCTGTCCTATCACGATGTCGGCGCGGCCATGATCAAGACATGCCGTGGGCTGGGCCGGACCGAGGCATGGCTGATCGCCGATCACCGCACCATCCGCAAATACGGCATCGGCTTCGTGAAGCCCTACCCCATGCCACTGGCTCCGCATCTGCGCAGCGGCTATCTGACGCGCGGCAAGACGCTGGCAGAACTGGCGGACAGGATCGGCGTGCCCGCGCAGGCGCTGCAAGAAGACGTGGCCGCCTTCAACGCCGCGGCGCGGCAGGGCGAGGATCGCCTGTTCGGACGCGGCAGCTCGGGCTTCAACCGCTATCTTGGCGATGCCAGCCACAAGCCCAATCCGAATGTCGCGCCGGTCGAACGGGGCCCGTTCTATGCGCTGAAACTGATCATGGGCGATCTGGGAACATTTCCCGGCCTGCAGATCGACACGCAGGCGCGGGTGCTGGATGCCGCCGGGCAACCAATCCCCGGCCTTTACGCCGCAGGAAACGACGCGGCCTCGATCATGGGCGGCGCCTATCCCGGCGCGGGCATCACCATCGGCCCCGCCATGACCTTTGGCTATGTCGCCGGATTGTCGCTGGCCGGACGGCTTGACGGCACCACTTCCGCGCGCCCGGCCGCAGAATAGGAACGGAGATCCCCATGCTGACCGCCCCCGCGAACCGCCCGCTGGTCAATCTGCGCTATTACACCATCGCGCCGCGAAAGATGGCCGAGTTTCTGGATGTGTTCGACCGTCTGGCCATGCCGGTGCTGATCCGCAGCTTGGGCGCGCCCATCGGTTTTTACACCAGCACGGTTGGCACGCTGAATCAGGTCGTGCATCTTTGGGCCTATGAGGACATGGCCGATATGGAACGGCGCTGGCAGGCGCGGGACGCCGATCCGGACTTTCCCGAATATCTTCGGGCGTCGGCGCATCTGGTCATCGCGCAAGAGGACCGGCTGGTGAAAGCCACGCCGCTTGCCTCACTGACGCAGGTCTAGGCGTCTTGCCCGGACCGGCGCTGCGCGTCTTCTTCAACCTTGCTGAGGTTTGCGATCAGCCGATGGAAATAGCTCAGCAATTGTTCGGTTTCCGCTGTATCAAAGCCCGCCAGCAGCGCGTCCTCACGCGCGCGGGCTATGGGCAGAACCTCGCGGTGCAGCGCCAGACCTGCGGCGGTCAGCTGCGCCTCTCGGCGGCGGCGTTCACCATTGCGCATGGTGACCAGACCGCGTTCGGTCATCAGCGACAACGACCGGCTGACCGAGCTTTTATCAAGCCCGATCGAGTTCGCCATGGCGATCACATTCGACCAGGGCTCAATCGCCAGATGGCACAGAATGCGCCACTCGACCACGCCGATCTGGAACCTTTGCAGGTATTCCTGCGACGCCCCCGCGCCCAGACGGCTGGAAAAGCGAAGGCTGAGCGCGCCGATACATCGGCTGATGTCAAAGTGGTCGGATTGCATGAGGAACTCCTTTCGTCGTGCCTAGCCGATTTCGCCGCCGCGCCAAACCCCTGAATTGCCCGCAGGCTGCACGCCTGCATCTACCAAAAGAAACGGAGACGACAGATGAGCTGGCTTCAACTGGATGGCAAGATTGCCGTGATCACAGGCGCCGCGGGTGGGATCGGGCAATCGCTGGCCCGCGCCTTCGCCGCCGAGGGCGCGCGGGTCGCGCTGCTGGATCGGCGGACCGACGGGCTTGACGATCTGGCCACGGAACTGGGCGGCGGCGCTTTCGCGCTGGCCTGTGACATGTCCGATGCCGGGGATATCGTCCGTGCCGCCACCCGGCTTGAGGCAATGGGCGGCGCCGACATCCTGATCAACAACGCAGCGATCCTGCGCCCCGGCCCCTTGGACAGCGTCAGCGCGGTCGACTGGTCCGCGATGCTGCAGATCAATCTGACCGGATATCTGCTGGCCGCGCAGGCGTTCGGACGGGCCATGCTGGCACGCGGCGAAGGGGCGCTGGTGCATGTGGCGTCGATTGCGGGCACGGAGCCGCAGCCCGCCAGTGGCGCATATTCGACCAGCAAGGCCGCCACGCTGATGCTGTCGCGCCAGCTTGCGCAGGAATGGGGTCCGCGCGGCGTCCGCTCGAACTGCATCAGCCCCGGTCTGGTGCGCACG
The DNA here is from genome assembly GCF_009711265.1 of Paracoccus shanxieyensis. Taxonomy (GTDB): domain Bacteria; phylum Pseudomonadota; class Alphaproteobacteria; order Rhodobacterales; family Rhodobacteraceae; genus Paracoccus; species Paracoccus shanxieyensis. The sequence continues at coordinate 723 of NZ_WMII01000034.1, read as the reverse complement.
CCGCTGTCCGAGGCGTTCTATGCCGATGCCGAGGTCAAGTCGCGCCGCGAACAGATGGTGCCGCTGCGCCGCATCGCCACGCCGGATGACATGGCGGATGTGGCGCTGTTTCTGGCCTCGCCCAAGGCGGCCTATGTGACGGGACAGGATATCGTCGTGGATGGCGGCCTGTCGCAAGCCCTGATGGGTCTTGTCCCGCGCCCGGGGTATTGAGCGACCAAGCGGCTGGTGAAGCTCTCGCGCATTGAGTAATCACGGATGCCGCGCGACTGAGCGGCATCCGTTTGGATGGCAGCGCATGGTCTGGGCGGTCGTTCATTGGGCGCTTGTCGTGACATCGCTAAAGACCAGCAGCAGTTGATAAGGACGCATGTATGTCCGTCATCGCGCAGACGCACGCATGTCGGCTGATACGCCCATCTGCAAGCCTGATCATGTTGGTCGGCAGAGACTTTCCCATCTACAGAGCGGCGGGGTAGCAGACCAAACGCAGCGACCGTATCCGCTTCATTTTCTTATGAGGTTAGACGGTTAGGGTTGTCGACAAAATATCCGGCAATCCAGAGCTTCATTTTCCAGGCCATTTCTTGGGTTGTGGGCCTCGGGCCGGTAATCCTCCCCGTTTTAACGGGGTTTGGCCGTAGACTTCAGGCAGCCATTTTCAGTTTCTGTGCGGGTGTTATGCCGCCGATGCCCATGTTGGGTCGCTCGTTGTTGTAAGTC
>NZ_WMII01000033.1 GCF_009711265.1 Paracoccus shanxieyensis | reverse complement strand
AGCCGGCAAGGCGAAGAAAGTGGCCATTACCGCTATCATGCGGCGCATCATCATCCTTGCGAACACTTTGCTTCGCGAGAGGCGAGATTGGCTGCCTGAACGCCCTTGACCAAGACGGATACTCGACCGCCGATCGAAGTGATGGTGGGTTTCATCGATGCGCATCGGGATGCGCACGGGGTCGAGCCGATCTGCAACATGCTGCCGATCGCCCCGTCCACCTACTATGATCATCTGGCGAAGCGGGCCGATCCGTCTCGGCTGTCTGATCGGGCACGTCAGGACGAAGCGCTGCGCCCCGAGATCCTGCGTGTCTTCGAAGAGAACTGGCGAGTCTATGGCGTCCGAAAGGTTTGGCGGCAGCTGGGCCGCGAAGGTTTCGATGTCGCCCGATGCACTGTGCAACGGCTAATGAAGAGCATGGGTATTCAAGGCATTATCAGGGGCAAGCCGCATCGGACGACGACCCAGGACAAGAAGGCGCCGTGTCCGCTGGAAAAGGTGAACCGCCAGTTCCGTGTGCCTGCGCCGAACATGCTGTGGGTCTCGGATTTCACATATGTCGCAACCTGGAAAGGTTTCGTCTATGTCGCCTTCGTCATCGATGCCTATGCCCGCAAGATCGTTGGCTGGCGCGTCAGCAGCTCCGCGCATGCAGGGTTCGTTCTCGATGCTCTGGAACAGGCGGTGCATGATCGCCGCCCCGGCAAGGGCATGGGGTTGGTTCATCATAGCGACCGCGGGTCCCAATACCTGTCCATTCGCTACAGCGAACGGCTGGCCGAGGCCGGCATCGAACCCTCGGTGGGCAGCGTCGGCGACAGCTACGACAATGCGCTGGCCGAGACGATCAACGGGCTGTTCAAGGCCGAGGTCATCCACCGCCGCGGACCATGGCGCAGCTTCCAGGCCGTGGAATACGCAACCCTCGAATGGGTGGACTGGTTCAACAACCGCCGCCTACTCGAACCGATCGGGAACATCCCGCCTGCCGAAGCCGAAGCAAACTTCTATGCAGCTCTGGAAACTGAACCAATGGCCGCGTAACTAAACGAAAGCAGCCTCCGGCAAACCCGGCGCGGTTCAGTCTTCGACGCGTCCCAAGCCGCCGATAGCGCGCTCTTCGCGGGCACCGCGCTCCTGAACACGGCGCCGTTCCTGATCCTGTCGATCGCCATCGCTGCCTGGTCCAATGCGACTGGGGCTGACAACCTGATCGCCAAGGCCTTCACCGGCGCGCCGCTGCTGATGATCGGGCTGGGCGCGCTGGCGGGGGGCATCTCGCCCTTCTGCTCCTGCGGGGTGATCCCGCTGATCGCCGCACTTCTGGCGGTGGGCGTGCCGCTCTCGGCGGTGATGGCCTTCTGGCTTGCCTCGCCGATCATGGACCCGTCGATTTTCGTGCTGACGGCGGGCGTGCTGGACCTCGAATTTGCGGTGGCCAAGACCCTCGCTGCCCTCGGGCTGGGCGTGTTCGGCGGCACGGTGGTGCACCTGATGATGAAGAGCGGCGCCTTTGCCGATCCGCTGCGCGATGGCATCGGCAACGGCGGCTGCGGCGGCGCGAAGATCCGCGCGTCGAAGCCAGTGGTCTGGCGGTTCTGGGCCGACCCTGACCGCCGGGCGAAGTTCGGCAAGACGGCGCTGACCACCACGCTGTTCCTCGCCAAGTGGCTGACGTTGGCCTTCATTCTCGAGAGCCTGATGCTGGCGTGGATCCCGGCAGAAACCGTAGCCGCCGTGCTCGGGGGCGAGGGCCTCATGCCCATTGTGACCGCAACGCTGGTGGGCGTGCCCGCCTATCTCAACGGCTACGCCGCGCTGCCGCTGGTCGGTGGGCTGATCGAGCAGGGCATGGCGCCGGGGGCAGGAATGGCTTTTCTCGTCGCGGGTGGCGTCACCTCGATCCCCGCGGCCATGTCGGTCTGGGCGCTGGCGCGACCACAGGTCTTTGCGGTCTATATCGGCCTGTCCCTGATTGGTGCTTTCGCATCGGGGCTGCTGTTCCAGCTCTGGACGTAGGTGGCATGAACACCAGCGGCGAGGCGCGTTGTCTCGCCGCTCCCTTCCAGATCGAAGCCTCATCATGATCCCAAGACTGTCTCCGGTGCGGCGAGGACTGATTGTCGCTGCCCTCGGCTCTTCCCTCACCGTCAGCTGGGCTTCGAGCTACTATATCCCCGCCGTTCTGGCTGTGCCCATGGCCGAAGACCTCGGCCTCTCGCCGGTCTGGGTGTTCGGTGCGTATTCCATGGCGATGGTGGTTTCGGCTATGGTCGGGCCCTGGGCAGGAGCGCGCATCGACGGCTTTGGTGGGCGCGGTGTGCTGATGCTGTCGAACCTTGTCTTTGCGGCGGGTCTCGGGTTGCTCGCCGTGGCACCGTCGCCCCTCGTCCTTTTTGCGGGCTGGGCTGTCATCGGGCTGGGCATGGGGATCGGGCTTTACGAGGCGGGGTTTGCCACGCTGGCCGGGATCTACGGCAAGGACGCGCGCGGCCCGATCACCGGCATCACCCTGATCGCCGGGTTCGCGAGCACCGTGGGCTGGCCACTGTCGGGGCTGATGCTGGCGACCTGGGGCTGGCGCGAGGCCTGCATCGGCTGGGCCCTAATCCACCTGGCCGGGCCTTGCCGCTGAACGCATGGCTGCCCAAGGGCACCAGGACGGTCACCGCAGAGGCGGCCCCCGTCGAAGAGGGGCCGCCGCCATCCCGAATTGCGCTCTGGCTGCTGGCCTTCGTCTTCGCCGCGACCTGGTTCAACTCGACCGCTATGGCCGCGCACCTGCCGGGGTTGCTTCAAGCCGCAGGGGCGAGCACGGCGGTCGCTATCGCGGCAGGCGCGCTGATTGGCCCGGCGCAGGTCGCGGCCCGGGTCCTGGAGTTCGGGCTGTTGCGCAGGGTGCATCCCCTGATTTCGACGCGGATTGCCGCGGCGGCGCATCCGGTTGCGGCGGTGGCGCTGGTGGGCTTTGGCGCGCCTGCGGCCTATGCCTTCACGCTCCTGCACGGGGCGGGGAACGGCATCCTGACCATTGCCAAGGGAACACTGCCGCTCGCTCTGTTTGGACCAGCGGGATACGGGCGTCGGATCGGCTGGCTCAACGCGCCCGCCCGCATCTTGCAGGCGGCCGCCCCGCTGATCGTTGGCGCTGCCCTGACAGCATGGGGCCTGCACGCCATCTGGTTGACTGCAGCAGTTGGTCTGCTGGCAACGATTGCGCTGCTCGTGCTCAGACGGACCTAAGCCGCCGGGCGGCCAGCCAACTGGCCAAAGCCATCAGGCCGGCCGTGGCGAGGCACGCCGTAAGCCCACCGAACTGGTAGCTGAGGCCCGAGAGCAGCGTGCCGATCAGCCGACCCGCCGCATTGGCCATGTAGTAGAACCCCACGTCCCGTGTGATCCTTTCTGCCGATCCGAAAGCCAGGATCAGATAGGAATGAACCGAAGAGTTGATTGCGAAGACGAAGCCGAAAACCAAAAGTCCCCCTATGAGCGTCGCCGTCAGCCATTCCGCTGGGTCGCCGGCTACCCAGGTTGCTGCAGCAAGAGCAAACGGGATCGGGACGAGCAGCCCTGCCCAAAGGATCGCCTTTCGGGTGGTCTCGGCCTCGGGCTGACCCTTGCCACCCAAAAGTCGGGGGGCAAAGGCCTGCACTGCGCCGTAGGCGATGATCCAGAGCGCGAGGAAACTGCCGATAAGAAAGAATGCCTCTCGCCGGCCTTCGGGTGTGCCATCGGACAGGACCGCTTGGAAATAGACCGGGATGCCGACCACGAACCACACGTCGCGGGCGCCGAACAGGAACATACGTGCCAGCGAAAGCCGATTCACGCGCGGGTCCTTTGACCGCAAGCCACCCCAGGCCTCTTCGGATTTCATCCGCCCTGGCAGGCCTGCGGGCAGAAACAGCACTACGGCGATCAGGATCACCGCCAGCACGGCCGCCATGCCCCAGACCGCCGCCTGAAATCCCGCCAGCGCGAGCAGCGCCGCGCCGAGGAAGAAGCCCAGCCCCTTTACCGCGTTCTTCGACCCTGTAAGGAGCGCCACCCAGCGGAACAATCCGCCGTCCTCTTTGGGGGCTATAAGCTTGACAGCGGATTTCGAGGACATCTTGGCAAGGTCCTTGGCCACGCCCGACACGCCCTGAACGGCCATCACGAAGGCGACCGATGCGGCGACACCCCATGTCGGATCAAGCTGTGCCAGTGCCACCAAAGCCCCGATCTGCAACGCGAGCCCGCCGTAAAGCGTGGCCGCCAAGCCAAAGCGCGCCGCCAGCCAGCCCGCAGCCAGGTTGGTGACGATGCCCGCGACTTCGTAGAGCAGGAACAGCCAGGCAAGCTGGATCGGCGTGAAGCCTAGGCTGTTGAAGTGCAAAAGCACCAGCATCCGCAGCGCGCCGTCCGACAGCATGAAGGCCCAGTAAGCCGCTGTCACGGCGGCATAGGCGCGGAGAGGATTCGGCGGCGGGGCGACGGGGCTTGCGGCGTCCGTCACAGCGAGCCTGCGACCATCCGCGCGATATCTGCAAGTCGGCAGGCATAGCCCCATTCATTGTCATACCAGGCGTAGATCTTCACTTGGGTGCCATTGATGACCATGGTGGACGGCCCATCGACGATGGAGGAGCGCGGATCGTTGGTGAAGTCGCAGGACACCAAAGGACGGGTTTCGAACCCAAGGATCCCCTTCAACGGCCCGTCAGCCGCGGCGGCGAACAGGGCATTTACCTCCTCGGCCGTGGTCGCCCGCTCCACCTCGAACACGCAATCCGTGAGGGACGCATTCAAGAGCGGGACGCGCACGGCATGGCCGTTCAGGCGGCCCTTGAGTTCGGGATAGATCAGCGTGATTGCCGTGGCGCTGCCCGTTGTCGTCGGGATGAGGTTCATCAGCGCCGACCGCGCGCGGCGCATGTCCTTGGCCGGACGATCCACGATGGTCTGGGTGTTGGTCACATCATGGATCGTGGTAATCGACCCGTGCCGGATCCCAAGACTTTCGTGGATAACCTTGACCACCGGTGCAAGGCAGTTCGTCGTGCAAGACGCGGCGGTCACAAGGGTCTGCGTGCCGTCATAAAGGCGATGGTTCACCCCATAGACGAGGTTCAGCGCGCCCCCATCCTTGACCGGGGCCGAAACGACCACCTTCTTCGCCCCTGCGGCGTAGTAGGGCGCCACCTTCGCGGCTGTCTTGAAGACGCCCGTGCAGTCGATCACCAGATCGACGCCCAGTTCCGCCAAGGGCAGCGCTTCGATGGTCTTTTCATGCGTCAGACGGATGGTCTGGCCGTTCAGGATCAGTGCGCCATCGCCTGCCGCGACCGGCGTGCGCCAGCGGCCATGGACGCTGTCGAATTCCATCAGCAGCGCATGCTGATCAGCATCGCCGACGGGATCGTTCAGGAGAACGATCTCGCCACCCGCGCCGGTATCGATCAAATCTCGCAGGACAAGCTTTCCGATCCGGCCTAGGCCGTTAAGAGCGATACGGGTCATGAAGATCAGGCCTTTGCGTGTGCGTCAGTGCCGATAGAGTCGACACGGGATTGGAGGGACATCCGGCTCAGCGACTCGAATGGCAGCTCGACGAAAGTCATGATCCGCCGGCGCAACGCCGCGTAGGTCTGGGCGAAAACCAGAGCCTTCTCTGCATCTGTTCCTGTTGCTTTCACCGGGTCGGGCAAACCCCAATGGCCAGTGATGGGCTGGCCGGGCCAGGGCGGGCATTCCTCGGCCGCTGCCGTGTCGCAGACGGTGAAGACGAAATCCATCACGATGCTGCCCGGCTGCTGGAACTCCGAAATATGCTTGGACCGCAGACCGGCGATGTCATGTCCGTTTCGCTTCAGGATTTCCAAAGCGAAGGGGTTCAATTCGCTGTTGGGCCGAGTGCCAGCAGAGAAAGCCTGAAACTTGCCCTTGCCCAGATCGCGCAGAAGCGCTTCAGCAAAGATCGAACGGGCAGAATTGCCCGAACAGATGAAAAGCACGTCGAAGTCGGTGTCGGGGATATTCGGGTCCATTTGGGTGGCGTCCTTTGGGGCGGAGAGCAAGGGGGCAAGGAGATCGGGCCGCGCACGGCCCACATCGAGGGCGAGGTAGCCGATCAATCCTTCCGTCGTGTCGAGATCGACAGCGTAGTAGAGCGACCGACCGGCCCGTGTGACCTGGACAAGACCCGACGCCGCAAGGTCAGCGAGGTGATGCGACAGCGTGTTCTGTTTCAGACCCAAAGCCTCGGCGATCTCGGTCGGCCGCACGCCTTGCGGCGCAAAGCGCATCAGCAAGCGGAAGACCGCCATCCGGCCGGGGTGGCCGAGCGTGGCGAAAGCGTGGATGGCGCGATTCTGTTCCATATTTCCCGATTAACGGAAATATAAAACTGCGTCCAATGAAGGTTTCATGACATCAGACGCTCAGGCACCTGCGCTGATTGATCCAGATCACGGCAGTGATCGCCCGCCCATGCGCAGATGCGCATGAAGTGGAGCGCCGCCGATGATCCTAGCCGTTCTGTCTGCCCTTGCCGAACCGACCCGTCTTGAAGCCATGCGCTTGCTGGCGGATGGGTCGGAACACTGTGTCTGCGAGCTGATGCGAAAGCTGGGAGCCACCCAAAGCCGGATGTCGCGGCACATGCAGGTGCTGGACCGTCGCGACGCGCAATGGGTGCGCTACCGGATCAGCCCGGAACTTTCGCCATCCCTCGCCCGTCTGGTCGAAGCTGCGCTCGAGCGGCCAATCATGGTCACGGAACGGGCAGCATGAGCGTGTTTGGCTGGCTGAACGACCAACTGCTGCAGATGACCTGGCTCAACGATCTGGTCGGCGCGGGCGTGGCGGCCGTCGGGCTGGACCCCGCCTCGCGCATTGGCGGGTCGGTGCAGTTCTTCGTCTATGACGTGATCAAGATCTTCATCCTGCTCTCGGTGCTGATCTTTGCGATCTCCTATGTGCAAAGCCATTTTCCGCCCGAACGCACGCGCGCCATGCTGGGCGGACGGTCCGGCCTTGGCGCCAATACGCTCGCGGCCCTTCTGGGCACGCTGACGCCCTTCTGTTCCTGTTCGTCAATCCCCTTGTTCATCGGCTTCACCGCCGCGGGCCTGCCTCTGGCAGTGACGTTCTCTTTCCTGATCTCCTCGCCGCTGGTGGATCTGGCCTCGGTCATCCTGCTGGCCTCGATCTTCAGCTGGCCCATCGCCCTCGCCTATGTGGCGGTCGGGCTGGTGGTAGCCATCGTGGGCGGGACGATCATCGGACGCTTGGGTATGGAGGGTCAGGTCGCGGATTTCGTCCGCACGGTCCCTGTCTCGGGCGAGGTGGCGACCATGACGCGGGGCGAACGCTTGGCCTATGCGCGCGATCAGGTGATGGAGATTGTCCATCGGGTTTGGCCCTATGTGCTTGTCGGTGTGGGCATTGGTGCCGCGATCCACAACTGGGTGCCCGCAGACGTCATTTCGGCCATGCTCGGGCAAGACAAGTGGTGGTCGGTCCCCGTGGCGGTGCTGGTGGGCATCCCCATGTATGCCGATATCTTCGGCACCTTGCCGATCGCCGAGGCGCTGGTCGGCAAGGGCGTGGGTCTTGGCACGGTGCTGGCCTTCATGATGGCGGTGACGGCCCTGTCGTTGCCCTCGCTCATCATGCTCAAGCGGGTGGTGAAGATGCCGCTCCTCGTCACCTTCACCGGCGTCGTCACCCTTGGCATCCTGTCCATCGGGCTGATCTTCAACCCGATTTCCAACTGGTTCGTCTGAGAAAGGACCGCATCATGATCATCAAGATACTTGGCTCGGGCTGCAAGAAATGCGTCACCTTGGGCGAAAACGCCAAAGCCGCTGCGGCGGCTGCGGGCAAGCAGGCCGAGATCGTTAAGGTCACCGATTTCGCTGAAATCGCCGCCTATGGGGTGATGTCGACGCCGGGGCTGGTGGTGGAAGAAATCGGACGGCTCATTTGATGGAATATCGCGTCCACGCCCGCCGGATCGATGCGCATGGGAGCCTCGCCGTGGCCAAGGAGGCCGAAGTCACGCTCGACACCGATTTGGCGGGGCGGCGCGATGCGATGAACCCCGTGGAATTGCTGCTGGCGGCGCTGGCCGCTTGCATGCTGAAGGGTATCGAGCGGGTGACGCCGATGCTTAACTTCCAGATTAATGGCGCAGAGATTGCGCTGGAGGCGATCCGGCAGGACGCCCCGCCCAAGCTGACGCTGATCCGCTATGAGATTACAGTCGACAGTGCCGAGACGGACCAGCGGCTGGACCTTCTTCATCGCAACATCCTCAAATACGGCACGATCTCGAACACGCTGTCCGGCGCAGTGCCGATGGAAGGGACGATGACCCGGAAGGTCTGACATCATGGCCCACGACCACACCCAAGATCATCGCCCGCCCACGGACCTTGGCCCCGCGTTCCGCTGGGCCGTAGGCCTGAACACGGGCTACGTGATCGTGGAAGGTGCAGCGGGCTGGATCACCGGATCGCTGGCCCTGCTGGCGGATGCCGAGCACAACCTGACCGACGTAGACGGTCTGCTGATCGCCTGGGGGGCAGCGGTGCTGGCCAAGCGGGCGGTGACGGCACGGCATACCTGGGGTCTGGGGCGGGCCACGATCCTTGCCGCGCTGTTCAACGCCATCGCCATTCTGGTGGGTGTCGGTGCGGTGACGTGGGAGGCGGTGCAGCGGCTTTCTGACCCAGTCGCCGTGCCCGGCCTGACGGTGATGCTGGTCGCGCTGGTCGGGATCGGGGTGAACACGGGCTCTGCGCTCTTGTTCATGTCTTCACGCAAGGGCGATCTGAACGCGAAGGGCGCGTTCCTGCACATGGCGGCAGATGCAGCGGTTTCGGGCGCGGTTGTTCTGGCGGCGGTGGGAATCATGGTCACTGGCTGGGATTGGCTTGACCCCGCCGTGGCCATCGCGGTCAGCCTGCTGATCGCCGTTACCGCCGCCGGATTATTCCGCGAGGCGCTGCACATGAGCCTTGATGGTGTGCCGTTCGAGATTGATCGTGCTGCCATTGCAGACTGGCTGGAGAGACAGGATGGCGTGCAGGGCCTGCACGACCTGCACATCTGGCCGCTGTCCACGATGCGCACCGCGCTGGCTGTGCATCTGGTCTGGCAGGGGGCCGACCCCGACGCCTTCATCGACCGGGTGACCGATGCCTTGGCCGAGGCGCATGGCATCGCCAATGTCACGCTGCAACTAGAGCGCCGCCCCTGCGACAGGGCGGCTTGATTCTGTCGCGGTCGAAGGGTTCACCCGCTTCATCAGGGCCTCAGCGAATTCCTAGCGGTCGAAATATCGGCTGGGCCTTTCTCACCGCAACATCTTGAAATACTGGACCATCTCGAACACCCTGTCATGAGCCGTGCCGCTGGAGGGAAGCCTGCGCCGCAAGGTGTGACAGGTTCATTTGGGGGCAGGCATGGTCGGATGGCCGCGGATTGTATTGGCTGGCGCGATCGGAGGCATTGTTGGCGGGCTGATCGGGCTTGGCGGGGCAGAGTTCCGTCTTCCGCTCTTGATCGGCATGTTCGGATTTGCAGCCCTTGATGCGGTGATCCTGAACAAGGCGACCAGTCTGATCGTGGTGGCCACAGCGCTGCCGTTCCGGGCGGGGACCGTGCCCCTTGATCAGGTGCTGGCCGAATGGCCGATCATCCTGAACCTACTGGCGGGAAGCCTTCTTGGCGCATGGATCGGCGCGGGGCTGGCCGTGCGGATGAAGTCCCGTACCCTTTATCGAGTACTGGCCGGGCTTCTGGTGCTGATCGCGGCAGTCCTGGCGCTCAGCCACAGCATGAGCCTTGCGCCCGCTGCCCTTATCACCGGACCTGCGCAGATCGTCGCGGGCCTTGTCGCAGGGTTCGGCATCGACATCGTGGCTTCACTGATGGGCGTCGCGGGGGGTGAATTGCTGATCCCCACGCTGGTCCTTCTGTTCGGGATCGACCTGAAACTCGCAGGCAGCCTGTCGCTGGCGATCAGCCTGCCCACCATGCTGGTCGGGTTCGCCCGATACAGTCGCGACGACAGCTTCACGGTTCTAGCGCGCAATCAGGGCTTCGTGCTGTTCATGGCCTTGGGGTCAGTGATCGGCGTCGCTATCGGCGGCCAGCTTCTGGGGATCGTGTCCGAGGTCGTGCTGCTGCCGGTGCTGGTCTCCATCCTGCTGGTATCCTCGGTCAAAGTATGGCGTCACGGCTGAGTCAGGTCGCGGCAGACAGATTCACACGCTTCATCAAGGCCTCGGCGGATTCCTTGCGTTCGGAATAGCGGTCCACAAGGTAGTCAGCCCGGTCGCGCGTCAGCAGGGTGAACTTCATCAGTTCCTCCATCACGTCCACGATCCGGTCATACAGGGACGACGGACGCATCCGCCCGTATTCGTCGAACTCCTGAAACGCCTTCGGGATCGAGGACTGGTTGGGGATCGTCAGCATCCGCATCCAGCGGCCAAGGACGCGCATCTGGTTCACCGCGTTGAAGCTCTGCGATCCGCCCGAGACTTGCATGATGGCCAGCGTCTTGCCCTGCGTCGGCCGCACCGCGCCGTCGGAGAGCGGGATCCAGTCGATCTGCGTCTTCATCAGCCCGGTCATGGTGCCGTGGCGCTCTGGCGACGACCAGACCATCCCCTCGCACCAGGATGCAAGATTGCGCAGCTCCCGCACCTTCGGGTGGGTCGCATCGACCCCGTCATCGACCAGCGGAAGGCCAGAGGGATTGAAGAAACGCACCTCGGCTCCAAGCCGGGTCAGGATCCTGGCCGCCTCCTCGGCTGCCAGCCTTGAAAAGCTGCGGGTGCGCAGCGAGCCGTATAATATCAGGATCTTCGGAGGGTGGGCGGCGATTGGAGGAGATAAAAGCCGATTGCCGTCGATGCCGGGGAACAGTGCGTCGTCTATGTTGGGTGTATCGGTCATGAAGGAAACCTGTTGCGTGTGCGGTTAGCGAAGGCGACCAGCGTCAGCATCACCGGCACCTCGACCAGCACGCCCACGACCGTGGCGAGCGCGGCGCCCGAGTTCAGACCAAAGAGGCCGATGGCCACAGCCACCGCCAGTTCGAAGAAGTTCGACGTGCCGATCAGGGCGCAGGGGGCTGCCACCTTGTGGGGCAGCTTCCAAGCAAAGGCCCAGGCATAGCCGAGTGCGAAGATGCCATAGGACTGGATGATGATCGGCACGGCAATGAGCGCGATCAGCAGAGGCTGCGCGATGATCACTTGGCCCTGGAAGCCGAAGAGCAGCACAACGGTCAGCAAGAGGCCGAAGACCGAGGCGGGCTTGATCCGCGCCGTGAAGTCCGACACCGCCACTTCACCCCCGCGCGCCATCAAGGCTCGCCGTGTCAGTGCCCCGGCGATCAGCGGGATCACGATGTAGAGCACGACCGACAGGATCAGCGTCTCCCATGGCACCGAGATGTCGGTAACGCCCAACAAGAAGGCGACGATCGGCGCGAAGGCCACGACCATGATCAGGTCGTTCACGCTGACCTGCACCAGCGTGTAGTTCGGATCGCCCTTGGTCAGCTGCGACCAGACGAAGACCATCGCCGTGCAGGGCGCGGCACCCAGCAGGATAAGCCCCGCGATGTATTCCGGTGCCTTGGTCGGATCGATCAGCCCCGCGAACAGGTGGTTGAAGAACAGCACCGCCAGCGCGGCCATCGTAAAGGGCTTGATCAGCCAGTTGATGACCAGCGTGATGATGAGGCCCTTCGGTCGCCGCCCCACATCCTTCAGCGAACCGAAGTCGATGGCGATCATCATCGGATAGACCATTGCCCAGATCAGCACGGCCACGACCAAATTGACCGAGGCATATTCCAGCCCTGCGAGCGCAGTGAACAGGCCGGGCATAAGGTTGCCAAGCACAAGCCCCACGAGGATGCAAAGGGCGACCCAGAGGGTCAGCCAGCGTTCGAACAGGCTCATGCAGATTTCTTCTTTCCAGGAATGCAGCAGGCCCCTTCGGGCGGAGGTGTGAGACCCATGATCAAATCGGCGAGCGGTGCCAATGACGCCGGGTTCAGCGCATAGCAAATCCGGGGTCCGTCGATCTCGCCAGTGATCACGCCCGCGGACTTGAGGATACGGAGGTGTTCCGACACTGTTGACTGAGCAAGGCCGACTGCGCCCACGATATCGCCTCCGATGCAGCCTGGCGTGGCCTGAAGCAATCGTAGGATCCGGATCCGCGCCGGATGTGCGAGGGCCTTTGCCAAGGCGGCCGTCGTTGTCTCGTCCGTTGCCATCTGCGCGCTTTCCAAACTGCCAAGATTCCGTATATCGTCGATTTACGATTTCATCCGCCATTGGACAAGCAAGTTTGTGGCGCTTGAGATCGTAGGCGGCGCGCGGGAGACGCGCCCCGGGAGGAAAAGGATGAAAAGCAGGCGTCGCGCTTTGCTGATGGGGCTGGCGGCCGCGGCCGCGCCCTTCGTCGTGACTCGAGGCTGGGCCCAGGGCCCGGCACCCTTCAGATTTGCTCTGACGCCAGTCTTTCTCGACAACGACGCGGCAGTCATTTCTGCCCTTCGCGCTGCTTTGGCCGAAGGCATGGGCCAAGACATCGAGCTCATCCAGAGACGGACGTATCAGGAGATCTCGGGCGCGCTTCTCGACGGCTCCGTGGATGCCGCCTGGACATGCGGCTATCCCCATCTTCAGCACAAGACCGAACTTTCGCTGCTCGGCGTATCCGTCTGGCGAGGGCAGCCGCTTTACCAGTCCTATCTCATCGTCGCCCAGGATGATCCCGCGACCGCGCTATCGGACCTGCGTGGCGGCGCTCACGCCTTTTCGGACCCCGACAGCAACTCCGGTTTCCTCGTCACTGCGTCTGACCTCGCGGCGTTGACTTGGCCTTACCGCGAACACCATGCGGGCTCGTAGCATCTGATAGCCACGCATCGCATCTGATAGCCACGCATCGCTCATTTGCTTTTCCGCAGGCTTCAGAGCTCCATGCGACCTCTCTTTCCCCCCGAAAGGAAGGAAAATCTATTGCTCTCGCCAGAATTCTGCAGGTGTTCGGGTCATCCCAACCTTCTGTATTCGGCCCGGCCCGCTTCGCAGCGGGCCGAGGGGTATCAGGCCCGCACGACCAGGACGGGGATTGCGGAACGGGTGACAACCTCCGTTGCCTGACTGCCAAGTAGCATCCGCTTCAGCCCGCGCCGCCCGTGAGAGGCCATACTGATGAGATCGCAACCGAGTGCCTCGGCGCGCTCTAAGATAGTATCAGCAGGCGTGGCATCAGGCACATGCAGGGCGGTTGCAGAAACGCCCGCATGTCTCGCACGCTCTGCGGCGGCCTCAAGGATCCGCTCGGCCGTTTCACGCTGCGCCTGATCATAGCCCTCAAGCACCGCCACCGGCGTGTATGACCCGGCCCCCATCGCCGCTGCTACAATCGGAAAGGGTGGCGTCACTGTCAGGATCGTTACCGCAGCGCCGATGCAGGATGCCAATGTAAGGCCATGCTCAAGGCCAAGCCCCGCGTTCTCAGAGCCATCGGTGGTGATAAGGATGTGCTTATACATGAGAAACCTCTTGAGGTTGGGAGGAGGGATGCGAGGGCGCTTTTCGCGCCGCACCGAGATCATTGCGGATCGGATCAGCAAGGAGCCGTAAGCCGTTTAGGACCACGAGAACGGTGCCCCCCTCATGACCGATGACGGCAAGCGGCAAGGGTAGGTCGAAGAAGAGCGCTGAGATCACCAAAAGCACCATCATCGCCAGAGCAAAGCCAAGGTTCTGCCCGATGATCCGGCGTGTGCGCAAAGCGAGCTTCCGCGCGGCGGCAAGGCGCTTCATGTCCTCGGACAGCAGGGCGACATCCGCGGCCTGCAGCGCCACCTCGCTGCCCGCGACCCCCATAGCGACGCCGACATCCGCCCGGGCAAGGGCTGCGGCATCATTCACCCCGTCGCCGACGAAGGCCGTTCGGCCTTTTTCCGCAAGCGCGGCAACCAGCCTCACTTTGTCCTCAGGCAAGAGCTCGGCGTTGATTTCCGCATCTGAAAAGCCAAGCTCCCGCCCGATCCGCTCGGCGACCGGGCGGCGATCCCCGGTCATCAGGGCCAGATGCGCCACCCCCGCCGCACGCAGTTGCGAAAGCCCAGCGGCAGAGCTTGGCCGCGGGCGGTCTGCCACCGTAACACCACCGATCAGCTGCGCGCCGCGGCCGATCCAGGTGACGGTTTGGGCTGAGGCCTTCAGCCGCTGAGCCCCGGCGGTATCGACCCGCGCCCCCATCCGCTCCAGCATGCGCTGGTTTCCGGCCCAGATCGGCCCCTCTTCGTCGATTCCGGTGATGCCCTCGCTGGGATGGGTCACGACATCCCGGATGGCGGCGGGGGCAAGCCCCTCGGCCTCTGCCCGGCGCCGGATCGCGGCGGCGATCGGATGCTCGGACTGCGCCTCCAAACCCGAGAGCAGCGCCAGCATGCGCCCCTCGGGGATCTCTGAGGTGAGGTCGGTGACCTCTGCAACTCCGGTGGTCAGGGTGCCGGTTTTGTCAAAGGAAAAGCTCTTCACTTCTGCCAAGGCTTCAAGCGCCGCGCCACCTTTGAACAACACGCCGCCCCGTGCCGCAGCCGCCAGCGCCGACAGCATGGCGGCGGGCACCGAGATCACCACGGCGCAAGGGCTTGCCGCCACCAGCAGCACCGCAGCGCGGTAGAGGGCGTCGGAGGCGGAAGCCCCCATCCCCCACAGAACCACAAAGGCCAGCATGGCCCCCAAAAGCACGGCCACGGTGTAGCGCTGCCCGAACCAGGCGCTGAAGGTCTCGGAAGGCGCGCGGGCGGCTTGGGCCTCGGTCACCATGTCGATCATCCGCGCCACGGTGCTGCTTTCGACGGTGGCGCTTGCGCGCATGGTCAGCACGGAATTGAGGTTGACCGTCGCCTCGAAAAGCTTCGCTCCGGGCACCTTTGAGACGGGCATCGACTCTCCGGTGATCGTCGCCTCGTCGACCGTGCCTTCGCCGGTGACAAGCACGCCATCCACGGGCACGCGCGCGCCCGGACGCAGGACAAGCAAATCCCCCTCGCGAAGCGCCGCGACGGGGATTTCCTCTGTCGCGCCCGTGGCGCTCAGCCGCAGTGCAGTCTCGGGGCGCAGCGCCATCAGCGCCTCGATCGCGCGGCGGGCGCGGCCCATAGCGCGATGCTCCAGCGTGCCCGAAATGCTGAAGAGCGTGAGGAGAACCGCCCCCTCCAGCGGGGCGCCTACCGCAAGCGCGGCCAAAGCCGCGATGATCATCAACAGGTCGATGTCGAGCACGTGGTCCTTGAAAAGTGCACCAAGCGCGCGCAGCCCCGTCGGAAGCCCGGCCGCAAGATAGACAAGTGCAAGCCCTGCCGTGAGCCAGATCCCCGGCAGCACGAAGGTGCCGAAGAAGGCGGCCGCCATGCCGAAACTCGCCGCGAGCGTGAGGGGAAGCATGAGGCGTTCTTCAAGACTTACAGGGGCGGTGCTGGGCATAGGAAGCTTCCTGTGTTGA
The DNA here is from genome assembly GCF_009711265.1 of Paracoccus shanxieyensis. Classification (GTDB taxonomy): domain Bacteria; phylum Pseudomonadota; class Alphaproteobacteria; order Rhodobacterales; family Rhodobacteraceae; genus Paracoccus; species Paracoccus shanxieyensis. Next base: position 5,681 of record NZ_WMII01000033.1, on the reverse strand, counting down.
CACGCATGCGGCGGGTTCGGCGCATGAGGAGCCGATAATTCATTCCGTCCAACGTCGGCTATGACCCAGATCAATTGCAATGATCTGGTTCACCCTACATTGTTACCGGAAGTTTAAGGAAGTCGATGGCCTCGTCAGCGTTTCAATCCATCGAGCGCGGATGAGCGGTGAAGCTTTGGCGTGGCCTGGAATCTACAGGGTCAGATCGACAGTATGAAATTGGAGCGGGACGGCCATGACCTATCAGTCAGCCCATGAAGAAGTGCATTTCGTCAACCGCAGCGGTTGGTTGCGGGCCGCGGTGCTCGGCGCCAACGATGGGATCGTCTCGATCTCGGCGCTCATCGTGGGCGTGGCGGTCGCCAATCCTTCCGCAGAGGCGGTGTTCATCGCAGGCGCCGCGGGATTGGCCGCCGGGGCGATGTCCATGGCGGCGGGGGAATATGTCTCGGTCAGCTCACAATCGGATATTGAAGGTGCTGACATCGCCCGTGAGGCGCAGGCTCTGCGCGAGACACCCGCGGAGGAGGAGGCGGAACTGGCTTCTATCTGGGAGAGCCGAGGTCTCTCGCCCGCGACGGCAGCGCTTGTCGCGCGCGAGTTGACCGAAGCTGACGCGCTTGGGGCCCATGTGCGCGATGAACTCGGCCTTTCTGAGGTGCATAGCGCCAATCCCTTACAGGCTGCCTTTGCCTCTGGGCTCACGTTCACTTTGGCCGGGGCTGTGCCGATGGTTGCTGCGCTCGTCTCACCCGCAGAAACTGTCGCCGTCGTGGTTACTGTGACAACGCTGCTCGCGCTTGCCGTTCTCGGGGCTCTCGGGGCTTGGGCCGGCGGGGCCAGGCTGTTGCGACCAACACTGCGTGTGGTCTTCTGGGGCGGTGCCGCGATGGCAGTGACCGCCGCTATCGGGAAACTATTTGGGGTCGCGGTTTAGGCAGGCAGGGGGGCTATCCCCCCTTCTTGGGGATCTGGGGAAAGGTATTTTAGAGTTCAAAAGGGCCCGGCTTAACGGCTCTGGCATTGTCGAAGATTTGGTTGATGAAACTGCTGCCTCTCTATCAGCGGCGGAGGTTTGGGGGATCGCCAGCCTGCGCAAGCCCATAGCTGAGGCCCTTGCCAATCCGGTGCGCGAGGGCTGACCAATTGCGGGCCTGATCTATTGTGAGGTTAGCAGCCAGCACTTTATCAAAGAGGTCCAGCCATATTGGAAACATCTCAGCGCGTATGTCTCCTGCCTCTTTGTGAACGAACATGGGGTTTCCATCGTAGCCCTGTTCGCGCAGGATCGCGTTACGCCAGAAAGACATGATCCTGCTTTCATGCTCTGACCAATCCGTGACGTGCCGTGCAAAAACTGGCCCAAGAACTGGATGGTGGCGAATGTCTGCGTAAAAGCGCGCGACCACCACGCCGATTTCTTCGGCGGTAATGTCAAACCTACGGGCATTCATACTGGCCCCCTTTCACCGGCCTCTGTGTTACGAGTGTTTCCTCTGCGCATGGCTTCTAACGTGGCCCGGCCATCATAAGAATTATGAACTCACATCAGAGAGTGCCAGATCCATTCATCGGATCTTGGCGGCCCGATGTGTAGCGGAATTTTCGCTGAGCTATGGTCGAAAGTTGGTGACGCTTGATCAGGCGGCGGTTTGAAGTTGACGGAGGCCGTCGCGGAACTCAACCCCCTGTATGATTTCTGGGAGGCGGTGGTCGCCGTCGAGTTTTCGCCATTTCTTCTGGGCCGACATCATCAGCTTGAAGGCCATGGCCGTTTGATCTGGTTCAGGTGAACGACGAACTCCTGCGCCAGCTCGATCATGGTCTTCTCGCCCTTGATCGCGGCTACCGCCACTTTCGCCTTGAAAGCCGGGCTGTGGTTCCGGCGCGGTCGTCTTGCCATGGTCTTCTCCTCGCTCGCTGCATCATGCTGCCGTTACGCGGAAAATCCACTTATCCCGGCTGTTCAGATTCCCGCAGCCGCCTCTTCCATGACCAGACTAGACGAAACAGACCGACGTATTCTGCGCGCATTGCAGAAAGATGGTCGGATGCAGAAGATCGAACTGCCAGCCCAGGTCGGGCTTTCGCCCTCGCCCTGTCTGCGGCGCGTCAAGGCGCTAGAAGAAGCTGGTGTCATTCAGCGCTACGTCGCGGTACTTGACCCGGCGGAAATCGGGATGGGCATGACGGTCTTCGCCCGTGTCTGGCTGACCGGGCAGGATGTCGAAACCGTCAACCACTTCACCAATGCCGTCAGCGCCCTTCCGCAAATTGTCGAGTGCCACCTGATGGCGGGCGATTGCGACTTTCTACTGCGCGTTGTGGCCCGCGATCTCGATGACTATCGGCAGTTCCAGATCGATCATCTGACCCGGATCAAGGGTGTTCAGAATGTAAAATCCGACATCCCTATGCAAAAGATCTAGCTCACCTCTGAACTGCCGCTCTGACGCGGTCATAGACTCCTCGCTTTATAGTGTGCGGCAGGGCGGCAGTGTCGCATGGACAAGGTGGCAGTGGAAAACTACCATGATGGTATGATTCGTCTGACGATGATTATTGCCACCTTGCTCACTCTTGTGCTGTCACCCGTTGCGGCGGCGGCGCATGAGTTCCGCATGTCCGGTGGCACCGACCAGCACGCTGCACTGCATGACGACGGTCATTCTGCAGTAATTTGTGAGGACCAAAGCGACTGCGCTGTCGATGTGGCCGTATGCAAGGCAGTATGCCTCGGCCTCTCGGTCCTCCTCCCTGTTCTGGCCGATGTATCGCAGTACTCCCCGAGGACAGATGTTTACGTCTCGGGGCCAGGCACCGACTTCCGGGAAACCCTTCCCGATGAGGACAGTCGCCCTCCCATTTCCTCTCTCCTGTGAGTGACCGGCAGGGGATTCCTGCCGTTTTCCCTTTCTTGCAAAGCGGGATCACATCCCGAGGAGAGATCATGCCTTTCGTATCCAGACGCGGCTTCCTTGCCGCAGGTGCTGCCATGGCAGCCGCATTTCAATTCAACTCCCGCGCCTTTGCGCAAGGGGAGACCGCTCTCGGGCTTTCTGCGACCACGCGAAGCCTGGACATCAACGGGCGCGCGGCGACGGTCTTTGGCCTGACCGGGCCGCAGGGCTCAGGCCTTGTTCTGAACCCCGGCGAGCGCTTCAGGGTGGATCTGAGCAACGATCTGCCGGTGCCGACGATGATCCACTGGCACGGACAGATCCCTCCGAATGCACAGGACGGGGTGCCGGACGCGCCGATGGCAGCGCTCTCGCCCGGCGAGAAGCGGAGTTACGACTTTGCGCCGCAGCCAGGAACCCACTGGATGCACAGTCATATCCCGATCCAAGAAATGCAGTTGCTTGCAGCGCCGTTGATCGTGCGCCGCCCCGAAGATGTCCGTGCCGACAGGCAGGAGGTTGTGATCCTGCTGCATGATTTCTCGTTCAAGTCCCCCGAAGAGGTCATGGCGGAAATCACCGGCGGACATGGAGTCAGTCACGGGGGCGGTCACGCAGAGGGTCATGGCGGCGCTGCGCCGGCGTCAATGCAGGGGATGGACCACAGTTCCATCGGACATGGCACCATGGCGGACATGCAGCATGGTGGCATGTCCGGTATGGAGATGGATCTCAACGACTATGACTGGGATGCCTATCTGGCCAATGACCGCACGCTTGCCGATCCCGAAATCATCCAGGTCGAGCGCGGTGGCAGGGTAAGGTTGCGGATCATCAACGGCGCAGCCGCAACCGTCTTCTGGATTGACACGGGCACTGTCGCAGGGCGGCTGGTGGCGGTCGATGGCCATGACATCCGGCCGCTCGCGGGAACCCGCTTTGGCGTGGCCATGGGCCAACGTCTGGATATCGAACTTGATCTGCCCGGTGAAAGCGCGGCCTGGCCGATCCTCGCGCTGAGGGAGGGTGGACGCGAGCGCACCGGCATCGTGCTCGCCGCCCCGGGGGCCAGCATCAGCCGGATCGCCGGAATGGGCGAGACAGAAGCCGCAGCCTTCGACGTCGATCTGGCGCAGGAAGGTCAACTGCTTGCCCTTGACGCCCTGCCGTCCCGGTCGGTCGATCGCAGCCATATGGTGATGCTGGGCGGGACCATGCAGCCTTATGTCTGGACCATCGACGGCGCGGTGTGGGGCGGTCATCGCCCGATTGGCGCCAGAAGCGGTGAGCGCGTCGAGTTGATGTTCCACAATATGTCGATGATGGGTCACCCGATGCACTTGCACGGCCACAGTTTCCAGGTCGTGGAAATCAATGGGCGACGCATGGCAGGTGCGCGGCGCGACACGGTCTATGTTCCGCCGATGTCGATGGTGACTGTTGCCGTCGATGCCGGTGAAGCCGCGAACTGGATGCTGCATTGCCACCACATGCCGCATCTGGCGACAGGCATGATGACGGAATTTGCGGTCGAAGCGTGAGGCGTGATCTTCTGATCGGCGGGGCTGCGCTGCTGAGCATTCTGGCCGGGGTCGGGGTCTTTCTTGCCCCCGACCCACGGCCAGACCCGACTGTATCCCGCGGGCGGGAAGTCTACGCTGCAAACTGCGCGGTCTGCCATGGCCAGCAGCTTGAAGGCCAACCTGACTGGCAAAGCCCTGCCGCCAACGGCCGCCTGCCTGCTCCACCGCATGATAAGACCGGGCATAGCTGGCATCATTCCGATGCCTTGCTGCTCTCCATCATCGCGCTCGGCACCGCCGCTGTCGTCGGAGACGGCTACGAAAGCGACATGCCAGGCTTCGCGGGTGCCCTGACGCCCGAGGACATGGAAGCGGTGCTGGCATTCATCAAAAGCACATGGCCAGAGCGTGAGGCCAAGTATCAGCGCCGGGTATCAGGCGTTGAATAACTAGACGGTCGTCGGACGCAAACAGATCGCATCAGTCTCGGCGAGGGCCCGGCTGTGTCGGGCAAATCCGGCGCAATGAACCTTAAACGGAAACTGGATATGAAGTCACAAAAAATGCCGTGGGTCCTCTCTGGCCTCATACTTGCCGTAGTCGGAGCCACATTCTGGGTAGGCCGCGAACCGGATGCCACCACCGCACCGACCGCAGCCACAGCGACAGGCGTCCGGGTGCCGGCCCAATTCTCGGAGGCTGCTGCACGGGGGGGCACCGCCTTCGACAGCACCTGTGCCGCCTGTCATGGCGTCAACGGGGCCGGGACGGATGCTGGTCCGCCCCTGATCCATCGCATCTATGAACCGTCTCATCACGGCGATTATGCGTTCCAACTCGCGGTGTCCAATGGTGTGCGTGCTCACCATTGGCGGTTCGGGAACATGCCGCCACAACCGGGGCTCTCTGAAGCCGAGGTTTCAGATATTATCGCCTATGTGCGCGAGGTGCAGAGAGAAAACGGGATCGAATGAAGTGTCGGGTGCTTTTCCACTGCCTTCAATCCGGCAAAATTATTTGACCGAAGCAAATGTACGGACGTCTTCCGCGCCTTGAGAGAGACAGCGGACCGGTTCACCCCGGTCCGCGCTGGTTTTTCTGCGATCAGAACCGCTTTGAACGCAGCCGCAGTGGACCTGTCGCGGTTTGGTGCCGCTCCTTTGATCACGTAATGTGCAGCAAAGGAGATGAACCATGGGCACAGGCAGGACGGATGAATTTCGCAGGGATGCGGTGCGTATCGCGCTGACCAGCGGGC
>NZ_WMII01000032.1 GCF_009711265.1 Paracoccus shanxieyensis | reverse complement strand
TATCCGGTGGCATCCGATCCCCTGCCGGATCCGACTGTCGGGGGCCAATGAAGGGGGCTTGAAAGGAGTGTTTAAGGCGCGGTCACGAAAAACGCGCTGCTGACAATATCTCTGTCCCTGAGTGACAGAACATGTGTCCCGCTACAACAGAACATGTGTCCCGCTACACCCGCTACACCCGCAGGGCCGTGCGCGGAACAGAGCAGGTCCAGAACAGTGGAAAACAGACCTGACGCTATAGAAAACAGTTATTTTTTTGCATATAAAGCAACGCTTTATAGATATGATGGCGGGCAGTGACCGACGAAGATGAGCACTACGAAATAGTCATAAGCATCTGATTACAGATATGAAAATTTAATCTGTGCGGCGATCGGCTGCTATCGGTGCCGATCGCGCGCCTTTGGGTAGCCATGGAGGGGTTTCGGCTATCCTTTGATGTTGCGAGGATCATTCCCATGCGAGTCTGACTGTCCGATCCGACCATCTCGGTTATGGATTTTCAGTTCCGTTTCGGCATTTCTGCTGATTTGACGACCGCGATCCACTGCATCCTGTTTGATGTCGAAGTGGCCGCTCGATCGGTCGCTACCTCCTCGACGGACGTCCCATCCGCCGTTCGGGTTCGGGACTACGTGATGAGTGCCCCCGCTGCTTTTACCTTTGGACATTCGCGAGTTCCTTTCGTTTTGCCGTGATCCACGTCCGGTTTTGCAACAAGCCTCACTTCAGGTGCAACGAATGCTCGGCGATGCGCATCGGACAAGAGCACTCATACAACGATATCGATTGACGTGCAACAATTACCGCGCTATATGCATCACACGACATCAAGCATGCATCAAATCACGGATTAAGCGCACATGGAGTACTTCTCAATCATTCAGGCCCTTTGTCGGGCAGCCATGGCGGAGCCGTCCCCAGCATTGCGCAAACAGGTCGAGCGCTTGCGCGATGCCTTGAGTAAGGATGGGGAGGAGAAGCAGGCTGCGTCACTTGGAGGTATTCTGGCTGCGGCAGAGCGCCTGAAGGAAATGGCCCCCAGCCGTATCGAGCGCTCTCGCGCAACGCTTTCCGGTGAAGTGCTGGGCCGTAACACGCCAGTGCCCGTAGACCGTGAAACCTCGGCGCCACTGGCGGAAATTATCTTTCCAGCAGAGATCAATGCTGATTCGCCCTTGTTCAATCCGACCGTTGCTCAAGCTGTGAGCACGATCGTCGATGAGTGGACAAATTTTGAAGCCCTGTCAGTCGTCGACATTTCGCCGGCGAAAACCTGCTTGGTGTATGGAGCGCCAGGCACCGGGAAGACGCGCTTGGCTCTCTGGATTGCGCGAAAGCTGGATTTGCCAGTTATACTTGTTAAGCTGGATGGACTGGTATCTTCGTTCCTTGGGACAACGGCCAGGAACATCGGGAATCTGTTTACGTTTGCCAACCGCTATCGCTGTGTTCTTCTACTCGATGAATTCGACGCAATTGCGAAGGTGCGGGATGATCCGCAGGAGGTCGGCGAAATAAAGCGTGTTGTAAATGCACTTCTTCAAAACTTGGATGTGCGTCAGAATATTGGCCTCACCATTGGTATCACTAATCATCCCAAGCTTCTTGATCCTGCGGTCTGGCGCCGCTTTGAGATCCAGCTAGAGATTCCGAAGCCCGATTTTGCTGTGAGAAAGGCGATAGCGCAGCATTTCATGCCGCCGGTCCAGGCACCGGACAATCATCTCCGATTAATTGCGTGGTTTACCGAAGGGTCAACTGGCGCGGAAATCGAAGCGCTTGTTCGTACTTACAAGAAAGCCACGACGGTTCGAGAGGAGGATCGTCGTGGCTTGCTAGATACGCTCCGGCAATTCGCAACGCTCAATGCAGCTCGCATTCAAAGCGAGCGGCGAGCACTTTTGTTTGACGATCCGGCCAACCTCTTTCGAGCGATGCATGAAGATCCCGTACTTGCGTTTTCCATGGGCGATATTGGGGATATCGCCGGGAAGGACAAATCCACAATCAGCAGATGGCTTGGTCGTCAGGGCGGAAAATCGGGTGATGGCGAGGTGACGCATGGCTAGTCCTATTCAGATCGTTCTCAACCCGGAGAATTTCGAGGAGGCGCGCGAGGCCGGCGGCGGCGGCGGGCGCAAGGATTTCTTCGCCAACCGGGATCGCGATTTTGGCGCACACAAGGCTGCGCTCATGAGCCAGCTCGACACGATATCCGATGTCCTTTCTGCGCAATCGCAAGGTCCGATCGGTTATGTGAAGGTAATCCTGAAACGGGAGGCCTGGGCCAAAAGTCATCGTCCCGTTGGGGCGCTGTTCCGAAATGACCGCGCACCAGTCGTTGGCGGTGGCGACCTTGGTGTCATGATTGTCGAGGGGCATCCATCCGCGCTTGCGAAGGTCAAGGCTGAGATCGGGAAGGCCGAAACGCTGACGCGCATGAAGTTCGATGAAAGCAAAGGGAAGGAAGTTCCCAACCCTTCCGCTCAGAAGAGCGAGACCGGGGCCATCGAGCGGATCGAACTCTATGGGGCATCCGACAAACGTAGGTTTTCCGTCGAGGAGGCCGTTGCCTGGCTTTCAAACCCCATGACCGGCAGCGGATATGAGGTGGAGTTGTTCGACGTGGTGCCCCCGCGATCTGAGTGGGATCGTCTTGATGACTCTCATCGCCGTCTCGTTGAATCCTTCGTAAATGGTTTTAACCGCCTCGGTTACAGCATGTCAGTCGAGCGTTTGCCCGTCGGGCGAAACAAGTTGCCGATGCTGGCGGTACGCCTTGATCAGGCCGGTGATGGTGCAATTCTGCGCCTTACAGGAACGCCGACCAAAGAGCGACGTGATCTGGCTCCTTTCGATCCAGATGTTCAGCGTCACGGTAGACTGCTGGATTTTCTCGACAAGCACCCGCTGGTAAAGCGCATTGAACTGCCTGGTATCGTCGTTCGTTCGGCTCGGCCTTCGGTACCTGTGCGTGTCCGCCCGGACAATGCCACCATGCCCGTTCGCGACAGTCGGCGCTCCCATCCGAAGCTGGGAATCATTGACGGAGGTCTCAGCCCGGCATTGGCAGATTGGGTTATCGATCGATGGGATGTTCTTGCTGATGAAGACATGGACCTGTCTCACGGCACGTTTATTGGCGGCCTTGCGGTGGTGGGCTCCAGCCTCAACGGTGCTGCCACATGCCCGGAGGCAGATGGGACGGAGCTTGTCGATCTCGCGATTTTTCCCAACGAGAGAAAAGCGGGTGCTTTCGCATCTTATTATTCGGGCGGACTTCCACATTTCTTCGATGAAATGGATGCCGCTGTGGCCGATGCCCGTGCGCGACATGGTGTGCGCGTATTTAATATGAGCCTGAACATTCTTCAGCCTGCTGCGCCTGACAGATATAGTCCGCACGCCGTCCGTCTGGATCGTCTTGCGGAAGAAAACAACGCTGTGGTGTTCGTGTCTGCGGGCAACATCCAGCCGCAGGATCTCCGAGCGGAGTGGCCGTCTGATACTGCGGCGGCTCTAGCTAACCTAGCGCTTGCTCGTAACGATGGTCTTCTCACTCCGGCAGAAAGCGCCCGGAACGTTGCTGTGGCGGCTGTAAACCCGCCTGACCATGCGGGTTGCCTGCCATTCGCACCCACCCGCTTCAGCCGCAGGGGGCCGGGGCTTCGTTCTGGCGTCAAGCCTGATCTCGCTCATGTCGGTGGCTCTGGTACGCTGCATCCGACATTGGGGCATGGCCTATTCTCCATTTTGCCAGATGGCACGGTCACTGATGGTTGTGGAACCAGCTACGCCTCGCCGTTGGTCGCAAAAACTGCGGCGGCCCTGGATCATGCAATCGAAGGTGAAGTTTCCCGCGAAACGTTAATTGGTTTGCTGGTTCACCATGCGGAGATACCTGAGCCGTTACGCGCCAAAGAGTTGGGGGCAGTAACTCGCCATTTGGTTGGCTTTGGAAAGCCGCCTTCCGCAGATCTAATTTTGGAGACTGGAGATCACTCCATCACTCTCGTTTTCGCATCCCGTATTCAGCACGGCCAGCAGATTAATTTCCGATTTCCGTGGCCAGCGTCACTAGTTGGTCCAGGGGGGAAGTGGACTTGTACCGGTTTTGCGCCGGTCACTTGAGAGTTTAAGGCTCGTTCAAGGAGACCGGCGAAATGATCAAGCATAGTGAAGAGTTTAAGCAGGAGGCGGTGCGGATTGCGCTGACGAGCGGGTTGCCGCGCGAACGGGTCGCGTCGGATTTGGGCGTTGGCAAGTCGACCCTGAACAAATGGGTTTCGCATTATCGACCGTCGGACATGGTGTCCGCGCCGCAGGCAGATCTGGCGCGGGAGAATGAACGGCTTCGCCTGGAGAACCGCGTGCTCCGGGAGGAGAGGGAAGTCCTAAAAAAGGCCACTCAGTTCTTTGCGAGCCAAAGGCCGTGAGGTTCGCCTTTGTGCACAACTGGCGGCATCGTTGGCCGGTGGAATTGATGTGCCGTGTTTTGCAGGTCAGCGAGCGGGGTTACCGTTCCTGGCGTTCGCGCCCGATCAGCCATCGGGAGCGGAGGGACATGAAGGTGCTGGCCCATATCCGGGAGCAATATAGTCTGAGCCTTGGCAGCTACGGTCGTCCCAGGATGACGATGGAGTTGAAAGAGGCGGGACTTGATGTCGGCGAGCGCCGGGTTGGCCGCCTCATGCGTATCAACGGGATCAAGCCAGTCCGCACGCGCAAGCACAAGGTTACCACAGATAGCCACCATCGCCTGGGTGTCGCGGCGAACTGGCTGGACGGCGATTTTGCCGCCGATGCGCCCAACCGCAAATGGGCGGGCGACATCACCTATGTCTGGACATCGGAAGGCTGGCTCTACCTCGCTGTGATTCTTGACCTTCACAGCCGTCGGGTCGTGGGCTGGGCGGTCAGCGACAGGATGAAAAAGGATCTGGCGATCCGGGCGCTGGACATGGCGGTGCGCCTTCGCCAGCCCCCCGAGGGTTGCATTTTTCATTCCGATCGCGGCAGCCAATATTGCTCTTATGATTATCAGAAAAAGCTGCAGGCCTATGGCCTGCGTCCATCGATGAGCGGCAAGGGCAACTGCTACGACAACTCCGCTGTCGAGACTTTCTTCAAATCCCTGAAGGCGGAAATGATCTGGCGGCAAAGCTGGCCAACCCGGCGGCAAGCAGAAGCGGCCATCTTCCAGTACATCAACGGCTTCTACAATTCCCGTCGCCGCCATTCATATCTGGGCGGCATCAGCCCGCTCGCGTTCGAAGCCAAGGTGGCATAATGAGATAAGTGACCGGCGCAAAACCGGTACAAGTCCAATCGCAGGCCTTCAGCGGTTAAGCCGCTTGATCATCCACTCTCCATAGTTGGAGAATTGACTATTCAACTCAAGTCAAGTCATCGAGAATGTCCGGACGCCTGCCTTTCCCAGCAAACCGTACAGCGTCGCAATCTTGCTTCGTGCGCCTCTGCGAGCGCAGTAGGTAAAGACAACCCGTTGCTTCGCGCGAGTAAAAGCGACGAAGAAGCCAGCCGTGGCCTCGACCTGGTCGTTGGCAAAACTCCACCATGCGCCATCGTCCAGGCCGACGAAGATGACGCTGTGGTATTCAAGCCCTTTGCTCTTATGGATTGTCATTAGAGGTATTGCGTGGACGCCTTCATAGGTGTCGAGCGCCGTTGACCATTCGCCGCCGCTGGCTGACGACGCGGATAAATGCACGGCAGCGGCCTCCAATACTTTTTCCAGCCAGCCTCCCTGACCATAAGCGGGGTGAACTGCAATCAGCCGATCTCGGCCAACGAATGATACAATGTCGTCAATGATCGCTCGTGCCGCCGCCTTCGATTTTGGCGGGGTAGGATGCGTTTTGGATAGATTGATCGCATAGGTATCCAACTCGCGGGCAAGTCTGGACTGCGCGGCTTCGTCATCAGGCGTGATGCCGTGCAGCGCCGCAAGCGCCTCTTGGCATTCCGTCCAATACCGACCAGCGCGGTTGGTCATAGCGAGGCGCAAAATGGCAATTGCCAGCTCAGACGCTTCTTCCGCCAGCAATTCTTGTAGCATGACCGCCCCAACTGTTCCTGCCTCGTTGCGCAGGGGAATGCCGGCGGCATTGAAGGCCGGCTCAAGCACGGCTGCATAGTCGGGCGCCTTTTGCCGAACCAGCAAAACGAAATCACGCGGGCCGAGGTTGTGTTCCTTCATCTCAGCGGCAACGAACGCAGCCAAGCGAGCCGCCTCGACCTCCGGTGTGGAGAAATCCCAGATCGCGCAACTGTCTCCGGCGATTGTGCCCGTGGTCTTTGAGATCGGTGCTACGGCGCGAGCGTCCAGAGCCTGTGCAAGGACATGCTGGATGCGCACGAGTTCTGGCGAAGAACGATAGTTGTTATAGAGCGGTGTTCGCTTGCCAGCAAAATCGGCATCAAAAGCGGCGAACGGATCGTCCATCGCCATTGCCCAGCGCATGATCTGCTGCTTGTTGTCGCCAACGGCAGTTATAGTCGTATCCGTGCCATGAAAGATCGTGCGAACCAGATCGTATTGGACCTGTGTCGTATCCTGAAACTCATCCATAAACAGATGCGAATAGGTCAGGCGAAGCGCATCGCGCGCCATCGGATTGACGCGCAACAGGAGTTCAGCGAGCCGGCCAATCATGGGGAATGACAGGACGCTTTTCTTCCCCTCATGGAGTGACGTTTGCCAAAGTCGATCCGCCGCCCACTGGCCGACTGTCGGATTTGACCAGCCGTCCAACGGTAGCGGTGATCCGACCAGATGACGCCGCTCAAAGGTTTTCACTGCGATGCCTTGGAGGTCAGCGTAGGTGCCCACTGTTGCGGGAGGTGTGCCGACCTGCTGATACAGGAAATCGCGGTAATCCCGATCGTTGGGAAAAATGATCTCGTAGTCGGGGCGTGGACGCCAGCGATCAGGAAGCGCCTGTCCAAGGCGGTCGATCAATCCCTTGGCAAAAGCATCGAACGTCAAGGAGTCAAAGCGCCCGGCGTGATTTCGATGGCAGCGCTGACGGACGCGCGCAGCGAGGTTCGTTGCGGCGTCACGCTTAAAGCTGATCGCGAGAATGCGCCTCGGCGGCGGCGCTTCGCCGGTCTGGAGGAGATAGGCAGCGCGTTGCGCCAGCAGTTCGGTTTTGCCCGCACCGGGGCCAGCGATAACGGATCGGTTGTCCGTCGAACGCACGACCTTGAGCGCATTCGCTTCGAGTGCGTCTACCCCCACGGGCTTCCAATCATCCGGCCGAACCCGTCGCGAGAGCACCGCCATAGCTAATCCCGCCGCAACGACTTGGCGATATGCTGGAGAACCTCGGCCAAAACGGAAGGCATTTTCTCAGCCAAGTCATTCTTCTTGATGTGCGTCAGGGCAGCGAGGTGTGTCGCCGGTTTGCTGTTGGTGAGGAAGTGATACCGGTAGGCGGGGAGCAGCGCCGGATAGTCCTTGAATGGACCAGTGTAGATGGTGGTTCCTGGCCCCGCCGTCCCGAGTACGACTTCCGCCGCCTTATCAGCCGCCATTTTCGGCCCTCCACCCTTGGGAATTATCGCCTTGTACGCATCGGGGAATGCTTCGAGCATGGCGAGATCGAGATCGAGCGGTGCCGAGAAATAGACGCCATACGGCCTGAGGCAATTGACCCATCCATTCAGAATCTTGCGATCTTCCTCGTCCTGCCAAGTGTGCATCTTCGCAAAGCGCTCGTCGGACAGCGTGCCGCCATCAATCTTCAGAAGTGCAGCTTTTGGCGCGCCAAATTCGATGAGCTTTTCGATCGCGGTCTTCACACGGCCAAATCCACCGCCTTCGCGACCAAGATCGAGATCAAGGAGCGTCGCGTGTGGAATTCCGAGATGTTTCAGCAACCGCCAGAAATGTTGCACATGCCGTCCGCCCAATGGAACGATCGCAACAAAGGCCGGATCGATCAGGAGATCGAGCGCCTCGGCCAGACGAGGCAAAACGATCCGCTCGGAATCACCTTCGACCAGCAGGACGAACCGCGCGAAGTAAAGTTCGGGATAGGCCAGCATCGCGCCACGGACGAATTTGGCGGTCTCATCGACGCCTGCCGGCATCTTGATCTTCTTGACCGTCGAGACACGTGTCTTCGGGTCACAGCGGCAGTAGCGAACCTCACGCGGATCGACGCGGCTCAGAACCGCCGGCGAATGACTTGTGACGATGGCCTGTGCGCCACCTGCGTCGGTCAAGGAGCGAACTTGGCGAATGATCCGGGCGAGGAAGTAGGGCGAGAGGTGGTTTTCCGGCTCTTCCAGCGCAAAGAGCGTAAGCGCAGGAATTCGTAGCGTGTCGTCGCGGAAGCCCTCGACCGTTCCGGCGACCACCTTGCGCTCCAGATCGAACACGGCTGCGGCCAGCGCAAAATAGAAGAGCGATTGCTGCCCGTCGCTTAGGGCATCTAGTCCGCGTTCCTGGCCATCCGGTCCCTGCTCGAAGATCACGGCGATCTTGTTGACCACCTCCTCAAAGCGGCGGCTGACCAGGCTGAGCCGCGGTTTGGTATCGACAATATCATCATGGAGGCCCGACCAGCGCTTTTGCAGGGCTTTGCCGATCGCCGCGATTGCCGACTCCTCCTCGAAGGCTGTCGCCAGCTTCTCGGAAGCCTCCTCGACCGCGTCCGTAGTTTCGGATGACCATTCGATAGCCCGCAATAGGCGGGCAGCAAGCGCGCCTGTGGTCGCCTTGATTTGCGCAGCCGCATCCCGGCTGGCGGGCGTATAATAGAGTTGAATTAAACCACGATCCGCTGCCGAGACTGGGTGGCATTTGTCCTCACCCGGATCGTCGTCGAGCGTATCCACCCAGAATAAATCTTGGGAAACCTCGCCTTCGACCGTACCGTCATCCTCCCATCGCGCTTCGAGACGTAGGCGGCAGACCGGATCATCACCTGCTCTCGCAATCTGCATGTGCCGAAACGATGGTGCTATCGTTTCTGGCGTCGCTGTGCCGTCGGCCAGTTCTGGCAAACCGATCAGCACGTCGATGAACATATCCTTTGGTTCACGGTCCTCGGGATCGTCATCTGCGCCAAGATGAAAATCGGATCGTAGAACGGTGCGCTGCGCGCGGGACACGCCGAACAGCTTCGACATGGCATGCAGCAGAGCCGTCTTGCCCGCTGCGTTCGGACCAACGACAGCCGTAATCTCGGATGCGATCGGCACGGTTATAGGGTCGGGACCGAAACAGCGGAAGCCGGACAGGGTTACGGATTCGATACGCACAGGCTTCCTTCCATCAGGCCGTTGTGGGGAGCGGGTCGGTTCCCTCGCTCAAGATGGCGAGATATCGCCGGTAACTGAACACGCGCCCCCGTTTGCGCCCGGTGATTTCCTCAACGATGCCGAACCGTTCCAGATCGGCGAGTGCCGCATTCACGGTCGGAGCCGAAAGCCCTGTTTGTTGGACGAGCTGGTTGGCCGTCAGGAACGGGTTCTGCTGAAACAGATCGTGGATACGCAGTGCAGAGCCTGCCCGGTCGCTCTCTGTCGTGATCCGCTCGCGGTCTTCCTTGAACAGATCAACAATACGGGTAGCGGCCTCGAACGCCTGATTGGCCGTATCCGCAATGCCGGTGAGGAAGAAATCGAGCCAGGCTTCCCATGCCCCATGCTCGCGCACCTCCTGAAGCAGCCGGTAATAGTCGGCGCGATGAGTTTTCAGGTACAGGCTCAAATAGAGGAGCGGCTTGCGCAGCACACCGTTGACGCAGAGATACAACGTCACCAGCAAGCGGCCGATCCTGCCATTGCCATCAAGGAACGGGTGGATGGTCTCGAATTGGACATGCAGCAGCCCGGCCTTTATGAGGGCGGGTAGACGGGAGCCGTCCTCGTGCATGAAGCGCTCAAGCGCATCGAGACAACCGTCCATCTCGGTCGGCGGCGGCGGCACGAACAGCGCGTTGGCTGGACGTGAGCCGCCGATCCAGTTCTGAGACCGCCGAAACTCGCCGGGATTTTTCGTCCCGCCGCGTCCGCTTTGCAGCAAGCGTTCGTGCATCTCGCGGATCAGACGCAGTGACAGCGGTAGCTCTTCCAGCCGTTCCAGCCCATACATCATCGCATCGACGTAGTTCGAGACTTCGCGGATGTCGTCGATCGGCTGGCCGGCCTGCGCCTCGGTCTCGAAGCGGAGCAGGTCCGAAAGGGTTGATTGCGTTCCTTCTATTTGGGACGAAAGGACGGCCTCCTTCCGCACGTACATGTAGAGGAACAGTTCTTGGCGCGGCAGCAGCATAGTGATGCCGTCCAGGCGCCCCAAGGCACGTTCCGCCAGACTTAGCCGCTCCAGAAGGGTGAGCACGTCGATCGGCGGTTCCGGCGGCAGTGGAGGCGGCACGAAGGCACGCACGATTTCGCCCGCAACAGGGGTCTCGACAAAGCGGCCTAGCCGGAGGTTGGAAGCTGATTCGGACATGCCCCATTATGCGGGCGCAGCGTTATTTAAGCAATTGGCGCTTGGCTTAAATAGGAGTTAGGCTAAGGTAAGCGCTCTTAAATAACGGGCAGCACCATCATGGGCGGGTACACGCAAAGGGTTCGTGACAGTATTCTTCCGCTTTCAGTGGCGGGAACCCTGCCGGCCGCGTTCAACGAGTGGTCCTTCACCGATAACACGGTCGATCACGAACAACCCATCGAAACCTGTGAACTCTGCGGTCAGCAAGACCTTCGCTACCACTTCGAGATCGCCAATCACTATACAGATGCGACGCTTTGGGTCGGCTCCCACTGCATACTTCAATTCGATGTGGCGGTCATCGAGAAAGGCAGACGCCTGTCGCCGGCCGAGGCAAAGCGTCACCTCACCAAGCTGACCCAGCAGATGCACTTGGAATCCTGCATCCGCACACTTGAACAGCTTGCCGCAAAAGAGAGAAGAACCCGATCCTGTCGGGCGCTCTGGATTACTATCGCAAGAACAAGAAGCTCACCCCCAAATACGCTGCCGTCGTCTTCTGGAAGCTTCAGGCTTTCAACATCGATCATCACCCGTCGTTCTTTCAGATCGAGCTTCGCCGCGCCCAACATATCAACGATCTGAAACAAATGCCGACCGCGCGCGTCCATCGGTTCTGGACCGCGTTGACGACCGCCCAGCGTCGCAAGGCTGTTGAACTGGGTCATACCTCACCACAAGGGTAGCTGCGGCGATCAGCTTGCACGGCCCCCAGGTTCTGAGGCTTTGCACATCCTGATCCGGTTTCTTGCTCGGCGCCCGCTGGCGCTCATGCCGGGCTGGTTGCTTGGGGGCGCTGCCCCCTGGCGCGGCGCAAGGGATCGCTGACGCTCGACCGGGACGGTATCCCCAGCCTTCCTCCACGTCGTTCCTCCGTTCCGTGCAGGCCGGGTGATCCCCCTCCGTCCCGACCGCCCTTGCTCCTTGCACCCCCCGGTCTCGGCGACGGCCAGGGTTGCAGCGCAGCGCTGCGCTCCAACCCAAGCCAATGAGGATCAAGACTATGACCAACACCATCGAAACGACCGCCACGGTTTCCGAAGTCCCCGCCGCCGAAAACGGCGCGGTGCTGTTCGTGCCGCTGAACAAGTTGAAGAAGTCGCCCCGCAACGCCCGCAAGACCCCGCACAGCGAAGCCCATATCGAAGCGCTGTCGGCCAGCATCGCGGCGAAGGGTATGCTGCAAAATCTGGTGGTGGAGCCGGAGACGAACGCGGAGGGCGAACCGACCGGCAGCTATTTCGTGACCATCGGAGAAGGCCGCAGGCTCGCGCAGTTGCTGCGCGTGAAGCGCAAGCAGATCAAGAAGACGGAAGGCATCCGCTGCGTTCTGGATACCGAGAACGACGCGGCGGAAATCAGCCTTGATGAGAACGTCACCCGCGAGGCGATGCACCCCGCCGACCAGTTCGAGCGGTTCCGGGAGTTGGCGGACAATCGCGGATGGGGCGCGGAAGAGATTGCCGCCCGGTTCGGCGTTTCGGCCCATGTCGTGAAGCAGCGGCTTCGCCTTGGCGCTGTCAGCCCGAAGCTGATGCAGGTCTATCGGGATGGCGGCTTGTCGCTGGATCAGTTGATGGCCTTCGCCATCACCGAGGATCACGACCGGCAGGAACAGGTTTTCGATAACCTGTCGTGGAACCGCGAACCCGCGACGATCCGGCGTGATCTGACCAAGGCGAATGTGGAGGCGACCGAACGGCGGGCGCGTTTCGTCGGGGCGAACGCCTATACGGAGGCAGGCGGCACGATCATCCGCGACCTCTTCACCGAGGATCGGGGCGGCTATTTCGAGGATGCCGCGTTGCTCGACCGGCTTGTCATCGGAAAGCTGGAAGACATCGCCGTCGAGGTGCAGGCGGCAGAAGGGTGGAAGTGGACCGCCGCTCACATCGACTATCCCCATGCCCACGGTTTGCGCCGCAGCTATCCGCATCCGGTGGATTTGTCGGAGGAAGATGCCGCCGCCTATGACGCCGCGCAGGAGGAATTGGAGCGCCTGTCGGCAGAATGGCAGGATGCGGACGTGGACCTTCCCGACGAGGTGGATCAGCGGCTCGCGGAGCTTGAAGCCGAGATCGAGCGGATCGACGCCAAGCGCCACGCCTATGACGCCGACGAGATCGCGCGCGGCGGTGTGTTCGTCATCCTCAACCATGACGGCACAGCCCGGATCGAGCGTGGTTTCATCCGCGCCGAAGACGAAGCGCCGAAGCCGGAGGCAGCGGAAAGCGCCACCTATGAAGTGGATGGCGTGACCGTCAACGAGGATGGGGAGATCGTCGGGGACGAGGGAAACGAGGACGAGCGAGCAGATTGCGCGCTCGAGGACGAGGATGCCGGGGATGCGGGAAAGCCGCTGTCGGACCTTCTCATCCGCGATCTGACCGCCCATCGCACCCTTGGCCTGCGCCTCGCCCTTGGCGAGCAGACGGATATGGCGCTTGTCGCCGTGGTCCACGCGCTGGCGGCGCAGACCTTCTATCGCGGCGGGGAAGCGTCCTGCCTCGAAATCCGCCTGACCAGCGCCTATCTCGCCTCCCACGCGGACGGCATCGAGGACACGCCCGCCGCGAAGGCGCTGGCGGATCGTCATGCCGAATGGGCATCGGACATGCCCCGCGAGGTAGCGGACCTGTGGGCCTTCGTCGCCGGTCTGGACCATGTGAGCCTCATGGCCTTGCTCGCGCATTGCGCATCGCTGACCATCAATGCGGTCAAGGTCCAGTGGGAGCAGAAGCCGAACGCGCGCGCGACGGCGGAAAGGCTGGCGACAGCGACGATGCTGGACATGACGGCGCATTGGACCCCGACCGGCCAGACCTATCTTGGCCGCGTCACCAAGGCGCATATCCTCGCCGCCGTGCGGGAAGCCGTCAGCGATGAGGCCGCCGAGCGGATCGCGGACTTGAAGAAGCCGGAGATGGCGCAGGCCGCCGAACAGCTTCTGGCCGGAACCGGCTGGCTACCGACCGTGCTGCGTACGGCGCCGCCTGCCGCCGAGCCGGAAGCCGACGCCTATCTGCAAGCCGCCGAGTGAGGACCGGGCCGGGATCGCGCGAGTGGTCCCGGCCTTCCTGTTTTCGACCCGCAGAAAAATCGCGGTCGCGCGGGGATCGACCCCGCGCGACCGATCCGATGACCGTCGCCGTCATCGGTTCAGGAGGAACTTGCGATGATTGTGCTCATGCTGATGACCATGGCCTTGCTCGCCAGTCTATGCGTCCTGGCCTATACGCTCGCCGTCTATGCGCTGCCCTTCATGCTCGGCGTGGAGGTGGCGCGTTGGGCCTATGCCTCGGGTTCCGGCCTGATCGGCGCGGGACTCGTCGGACTGGTAACAGGCGCTGTCGCCTATGGTCTGCTGATCGTCCTGTTCATGGCAGTGCGCCCGCCGATGCTGCGTCTCGCCGTGGCGCTTGTTTTCGCAGCGCCTGCCGCCGCTGCGGGCTACGCACTGGTTCACGGCATCACGCGCGAGGCCATGCCGTCCGAGGTCTGGCGCACGATCTTCTGCCTGATCGGCGGCGGCGTGACAGGCACGTCGGCGCTGATGCGGTTGGTAGCCACAGCAGCACCGATTCATCGTAGATGACGGAAGTGCGCTATGATTTGCCCCATCATTGCTTGAACTTACGTCGAATGAAAGAATCATCCTGTGCTGAAGAGTGTGTCCGACCTTACCAAGCCAGACCCTTATTTTTCAGGGGACGCCGGATTTATCGGCTCCACGCTTCAAGACCTTCATAGGGATATGCGCGCGTTCGAGCTTCCCATTTCGCTTTCTGATTCCGTCCGGCGATCTCATGACGCCATTCGCCACGCCTATATCTATGCCTATTTCTCGTATGATCTTTTGACCTTGGCGGCGAGCCAGACGTTTCCCTGCCTTGAATTGGCTCTACGCGAACGCATCGGACATCAATTTGCTGGCCGAGTGAACAGCAGGGGACGACTTCGCCCGGCCATGCTCCACGAGTTGTTGAAATCGGCTAAAGAGCAAAATCTAATTTCAGCGGAGATCGAATATCTCAGCAAAATGCGAAATATGTTCGCGCATGGAAGTGATACCATACTGAACCCGCCCTTGTTTCTGACGACATTCGAGATCGTCACGGACATCATCCGGGAACTGTATCTCAGTCAGCAGGTGTGATTGCTCTGTATTGGTGTATCAGTTTGGGCGTTGCCCTTCGGGCCGCGCTCTCGGCTGCGCCGGAACCACGCCGGGGCCGCGTTTCCGCCATTCGGCATCGATCGCTAACGCAAGAAGCGGCTACGGATCGCGTGAAGCCCCGCAACAACGGGGAGCGGTGTGTTGCCGCGGTCTCCGGGCGGCGGACTCAGGATTTGCGAACCTCGCCCTTTCCATCGCCCGCAATAGCGGAGCACGCTTGGAGCGACGGTCCATCCCGCATTGCCGTGCGATAGTGAAGCCGGACGGGAGCGCGCAGTCCAGCAGCTCCAAACGCGGTGGCGTCCGCAATCCTTGAGTCATGGCCGTAACCGTCGCCAGCGCCGATAGCAGAAACCAGCCTTGTTCAGGAACAGCGTAGACCATACCGGAGATGCCATCCGCAGGTTCATCGTGTGACAGAGGCCGAGATCGCATCATCGTTTCTCTGCCGTCCTGCAGGGGCGCACCTACGGCGTCCTCGAAAGGCATGGGTCTGACCGAAGACCGGCTTCGCCTCGATCATCCTCCCGCAACGTCCGACACCGGCTTTTTTCCGCCGCGCGCGAGCGCGCTTTGCATCGCGAAACAAAAAAGCCGGCATCAGCCGCCCTTCATTTCATTCCGGCCCGGTGGGTGCGGGCTGATCGCCTCCGGTCTCACGACCGCCATCGAGGTCGCGATAGGCGCGGCCCGAGGAACGGAGACACGACAATGGCAACTATCGGCACCTTCACCAAGACTGCGAACGGCGACATCACCGGCACGGTCAAGACCCTGGCCCTCAACGTCAAGGCCAAGTTCGTCCCGGCCGAAGGCGAAAGCGAGCGCGGCCCCGACTATCGGATCTTCGCCGGTGTCACCGAGTTCGGGGCGGCCTGGAAGAAGACCGCCCGCGAAACCGGCCGCGAATATCTCTCGGTCAAGCTGGACGATCCGAGCTTCCCGGCGCCGATCTACGCCAGCCTGGTCGAGGACGAAGGCGGCGAGGTCCACAACCTCATCTGGTCCCGCCGCAGCGCAGACTGAGCCCGGACACCTACGAAGCCCCGCCTGAGTAGCGGGGCTTCGTCATGCTTGTCCGCGCCTTCAAGAGAATACGGCAATCAGGATATGCGGCTTTCAGATTCGGCGGCTTTGCACATCCTGATCCGGTTTCTTGCCCGGCGCCCGCTGGCGCTCATGCCGGGCGGGTTGCTTGGGGGCGCTGCCCCCTGGCGCGGCGCAAGGGATCGCTGACGCTCGACCGGGACGGTATCCCCAGCCTTCCTCCACGTCGTTCCTCCGTTCCGTGCAGGCCGGGTGATCCCCCTCCGTCCCGACCGCCCTTGCTCCTTGCACCCCCCGGTCTCGGCGACGGCCAGGGTTGCAGCGCAGCGCTGCGCTCCAACCCAAGCCAATGAGGATCAAGACTATGACCTATCGTCTCGCTACCCGGTTCGGTCGCAACTCTCACCAGATCAGCGGGCGCGAAGCCCTCGACAACGAAACCCTTTACCGTCACGTCCCGTCCATCTTCGCGCGAGAAGCCCATGACAGCCGTTCAGAGCGTTATGTTTACGTCCCCACCATCGAGATCGTGGAGGGGCTGCGCCGGGAAGGATGGTTCCCGTTCTTCGCCGTTCAGGCAGTTCCGCGTGATGGCGAGCGGATGGGCCATGCCAAGCACATGCTGCGCCTTCGCCGGGATGGCGGTATCGGCAAGCAGGAGGCGGCAGAAGTCATCATCGTCAATTCGCATGACGGGACGAGCGCCTATCAGATGTTTGTGGGCGTGCTGCGTTTCGTCTGCACCAACAGCATGATTGCGGGCGAGCGTTTCGAGGAAGTCCGCGTTCCCCATAAGGGCGGGATACAGGATCAGATCATTGAGGGCGTCTATACCGTCGCAGAAGATTTCCCGCGCCTGATCGACGCCACGGAAGGCATGAAGGATACGCGGCTTTCGTCCGACGAGCAGCGCGTGTTGGCCGAGGCGAGCCTTGTCGCCCGCTATGGCGAGGACGAAAGCCCGGTTCGCCCGGACCAGATCATTGCCCCGCGCCGCCGCGAGGATGTCGGGCAAAGTCTGTGGCAGACCTTCAACGTCATTCAGGAAAACCTCATCCGGGGCGGAGTCGACGGACGCCGCCAGACTTCGGACGGGCGTATCCGCCGCAGCCGGACCCGCGCCATTAACGGCATAGACCAGAATGTCGGCCTCAATCGCGCCCTGTGGACGCTGGCCGAGGGAATGCAGCGCCTGAAAACCGCCTGATCGCAAAGCCGTAGAGCCGCCAATCCGGTTCTACGGCTTTACGCCTTTCCGCATCATCGGGACTCCGATTTTGCGCCGATCCGCTTTTGCGGATCGGCGGGCTTGCTGCGCAAAATGCGGCTCGCCAAGTCATATCCGTTATGGTAGTAAAACATTTACCATTTTTGATGTGTTTTCAAGATCATGGTATCTTGAAACAGTATCTGCAAAATATATCCAAGGTTGTTCAGTCTTCACCTCTCTTGCGCTTGATATGAGCGTAGATATGAGGTGACGCCATGCCGAGTTCTGACTGGCGCGCACCGGCAGCCTATGCACATGCAGATCATATTTCTGCTGCCGGTTTTGCCTGGGAATATCTTCGACGCGACGAAGATTATCGTCGCGATTTTCGCCGGATGAAGGCGATCAGGTCAGAAAACCCAAATGCTCGGATCGCGTTTTCCGAGCGCTGGGGGTTGCGATTTCGCGACGGACCCGGATCAGCCCGCCGATCGCGCAAGGCCGTTCTGGCTACCGTCACTGCTGCCTGACGCTTTCGAGCTGCGTTCTTCGCCCGGCGACGAAGCCGATCCTGCCGCCATGCTGGTCGATCTGGCTGCGTTGCCCGGTCTCGATCTCCGCAGCGCCATGGACGGTGCATCACATGGTCTCTGGCGTTCGGGCGATCTGACACATCAGTTCTGGCTCGCAGACCCGTTGCCGCGTGGTCATGGCGCGTTCTGCGTGGTGCTTCCGCTCGACATACTGCTGGAGCTGCGCATTGCAGCGCTGTTGCGCTTCTGGCGTGAGCTCCGGCACCGACCGCCCGGCGACTGGCGCCACGACCTTCCGCCGCAAACCCGTAGTCGGCATGTCCTCACTTTGCGGGCTTTGGACGGAAAGCTCGATGGTGCCAGCTATCGGCAGATTGCCGAAGCGCTTCTCGGCTTTCACGGACGCAAGGCCGATTGGGAAACCGATCCCCGCAAGAACCAGATTCGGCGTCTGGTCGCGGATGGTCTCCATTACATGCACGGCGGTTATCGCGACCTGCTGCACTATCCGGTTCGCCTGCCTCCGCAACGTTGATCTTCGCTCCGCCCGGGCCGGATCGACCGGGGTGCCGGAATCACACCCCCCTGATTCCGGCACGCTGCAAGCCGCCGGATCTCCGCCACGGTTCGCCATAGCCCGCTGCCGCCCTCGGTAGCCCGCTCGAACCCGACCGGAGATCCGATCATGATAGACCCGAAGACGGGGCTGCCGCCCCGATACCTGCGCGCGCCCGATGCGGCCCGCTTCCTCGGCATTTCCATCCGCACGCTGGAAAAGCACCGCACCTACGGCACCGGCCCGACCTATCGCAAGATCGGCGGGCGCATCGTCTATTCCGTCGACGACCTTCAGGCGTGGACCGAGGATGGTATCCGCAAATCAGCGTCGGAGAAGACCGCCACGCGCGTTTTCCCGGCCCGTCCGCTGACCCCCGCCGAAAAGGCGTCCCGCTGAATGCCGGGCGCCGACCATCACGCCCGAAGGCGCCTGGGAGAGCGTAGCGAACGCGAACGGCTCGATCCCTTCGTGGTCGCGACCGGCGATGCCAGCCCCCGCGATCAGCGCGATCTTATGGAAAGGCCGTTCTTCTCGCTCGCCAAGGTCAAGCGCATCGCTCCGATCCTCTATGAATCCGGAGGGCAGCGCGTCGAAGTCTTTGGGATGCCCGAACACGGCATGGCGACGATCTGGGACGCTGACGTGCTCATCTGGGCCGCCAGCCAGATCGTCGAGGCCGAGAACCACGGCCTGCGCACGTCGCGCTTCCTGCGCTTCACACCCTATCAGCTCTTGCAAGCAATCGGCCGCGCCACCGGGGCGCGCGAATACCGCCTGCTGAAGGGCGCGCTCGCCCGTCTGCAATCGACGGTGATCCGCACCACCATCCGCCACGGCGAACATTGGCGACGGCATCAGTTCTCCTGGATCAACGAATGGGAGGAACTGACCACCCGCGATGGCCGCGTCGAGGGCATGGAGTTCGTCCTGCCCGACTGGTTCTATCGCGGCGTCATCGACCGTTCGCTCGTCTTGACCATCGACCCGCTCTATTTCCGGCTGACCGGCGGCATCGAACGCTGGCTCTACCGCGTCGCCCGCAAGCACGCCGGCCACCAGCAACATGGCTGGTTGTTCGAGATCGCTCACCTTCACGAGAAGTCGGGCAGCCTCGCACGCATCTCCGATTTCGCGCTCGACCTGCGCCGCATCGCCGCTCGCCAGCCCTTGCCCGGCTATCGCCTCGACATCTGGCGCGAAGGGCGGCGGGAAATGATGCAAATCCGGCCCTCCGGTCTGTCCACAGTGCCTGTGGATAACGGTGTGGAAGCGCTCGTGACTTCGGGCGCAAACGGTATCGGGACTTCAGGCGCAGGACTATCGGGATTTCGGGCGCACGAACCTCAGTTAAGTCTCTGGCCTGAAACGCGGAATCCGACTGCTAACTTAGAGTCTAACAAAGAATCTAACTCTTCTTCTTTGACGCGCACGCACGCGAGGCATGGTGCCGGTGTCACCCGTAGGGGTGCGCCATGATCGTCGCGCTCCTCAATCAGAAGGGCGGCGTCGGCAAGACGACGCTGGCGCTGAACCTCGCCGGAGAATGGGCGCGGCAGGGCAAGCGCGTCACGCTGATCGACGCGGACCCGCAAGGCTCTGCGCTGGACTGGTCGCAGCAACGCGCCCGAGAGGGGCTGGCCCGCACGTTCGGCGTCGTCGGCCTGGCCCGCGATACATTGCACCGGGAAGCGCCAGAGCTGGTGCGCGACGCCGATCATGTCGTGATCGACGGCCCGCCGCGTGTCGCCGCCCTGATGCGCTCGGCGCTGCTCGCGGCCGACCTGGTGCTGATCCCCGTGCAGCCATCACCGTTCGACGGCTGGGCATCGGCGGAGATGCTGGCACTCATCACCGAGGCGCGCATCTATCGGCCCGATCTGGTCGCGCGCTTCGTGCTCAACCGATGCGGTGCGCGCACCGTGCTCGCTCGCGAGACGGCCGAGACACTGGCCGATCACGATCCGCCGGTGCTTGCCGCCGCCATTGGGCAGCGCATCGCCTTCGCGGCCGCTGCACAGTCGGGACGGCTGGTGTCCGAACTGGACGACGACTCGCCCGCCGCATGCGAGATCACTGTGCTGGCAGCGTCTATCGACGCCCTCGGTATCAAGAGGGTAGCGCCGTGAGCGAGCGTCCGCCCCGTCGCGGCTTCGCCGCCCGTCCTTCCGATCCCGAACACTGGATCAAAGCGGCGGACGCTCCGCCCCGCGATGCCGATCCGGCCAATTTCACGGCGCGGCTCACCATCGACGTGACGCCCGAGCTGCGCGGCCGGATCAAGATCGCCGCGTTCCGGCGCGGCATCACTGTCGCCGACATGCTGCGCGATCTGCTCGCGCGCGAATTTCCACCAACCACCGAAGGAGACCCATCATGACCAGCGCCGCGGTGCCCCGCGCGCGTGGCGGCCCCATGCCGTCCGCGTTGCCATCCGACAGCCTTACCCATGTCGAGCTGACGCATATCGAGAAGCGGATCGAGAACTGGATCAGGTTCGGCCGCGAGGTCCACGAACAGGTGCTGGACCGCCGCCGTCGCGTCTTCTCATACCGCGCCGGCAGCATCTTCGCCTTCGTCCGCTGGGCCGCCAACGACTTCGGCACCATCATCTCGCGCATCGACATCGTGCGGGCCGTTGGGCCGGGAGAAGCATACCAGACGCTGCCATTCGTGCGCCCTGGCGGCGACATCCTCCTGAAGATCGAAGGCTGGCCCAAGGTCGAACAGGTGATCCGCCATATCGACGCGGTGGAGGTTGCCGGCATCGACGCTTGCGAGGTCGCGCCCGACCACTGGCGGCATGTCGGCAACCGGATCGGCGCCGGTCATACGCCGCGCCCCTACACGGGTGATCGTCATCAGGCGTGGCTCAAGCGGCGGGAGATCGAGCAGTGACCCGCTTCGGCTACGTCATGGTGACGTATTTCGCGACGATGGGCGTCGCCATTGCCGCATTCATTCCGACGCCGCTGCGCCTCGTCTGGAACGCCTCGGCCAGCGTGCCGATCGGTCTCTACGACCTCGATCCGCCACGCGACCTGGCTGTCGGCGATCTGGTCGCCGTCATGCCGGACAAGCCGCTCGCGGATTTCATGGTGGAGCGCGGCTATATCGGTCGCAACGTGCCGCTGATGAAGCGTGTCATGGGGTTGCCCGGTCAACGGGTCTGCCGCACCGGCAACGCCGTGACCGTCGATGCCGTGCCGCTCGGCGATGCACTCGACCGCGACCGGCACGGCCGCGAACTGCCCGTCTGGCATGGCTGCCGGCGCATCGGAGACGGCGACATCTTCCTGATGAATCCCGACGTGCGCGACAGCTTGGACGGTCGCTATTTCGGCCCGATCCCGGCGCGCACCGTCATCGGCAAGGCGACGCCGCTCTACACCGACGAAAACGGCGACCGCCGCTTCGTCTGGCGTGCGGCGACGCGCTGACAGCCGCTCCCATTCCCTCACCAACGCAATCGCAAGGAGGTTTCCATGCCGCAGATCGGCACATTCACGCGCGAGCAATCCGGCTTCACTGGCCGCATCCACACCTTCACCATCTACCGCGAAGTCACCGTCGTTCCGGCCGAGCCGTCCGACGCCGAGAATGCGCCCGACTACCGGATTCACCACGGCAATGACGAAGGCCCGGAGATCGGCGCTGGCTGGAAACGCACCGGCGAGCGGGCGGGCGAATACATCGCGTTGCTGATCGACGATCCCGCTCTCCCGCAGCCGCTCCGCGCCAACCTGTTCCGCGACGACGCCGCCGGCAGCGCATGGTCACTGCACTGGAACCGCCCGCAGAAGCGCGATGGAAAGGACTGACGCCATGCGAACGGTCAGCTCGCGCGCCTGTGCGATCCTCTTCAGATCGGTCATCCCTTTGTTCGCGGGAAAACCGTCTCATCCCTCCGTCCCGCTCGAACGCAGGTCGTTCGGCGCGCGCAGCGCAGGTCAAGGGCGGCCATTGGCCGGCGCTTTGCGCGTACCCTTGACCGCAGCGAGCACGCTGAAAGGCTGGCGTCGTAGCGGAGAAGGTGCTCCTGTCCGATGCGCGCTCCTGCTGCTGGCGGGATTGCTCGCTTCCGCCATACCCGTTGCCGCCGTGGCGCAGCCCCAAACGGCGGAGCGTGCAGCAACCTCCGATCCCTATGCCGCCCATATCGCGGAAGCCTCGCAGCGCTTCGGCGTCCCGGTGGCATGGATCAGGGCGGTGCTGCGCGCCGAAAGCGCGGGCGACCGCCAAGCCATCTCTTCGGCCGGCGCGATGGGGCTGATGCAGATCTGGACCTGTCGCGTATTTGTGCCGCTCCGAGTGCTCGTTTAGGCCACGTGGCGTTCAAAGGCCAAGGGGCTTTTGCCTCCCAATGCTGAGTGCCGACGGCGCGGGTTATAGAAGCCGTTGATGTATT
>NZ_WMII01000031.1 GCF_009711265.1 Paracoccus shanxieyensis | reverse complement strand
TCGGCCACAAGATCGACCGTGCCGGTGCTGAACTGGTGCGACGGACCATGCGCAGGCTCGGACGCAAAATGCGATCCGGACGAAACCCAGGCGCCCGCAATCAGGTGCTTGCCGTGAGGGGTGAATGTCATCGTGCTTCTCCCTTTTTTGCAATTCCGGTCATGAATGGCATCTTGGTATACCAGATGCAAGCAATCCCACGCGGCCCCTTTCTGTCGCGGCCTTCGCCATGCTAGGGCTGATGCAGAACAAAAGCGGATGCCGCAGATGAAGATCGCAATAGCGGGGCTGGGTTACGTCGGGATGTCGATCGCCGTGCTTCTGGCGCAATCCGACAAGGTCGTGGCGCTGGACATCAATGCCGCGCGGGTCGCGGCGGTCAACGCCCGCAGATCGCCCATCGAGGACGCCGACATCACCACATGGCTGGCCGAAAAGCCCTTGCAGCTTTCCGCCACGACCGACCCGGCCGAGGCGCTGCAAGGCGCGGAATTCGTCATCGTGGCGACGCCCACGAATTACGACACGCGCACGCATCACTTTGACACGTCCAGCGTCGAAAAGATCATCGCGCTGGCCCGCACCCATGCGCCCGACGCGACGATCGTGGTGAAATCCACCGTGCCCGTGGGCTTTGTCACGCAGATGCGCGCGGATACCGGCTATGACGGCATCATCTTTTCGCCGGAATTCCTGCGCGAAGGCCGCGCGCTTTACGACAACCTGCATCCCTCGCGCATCGTCGTCGGCGATCACGGCCCCGCCGCGCAGAAATTCGCCGATCTGCTGGTCGCGGGGGCGATCCGCAAGGACATGCCGGTCCTTTTCACCGGCCCGGTCGAAGCCGAGGCGATCAAGCTGTTCTCGAACACCTATCTTGCGCTGCGCGTCGCCTATTTCAACGAACTGGACAGCTATGCCATGTCGCGCGGCCTGAACACGCGAGAAATCATTCAGGGCGTCAGTCTGGATCCGCGCATCGGCGATCACTACAACAATCCCAGCTTCGGCTATGGCGGCTATTGCCTGCCCAAGGATACCAAGCAGCTGCTGGCGAATTACGATCAGGTGCCGCAGAACCTGATTGCGGCGGTGGTCGACAGCAACCGCACCCGCAAGGATTACATCGCCGACCAGATCATCGCGCGGCAGCCCCGGCTTGTCGGCGTGCACCGGCTGGTGATGAAGGCGGGGTCGGACAATTTCCGCGACAGCTCGATCCAGGGCATCATGAAGCGGATCAAGGCCAAGGGCATTCCCTGCATCGTCTATGAACCCGTCCTGCCGGAGGACCATTTCTTCAACAGCCCCGTGCTGCGCGATCTGGCCGAATTCAAGGACCGCGCCGACCTGATCATCGCGAACCGCATCACGCCGGACCTGGAAGACGTGCGCGACAAGGTCTATACCCGCGACCTGTTCGGGATCGACTGATGCGTGTGCTGATTACCGGATCCGCGGGCTTCATCGGCTATCACCTTGCCGAATTGCTGCTGGCCGAAGGCGCGCAGGTGCTGGGGCTGGACGCGCATGACCCTTATTACGACCCCGCCCTGAAAGCCGCGCGCGAGGCACGGCTGACGGCGCATCCCGGCTTTACCCCGCTGCGCGCCCGTATCGAGGATCCGGGCGTTCTGGCCGAAGCCTTTGCCACGCATCGCCCCGAAATCGTCGTGCATCTGGCGGCACAGGCGGGCGTGCGTCATTCCATCGACAATCCCCGCGCCTATCTGGCCTCGAACATCACCGGCACGTTTGAACTGCTTGAGGCGGCGCGCGCCCATCCGCCCCGGCATATGCTGCTGGCCTCGACCAGCTCGGCATATGGGGCGAACACGCAGATGCCTTACCGCGAAACCGACAAGGCCGATGCGCAGATGTCGTTCTATGCAGCGTCGAAAAAATCGACCGAGGCGATGGCCCACAGCTATGCCCATCTGTTCGGCCTGCCGATGACGATGTTTCGCTTTTTCACGGTTTACGGGCCGTGGGGACGTCCGGACATGGCGCCGTGGCTGTTCACCAGCGCCATCCTTCAGGGCCAGCCGATCAAGGTTTTCAATCACGGCGACATGCGGCGGGACTTTACCTTCGTCACCGATCTGGTCCGCGCGATCCGCCTGCTGATCGACGCGGTTCCGGGCGATGCGCCGGTCGGTCCCGAAGACAGCCTGTCCCCTGTCGCGCCGCATCGCGTGGTCAATATCGGCAATGGCAGCCCGGTCGAACTGCTGGAGTTCATCGCCGCGATCGAGGCCGCGACCGGCCGCACCGCCATCCGCAACCTGATGCCGATGCAGCCCGGCGACGTGCCTGCGACATGGGCCGACACCACGCTGCTGCGCCGCCTCACGGGATACGCGCCCCAGACGCAGGTGCACGACGGCGTTGCCGCCTATGTCCGGTGGTTCCGCAGCTATTACGGCTGACCCCTTGCGCCCGCGCTGCCGGATGCATAGGCTAATGGGCACTGATTTCTACACTTGGGGGGCCCCGCAACGGGGCTGAGAGGCGCCGGGCGCCGACCCATCGAACCTGATCCGGCTCATACCGGCGTAGGGAAGGGTAGAGCCGCAGGCCTTTCCCGGCAAGCTGCGCGTGCATATCCCCCTGATGTCGGATGGCCGATGACCACGAAAGGCGGGCCATGCCATATCCCATTGCCTTGACCATCGCCGGCTCGGACAGCGGCGGAGGGGCGGGAATCCAAGCCGATCTGAAGGCGTTTTCCGCGCTTCAGGTCTATGGCGCCTCTGTGATCACAGCCATTACCGCGCAGAATACCCGGGCCGTGACAGCGGTCCAGCCGCTGTCGCCGGATATGGTCGTGGCGCAGATGGATGCGGTTTTCGACGATCTGGACGTGGGCGCGATCAAGATCGGCATGCTGGGCGGCTCGGATGTGATCACAGCGGTTGCCGCGCGGTTAAAGGGGACCAGCATCCCCATCGTGCTGGACCCGGTGATGGTCGCGAAATCTGGCGATGCGCTGCTGCCCGATGACGCGGTGGACGCGCTGCGCGACCATCTGCTGCCGCTGGCCACCATCCTGACTCCGAACCTGCCCGAGGCCGCGCGGCTGCTGGGCACGCATCCCGCCGAAACACCCCGGCAGATGACCGGGCAGGCGGTGGCGCTGAGGGCCTTGGGTCCGACGCATGTGCTGATGAAGGGCGGGCACGCGGCGGGCGATATCTGTGTCGATCTGCTGGTCGGGCCGCAGCCCCTGACGCTGACCGCGCCGCGCCACGGCACCAAAAACACCCATGGCACGGGCTGTTCGCTGTCGGCGGCCATTGCGGCGGGGCTGGCCGCGGGGCTGCCGGTGCCTCAGGCGATCAGCCGCGCGCATGGCTGGCTGCAAGGCGCCATCACCGCCGCCGACCGTCTGGGCGTCGGCCATGGCCACGGCCCGGTGCATCATTTCCACGAGGTCTGGGAATGACCCCGATCACCATCCTTGGCGCGGGGGTTCTTGGCCTGTCGATCGCGGCGGAACTGACGGATCGCGGCATCACGCCGCGCATCATCGATCCGAATGGCGGCCCCGGCCCGCATGGTTGTTCGTGGTGGGCGGGCGGCATGCTGGCCCCGCATTGCGAAAGCGAAAGCGCCGAGCCTGCGGTCGTGCGCCTAGGCCATGATGCCGCCGCGTGGTGGCAGGGGCATGGCGCGCAGGTGACGCATCGCGGCACGCTGGTTCTGGCCATGTCGCGCGACCGGGCCGAGCTGGACCGCTTCGCCCGCATGACCGACGCGCATCGCCCCGTCACCGCCTCCCAGATCGAGACGCTGGAGCCGGATCTGGGCCAACGCATCCCGCGCGGGCTGTTTTACGACACCGAAGGTCATCTGAACCCGCGTCAGGCGCTGGCCGCGTTGCGCGACCGTCTGCCGCCGGTGGAAAGCCAAGGCGCGCCCGATGGCGGCCTGACCATTGACGCGCGAGGTCTTGCGGCCCGTGACGCCCTGCCCGATCTGCGCGGCGTCCGGGGCGAGATGATGGTGATCCGCTGCCCCGAGGTCCAGCTGTCCCGCACCATCCGCCTGCTGCATCCGCGCATCCCGCTGTATATCGTGCCGCGTGGCGACGGCATCTATATGTTGGGCGCGACCATGCTGGAATCCGGTGCGAAAACCCGCGTCACGGCGCGGGCGGCGGTGGAACTGCTCTCCTCGGCCTATGCGCTGCATCCGGCGTTTGCCGAGGCCGAGATCCTTGAGCTTGGCGCCGATGCCCGCCCCGCCTTTCCCGACAATCTGCCGCGCCTGCGCCGCCGGGGAAACACGCTTTATGCAAACGGCCTTTACCGCCACGGCTATCTTCTGGCCCCCGCCGTGGCCCGGATGGCGGCCGACCACATCACCCTTGGGACCAGACCGGAGTTCATGGATGAAGATCACCCTTAACGGAGAGCCGCGCGATCTGGCCGGTCCCAGCGTTCAGGACGTGCTGCACGAAATCGGTCTGGCCGAGGCGCGCGTCGCCACGGCGCTGAACGGATCCTTCCTGCCCTTGGCGCAGCGCGACAGGGCGCTGAGCGATGGCGATGTGCTGGAAGTCGTCTCGCCGATGCAGGGGGGCTGAGCATGCCGGAATTCTACGGAACCCATGTCGACAGCCCGCTGATGCTGGGCACGGCGCTTTATCCCTCGCCCCGGATCATGGCGGATGCCTTTGCGGCCAGCGGGGCGGGCATCGTCACCGTCAGCCTGCGCCGCGAGGCGGGGGCGGGGCAGGATTTCCATGCGCTGATCCGCGACCTGAACCTGCCGATCCTGCCCAATACCGCCGGGTGCCATTCCGTGCGCGAGGCCGTGACCACCGCCCAGATGGCGCGCGAGCTGTTCGACACGCCATGGATCAAGCTGGAAGTCATCCGCGACGATGACACGCTGTGCCCCGATGTCGTCGCCCTGATCGAGGCCGCGCGCATCCTGTCCGACGACGGATTTCAGGTCTTTCCCTATTGCACCGAGGATCTGTCGGTCTGCGGCCGGCTGCTGGATGCCGGCTGTCAGGTGCTGATGCCCTGGGGGGCGCCCATCGGCTCGGGGCGGGGGCTGAACAATCCGTATGGGCTGCGCAGCCTGCGCGCGCATTTCCGCGATGTGCCTCTGGTCGTCGATGCGGGCATCGGCCTGCCCAGCCACGCCGCGCAGGCGATGGAACTGGGCTATGACGCCGTGCTTTTGAACACCGCCGTCGCCAAGGCAGGCGATCCGGTCGGCATGGCGCGCGCGATGGCCTTGGCCATCGAGGCGGGCCAATTGGCCCATGCGGCAAATCCCATCGAGGCGCGCGATATGGCCGCGCCCTCGACCCCTTTATTCGGAATGGCGGTCCTTTCGTGAAACTTCCCCGGTTCTATCCGATCTTCGACAATGCCGCATGGCTGCGGCGCGCCCTGCCCCTGGGCGTCAAGCTGGTGCAGATCCGCATCAAGGATCAGGCTCCGGCCAGATTGCTGGGCGAACTGGCGCTGGCGCGCGAGCTGTGCCGCGAACATGGCGCGACGCTGGTGGTGAACGACCATTGGCGCGAGGCGATCCAGCTTGGCTGCGATTTCATCCATCTGGGGCAGGAGGATCTGGACACTGCCGATCTGCCCGCCATCCGCCGCGCCGGGATCCGGCTGGGCGTTTCGACCCATGACCATGCCGAACTGGACCGCGCGCTGGCCCTGCGGCCCGACTATATCGCGCTGGGGCCGGTCTGGCCGACGATCCTGAAACAGATGAAATGGGATCAGCAGGGGCTGGAGCGCGTGACCGAATGGCGCAAGCTGACGGGTTCGATCCCACTGGTCGCCATCGGCGGCGTGACGCCCGAGCGTGCCACCGAGGCCTTTGCGGCGGGCGCGGATGTGGCCTCTGCCGTCACCGACATCACGCTGAACGCCGATCCCGAAGGCCGCATCCGCGAATGGCTGCGGGTCGCGGCATGAACCGCTATGCCCGCCAGATGGTGCTGCCCGAGGTCGGGGCTGCGGGTCAGGACCGCATCTTAGCCGCGCATGTGCTGATCGTCGGCGCAGGCGGTCTGGGCGTGCCCGCGCTGCAATATCTGGCGGGCGCGGGCATCGGGCAAATCACGCTGATCGACGCCGATACGGTCGCGGAAAGCAACCTGCACCGCCAGCCGATCTATGGCATGGCGGATATCGGCCAGCCCAAGGTTCAGGCCGCAGCGCAAGCCGTGGCGCGGCTGGACCCCGCCGTGGCCGTCACGCCGCTTCAAGCGAGGCTGACGCCCGCCAATGCCCCCGAACTGGTGCGCGCCGCCGATCTGGTGCTGGATTGCGCCGACAGCTATGCGGCCAGCTATACGCTGTCGGATGCCTGTCTGGCACTGGGGCGGCCGCTGATCTCGGCCTCGGCGCTGGGGCTTTCGGGCTATGTCGGCGGGTTCTGCGGCGGCGCGCCCAGCCTGCGCGCCGTGTTTCCCGACGCCCCCGACAGCGGCCAGACCTGCGCCACGGCAGGCGTGCTGGGGCCGGTGGTGGGCATGCTGGGCGCGATGCAGGCGCAGATGGCGCTGGGGGTGATCCTTGGCATCGCCCCCTCGCCTCTGGGGCAGATGACGCGGCTGGACCATGGCCGCCTGACACAATTCCGCTTTGACACCGCCCCGGAAACGCCGGGGCCGCGCTTCATCGCGCTGGACCAGATCCGCGACAGCGATCTGGTCATCGACCTGCGTCCCGACACCGAGGCCCCGCAGACCGCCACGCCCGATGCCCTGCGCATCCCCGGTTATGGCGATACCGGCCCGCTGCCCGCAGACGGCCAGCGCGTCGTTCTGGCCTGCCGCTCGGGGCTGCGGTCATGGCGCGCCGCCGATCGACTTGCCCGCCGCTGGCCGGGCGAAATCACCCTTCTGGCTATGGGAGAGCCCGAATGAAACACCTGATCCCCGCCGCGCTGCTGGCGCTGATCGCAACCCCCGCGCTGGCCTTGGACAAAGTGACCCTGATGCTGGACTGGTTCGTGAACCCGGACCACGCGCCGATCATCATCGCGCAGGAAAAGGGCTTTTTCGCCGATGCGGGCCTTGAGGTCGAGGTGGTGGCCCCCGCCGATCCCGCCGATCCGCCCAAGCTGGTCGCCGCGGGACGCGCCGATTACGCCATCAGCTATCAGCCGCAACTGCATCTGCAGGTGCATGAGGGACTGCCGCTGAAGCGCGTCGGCACGCTGATTGCCACGCCGCTGAACTGCCTGATGGTCAAGGCCGACGGTCCGCAGACCATCGCCGACCTGAAGGGCAAGAAGATCGGCTATTCCGTCTCGGGGGTCGAGGATGCCTTGGTCGGCGCGATCCTGAAAACCGCCGGTCTGACCATGGACGATGTGCAGATGGTCAACGTCAACTGGTCGCTGTCGCCCGCGCTGATCGCGGGACAGGTGGACGCCACCATCGGCGCCTATCGCAATTTCGAGCTGACCCAGATGCGGCTGGAAGGCGCGCAAGGCCGCTGCTTCTTCGTCGAGGAACAGGGTGTGCCGACCTATGACGAGCTGATCTTTGTCGCCAATCCCGACCGGATGGACGTGGACCGCACCCGCCGGTTCCTGCACGCCGTCGAACGCGGCGCGCAATATATGGTCAACCATCCCGATGAATCCTGGACGCTGTTTTCCGGCACCGCGCCGGATCTTCAGGACGAACTGAACGCCGCGGCGTGGAAAGACACCCTGCCCCGCTTTTCGCAAAGCCCCGCCGCGCTGGATCAGGGCCGCTATGCCCGGTTCGAGGCGTTTCTGAAGGATGCGGGCCTTGTCCCCGAGATGCTGCCGGTCAGCGATCTGGCCATCGACGTGGGGGTAGAATGAGCTACGGCGCGACCTTCCCGCTGATGCGCGCCGCCGCCCCCGACTGGGACGCCTATGTGCGCCATGATTTCGTGCGCGGTCTTGGCGATGGCACGCTGCCGCAACCGGCCTTTCTGAATTATCTGGTGCAGGATTATCTGTTCCTGATCCAGTTTTCCCGCGCATGGGCCTTGGCCGTGGTGAAGGCGGGCGATCTTGAGGAAATGCGCGCCTGTTCTGCCACCGTCCACACGCTGCTGGATCATGAGATGTCGCTGCATATCATGACCTGCGCGGCGGCGGGCATCGACGTGGAGCACATGACCCGCACGCCCGAGGCGGTCACCAATATCGCCTATACGCGCTATGTCATGGATGCCGGGGTGCAGGGCGATTTTCTGGACCTGCTGTCCGCCTTGATGCCCTGCGTGCTGGGCTATGGCGAAATCGGCGCCCGGCTTGCGCGCGAGGCGGGCGATACGCCCTATCGCCCATGGATCGACACCTATGGCGGCGCGGAATATCAGGATGCCTGCGTCAAGGCGGGCGCGCTTCTGGACAGCGCCATCGCCAAGCGTCTGGGCGATGATCCGCAATCCAGCCCGCGCTGGCAGGCGCTGGTCGATCGCTTCGCCACCGCGACCCGGCTGGAGGCCGCGTTCTGGGAACTGGGGCGGTGACGGTTTCGCTGCGCGGACAGGCATGGGTCGGCGATCAGGTGCTGTTCGCGCCGGTCGATCTGGTGCTGCTTCCGGGCGGCTGGACCTGTCTGCTGGGCCCCTCGGGCGTCGGCAAATCGACGATCCTGCGGCTGATCGCGGGGCTGGAAACCGGCGTGCGCTTTCAGGGTCAGGTGACGCGCGCCGATCCCGTGGCGCTGATGGCGCAGGATGCCGGGCTGATCGGATGGCTGGATGTGCTGGGC
Organism: Paracoccus shanxieyensis; assembly: GCF_009711265.1. Taxonomy (GTDB): domain Bacteria; phylum Pseudomonadota; class Alphaproteobacteria; order Rhodobacterales; family Rhodobacteraceae; genus Paracoccus; species Paracoccus shanxieyensis. Next base: position 18,269 of record NZ_WMII01000031.1, on the reverse strand, counting down.
AATGTCACGCTGGGCGCAAGACTGCGCGGTCAGGCGGTGGATCAGGCCCACGCGCTGGACCTGATCGCTGCCGTCGGACTGGCGGATCGCGCGACCTATCTGCCTGCGAACCTGTCGGGCGGCCAACGCCAGCGCGTCGCACTGGCCCGCACGCTGTATGAGGACCGCCCGGTGGTTCTGCTGGATGAGCCGTTCTCGGCGCTGGATGCCCGGACGCGGGCGCAGATGCAGGATCTGTCGGCGCGGCTGCTGGCGGGTCGCACCGTCCTGCTGGTCACGCATGACCCGCCCGAGGCCGCACGTCTGGGCGACCGCATCCTGCTGCTGCACGAAACCGGGCTGACGGCGTGGGATGCCCCGGCTCCGCGCGCGCCGGACGCAGCCCGCCCCTTCGACGCGCCCGAGGTTCTGGCGCTGCAAGCCGATCTGATGCGGGGGATGATGGCATGAAAACCGTGCCGGTTCTGATCTTGACGGTGCTGGCGCTGTGGCAGGGCATCATCTGGCTGGGTGATATGCCGCGTTTCCTGCTGCCCTCGCCCGCGGCGGTGGCTGAAGCGCTGTGGCTGAACCGCGCCGAGATCGCGCGCCATGCCGGCTATACCCTGACCGAGGTGGTGCTGGGCTTCGGGCTGGGTGCGGCGCTTGGCGCGGCGCTGGCTGTAGCGATGGGTTTCTCGGCCCGGCTGACCGGCGTGCTGCGGCCAATCCTGACCTTCAGTCAGACGATCCCGGTCTTTGCGCTGGCCCCGATCCTGACCTTGTGGCTGGGCTTCGACATGGCGCCCAAGATCGCGATGACCATGCTGATCGTGTTCTTTCCGGTGGCCAGCGCCTTTCACGACGGGCTGAGCCGCACGCCACAGGCCGCGCTGGATCTGGCGCAGGTCATGGGATCGTCGCGGCTGCGGATCATGCGCCACCTGCGCATTCCTGCGGCGCTGCCGTCGCTGGCCACGGGGCTGCGGCTGGCGGCGGTCTATGCGCCCATCGGCGCGGTGATCGGCGAATGGGTCGGCGGCGCGCGCGGACTGGGCGCGTTGATGATCCATGCCAATGGCCGAATGAAGACCGATCTGGTCTTTGCCGCGCTGCTGGTCCTGTCGGTGATGACGGTGATCTTTGCCCAGCTTGTCGCACGGGCGGTGGCGCGGATCTGGCGCCGATATGGGGTGTGACGCCCCGGCCTGAACCGGGGCGCCAAGGCGTCAGAACAGGCCCGACAGGCGGGTGTAAAGCTCATTCAAGGCCAGCGCGATGAAGGCCAGCGCGCACAGGACCAGCATGATGTTCGTGAACAGCTTGTTGCGCCATTCCGCGGGCACGCGGTCCGTGTTCAGGATCCACAGCAGCGTCACCGCCATGAAGGGCATGAACAGCGATCCCAGAACGCCATAGGCCAGGATCAGATAGACCGGGCGGCCCAGAAACAGCATGATCATCGGCGGGAAGGTCAGCCAGAAGATATAGAACTTGTAATAGCGTCCCCCCGACATTCGGTCGGGATCGTCATGCGGCTTGCCCTGCACATGGCCAAGGAAGTCAGCAAACATCAGGCTGACGCCGTTCCACACTCCGACCAGAGACGACATCGACGCGGCCCAGAACCCGACCAGGAACAGCTTCGACATCCATGTGCCATAGCGATCGCCCAGCACGCCCGCCAGATCGACCATGCCCTGATCGCCCGAGCCGATGGCGATGCCCGCCGAATACAGAAGCTCGGCCCCGACGATCAGCGTCGCCACGACGAAAATCCCGGTGACGGCATAGGCGATGCCGTTGTCCAGCCGCATGACGCGCATGAAGCGCGGCGTGGTCCAGCCCTTTTCCCGCAGCCAATAGCCATAGGCAGCCAGCGTGATCGTCCCGCCGACGCCGCCCGCGACGCTGAGCACGTTGATCAGCGCGCCTTCCGGAATATGCGGCACAAGGCCCGTCATGATTTCGGGGATGTTCGGCAGGGTCAGGGCAGCGGCGATGACCATGGTGATGAACATCAGGATGACCATGCCGGTCAGAACCTTCTCGAACAGGTCATAGCGGCCCGACCACACCAGCGCCGCGCCCGCAAGGCCCGACAGGATGCCCCATGCCGCAACGCTGAGGAACGGGAACAGCGAATACAGCGCCAATCCTGTCCCGGCCATCGCGGCGGCCCCATAGACGAAGCCCCAGATCACGATGTAAGGGCCGAAATACCAATGCGTCCAACGGCCAAGACTGCTCCAGCCCTCGAAGATGGTATTTCCGGTGGCAAGGCTGTAACGGCCCGCACCTTCGACCAGAATGACCTTCATGATACAGCCCGCAATGACGGACCACAGCAGCGCATAGCCGTATTTGCTGCCTGCCACCGTCGTCGCGATCAGATCCGCCGCACCCACGCCGGTTGCAGCCACGACCAGACCGGGGCCGACAAGGCTCCACTTCGGTTCGGCTTGCTGATTGCTCATCCCGCCTCCTCCTTTTTTATTTCAGTTTGTGCGTCCCCCAAGCGGCAAGTCGCAAAGGCTCTGCCATACCGGGCTGTTTAGGGTGCGAGGCCGCGCAGGCAAAGCCTTTTACGCAAGTTGACCTAACGTCAGACCAGACGGGCGGCCTGCGCCAAGTCCTCGGGAGTATTCAGATTCATGAAAGGATCCCGCGGGCGGCTGTCGAAAACCGCGCGGCCCGGGTTATAGGACGCCGCGAATTGCCCGATGCGGTGCAGTCCCGATTCCAGCGCATCGCGCAGATCGGGCTGAAGCGCCACGGGCCACAGGCCGCAGGTCGGATGATCGCGCAGCCGCCCGCTGTCGTCGGGGCTGGCCGCGATGGCGATGCCGGTGCGGCCCGTGGCCTCGCGCAGGCGGTGGACCAGATCCTCGGGGACGAAGGGCGTGTCGACGCTGCAACTGACCACCGCATCCGCCCCCAGCGAGGCCGCCCATTCCATGCCCGCCAGCACGCCCGCCAGCGGCCCGGCAAAGCCGGAAAACCCGTCCGCGATCACCGGCAGGTCATAGGTGTCGAATTGTTCGGCATCGCCGTTGGCATTGATCGCCAGCGCGGCGCATTGCGGACGCAACCGCTGGATCACGCGGGTCAGCAGCGTTTCGCCCGCCAGCATCCGCAGCGCCTTGTTGCCGCCGCCCATGCGCGTCGACAGACCTCCGGCAAGGATGACGGCGGGCGGGCGCTTCATTTCAGCCCGGCCTGAATCGCCCGCGACAGCGCGAAAAGGCGTTGTTCAAGAATGACCGGCGTTTCGCAGACATAGGTCAGCGCCTGCTGGCGGTCCTGAAAGATACGCATGTCCCAGTCCAGTTCCTTTTCGGCCTCGTCAATGGCATCGAAGTCCGGTTTCTCGGCTTTTTCAAGGTTTGCCATCACCTTGCGATGCTCTTCGATCCGGGCGGCAAGGTCCACCTGCTTGTGGCCGTACCGGGCGATGCCGCCGACCAATGCCGCGCGATTGGGGTCGATGCGGTCGAAAATGGCCACCATCAGGGCAGTCAGCTGCTGATTGTCCGCCGTTCTGGCATATTCGGCGATTTCCGCGCTGGCCTGTTCAATGGGCAGGCGGCGCTGCTCCAGCCGGTCGGCCAGCCTGCCGATATCGGGCGTCTGGGCCAGGGCGTTGATCGCGTCGTCTGGCTGCGGGCCGGACCACATCTGCCCCAGCGACAGATGCGGCTGCTTGCGCTGGATACAGGGCCAGTCCGGGTCGATGCTGCTGGCCGCCTGTGCCGCGCCCGCCGACAGGCACAGCGCCAAGATCAGGTATTTCATGCTCCCCCCTTTCGTCGGGCCCACAGGCCCTTGGCCGGATCATACATGAATACGGCCGCTGCAAAGAACAGGATCAGGCAGCCCGACACCACACAGAAGGACAAAGGATCGAACCGCTGGTAAAGCGCGAACCGGATCAGCTCGACCGCATGGCTGAACGGGTTGATGGCGCAGATCTGGTGCAGCAGGACCGAGCTTTCGCGCATCCGCCACAGCGGGTAAAGCGCGGTCGAGGCAAAGAACATCGGGAAGATGACGAAGTTCATCACGCCCGCGAAATTCTCAAGCTGGCGGATCGCGGATGAGATGAACAGCCCCATCGCCCCCAGCATCAGCCCCGACAGGAACAGCGCCGGCAGCAGCGTCAGATAGCCCCCCATGGGCGGGCGCACATCCCAGAACCACGCAATCGCCAGAAACGTATAGACCTGTATGATCGACACCAGCACCCCCGCGACCAGCTTGCTGGCCAGAAGGAACCAGCGCGGGAAGGGGCTGACCAGCAGCGTGCGCATGGCCCCGGTTTCGCGGTCATAGACCATGGACAGCGACGACTGCATCCCGTTGAACAGCTGGATCATCGCGCACAGGCCGGGGGTGACATAGACCTCATAAAGCACATAGGTCTGATAGGGCGGCGTGATCGACAGGCCCAGCACTGCCCGGAACCCGGCGGCAAAGATGAACAGCCAGACCAGCGGTCGCACCAGCGCCGCAAGGAACCGCCCGCGCTGATTGACAAAGCGCAGCGTCTCGCGCCGCGCGATGCCAAGGAATGCGGTCAGCCACATGCGCGGCGTCATGGCTGTTCCCCCGTCAGACGCAGAAACGCGCCGGTCAGGTCCGCGCCCAGATCGGCGGCGCGGCCATCGGCCAGCACCTGCCCCTTGTGCAGGATCACCAGACCGTCCTGCGGCTGGATCTCATCCAGAATATGCGTGGCCCACAACGCCGAGACGCCTTGGGCCGTCAGGCTGCGGGTCAGAGCCACGACCTCGGCACGGGATTTCACGTCAAGGCCGACCGTCGCCTCGTCCAGCAGAAGGATGTCCGGGCGGTGGATCAGGGCGCGGGCGATTTCCGCGCGGCGCTGTTGCCCGCCCGACAGGGCCGAGACGCGCGCATCCAGCCGGTCCGACAGCCCGACCAGCGCCAGAACCTCGGCGCTGCGCAGACGCGCCTGCGCCCGCCCGATGCCATGCAGCGCCGCGTGATAGGCCAGATTTTGCGCCACGGTCAGATCGGCATCCAGCGCGCGGGACTGAAACACCACGCCCAGCCGCGCCAAAGCCGCGCCCGGCTGGCGGCGCAGATCATGGCCCGCGACCGTGATCCGCCCCGAGGTGTTGTCGTAAAGCCGTGTAATCAGCGAAAACAGCGTGGTCTTGCCCGCGCCGTTCACCCCCAGCAGCGCGGTGAAGCTGCCCTGCGGCACGTTCAGCGATACGTCCCGCAGGGCCTGAAACCGGCCAAAGCTGTGGCTGACATTCTGGATCGAAAGTGCCTGCATCACGCTGGCGCGGTTGCCCGCGCGCCCCGCCCTTTCACTGGATGTTGAACACCGCCCGCTGCGTGTCGCCCGACGATCCGGGGATCGACAAGGTATAGCGCCCCGGCACCATGGCGACAAAGCTGATCGTCGCCGTGCCCGCATCGTCGAATTCAAGGCTGTGCACGCCCATCGGCCGGATCTCGATGTCGTTGATGACGATTTCGTTGATCCAGATCGCACGGAAGAAATCGCCGCCCGACAGCGCCATTTCGCCCGTGCCGTCGGCGGTGATGTCCATGCGGTAATATCCACCCGATTTCAGCGTGTATTCCGCCGTCGCCACCGGCTTGCCCGATCCCAGCATCAGCGGTGCGATGACGGTGCGGTTGTCCCGCGCAAGCACCCCCGAAAAGCCATAGTCGAACTTGCCCTTGGCATCATGCACGGCCTCTTCGGCGGCTTCGGGCTCGGCGTTGTCGTCATCCTCCTCCTCGGCGGCATCGTCGCCTTCGGTCTGCGCGGCGGCGGTGTCGGGCTTGGGCGCGGGGGCTTCCTGCGCGTGAACCGGCGCGGCAAGGCCCAGCATCAGCAGAAGCGCGGTCAGCAGCTTGGTCATGTCTCTCTCCTCCCTCATGAAAATCAGTCCGGCGCCACCACCACGCCCCAGGGCTGCTGGCCCACGGGGATGGATTTGACGACCGTATTCGCGGCCACGTCGATCACCGACACGTCGTTCGAGTTGCCGTTCGTGGTGAACAGGTATTTTTCATCCGGCGTGAAGGCCATCTGCCAGACGCGCTGGCCGACCAGCAGGTAATCCTCGACCTCATCGGTGTCGCCATTGATGACGGCGACGCGGTTGGCGGGGCCAAGCGCCACGAAGACCTTCTTGCCGTCCTTGGTCACGCGCACGCCGACGGGCTGGATCGCCTCGGGCAGGACGCCGGGAATGTCGAAGGTGATCTTCTTGCTGATCGCTTGGGTGGCGGGGTCGATGACGCTGACCGTGCCGCCGATTTCGGCGCTGACATACAGCTTGGTGCCCTGATCGTTGTATTGCGCAAAGCGCGGGCGGCTGTCGACCAGCACATTCGCCACGATCTGGAACGTGTCGGTGTCGATGAAATGCGCCATATTGGTGGTTTCCGAGGTGTTGATGACGATCTTGCCATCCGGGCTGACGCCCATGCCTTCGGGTTCGACCCCCACCGGGATTTCGGCCAGCACCTTATGGGTCTTCGTATCGACCACGGTGACCAGATTGTCGTCCTCATTGGCGATATACAGCGGATTGCCCGAGGGGTGCAGCACGAACAGTTCCGGGTCCGGCCCCGAGGGCAGCGTGTGGGTTTCCTGCATCGTCTGGGGATCGAAGACCCGCACAAGGTCATCGTCCGAGGCGCAGACGTAAAGTTCCTTGCCGTCCGGGCTGATGGTGATGCCGCGCGGGCGGGCGCCGACGGGATATGTTCCGATCACCTCCAGCGTGGCGCTGTCCAGCACAGTCACATCATTGCCCTTTTCATTGCTGACGAACACGCGGTTGGCATGGGCGGGCATGGCGATCCCAAGGCACAGGGCCAAGGTCGGAATGGCGGTGGTCGCTTTCATCTTCGGCCTCAGAAGTTGCATTGTGTTTCGGGACGGTCGATGCCCAGCGTATCCAGCGCCGAGCTTTGGTGCAGATATTGGTCCTGCGGGCTGACCGAGGCCGTCACGCTGTCGGTGGCCAGCAGGATCGGCTGGCGCAACTGATGGTCCCAGTCGCGCAGGGTCAGCTTCTGGCCCTTGAAGCCGGCGAGTTCAAAATTTTCGGACAGCATGAAGTCCTTCAGCGCAGCGGCATCGGTGCTTTGCGTCCGCGTCGCGGCCTCGCCCAGCATCCGCAGCGCCAGCCATGTCTGGTAATCGTCTTCCCGCATCGGACGGGCGGCCAGCTTTTCAAACCGGTTCTGGAATTGCAGCGCGCCCCACGCCTCGAGGTTGGGCGACCACGCGCGCGGCACCAGCCCGGCCGAACCCGCGACCGGGCGTGCGTCCCATGTCTGATAGGGCAGCCAGTCGGCAAAGACGCTGTTTTCATCCGCCGCAATCAGCACATCATGCGCAGGCGCGCTTTGGGTAAAGACCGGCATCTGCTGCTGGACCTGAACATAGCCGGAATCGCTGCGGCGGCTGCCGCCGGTGTCTTCATAGGTGCGTTCCTCGACGATCCTGGCGCCGAATTTCGTCGCGGCCCGGCGATAGGCCTCGGCCAGCGCGATGTCGTCGGGATGGCTGCCCGCGATCAGGAACCATTCATCCCATTTCTTCCACATCAGGAATTGCGCCAGCGCGTCGGCCAGCATGGCATGGCTGGGCGCGGTGTGAATGGTGTTCGCGCGGCAATCCGTGCCGCGCAAAGCGTCGCCGCGCGCCCTTGCGTTGAAGATCAGCGCCCGGTCGCCCGCCTGATCGGCCAAGGCCAGCGTCTGGGCGTCATCGGCCAGCGTGACGATGAAGGGAATGCCGTCAGCCAGCAGCTTGTCCATTTCCGCAGCCATCGTGTCCGGGGTCGCCGTGACCTCCTGCGCGTCGAAATCCTGACCCATGAAACTGCCGGTGGTGTCATTGTCGCTGATCGCCAGCTTCGCGCCCGCAAAGCCCAGATCCGCGGGCGGCGTATCCATGCGCGAGATCGGCAAAAGCGCGGGCGTGTCCACGCGCAGCACCGCCGCGCGCACCGTCTGCATCTGTTTTTGCGTCTGCTGCTGTGCGATGGCCGGGCCGGTTGCGAATAACCCAGCCAAAAGTATGATGATTCTGCCCTGCATTGCCGTCCTCCCCCGGTCATCATGGCGGGCGAAAGCCCCTGCGTGAACCCGGAAAACCGCCCGGTTCCATCCGGGGAAAATCACCCGATACATTTGTCTTATGGACGGGCCGGGATCGCCCGGGCATGGTCGCCCCATGGGCGGCGGCCTGCCCGCGCGCCATGCGAGGAGACTGCAACATGATGCGATTACTGGCCCTGACAGCGGGGGCCGTGATGGCGCTTGCGCCCATGGCACGAGCCCATGGCCCGGTGCGCCTGAAGCTGGAGCTTAACCAGAAACTGAACGCGACCCCCGATGAGGTCTGGTCCGTCATCGGCAAGTTTCAGGACATGGGGTGGCACCCCGCTGTCGAAAAGACCGAACTGACCGGCGATGGCTCGGTCGATCAGCCCGACAAGTCCGAGCGTGTGCTGACCCTGAAGGCCGAGGGCGCGCCGACCATCACCGAGATCCTGTCGAAATGGCAGCCCGAGAAGCGCTGCTATGCCTATCGCATCGAAAAGGTCGATGTGGCGGTGCTGCCGGTGACGAACTACGCCTCGACGCTGTGCGTCAAGGATGAGGGCGGCAAGGCCATGGTCAGCTGGAAAGCCGGGTTCTATCGCGGTTTTCCCAATAACAACCCGCCGCCCGATCAGAATGACGAGGCCGCGACGAAAGCCGTGACCGGCATCTATCAGGCCGGTCTGGACGCGCTGGCCGAAAGGTTCGGCAAGGCCGAATGATCCGGCTGTTTGCCGCGCTGCTGGTGGCGGGATCGGCGCAGGCCGCCGATCTGGCCTTTGTCACCTCGCAGAATGCCGACATGCTGAGCGTGGTGGATCTGGTCAGCGGCGAAGTCATAGCCTCGGCGTCGGTGCCGGGGGCGCCTGCGCCGGTGGCCTATGATGCCGCGCATGGCCGCGCCTATGTCATCGCCGCCAAGACCGGGCGGCTGAGCGTGGTGGATCAGGCCGGGCGTGAATTGCACGGGCTGGATCTGCCCGAAGGCGCGTTCGGTGTGGCCGCAGCCCCGGATGGCGGGGTTTTCATCACCGAATGGTATCAGGGCCGGCTGATCCGGCTGGATGCAGGTTTGCGGCAGATCTGGTCGGTGCCCACGGGTCGCGCCCCTGCGGGCGTGGCCACCGCTGATGGTCTGGTCGCCGTGGCCGATCGCGATGACGACCGGGTGTCGATCTATGATGCGGCCAGCGGCGCGCGGCTGCACAGCGTCGCGGTGGGACAGCATCCCTATTCCGTCACCTTCCATGACGGCCGGGTGTGGACGGCGGATGTGCAAAGCGACACGGTCAGCGTCATCGATCCTGTCGCGGGCAGGTTGCTGGGACAGGTGCCGACCGGCAGCCATCCTTACGGCGTGGCCTTTGCGGGCGGGCGGGGCTTTGTCACCGACCAATATGCCGGGACGGTAACGGTCTTCGACCCCGCGACATTGGCGGCGACGGGCACGCTGGAGACCGGCGATTACCCCGAGGGCATCGCGCCCCTGCCCGATGGTTCGGGCGTGGTCGTGGCGCATTGGGACAGCAACACGCTGGTCTGGATCGACGCCGCCAGCCTGACCATCACCCGCCAGATCGAGCTGCCCGACGGCCCCCGCGCCTTCGGCAGCTTCACGGGTCGGACACGTTAGCCGGGACCAGCGTGCCGCCCGCCTGCGTCCAGCCATCCGCGCCCAGCGGGAACCACAGCACGCCGGTATAGCCCAGCCCCACGGCCCGCTTGGCGGCATTCCAGCTCATCCAGCAGTCCGATTTGCAGAAGATCACCACGGGCGCCGCCTTGTCGCCATGGGTCGCGGCGATCAGGCCCTGTTCCAGCCGCTGCTGTTCGGCAGGCGCGATGCGGTCATAGCCGGTATCGTAAAGCCAGACCGCGCCGGGGATGGTCAGATGCGGCGGCGCGGTCCAGATCGTGCCGGGCGGCAGACCCTTAGGGCGCGTCTTGCGCGGCATGGTGTCAAGAAAGGGCACGCCCTGAGCCCGCAACGTCCTGGCCTTTGCGGGCGTGATGACCTGCGCGCCCTGCAATGTCGCGGGAACCTCGGATCGGTAGGGCTCGCCGTGGAACCCGTCGGGCTCGGGCACCTGCGCCTGCGCCATGGCCGGGATCAGCAGCAGGATCAGGGCCATGGCAAGGCGGGTCATGGTTTCAGCCCCTTGCCGTAATCGTCCAGAATGGGCACGCCCGCATCGCGCAGCAGCGCGTCGATCTCGCCCTGATTGCGGCGGATCAGGCTGTTCAACTGGCGTTTCCATTCGTCCTCGCCCAGCCGGACGCCCATGGTGATGCGATAAAACATCTTTGGCCCCGAGGTTTCCTTCAGAAGCGGGGTGAACTGCAGATCGGGATCGGCCTTGACCCGTGGCCCGGCCAAAGGCCCCCACAGCACGGCGGCGGCCAGCTCGCCCGATTTCACCTGCGCCAGCATGTCGCCGACCGGATCCTCGATGCGGCGATCGACGAACAGATCCCAGCCGCGCATGTCCTTGGCCAGCCCCGCCTGTGCCAGATTGGTCGCGGGCGGCGTGCCCGCCACCACGCCGATGGGCTGACCTTTCAGCGCCGGATCCTCCAGCAGATCGACCGAGGCCAGCGGGTTGTCCCGGCGCGTCACGATGCCATAGGCCGAGGTGTAGTAATGGTTCGTATTCAGCACCATCTCATCGCCCTGCGCATAGCCCATGACGACATCGCACAGCCCGGCACGCAGGGTCTTGCGGATGAAGCCCGGCCCTTGCGGAAACCATGTATAGCTGACCGGCACGCCCAGCTTTTCGCCGATCAGCACGGCCAGCCGGTTTTCAAACCCCGCGCCATCTTCCGATGACATCGGCACCGCCGCCGGATCGGCGCAGACCCGCAGCGCCTCGTGCGAGCGCAGGTCGGCCACCTGCGCGCCGGTCGCGGTCGCAGCAAGGCTTGCGACCAGCAACACGGCGGCGGGGATCAGCCATTCATGCATGAATCCTCCTGCGCGGTGAATTCGTCGGATTTGCTTTCCTTCTTGGCCGGGCGACCGCGCGGAATGGCATCCGTGCCGCGCGCCAGCAGATAGGCATAGATGTCATCGACATAGCACCACACGTTCTTGTTGGTGCCAAAGGCGGGCATCACAAGGTTTGCCGCCTTGTTGACCTCTTGCTTGCCCGAGGCGACGATCTCTTGATAGGCGTAATAGTCCATTTTCAGCACCGAGTTCTTCAGCGCGGGCGCATAGGTCGAGCCCTCGCCATCCGGGCCGTGGCAGACATGGCATTCCGCCGAATAACGCCGATACCCCGAGAAGGTGGCGTAATCGACCGTGCCATCCGCCTCGATCTTATAGGTCGGGATGCCTTCGGCATTGTACCAGCGGCCGTTTTCCTGACTTTCCGGGGTGATGTCCTGACCATTGGGCAGCACAAGCTTGCCGCCATCGGCCTTGACGGCAAGATCCTCCTCGGTTGCGGCAGGGGCGGGTGCTGCGGGTGGCGTCGTTGCGGGCTGGGCTTCGCCGGATGTGGCCGTTGCGGCCCCCGCCCCGCCCTGCGGGGCGACCGGCGGCGTGGCGGGGGCATCGGGCGCATTGCCCGATGTCGCGGCGGCGGCACCTGCGCCGGCCTGCGCAGGCGGGGTTTCGGCGGTCTGGGCAAGCATGGGCGTGGCAGACGCGCATACGATGCCGAACGCCAGAAGACTGGCGGTCAAATTGCTGGTCATCAACTCCTCCCTGAGTGAGGCCCTTGGAAAAAGGCATCTCCGCCCAAGGGTATTTTCCCCGGGCGGAGTATTTCGAGTCACAGTTGGGTTTTCCGAACCAAAGTATTAGCCCGGCAGCTCGAACACGGTCAGTTGTCCGCCCAGTTCGGTATATTGCGACAGCGAGGCATAGCCGCCGACCGCACCCAGACCTTCGTTCGGGTTGGTCAGACCTGCGGCAAGGCCGATGCCTGCCCAGCCGCCGACACCCGACAGCACGCCGACATATTGCTTGCCGCCATGTTCATAGGTCATGACGTTGCCGATGATGCCCGAGGGGGTCTTGAAGCGGTAAAGCTCTTTGCCGGTTTCGGCGTCGATGGCCTTCAGATAGCCCTCAAGCGTGCCATAGAAGACGATGCCGCCCGCCGTCGCCAGCGCACCCGACCAGACCGAGAACTGTTCGGGCAGCGACCATTTGATTTCGCCCTTCACGTTGTCCCAGGCGATGAAATTGCCCATGCCGCCATGGCTGTTCGGCGCGGGATACATCGACAGGGTGGCGCCGACATAGGGCTGGCCCGCGGTATAGGCCACCCGGAACGGCTCATAGTCCATGCAGACGTGGTTCGTCGGCACATAGAACAGATTGGTCTGCGGCGAATAGCTGGCGGGCTGCTGGTCCTTGGTGCCAAGGGCCGCCGGACAGATGCCGGTCGTGTTCTCATCCTCGCCGTTCTGTGCGGTCGAGAATTCCGCGACCACTGCCGGGCGGCCATAGGTTTCGGAATTCTTGTCCATATCGACGCCCGTGGTCCAGTTCACCACCGGGTCGTATTTCTCGGCCACCAGCAATTCGCCGGATTCGCGGTCCAGCGTATAGGCCAGACCGTTGCGGTCGAAATGGGTCAGAAGCTTGCGGTCCTGTCCATCGATCTGCTGGTTGGTCAGGATCATTTCATTGACGCCGTCAAAGTCCCATTCGTCATGCGGCGTCATCTGATAGAACCATTTCGCCATGCCGGTATCGGCATCCCGCGCCATGATGGTCATCGACCATTTGTTGTCGCCGGGGCGCTGGCTGGGGTTCCAGGTCGAGGGGTTGCCGGTGCCGTAATAGATCAGGTTCAGGTCCGGGTCATACGAATACCAGCCCCATGTCGTGCCGCCGCCGATCTTCCACTGATCGCCTTCCCAGCTGTTCAGCGAGCTGTCGGCGCCGATGGGCTTGCCAAGCGCCATGGTCTTTTCGGGATCGACCAGCATCTCCGCATCCGGGCCGGTGGAATAGGCTTTCCACGCCTCGCTGCCATCCTTGAGGTTATAGGCGGTGACGCGGCCGCGCACGCCATATTCGCCGCCCGACACGCCGACGATCACCTTGTCCTTGACCGGCAGCACGGTCGTCGTGTTGGTTTCACCGACGGCAGGATCGCCGGTCTTGACGCTCCATTTCACTTCGCCGGTCTTGCTGTCCAGCGCCACCAGCGTGGTGTCAGCCTGATGCAGCAGGATCATGCCATCGGCATAGGCCAGCCCGCGATAGACCGTATCGCAGCACATCACGGCAATAACGTTCGGATCCTGCTGCGGCTCATACCGCCAGATGATCTTGCCGCCGTCGTTCAGGTCCAGCGCCATGATGTTGTTGGGAAACGGCGTGTGGACATACATGATGTCGCCGATCACCAAGGGCGAGCCTTCATGCCCCCGCAGCACGCCCGTCGAGAAGGTCCAGGCCACCCGCAGATCGCCCACGTTGTCCTTGTTGATCTTGTCGAGGGGGGAATAGCGCGTATTCGCATAATCGCCGGTCTGGATGGCCCATTGTTCGGGCTTGGCGATTTCGGCCAGCACGCTGTCATTGGCAAGAACCGAGGTGCCCGACAGCAAGAGCGCCATGGCGGCGCCCGTCAGCAGTTGTTTCATGATTTCCTCCGCTAGCTGGCCAGCGACTCCTCAATCGCGGGGTGGCCATATGCGGACAGTCTTCGGTCGGGTCACGGTTGCGTCAACGCAACAGGCCAGATCCAAGACCAAAGTATTAGGGGAAATCGGCAATAGGTATGGGAAATCCCCCCGTTTTCGCGCGGGGGGATTTGCCCCGCCCTAAGCCAGCCGCTCGGCGTGCCAGCGGATATGGTCGCCCATGAAGGTCTGGACGAAGAAATAGCTGTGGTCATAGCCTTTTTGCAGCCGGAATTCGCCCGGCTGACGCCGCGCGGCCATGGCCTGCGCCAAAGACTCGGGCTTCAGCAGGTCCAGAAACTGGTCCGACGCGCCCTGATCGATCAGCACCTCGCCGGGATAGCCTCGCTCGCGCATCAGGACAGTGGCGTCATGGCGCTGCCATGCGGCCTTGTCGTCGCCCAGATAGGCGGTGAACTGCTTGCGGCCCCAGTCGGATTCGCTGGGATTGGCGATGGGCGAAAAGGCCGAAACGGATTTGTAGCGTTCCGGCAGCGTCATCGCGATGGTCAGCGCGCCATGCCCGCCCATTGAATGCCCGGTGATGCCCTGCGCGTCGCGGTCCAGCGCGAAATTGCCAAAGACCAGTTCCGGCAATTCATGGGTGATGTAATGCCACATCCTGAAATGCGGCGACCACGGTTCCTGCGTCGCATCGACATAAAAGCCCGCGCCCTGCCCCAGATCATGGGCATCGTCATTGGCGACGCCCTCGCCCCTCGGCGAGGTGTCGGGAAAGATCAGCGCGATGCCGTATTCCGCCGCCCATTCCTGCGCGCCCGCCTTGGTCATGGCGTTTTCATGCGTGCAGGTCAGGCCCGACAGATACCACAGCACCGGCACCTTGCCGTGTTCAGCGGCGGGCGGCAGGTAGACGGCAAAGGTCATCTGCGTGCCCGTCGCCTGCGACTGATGGCGATAGACGCCCTGCGTGCCGCCGAAGCTGCGGTTTTCCGAAACGGTTTCATAGGTCAAGGTCATGCATCGCCTCCTGTCAGATCGTGGAACATGACCAGCGCATCGACATAGCCATGTTGCGGGTGAAGAAACGCGCCCGGCAGCCGCCCGACAATATCGAAACCGGCCTTCTGCCACGAATGAACGGCATCGGCATTGGTCGAGACGACGAAATTGAACTGCATGGCCCGGAAACCCTGTTCCCGCGCCCAATCCTTGGCATGGCCGACCAGCGCCCGCGCGATGCCGCGGCCCCGCGCGTCAGGATGGGTGGCAAAGCTTGCATTGGCGACATGCGAGGCCGGGCCGGGCCGGTTCATCCCGACATGGCTGGTTCCCAGCACGCGGCTCTCTGCTTCGGCCACGAAGGCCGTGAAGGGCGCGGCGAACCAGTCGGCCAGCGCATCCGCACGGCTGATGTCGCGCGGGATGCAATAAGTTTCCCCCGCGCGATAGACCGGCTGCAGAATATCCCAGATCGCGTCGTGATCTGCCGAAGTGGCGGGACGGATCACTGTCCCGCCCTTGATCATTTCAGCTCATCCACAGAGCAGATGACCTTGCCCAGCAGGCCGTAATCCAGCGCCTCTTGCGTGTTCAGCCAGAAATCGCGCTGGGTGTCGGCTTCGATCTTTTCGATCTTCTGGCCCGTCGCCTCGGCAAAGATCTGGTTCAGGCGGTCGCGCATCAGGCGCACCTGTTCGGCCTGAATCATCATGTCCGACGACGTGCCGCCGATCCCGCCCGAGGGCTGGTGGATCAGAAAGCGCGTGTTCGGCAGGCAGAAGCGGTTTTCCTTTTTCGCCGCGACAAAGATCAGCGCCCCCGCCGATGCCACCCAGCCCGAGCCGATGGTGCGGACGGTCGGACGGATGAACTTGATCACGTCATGGATCATGTCGCCCGATTCCACATGACCGCCGGGCGAGGAGATCAGCATGTTGATCGGCTTGTCGCCATCCTCGGCCAAGGCCAGCAGATGCGCCACGGTGCGCTGCGCCAGCTTGTCATTGATCGGGCCCGCAACGATCACGGTGCGCGATTTGAAATACAGTTTGCCGATCTTGTCGCCTTCCGGCAGGCCCAGACCTTCATCCTTCTGGCCCTCGCTCGGGCGTTCGTCTTCGTCTTCGTCGTCCAGATGGAAGTGTCGTGCCATGATCGGTCCTTTCATGTTGACGGCGGGAAAGGTCACCCGTCCCCGCCGTCCTTTTAACTAAGCAGAGCTTTACGATCAGTAAAGGACGACCGAGCGGATCGATTCACCCTTATGCGCCAGCTCGAAGCCCTTGTTGATGTCTTCCAGCGGCATGGTGTGGGTGATCATCGGGTCGATCTCGATCTTGCCGTCCATATACCAGTCGACGATCTTGGGCACATCGGTCCGGCCCCGCGCCCCGCCAAAGGCCGTGCCTTTCCAGACCCGGCCGGTGACAAGCTGGAAGGGCCGTGTGCTGATTTCCGCGCCCGCCGCCGCCACGCCGATGATGACCGACACACCCCAGCCGCGATGGGTGCATTCCAGCGCGTCGCGCATCACCTTGGTGCTGCCGGTCGCGTCGAAGGAATAATCCGCGCCGCCGATCTGGTCGAAGGGGGTTTTCGTCATGTTGACGATTTCCTGCACGACGGTGCCGTCGATCTCGGACGGGTTGATGAAATGCGTCATGCCGAAATGTTCGGCCATGGCCTTTTTGCCGTTGTTCAGATCGACGCCGATGATCTTGTCGGCCCCTGCCAGACGCAGGCCCTGAATGACGTTCAGACCGATGCCGCCCAGACCGAAGACCACGGCCGAGGCGCCGATTTCCACCTTGGCGGTGTTGATGACCGCGCCGATGCCGGTGGTCACGCCGCAGCCGATATAGCAGATCTTGTCGAAGGGCGCGTCCTCACGCACTTTCGCCACGGCGATTTCGGGCAGCACGGTATAGTTCGAAAAGGTCGAGCAGCCCATGTAGTGATAGATCGGCGTGCCATCCAGCATGGAAAACCGCGTCGTGCCATCGGGCATCAGGCCCTGCCCCTGCGTGGCGCGGATCGCGGTGCACAGGTTCGTCTTGCCCGACAGACAGGACGCGCATTGGCGACATTCCGGCGTGTAGAGCGGGATCACATGATCGCCCGGCTTGACCGAGGTGACGCCGGGGCCGACCTCGACCACGATGCCCGCGCCTTCATGGCCCAGAATCGATGGGAAGATGCCTTCCGGGTCCGCGCCCGAGCGGGTGAATTCATCGGTGTGGCAAATGCCGGTGGCCTTGATTTCCACCATGACCTCACCGGCCTTGGGGCCTTCAAGATTGACCTCCATCACCTCGAGCGGTTTTCCGGCTTCCAGCGCGACGGCTGCACGTGTTCTCATCTTCGTTCTCCTTGTCGTGTTGGCCGGATGGCCGGATGGAATTGTCCTGGGCCGGGCTGACATCTTCATGTCAGCGGGGGCCGGCATGACCGACCCCCTGCTTTCCTGCCCAAGCGGGTTTCGTCAAGCCGCGAGTGCGCCCGATTTCTTGGCGATATGCGTCGCGATGGCATCCATCAGCGGCGGCGACAGGGCGTCATAGGGCTCAAGCCCCAGTTCGCGCAGCCGGGCGCGGATGGCATCCATGCGCGACGGATCCACGCCGGATTCGATGATCGAGCTGACAAAGGCGGCGAATTGCGGCTCGGACCAGCCGGATTCGTCGGAAAGTTCGGTATGCACGAAATCCAGCCCATAGAAGGGATGTTCGGTGTTTTCGATGCGGCCATACATATGCACGCCGCAGCCGGTGCAGCGGTGGCGCTGAATGGGCGCGTCCTTGTTCACGATCTCAAGCTTGCTTTCGCCCGACAGCACCTGAACCGCATCGCGCCCGACGACGGCCACCTGCGAAAAGATCGCGCCCTCGGGCTTCCAGCACTTGGTGCAGCCGCAGACGTGGTTATGCGCGGTCTGGGACTTGACCGAGACGCGAACCGGATCACTGGCGCATTTGCAGTGCAGCTCACCGCCCGAAAAGCCGGGCGTGGCGGGCTTGATGCCGTTATCCACGGCGGGGTGGATCTTCACCCCAGAAGTATCTGTCATGGTCATTCCCCTCCGAACAGACCCTAGATGCGGCAAGGGTCGCGCCGGGGGGTGTCGTCGGCAAGTGGGCAAAAGGTTGTAGCGGGGGGGCAGAATTTTGCACCGAATGGGCGGGCTACAAACGCCGCACGAACGCTAGACCCAGAAGTGCCATTGACTGCGAAAGCTGCAGCAAGACCGATCGACACCTAAGCGGACAACTTCAAAAGGGCAAATTGAAGGCTAACCCCAATCCCAGCAGAGCAGAGCAAATACACCCTTACCGGATCAGTACGGTTATTTATAAAACCTCCCGTGACATGCATGTGATTCACCGCTAGGTTGACAGCAACAAAAGAAAGTATTGGAAGAGAATGTCGATCTGGTCTCCACCACCCGAGGCAGTGTCCCAACACATGGTGTAGGAGGCCGCGCGCGGAGCCTTCGGCGTAGCGCAGCGCGCGGCCGTTGGTGACGCTGGCGGTCACCGTCGATCTTCGGACAAGTTTCGGGTTGCGAGACCTTG
>NZ_WMII01000030.1 GCF_009711265.1 Paracoccus shanxieyensis | reverse complement strand
CAAGGTCTCGCAACCCGAAACTTGTCCGAAGATCGACGGTGACCGCCAGCGTCACCAACGGCCGCGCGCTGCGCTACGCCGAAGGCTCCGCGCGCGGCCTCCTACACCATGTGTTGGGACACTGCCCACCAGATCTGGGGGCTTTAAGAACTTGTCTTACTATCGATTTAAGTTAGCGGGCTGGTTTATTACGGCTGCGGATCGGCTCACTCGGAAACCGGAGGAGGCAGGCGCGGGAACGCGATACGTCGACCTCGCCCCGACGGATCAGGCCGACCCGGCGGGCGTGTACTCAGCCGCGTTGACCAAGGCGACCAACAACCCCCGTGTGATGAACATTGCCCTCACCGGACCCTACGGATCAGGCAAAAGCAGCATCATCAAGTCTTTCTTGAAGGGGTATAAGCGACCAGTTTTGCAGATATCCTTGGCAGCGTTTCTGCCTGAAGCTCCACCCGAAGCCGGGTCCTTCAACGGCAAGGTGAGCAGGCAGGAGATCGAGCGAAGCATCCTGCAACAAATGCTCTACGGTGCCGATTCGAAGCGGCTTCCGCTTTCGAGGTTTAAGCGGATACAGTCGCCCGGCCGTTGGTCGATGCTGGCCTCTCTCTTCATGATTATCGGCGTCATCGCCTGTTGGCATCTATTCCAGAAGCGAGATGCGATCATGACGGGTGCCTACTTCCGTCCGTTCGACATGACCAATTGGTTCAATCTACTTGCCTTCGTGATTGGTGGTGGGTTCATCTGGCAGGTCATCCATAATCTGTATATCGCAAGTTTCGGTATATCGCTGAAAAGCGTATCTCTGAAGGATATTGAGATCACACCTAAGGCGACGACAGAGGAATCTATCCTTAATCGTAAGCGGCGTCTGAACCCCACGTTGCGTGGCTGACGCGCTGCTGCGAAGTCCTTTTCATCGGCTGATGGGGAGTGCGTTTCGCAATGTGTGCCAAGAATTCGTTTCTCACCTCCCTGGGCGTGGAGATTTATGCCTCTGGTCATCGGCGGTGGCCGGATGAGGTGAAGGCTCGGGTGGTCGCCGATACACTGCAGCCGGGGGCCACGGTAAACGCAGTGGCGGATCACTATGGAGTGCAGCCGAACCAGGTATCGGCGTGGCGGCGGCTGGCCAAGCAGGGCAAGCTGGTGCTGCCAGCCATCTTGGCCGAAGAGCCGGTCTTTGCCTCGCTGGTGGTTTGCGATACACCGCCTGCTGTCCATTCCTACGACGGGCGCGCTGCAGACGAGGGGATCAGGATCATTATCGGGGAGGTGAGGCTTGAGCTGGCCGCGGACACGCCCGCCGTTCGGCTGGCCGAGATTGTCCGTGCTCTTGGAGCCGCGCCGTGCTGATGCCGTCGCAGGGCATGCGGATCCTGGTGGCGACCAAGCCGGTGGACTTCAGGAAGGGGCACGACGGATTGGCAGCCTTGGCGCAGTCGATGCTGGCGGAAGACCCCTTCACCGGCACGATCTTTGTGTTCCGCTCGAAGCGCGCCGATCACGTTTCATAATGCATCTCCTCCTTCAGAATCCGGGTAGGGTCATGGACCTGTCTGCAATCTTATCAAGCGCTTGCCTTGGCCTGCGCGCGGCTATTTCCTGCAAGCCTATCCGAACCGCCTCGGTTTCGAGCGCGGCCAGCGGTATTTTCCATGGGGCGGAATACAGGATCTGTGTCGCGGGGAGGATCTGCGCGCGGATCAGTTTGTGGACAGATGCCACGCAGACGCCGAGCCGCTTGGCGGCAGCATCGACGCTCACGGTCTTCTCCTCCTCGGCCTCGGGATCATAGGGTGGGATCGCGAGCCTGTCGCGCAATTCAGCCACGCGGACGGTCGTCCATGTCTCGTCATCCTCAGTGCGGCAGCGCATCCGGTTGAGGGTCACGGCAAGTTCCCTGTCTGGCCAGTGCCCGCCAAGTTTGCGCAAGATGTCGGCAGCAGTGCGCTTTGGCCCCGGCGGGAAGCGACCGGTTCGGCGCCGGGCCAGCCTGACCTCGGTGTGGCGCCCGCCGATCCAGTGAATGAGTAGAACGAAGGCGTTCTCCGCCTGATCGATGTCGATCACCACTTCCTCGATCAGCAGGCGCACCAGTCGCTGCCGCGCGCGGGCATCGGTCCCGGCGGCATTCCATGCCGAGGGCAGGTCGGTGGCGAGCCGCAAGAGGACATCAGGATCGACCCCGGGCCTCGCGATGAGTTCTGCGCCCAAAGCGGCAAGCTTTTGCTCGACCGAGGCCACCCGCTCCAGGGCTGCGTTCCACCGCGCCTCCAGCGTGCGCGCAACATGCCGTTTGGCGGGATCGACATGCTCATATCGCCGCTCGGCCAGTTCCGCGGCGTATCGTGCCTCATCAAGCTCCTTCTCGACAGCAAGCCGCACCACCTCCTGTGCCCGGGTGGCCTGCTGTCCCGCCAATAGGGCAGCCTGCACGGCGCGGCCGGAGACCGCTTCGAGCAGTTGGCCGGTCACTGCCGCATCGATGCCGCCCCCGCCCGCACCGATGCAGAGCCCAGCCCCGACATGGCTGTCATCGCCCCGACATTGGTAACGATGGGACAGGTCGGTCCCGGTCTTGTAAAAGACCCGCATCATCCGGCCGCACCTTGCGCAACGCGCCATGCCGCTCAGCAGCGCCTGTCCGCCGCGCCCGGATTTGCGGGCCGTTCGCTTTTGCATATGCGCGTTCTCCCCCAGCAGGACGCGGTTCTCCTCATAGGCCTGCCAGTCGATGTATCCTTCGTGATTGCTCTTGATCAGCACGCCCCACTCCTCGATCGCCCGGTGATGGCCGCTGGTCTTGCGCGCCTCGCCCTCGACCACCGCCATCCGATTACCGGTCCGGCCGAAGGCATAGGCACCAGCGTAGACCGGATTATGCAGCACCTGCATCACACTGTGATAGGCAGGCTTGCGCCAAGCGATCTTGCGCAGGGCACCGTTGCGCAGGACCACTGGCAGATGGACATCGGCCGCGCGCAGCCACAGGAACACCTGGCGACCGCTGCCAAGCTCGCGGAACTTGGCGAAGATCAGGTGGATGGCCTGCCGGACCCGCTCATCAGGATCCATCTCAATCCTGTCGTCCTCGCTCCAGCAGAACCCAGGCGGCAAGGTAAAGCGGAGTTCTCCCCGCTTCGCCTTCGCATCGCGGGCCGCCAGCCCACGTTGCCGCAGAAGACTGAGTTCGTATTCCGACATGGTGCCCTTCAGCCCCAGCAGCAGTCGATCATTCATTTGACGCGGATCGTAGACCCCCTCCGGGTCAACGACCAAGGCCCCCGTCAAGGCGCAGAGGTCAATCAGATGATGCCAGTCCCGGCCATTACGGGAAAGCCGCGAGGCTTCGATGCAATAGACCGCCCCCACCGTCCCGGCACAGACTTCCGCGACCAGACGCTGGAAGCCCGGGCGGGCAATCAGACCAGAGCCGGAGCGTCCCAGATCCTCATCGATGACCCGGACCTCGGCGAAGCCGGTGTCGCGGGCGGCTTCGGCCAGCTGGTATTGCCGCTTCTGGCTTTCGAGATTCCCGAGCACCTGAGCCATCGTCGACTGGCGAACGTAGACGAGTGCGCTGCGGGCAAGGTGCTCACCGGTGATCTTTGCGTGCATCATGACCTGCGCCCTCCGCAATCTTGCCCGCCGCCATCAGCAGCAGGTCTGCCAATGCCTCCAGGATCGCCGGTGTCGCGGGCGCGGCCGGGGGGCGGTTCGGGCTGTCGTTCAGGTCCAGGCAGAGCTGACTCGGCGTCGCTTGCTTTTGTTGCGAGAGGGGTCGGGGTCGGCAGGGCATGCGTATCCTCCTCGGGAATCGATCCCCCACAGGATGACGCAAGCTGGCCGTGACGCATTAGATCGAGTGTCTGTGCAAGCGACCGCAAGGCTTCGAGAGCAACAACCGGCGGGCCGCTTTCCATGCGTGCGCAATAGGCGGCATCGCACATCCAGGGGGGCAAAGTCCGGAAGAACCCCTGCCGTTCCTCGACCAGCACAGAGTCCGATCCGTGCCTGCGTCCCCCATCGCGCGCGCGTAAAACCCGCCCGTAAAGAGGGTGCCAAGGATATTCGATCCGCAAATCACGCAGTTGGTATGTGGAATGAAAGCCGATCGGCCGACAGGCTGAAGATCCTGTTCTGGGACGGCAGCGGGCTGGTGATGGCTTACAAGCGCCTTGAGGCCGACAGCTTCACCTGGCCGGCCATCCGGGACGGGGCCATGACCTTGAGCCGAACGCAGTTCGAGGCGCTTTTTGCCGGCCTCGACTGGCGGCGGGTCCGACCTCTGGAAACCCCAAAGCCAGCCGTTTCAGAATGACCTGAATGCAATAAAAGCGTTCAACTACAGTCGGATCAGGGTATGATGACTTCATGTCCGCCGCTCCGTCCATCGACCTGTCCGCCATCCCCGAAAGCCAGCGCGCCGCTGTTCTTGCCGTGCTGAGGGAACGGGACGCGCTGCAGGAAACCAACCGGCGGCTGGAGCATCTGATCGCCGAGCTGAACCAGGTCTTGCATGGCAAACGCTCCGAGAAGCTGAACGACGACGAGCGTCAGCTGGCTTTCGAGGATCTGGAAACCGCGTTGGCCGAGGCCGAGACCCGGCAGGATGCGGAGACTGCGCCCCGCACGCCCCCGCGCCGGGCCGCCCGCCGCAATCGCGGGCATCTTCCGGAAAGCCTGCCCCGCGTAGAACGCGTGATCGAGCCGAGCAGTCTG
This sequence comes from Paracoccus shanxieyensis, assembly GCF_009711265.1. GTDB lineage: Bacteria > Pseudomonadota > Alphaproteobacteria > Rhodobacterales > Rhodobacteraceae > Paracoccus > Paracoccus shanxieyensis. Next base: position 23,013 of record NZ_WMII01000030.1, on the reverse strand, counting down.
CTCTGTCCGTGTGGCTGTGGTGAGATGCACCGCATCGGCGAAGACCGGACCGAGCGGCTGGATATCGTGCCCGCGCAACTGCGGGTCATCGTGACCGTGCGCCCAAAATATGCGTGCCGCAGGTGTGCAGAGGGCGTGACCCAGGCACCGGCACCCGCACACCTGATCGATGGCGGCCTACCCACTGAGGGCGCCTTGGCGCATGTGCTGGTCAGCAAATACGCGGACCATCTGCCGTTGTATCGTCAGAGCCAAATCCTTGCCCGCGCGGGCATCGAGCTTCACCGCAGCACGCTGGCTGATTGGGTCGGCACCGCCGCCTTCCACCTCGGTCCCGTGGTCGATCGGCTGACAGAGCACCTGAAGACGTCGAGCAAGCTGTTCATGGACGAAACCACGGCACCCGTGCTCGATCCTGGCCGAGGCCGGACGAAGACGGGCTACCTCTGGGCCCTGGCGCGCGATGACCGCTCATGGGGCGGGGGCGATCCGCCCGGTGTGGTCTTCACCTATGCGCCCGACCGCGCGGGCGAAAACGCAGAGCGCATCCTCCATGGCTTTGACGGCACCCTGCAGCTGGATGGCTATACCGGCTACAACCGTCTGACGCGTCCGTCCCGGACAGGCGGCGCACCGATCACCGTCGCTTATTGCTGGGCGCATGTCCGGCGAAAACTGAAGGAGATCTTTGATCGCGACGGCTCCAAGATCGCGGCCGAGGGCCTGTGCCGGATAGCCGAGCTTTACCGGATCGAGGCCGAGATCCGTGGCATGGACCCGGGCCAGCGGCTGTCGGCCCGCCAAGCGCGCAGTGCGCCGCTGATCGCCGCATTCGGGGAATGGCTGCAGCTGCAGTGTCGGCGCATATCGATGAGGTCGCGCCTCGGGGAGAAGCTGGCCTATATCCATCGTCACTGGGGCGGGTTGCAGACCTTCTTGCGCGACGGCCGGGTCGAGATCGACTCCAACAACGTCGAGAACCTGATCCGGCCGATCGCGCTGACGCGAAAGAATGCGCTCTTCGCAGGCCATGACGAGGGTGGCCGATCCTGGGCGCGCATCGCATCCCTGATCGCCACCGCAAAGGTCAACGGCGTCGAACCCTTCGCCTACCTCAAGGCAACCCTGGAAGCGGTGGCAGCCAGCCATCCTCAGGCAAAGATCGACGACCTGCTGCCCTGGAACTTCAACCCGTCAAGCTGAAACCAGGTGAGGCGGCGCCGCCGCTTACTGATCGTCGAGGTTCTGGCCCGCAACGGCCTGGTCTTTGCCTTCCTGTTCGTGGGCGGCGTCATGTGGCTGTCCTATCAGCTGTCCGACCGGCTGACGGCTGGTCGGCTGCACGGATCGGCAGTGGCCATCATCATCGGTCTGATCCTGGCCTGGATCGGCGGCATGATGACCGGGGGCAGCCGCGGGCTGGCGGATGTGCCGCTGTTCACCGGGATCGGGCTGATGGGGGGCGCGATGCTGCGCGACCTGGCCATCGTCTCGACCGCTTACGGCGTCGACATGCGCGAGATCCGCAAGGCCGGCGCGGCGGGGGTCAGCGCGCTGGCCTTGGGGATCGTGGTGTCCTTCGCGGTGGGCGCGGCGATCGCGGCGGCCTTCGGCTATACCGATGCGGTCAGCATGGCGACGATCGGCGGGGGTGCGGCGACCTATATCGTGGGTCCGGTGACCGGCACCGCCTTGGGCGCCAGTTCCGAGGTCATCGCCCTGTCGGTCGCTGCGGGGCTGCTGAAGGCGGTGCTGGTGATGATCGGCACGCCGCTGGTCGCGCCGCTGATCGGGCTGAACAACCCGAAATCGGCCATGGCCTATGGCGGGCTGATGGGCACGACCAGCGGCGTGGCCGGGGGGCTGGCCGCGACCGACAAGCGGCTGGTGCCCTATGGCGCGATGACGGCGACCTTCTTCACCGGGCTGGGCTGTCTGATGGGGCCGTCGGTCCTCTATCTGGCGCTGCTGGCCGTGACGGGCTGACCGTCTCGACCGCCAGCACCACGAGGCCCAGCCCCGCGGCCAAGGCCCACAGATGCCACAGGATGGGCGCGATCTCGGGCAGGGTCGCGCCCATCTGCATGACCCGCACCAGCCCGTCGATGGCCGCCGTCGACGGGATCAGCTGCGCCAGCGCGTTGAGATGGGCCGGGATCGCCTCGACCGGCCAAGCGAAGCCCGACAGGAAGAAGAACGGCATCCCGAGCGCCAGCAGCACGACCTGCACGACCTCGCCCCGCCGGAACAGCGCCGCGACCAGCTGCGCCAGAAACCCGGCCGCCAGCAGGAAGGGCAGGCCCAGCATCATCAGCGCCCCCGGCCCGCCCAGGATCGGCAGGCCATAGAGCACCGGCAGCACGATCAGATAGACCGGCAGCAGCCCCGCCCAGATGGCCAGCCACGCCCCCGCCCGGCCCAGCAGCCGCCAGACCGGATGGCCGGGCAGCGGCCCGCGCCGGGTCGCAGCCAAGGCCAGCCCCATCATCATCGTCTGCTGCAGGATCAGCACGAAGGCCGCGGGCAGCACATAGGTCGCGTAGCCCGCCGCGGGGTTGAACAGCGGCACCTCGATCTGGTTCGCGGGGCTGACCTGGGCGGTGGCCACGGCGCGGGGCGTGCCTTGGGCGATCAGGCGCCCGGCCTCGACCTCGGCGCCCATCTGGCGCAGGGGGACGGCGGCGCCCTGCATCACGCGCTGATACATCAGGAAATAGCTGGCATCGGCATAAAGCGCGACGGGGCTCTGATCGCCGCGCAGCAGGGCGCGTTCGAACCCGTCGGGGATCAGCATGACGCCATAGGCGCGGCGTTCATGGACCAGCCGCGTGGCCTCGGCCATGTCGGGGGCGAGATGGGTCAGGGCAACGGCCTCCGACGCGTCCACCCGCCGCGCCAGATCGGCCGATGCGGTGCTGCCGTCCTGATCGACCAGCACCACCGGCACGTCACGCAGCAGTTCGGCCCGATAGGGCAGCGGATAGATCACCGCATAAAGGATCAGCGCCAGCAGCACGATCATCCGCACCTGCTTGTCGCCCAGCACGGCGGCCAGTTCCGCGCGAAAGGCGGTGGCAAGCGGGCTCATGGCGCGGCCTCCTGCCGGGCCAGGCGCGACAGCTGCGCCAGGATCAGCGCCGCCAGAACGCCCGCGATCACCGCCAGCCACAGGACCGACATGGCGGATATGTCCAGCGGAGTCGCGCGCAGCGACTGGTCGATGCGCAGCTGGACATACCAGGTGCCGGGAATGGCCGCGCCCCAGGCCTGGGCCAGGGTCGACATCGCCTCGCGCGGGAAACCCAGCCCCATGAAGCCGAAGGCCGGCGCGGTGATCAGCGCGATCATGCTGGCCGCCCGGCCCATGTCGCGGGTCAGCACGAAGGCCAGCGCCCCGATCATCTGCGAGGCCAGCACGAACAGCACCGCCCCCAGGGCCATCAGCCACAGCGACCCGCGCAACGGCACCGCCAGCCAGCCATACAGCGCCACATCCGACAGGCCCAGGATCAGCAGAAAGATGACCGTATAGGGCAGGATCTTGCCCAGCATCGCGGGCAGGATACCGCCGCCCATGCGCATCAGCACGCGCGGATGCCGCCCCGGCCCGAAATCCAGCGACACCGCATAGGCGGTCGCGGCGGCGGCGATGATCTGCAGGACCGTGGGGATCAGCGCGGCCAGCAGGAAATGCACATAATCAAAGGCCGGGTTGAACAGCGCATGGGCCTGCATTGGGATGGGCTGCAGCGCGACCATGGCCTGCACGGGCGCCTCTCCCTGACCCTGGCGCACCGACAGGCGCAGGCCCGCCAGCGCCGTGTCGATGGCATTGCGGGCGCCGCGGGCGACCAGCGATCCGGCGCTCATGTGCTGGTTGTCGTAGAAGGTCACGATCTCGGGACGCTCGCCCCGGGTGATGTCGCGTTCCAGGTTCGGCGGCATCAGCACCGCGCCGCGCACCGCGCCCGAGACGATCAGCGACCGCGCCTCGGAAAGGTCGGATGCGCGATGGGTCACGGTCAGCTCGGGCGCGGCGTCCAGCATCCGCGCGACGGCGCGCGACAGGTCGGACCGATCGAGGTCGATCACCGCCACCGCCATGCCCGTGGGAATGCCCGCGCGAAAGATGCCGCCCAGCACCAGCAGCATGATCAGCGGCAGCACCACGACCAGCCCCGCCAGCGCCGGGCGGCGCGGCAGCAAGCGGAACTCGCGCGCCATGACCGCCAGCATGGCCTAGCGGTCCAGCTGGATCAGGGCCGACATGCCGGGGCGCAGACGCTCCAGCGGCTGGACCGGGCGGGCGCGCAGCTCGAAGCTGCGCAGGTCGAAATCGCCCGTCGCGCGGGTGGCGCGCCAGCTGGCGAACTGGCCCTGCACGTTGATCAGCGTGATCTCGGCCTCGGTCTCGACATCCAGCGCGGGGATGCGGACGGTCAGCCGGTCGCCTACGGCCAGCCCCGCCAGCAGATCCTCGCGCAGGTTGAATGTGAACCAGGCCTGGTCCAGATCGACGATGGTGAACAGGGGCGCGCCGGGGCCGACATTCTCTCCCAGCTCGATCATGCGGCCCGAGATCTCGCCGGACATCGGCGCGAAGATCTCCAGCTCGTCCAGATCGGCCTGGCGTTGGGCCAGCGCGGCCTCGGCTTGGGCGACCTGGGCCGCGGCGACATCGCGTTCCTCGGGCGAGGCACCGGCGCGGGCCAGGTCCAGCTGCGCCTCGGCGGCCTCGACCCGGCCTGCTGCGGCATCCAGGTTGCGCGTGGACTGGTCCAGCGCCGCCTGCGGGCGCAACCCCCGCTGCGACAGGCCGGTGTCGCGCCCCAGCTGTTCCTCGGCAAGGCGCAGATCGGCTTGGGCCGCGGCCAACTCGGCCTCGCGGGCGCGGATCACCTCGGGCCGGGTGGCGCCCGTGGCGGCCTCGGAGGCGCGGGCGACCTCCAGCCCTGATGCTGCGGCGGCATGGGCGGTGACCAGCTGCGGGTTCGACAGTTCGGCCAGCAGCTGGCCGCCCTCGACCCGCTGGCCCAGATCGGCCTCGATCCGCGTGACCCGGCCCGAGGTGCGGGCCGAGACATCGACCCGCGGGGCCGCGACCTCGCCCTGGATCAGCAGGGGGCCGGGGCGCGTCGCCCACCAGACGGCACCGATGACCAGCCCGGCCAGAACGGCCAGGACCAGCAGCGGCAGAAGGGATCGGCGGGGCGCTTGGGCAGGTTTCATCGGTTCGGTCCCTGACATTCGACTGAGGGCCAGACTACGCCCGGCCCGCGCCGGGGACAATTCGAAAGCATGCTTGCGAAAAGCAATTTTCATGGGCGTTGTTGGGCATTGTTGCAGAACTCGGCGTCGGAGCAGGGCTCTCCCTTACCCATTAAGCTCAGGCCAGGCGCTCGATTTCGGCGGTGCCGGGTGCGTTGAAGCGGTTCATGAGCGCGACGCGGATGTAGATCTCGGCCGCTTGTCTGTCGGGGTCTTGCGAGGCGATGCGCTTACCGAAGGATTTGAGGCAGCGCATCCTTGCCTCGATCCGACTTCGGACGTGATAGCCGGACCAGACCTTCCAGTTCGCCCGACCGAAACGTTTGGTCGCCCTGAGGATGTCGTTGCAAGCGCGAGCGGCAGGGCAGTCCTCTTTCCAGAGGCGACCATTCTTCCGGATCGGGATGATGGCCGTGCCGCCACGGTCCACGATTGCGGTGTGGCATCGCCGGGTGTCGAAGGCACCGTCGCCGGTCACGGTGCCGACCAGCCCCTCCGGCGGAATCTGCTTCAGAAGGTCAGATAGCTCAGGACCGTCGCCTTCGCGGCTGGAAGTGAACTCCACCGCCCGAATGTCGCCGGTGTCTGTATCCATTGCCAGGTGGACCTTGCGATACTGGCGCTTGCGGTGGGTGCCATGCTTGTGCGCCAGCCATTCTCCATCGCCGAGAAACTTGATCCCGGTGCTGTCCACCAGCAGGTTCAGAGGACCTGGTGCGCGCCGGCAGGATATCTGGACAGTGAGGGTTTTTTGTCTGCGGCTCATGGTGGAGAAGTCCGGCACGGGCCAGTCGAGCTCGACCACCTCCAGGATGCTGGCCACCGTTCCGGTTGTCTGCCGAAGCGGCAGCCCGAAGAGCACCTTCACCATCAGGCAGAACTGGATGGCCGCATCCGAGAACACCGGCGGGCGACCACGACGACCCGCCTTGTTCGCCAGCCACACCATGTCCTTGTCCATCCAGATCAGTGGCGATCCACGCCGCCTCAAAGCCTCGTTGTAGGACTTCCAGTTCGTCATACGGTAGCGGGCAGCCTCAGGTTTGCTCATGCCGAGACGCTTACCGTGGCCCCCGGCTGCAGTGTATCGGCGACCACCCGAGCCTTCACCTCATCCGGCCACCGCCGATGACCAGAGGCATAAATCTCCACGCCCAGGGAGGTGAGAAACGAATTCTTGGCACACATTGCGAAACGCACTCCCCATCAGCCGATGAAAAGGACTTCGCAGCAGCGCGTCAGCCACGCAACGTGGGGTTCAGACGCCGCTTACCCTTAATCGCCATTTAGACGAGATCATATACTTCTTCCAGTCTACGCAATATGATCTTGTCGTCATCGAGGACTTAGATAGATTTAACAACGCTGAAATATTCGTCACGCTGCGTGAAATCAATAGCCTGGTGAACGCCAATCTGCGCGGCAAGCGACACATCCGGTTTCTCTATGCCCTTCGCGACGATATGTTCGTGAACACGGATAGGACCAAGTTCTTCGAATTCATTATTCCAGTCATCCCTATCATCAATAGCTCGAATTCTATCGACAAATTGCTGGAGCAGGGCAAGCGGCTCTCCCTGGACGATAGGTTCGATCAGCGGTTCCTGCGGGAGGTTTCGCGATATCTGAACGACCTCAGGCTCATACAGAATATTTTTAATGAGTATGCTATCTACGTCGCCAATCTCGAAACCGAGAACGAAACCAGCCTAGACGTCAACAAGCTGTTGGCGGTCTTGATATACAAGAACGTGTTCCCAAGCGATTTCGAGAACCTTCATCGCGGAAAGGGGCATCTGGCAGGGGTTCTTCGAAGTCATGATCGATACATCGCGACGAGCGAGTCCCGATGCAAAGTCGAGATATCTCGCCTCGAGACGCTTGTCGATCAAGGTGAAAAGCAGCTGCCGAACGATCTGACCGAGTTGCGCCGGAGCTATGCGATGGCCATCGTAGAGATGGTTCCCGAGGGACACAGCCGTGTTGGCCTCAATCATAGTGCCATGATTTCTCTGAGCAACCTTGCTAACGATGAGCGTCTTGAAGCAATAATGGGAGCGAGCCAACTGTTAACCACTTCAATACACGGTCACCAGCATCACCTCCAAGTAGGCAATTTACAGGCGAAGGTTGATCCCCATAGAACCTTCCAACAGCGCAAAGAGGACGTTGAAAAGAAGTCTGCGGAATTTAGAGACTCTTCACTCAAGCAAATTCGCGAACTGAGGGCCAAATTAGGCAACTTGCGAATGACTAAATTCAACGAAGTCATTCGAGAAAATTCAGATGAAGTCGATGGGCTGTTCGACGAATTTGGAGACGGCGCCGATCTGGCTCGCTTCTTGGTTCTGGAGGGTTATCTGGATGACACGTACTACCAGTACACATCCCTTTTCCATTCAGGGCGTCTATCTCCCAGCGATAACAAGTTTCTGATCCACATTCGCGGTTTCAGAACTCCAGATCCCAACTTTCAGATAGACAATCCGAAGGAGGTCATCGCCGCGATGCGCGACGAGGATTTCAGCCGAACCTACGTTCTCAACGTGACGATCGTCGACTGCCTGCTTGCGGATCCCTCTTCGTATGGGATGCAGAAAAAGCGTCTGCTCAACTTCATCGCGACCGATTTCGCGGGCTGCGAGACATTCCTGTCAAGCTACTACGCCAGAGGCACGGCGGTCGCGGCTCTCATTTCTGGAATGGCGAGGACGTGGCCTGGGTTCGTCGCGGCGGCACTGACCAGTCCCGCAAACCTGATGCATGTTGCGCACATCATGAGCCACATGTCGAATGCGGACCTGAAGGGTCTTGCCGGCAGGCACCCGGCCATATCAAACTTCGTCTCAGAGAGGTTGGCTGACATCTTGGCGCAGGGGGTCGATGTCCCAGCCGAACGACTGCAACCGCTCGACGTCGAAGCGACCGACCTAGCCGCCGTGGAGGCTTACCCGGGCGTCATAAGGGTCCTGTTCGACGGCGGTCTCTATGAGCTTTCCATCGACAACCTGAATTTCATATTCCGAGTCGTCCTCGGTATCAGGGAAGTTGATCGGTCAGGCGAGCAAAACTACACGTTGGTACTCGAGTCCGGAAGCGCGCCGCTTCTAGCCAAGATCGATGGCCGTTTCGGCGAGTATCTTCGGAACGTCCTGCTTCGTCTGCCGAACAATTGCCGTGAGAGCATTTCGACCATTCAACGCGTCATCGGCCGGGCCGACGTGGAAGTTGAATCCATTGCAGAATTCCTCGAGATGCAGTCGACATCGGTCCCAACCTTGGATCAAGTCCCCGATGGTCTCCACGCCACGCTTTTTCGGATAGCAAAGATCGAGGCGACTTGGGTAAACTGCTTAGCGTTTATTGGCAGCAGCAACTACGATGCGGAAGTACTCACGTCGTTCTTGAACAGACCGGCCACCTTGCGTGCGCTTGCCGACCACCAAGTTCCGGACGGAGATCGGGCGGCACCATTGCGCAAGTTCATCCTAGAGAACGACGCATTGAGCGAGGAAACATATTCGGCCTATGTCAAAGTGCTTCCGAGACGGTTCAAAGTCTTCCCGCAGCAGCTCAGTGCAGCAAAGACCAAGATACTGGTCGAGCAGAATACCATAACCTTCTCCGCGACCAACCTTTTGCATCTCAGCGACGATCCAACATTAGGCATCGCATTCGTAACAAGGAACATTGCAGAGTTCTTCGAGGCTGAAGGCGAGTGCGATCTAGCCGACGACTTCCGGCAGAATCTGTTGGAAGCGGACATTGGCGATGAAAACAGGCTGAAGATAATTCAAAAGATGGATCTTAGCCTGCTGGCTGACATATCGTCCCGCGCGGCCATCGTTGGCAGAATACTCGCTCGAACTGGCGTGAAGATCGACAACCTCGGAGTCGACGCCGCACGTGCGGTCATCGTCAACTCCCAGCCTCTTTCCACACAGATAACTTTGTTCAACATGCTTCAAAGGATGTTCGATGATCAGCAAGTGAGAGATATCCTGCGTTCACTGCCTGATCCACTTCCCGACATCAAACCGGGTTTCTCAACGCCGAAGATTGAAGGCAGCGAAGTGAACCTCGAGTTCGTTACATGGTTGAAGGATCGGGGCTTCATCTCATCGTGGCGGAAAGGCACCTTGTTCGATGACGACATTCGCATGAGTATGTTCAGGAAGTGAGTAGGATCGTTCATCGCAGTTTCCCAAGCAGGTCGTTCTCGGCACCTCGCCGAGATAGATTAGCGGATAGCAGGTGGCGGGCTCAAATCCTGATAGGCTGAAGACCTCCACCGTTGCCAGGCGGCTTGCCGCCTGCTCGGAGCGTCGGGCAGGGCGTTGCTTCGCCCCGTTTGAGCATGCTCTGTGCCAGAGTGGCAGCTGTCATCACGCGGAATTGCCGACAGGCCGCTTTCCGCCCGTCAGGCGGTTTCAGCCCGGTTGACCATGGCAGCCCGTATGAGTGTCCGCTGTCTGGCTGTCGCTGCGATGGCGGTGCCGCACCGCCACAAGACAGCTTTCCGCCCTTCCCGCTCGGTCGTGTCTCGGAAGTGGTAGAAATTGTCTGGCGGCGTAATCTCCGGGTGAACCAACACCCACCCAACCGGCGGCGGCAACCGCCAGGGAGATCACGCCATGAAGCAGAATACCGATAGCTCGTCCTTTTCGCCGCTGCCCGACGCAGGCGGGTATGATCCGATCGAGGATCGCCTGCGGGCGAATGTCCGGGCCACCATTGAAGCCATGTTCGAAGAGGAACTTGCCGCCTTTCTTGGTTGGCTTCGTTACGGCCGCGGCAATGAGCGGGCCAGGGGCTACCGCCACGGGCACCGCGATCGGCAGCTGACCGGCACATTCGGCACCGAGACGGTGCGGGTTCCTCGTGCTCGGATCGAGAACGAAGCCGGCAAGATCACCGAATGGCGATCGAAGGCACTGCCCCGCTACAGGCGGCTGACGAAGAAGGCCGAGGCCCTGATCGCGGCGGTCTACCTGGCCGGCACCAACACGCGCCGGGTCAAGCGGGCGCTGTTCGGACTGTTCGAGGGGGCGGTGAGCAAGGACGTGGTCAGCCGGGCCTGGCGCAAGGTGAAGGTCGACTGGGACGCCTGGTCCACCCGCGACCTGGCCGAGGAGGATATCGTGCGGCTCATCCTCGACGGCACCGTCATCAAGACCCGGCTGGACCGCAAGGCCACCAACATCTCGGTGCTGGCGGCGATCGGCATCCGCCGCGACGGACAAAAGGTGCTCCTCTCGATCAGGAACATGGGCGGCGAAAGCACGGCTGCCTGGGGCAGCTTCCTTGCCGACCTGGACGCGCGGGGCCTCAGGCGGCCCGAGTTCGTAATCGTTGACGGCGCCCCCGGCCTTGAAGCCGCGCTTGTGGCGCTCTGGGGCGGGGACCTGCCCATCCAGCGCTGCACGGTTCACAAGCACCGCAACCTGCTTGGCCACGCGCCCAAGCGCCTGCATGACGAGCTGAGCGAAGACTACCGCGACATGATCTACGCCGACAGCGCCGCCGAGATCGAGACGCGCCGCAAGGCCTTCCTCCGCAAGTGGAAGCTCAAGTGCCGGGCCGTGGCCGATAGCCTTGAGGAGGCCGGCGATCGCCTCTTCAGCTTCACCCGCCTCGATCCGTCGCAATGGAAATCCGCACGGACCACCAACGCCATTGAGCGTCTGAACGAGGAGTTCCGCCGCCGCATCAAGACCCAGACCGTGCTGCCCTGCGCTGAAACCGTGCCGATGCTGCTCTGGGCGCTCCTGGCGTCAGGGCAGATCCAGATGCGAAAAGTCGATGGCTGGGAAACCCTTTCTCAGCCTCTCGTGCCGATGTCTCTTGACCTCGCGGCCTGACCGGAGCCAACGTTACATGCTCGGAGCGCGCTGCTCGCCAATTTCCACCACATTCGCGACACGACCGCATCATGGCGATGAAAAATTGATTGTCTGGCATGGGCTTCACGGTCCTGTGCCAATTTTGATCCATATCCGGCCCTGCGGGTCGGGGAAGGCAACACCCGCTGCCCGGCGGGAAGCACCCTGTTGAACAAGGAAGTCAATGCCATGCCGATCAGTCTTGCCGCCGCTGCACAGACCTACCGCGAAGCCGCGCGCGATGCGGTGCGCCGCCATTCGACCTTCCACCTGGTACAGGCGGCGCTGCTGGTCGTCGCGGGGATCGTCGCCATCGTCTTCCCGGCCTTTTCTTCGGCTGCTGCCGTCGTGGTGTTCGGCTGGCTGCTGATCGCCAGCGGCATCATTCAGGCCATCGGCCTGATCAGCGCACGCCATGCGCCGAACTTCTGGCTGCAGATCATCTCGGCCATACTTGGTGTGTTGCTGGGCATTCTGCTCTTGCGCAACATCGCGCAGGGGATGCTGCTGCTGTCGCTTCTGCTGATCATCTTCTTCATGATCGAGGGGATGTCGAAGGTTGTCTTCGCATTGACGATCCGTCCCTTGCCCAACTGGCTTTGGGTTTTTGCCAGCGGGGTGCTCTCGGTCGTGCTGTCGCTTGTGCTTTTTGCCGCGATGCCGGTCACTGCGCTGTGGCTGATCGGGCTGATGCTGGGGCTCGACCTCATCGCCATTGGCGCGGCCCTTGGTGCGATGGCGTGGAGGCTTCGCGGGCAAGCGGTGCCCGCCGCCTGATCCCCTAGGGCGCCCGGCTTCGGGCGCCATTTTCTTGCAATGAATTGACTGAAAGGCGCCGAAATGGCCAGCAACCCGAAATCGCAGACGCGAAAAACCCTTCCCATCGACCTCGCCTTGCAGGGGGGCGGTTCGCATGGGGCGTTTACATGGGGCGTTCTGGACCGCATCCTCGAGGAAGACTGGTTCGAGATCGATGGCATTTCCGGCACCTCGGCCGGCGCCATGAACGCGGCAATCCTGGCGGCCGGCATGGCCACCGGCGGGCGGCAGACCGCGCGTGAGATGCTGACCGCCTTCTGGCGCCGGACGGCCGATGCCGCGCGCTTCAGCCCGTTCAAGCGCGGGCCGCTGGAGGTCCTGACGGGCAAATGGACGCTGGACAACTCGCCCGCCTTCATCGCCATGGATCTGATGGCGCGGCTGATCTCGCCCTATTCGCTGGGTGGGGCGGCAGGGAACCCGCTGCGCGACATCCTGACAGACCTGATCGATTTCGACGCGCTGGCGACCGGGCCGGTCAAGCTGTTCATCACGGCAACCAATGTGCACACCGGGCAAGGCAGGGTGTTCCGCAAGCATGAGGTGACGGCCGATGTGCTGCTCGCCTCGGCCTGCCTGCCATCGATGTTCCAGGCCATCGAGATCGACGGCGTGCCCTATTGGGACGGCGGCTATGCGGGCAACCCGACGATGACGCCGCTCGTGCGTGAATGTGAAAGCCTCGATACCGTTCTGGTGCAGATCAACCCGGTCGAGCGGCGCGAGACGCCGCGCACCGCGCGCGAGATCGCAAGCCGCCTGAACGAGATCTCTTTCAACGCCCAGCTACTGAAAGAGTTGCGGATGATGGCGCTGCTGCGCCGTGTCATCGACCCCGGCAATGGCGAGGCGCGGTACTGGAAAGAGATGCGCCTGCATCGCATCACCTCGGACATCATGGTGGACCTTGGACATTCCTCGAAGCTGAATGCCGAATGGGACTTCCTGAAGATGCTCTTCGACGAAGGGCGCCGCGCCGCCGAGGATTTCGGCCGCACCCATATTCAGGACATCGGGGTGCGTTCGACCTTCGATATCGACGCGCTGGCGGACGAGCTCTGACATGCTGGGTCTGCTGGGTATTCTGTTGGGCCTTGCCCTGATCATGGTGCTTGCGTTCCGCAGTTGGACAATCCTGCTGCTGGCGCCTTTGGCTGCTGCGGTGGCGGCGCTTTTTTCCGGTCAGCCGATGCTGGCGCACTGGACGCAGACCTTCATGCCTGCGGCGGCGGGGTTTGTGGCGCAGTTCTTTCCGCTTTTCCTGCTGGGCGCATTGTTCGGCAAGCTGATGGACGACAGCGGATCGGTTTCAGCGATCGCCGATTACATGACGCGCCGGCTCGGCCCCTCGCGGGCGATCCTTGCCGTGGTGGCTGCGGGCGCGATGGTCACCTATGGCGGTGTCAGCCTGTTTGTGGCGTTCTTCGTTCTGGCGCCAATGGGGCAGGCGCTGTTCAAGGCGGGAAGCGTGCCGCGCAGGCTGCTTCCGGCGGCACTCGCGCTTGGAACCTCGACCTTCACCATGTCGGCCATGCCGGGAACGCCTGCGATCCAGAACGCGATTCCGATGCCGTTCTTTGGTACCACCCCCTTTGCCGCACCTGGGCTTGGCATCATAGCCAGCATCATCATGGCGGCCATCGGCCTGGGCTGGCTTTCCTTCCGCGAACGTCAGGCCAAGGCGCGGGGCGAGGGTTATGGCGCGGCCGAAAAAGGCTCCGCCGTCTCGCGCGAGCTGGCCAGCACCGCACGCGAGTTTGACCCTGCCGAGATCAGCCGCGCCGGATCCTGGGGCGGGCGGCCACCGATCGGCCTGGCCATTCTGCCGCTGGTTCTGGTTGTCGTGGTCAACCTGATCCTGACGCAGTTCGTGCTGCCCAGCATGGATTTCGACTTCCTCTCGCAGCCCGCATGGGGCGAAACCACCCTGTCGGCTGTCGGCGGGGTCTGGTCGGTGGCGCTTGCGCTTCTGGTCGCCTGCATCGTGCTGGTTGCCATGAACCGGCGCCGCTTTCGCAATCTGCGCGAAAGCATCGACTCGGGCGCGACGGCCGCAGTACTTCCGATCATGAGCGTGGCAAGCCTTGTGGGGTTCGGCGCGGTCGTGGCGGCCCTGCCTGCGTTCGAGATGGTGCGGGACTGGGTTCTGGGCATCGGAGGCGGGCCGCTCGTGTCACTGGCGGTAGCGACGAACATCCTTGCCGCGTTGACCGGATCGGCTTCGGGCGGGATGACCATTGCGCTGCAGGCCCTTGGCCCCACCTTCATGCAGATCGCGTCAGACACAGGGCTGGACCCTGCGCTGATGCACCGGGTGGCCGTGATCGCCTCGGGTACGCTGGACAGCTTGCCGCATAATGGCGCGGTGGTCACGATGCTTGCGGTCTGTGGCTGCACGCATCGCGAAAGCTATCTGGACATCGTCATGGCCGCCATTGTCAGCGCGCTTGTTGCCCTTGTGGCCGTGATCGTGCTTGGCACAGCCTTCGGTTCCTTCTAACCCGATAGGGACAGAGCTTCGGGATCGTCATGACACAGCCCACGCCGACCGCCGCACCACCGGCCCTTTTGAACATCACGCTGGGCGTCATGCTGGCGCTGATGCTGGGGTGGTTCTTCCACATCGCCTCGGGCGTTCTGGTGCCAATGGTGCTGGGGTTGATGATCTCTTATGTGGTCATGCTCATCCGCAGAAGACTGATCGCCAAGATCCCCAGCCTTGACTTTCGTCGCAGGTTTCACATGTAGTAACGTAACCACAATCGGAGGCCGCGATGACGATTCATACGATCAGCAGCCGTGAACTGAACCAGGATCTGGCCCGCGCAAAACGGGCGGCGCTTGACGGTCCCGTGTTCATCACGGACAGAGGCCGACCGGCCCATGTCCTTATGAGCTTTGCCCAATATCAGCAGATGAGCGGCCAGCGCCGCAACATCCTCGATGCACTTGCGGTGCCGGGGCTGTCGGACATCGACTTTGAGCCGCGCAAGACTGAGATCATGTCCCGACCGGCCGATCTGTCCTGATGTTTCTGCTCGACACCAATGTGATTTCCGAGTTGCGCAAGGCGGGGGATGGCAGGGCCGATGCCAATGTCACCGCCTGGCTGAGCGGTCAGGATGCCGCGGCACTGTTCATTTCTGCAATTACCGTGATGGAACTGGATATCGGCGTGCGCCGCATCGAGCGGCGCGATGCGGCGCAGGGAGCCTTGCTCCGGGCATGGTTCGCAGAACGGGTCCTGCCGGAGTTCCAGGACCGGGTGTTGCCGATAGATACACGCGTGGCACTGCGATGCGCGGGTCTTCATGTTCCTGATCCGAGATCAGAGCGGGACGCACTCATAGCGGCGACGGGTCTGGTCCATGGTTTCACAGTCGTGACCCGCAACACCGGTGATTTCAAAGACACAGGAGTGGTCTTGCTTAACCCTTGGGTCAGAGTGTGACTGACAGCCGAAAGACCCTGTTACACGCCTTTGAGGCAGACGCGGATCACTACTGCACCTGTTCAGGGGACGCCTTCTCTCGCTTCTCGGTCGAAAAGTAACCGGGATAGGGATTGGCAGGTCCGTAGCCTATCCCGTTCTCAACGAAGAAGCCCAATCGCCCTCGCAGCCACGCCCGGTGCCAGCACGAGCCGGCCAGCAGCAGACGCAGCCAGCGTGGCAAGTCGCGGCCCGAATAGCCAGCGAGATACATCTGGTGCAAAAGGCGGCTGCGAAGGCGGGTGGCAGTGCAACCCTTACCCATCCTTCCCGACCGGCACGACGGCAAACCGATCAGCCGTGAGCGATGTTTCATAGAAGGTCTGCCCGTCTTTGGCGTAATTGCTTTCACCGATCCGCCCCCTCACATGGACGAGGTCTCCGGGTTTCAGGTTCTCTTTCAGCCAGGCGAAACCTGCCGTGCTGCGCTCGAAGAGGGTGACGGTGTTCCAGTCCGTGCGCTCGCGCAACTCGCCGCTGTCCTTGTCCTTCCAGCTGTCGGTTGCGGCGATGCTGACCTTCAGCACCTTGCCGCCGCCAAGCTCGGTTCTGCGGCCGACATAACCCTGAATCTGGAATTCCGCGAAGGTGTACAGCATCTTATCTCTCCTCGTTACGGTACTAAACTTGAACGGTAGGTTCCCTGCGCTCGACTACTTCCCGAGCCGCCTGGCCCTCTCAGCGATCCGGACGATTTGACCGCCGGCGGCCAGAGCCGCGGATTTCACGGCAGGTGCATTCTGGGCGATCTGGCGACCTACCATTTCGCCGGTGCTGAGATTTACCATTCGCTCGCGCGCCTGCACGCTGCGCGTATTCAGCATACCGCGGGTAATGGCCGCAGTCCCGGCTGCAACCGCTGGTCCTGCCACGACCATGAAATTCCCCGACAGCCCGCGCACGATCAGCGGCGTGGCTGCGACGAAGCCCTTCGCCAGGAAGATCATGACGAAGAAGGGGATGAGTGAGCCGATGTTGGTGGCGGATTCCGGGTCTCCGACCTGCGCAAGGAGGGCGTTTGCCATGCCCACCACAGTCGAGAACATCGCGGCGATCACCACCGGGTAGAAGGCATAGCTGACGGTGGTCGACACCCAGCGATGGAAGAAGTCCTTGGTCGCATCGAAGAGCGACAGGGCGATCATCACTGGCGCGAGGCCCAACATTAGCGAAAGCATCATTTTGGCAAAGATCAGCACGATCCCGGTCATGAAACCGAGTATGCTGAGAAGGATGAGGCCGATGCCGCCCAGGATCGCGCCTGTCATCCACCCCAAGTTATTGCCGATGGCATTCAGATAGGCCGAGAACTGTTCGATCAGATCATCGAACTCGCCCGCGAAATGTGTCGCGCCAGCCCCACCACCCCCAACCGAAGAGACCAGGGCCCCTGCGATATAGTCGAGGCCGCCGATCACCGCATTCGCGACCGCGTTAAAGCGGGTCCAGTTGAAGGCGAAGAACCCGATCAGGGTCAGCTTCAGCAAGTACCAGAAGAAGGTCGCGCCATCCATGCTGCGATACTGGAAGGCCATGTTGATGCAGAGGCCAATCAGGGAGAGCGTGACCATCAGCAGGGTGATCGTGCCGATATTGCTCGCAACAGCCCCGAACTGCGATTCCGCAGCCGAGGCGAGGAAGCTATCGGCTGAACCGACCATCCAGCTGACGACACCCATTACCAGTTGCCCTGCGCTTCGCAGATGGACTGGACGCGATCCGCAATGGTGCGCTGGTGCGCTCTGAGTTCCCGGCGAAGCGCGGTCTGCTCACCCTGGGGTAGCTCGATATACCGCTCGCGGTACTCTTCGTCAGCCGCCGTCCAGTCCGGGAAGCGGGTTTCGCAAGAGCAGTCCTGCGTGGATGCGATGCTTTCCCAAGCCCGAACCTCGTAGAGTTCCATGAGAGTAACGGCCTTCCAGGCTTCCCGGATGTGCAATTCCTCGACCCAGGCCGGACGCTCCGGCCTGTCATTGCAGATCCGGTAGCTCTGTGGCTCAAGCGTGGGCGTCAGGTCGTTGGTGACGGGCGTTTGGCCGATGGCCGGAAGTGTGGTGGCGAAGACGGCCGCGACAAGAGCGAGAATACGCATCGGCTTTCCTTTCATCATTCGGCGGCAAGGCGTGAGGGCGCCTCGTCAGCACCAATGCCGGGCAAGTAGAATTCGGTGATGCCTCTGGCCCCCTCATGGCGGCCGGCCTGAATGATCACGTCGATCGAGCCTTCGATGTAGGTGATCATGTCGGCATAGGTCATCGGAAGGTCCGTCTTCAGGGCGGCAATGGCAAGACGCCGGACGGCGAGCTGCGGTGTCTCGGCGTGAAGCGTCGTCAGCGATCCGCCATGGCCAGTGTTGATCGCCTCGAGGAAGGTCATGGCCTCCTTGCCGCGCACCTCGCCCAGAACGATCCGATCGGGTCGCATCCGCAAGGTTGAGGTCAGGAGCGCATCCGCACTGCGCGCGTCAGATTCCCGGTCCGAGATCAGCGTCACGACATTTGGCTGCTCGGGCCTGAGTTCGGCAGCTTCCTCGATGGTCAGGATGCGCTCGTCATCCGGGATCAGGGAGATGATCTTGCGGGCGGCGACCGTCTTGCCGGTGGATGTGCCGCCGGAAACGATCATGTTCAGCTTGTTTTCGACACAAAAGCGTAGAGCCGCATCGATCTCGCCGGAAGTGACCACTTTTCGGAGAGCGAGATTGCGTTCTTTGCGCAGGCCCTCAAGGCTGCGCTCTCGCCCATAGAGAAAACCGAGCCTGATTTGCTCAAGGGGAAGCGTCGAGAAGAATCGCAGCGAGATGGAAAATCCGCCCTCGACCGCCGGCGGCTGGATCACCTGTGCCCGGATCGGACGATCCCCCCAAAGAATGCTGACCGACACGATAGGCTTGCGGTTGCTGAGCGTCGTGTTGGCCGCCGATGCGATTTGGTTGCCAAGGTCCCTGATCTCGATCTGCGTGAGCGGCTGACCCAGGTCTCGCATGAAGTGATCGCCCTGGAACTCGCCCCAGACCCGGCCATCGGGGTTGATGCAGATCTCGATCACATCAGGGCGGCGGATCGGATCCCCCAGCCGTGCCAGCGAGGCTTCGAGATAGCTTGCCGCCATCAGAGGATCTCCAGATCGCGGTCGACCATCACGGTGATGCGCGTTCCCTGCGGCACGCGGATCACCGGACGGATCGAGAGATAGTCCTGCATCACACTGCGGCTGGCATCGCGAAGGTCCGTGGCCACATCGCTTGCCGCATCCGAGGTCGTGTCGTCATCGATGCTCGCGGCGGCCGCTGCTGGGACCGCGCCGATCAGGGAAATGAGTGCGGCCGAGCCAAACCGGGTGCCGAAGCGGCTGTCGACATCGCCGGTGACACCAGACCGGCCGAGCTCATCGCCCCCGAAAGCGCTGATCTGAACCGTCTGGTTGTCGGGAAGGATGATCCGATCCCAGCCGACCATCACACGGGATTGCGCGAGCGAGACCTCAGAGCGGTAGCGCCCGATCAACTGGGCACCGCGCGGGATCAGGATGCGGGTGCCGTCAAAGGAATGTACATCTTCTGAGACGACCGCCCGGATCACGCCGGGCAGGGTGCTGTCCATGGCGGATTCCAGCACGGCCTGGATCATTGTGCCCTGCACCACGGTATGACCGGGGTTCACGATGATCTCGGCGCGGGTCATGGGCGCCACCGCCGCGCCGCCCCTCACAAAAGCCTCGTCGGCGCTCAACCGGGCGGCTTCGACCTCGGATTCTCCATTCGCTCCCCCACCCACGCCGGACCAAGCCAGCATGGGGGAGGTAATGCGGGCCTCGCGCGCGGCGGCCTCGGCGGCCCGCCGGCGTTCGAGTTCGGCAAGCCTTGCATCGTCTTCGCCGATGCCGGGCGCTTCAAGCCGAGCGATCTCAAGATCCATGCGAATGCGCTCCAGTTCGCGGTCCCGCTCGACAAGCTGGCGCTCAAGAGCGCTGCGGGCTTCTGCGTTCGACGCGTCCATAGCCGCCAGCTGTGCTGTCAGATCCGCGATTGCCGCCTGCGCTGCTGGATCGCCGGTCTCGACGGGCCGCGCGCGCAACTCGGCCAGTTCGGCTTGCAGATTGGCGAGGGTTTCTCGCAGTTCGAGTTCTGCGGCGCTTGGCCCTTCAGGAACCGGCGCGGGTGCCGGAGCAGGTTCTGGAAGCGGGGTCGCGGGGAATTCGCCGAAGCCCGACCCTGCGCTCTGGAACTCTTCAGCAGCGGCCGTTGGCAAGCTGGGCTCGGGCTTTGGCTGCAGCAACATCCAACCCAATCCACCAATCATCAGGATGGCGGCGCTGCCGAACAAAGCCGCAAAGAGAGAGGGACGTGCGGGCGCTTTACGTTTTCCCGTGGAGGCTTCTATGGCTTTGAGGCGGGTGGCAAGGTCGTCGGGATCGCTGCTCATGACGATGCTGCGCCTTCAGCGCCTGACATATCCTGGATGCAGATGATCTCTTCGCCGAGGCGCAGTACCCACTGGCGGTGAACGCCCGACACTCGGATCACGCCTTCTTCCTGTGCGACAGAATTCACGGTGCGCTCACGCCCGCCGGTCCAGCGGAAGATCGCGGGCATCGGCGCGTTCCGCGGGAAACGGAAATAGGTGAATGTGCCATCGTCCCAGACCGCTGTCGGTGTGAACTCGGTTTGGCTACTCACGGCATAATTGCTGTTCGGCGCACCGGCAGCGACGGCATTGACTGCAGGCGTGGCAGCATCCGGATAGCGGAACTGCACGACATAATGCGGGGTCTCGCGCGCTTCGACGACATGGAAGTAGTAGGAGCGCCGGTTGGTATAGACGGTGATGTTGGTCGCCACATTTGACGCCACCGGCTTGATGGCAAAGGCCCGGCCGCCCGGCACGCCGTCGAATTGGAATCCCGCCGTGTCGCCCGCGATGATCGAGCGGATGGTTTCTCCTTCTCCGAACTCTATCGAAGTCACGCGGGTCAAGTTGGTGACCACACGGTAAACTTGACCCTCGGTCCAGGTTGCCACGCGCACCCGGCTGTCATGCGATCCGGGGCGCGGTGTGATCTCGGCGAATGCTGGCAGGGCCGCGACGATCAGGATTGCGGAAAGAAGCCGGGAGGCGAGGAGTAGGCGGGGCAGGGCGAGCTTCATTCCGACCGGTCCGATCTGATGGCATATTGGGTGACGGTGAAGCCGAAGGGATTTTGCCAGACATCGTCGATGCTGCGGGCGCGCTCCGGGCGGAATTCGAACATCAGCGTTGCGGTGAAGAGGCCGACCTGGCCCCCCTGCGGGCTTGTCAGGCGCTTGCGCAGCCGAACCTGCGCCCGGTTCTCGCCGATCAGGGTGATGCTGGCGATCTCGACCGCCATCTCAGATGTGGCGCCATAGCGGGTCGGAGGAAAACTCTCCTGACCACTGGTCCACATCGCCCGCATGCTGGCCTCCGCTGCGCCGATGGACTGTGCCAGCACCCGGTTCACCCGCAGGTCGTTGTCGAGCTGATTATAGGTCTCGCGGTCAAGGATGTAGCGATAGATCTGAGACTCAATCACCGCCGGGCGCTCTGACAGTCGCACCGCCTGAACAGTCGCGTTCGGCAAGGCGAGGCCGCTTTCCGGGTCGTAGGGCACCACCACAGGCAGCGGCGGCTCGACGAAAACTGCGACTGCCGCTGCGGCAAGGCAGCCCACAACCCCGAACCCAGCCCCTGACAGACCGATCACCCGCCACTGGCGCTCCCGGCGGAGCGCGCCATAGACAAGCTCTTCCTCGACGACTTCTCGCAGGTCCATACTCGCACCCGCCGTCATTCGAGGCTCGGCATGGTGAAGTCCATGTAACGCCGCTCCTGGGCAATGGTCGCGGCATCGGCAACGCCTGCATTGCCCGCTCCGATGGTCTGAATTGCCTCCAGCTCCCACATGCGCGTCATGGCGATCGCGAGTTCTGCCGTCACGCGTGTGTTGTGATCCATCGAGGCCTTGAGATCGTCCATATCGGGGATCATCGCGACGAGGCGCTCGACCCGCGCCAGCGATTGCGCCGCTTCCTGATGGCTGTTCTGCGCGGCGGCAGAGAGCACCGCGCCTGTGGTGGCCCGCGTGGCAATGCCTTCGGCCCCGGGGTTGCCGCTGGTGGCGATCTCGCGCAGGGAGTCTTCGTCGAAACCCGCGCTCGCCAATGCCTGCTGCATCTGGGTACGCATCGGCCCCGCGGTGACCCCGAGCAGATTGCTCCAGTCGCCTTGCTGGATGCCGCGGATCAGGCCGGGGATGTCTTCGAACTTGTCCTCAAGCAGTTGATCCAGCTCGCCGCCCATGATGAGGCCGAGGATTTCCCTCGGCCCGGTGAGGGACGCGTACATGCTCTGCAATTGGTCGAACTGCTGCTGGAGCATGTCCAGCTGCTCGAGTGCATTCTCGAAGATGTCGCTCTGGATCCCGAAATCCTCCAGCATCTGCTGCAGCTGGCGGATTTCCTGGGCGATGTTCTGGGTATCGACCGTGGGCACGCCCTGGGCCGAGGCGCCGCTGGCTAGGCTAAGGCAAAGCGCCGTGCTGATCAGAAACCGTCTCATCGCAAATCCTCCAATCGAAAATCCATAAACCGCCGCTCGGCCGCCTGTGCGGCGGCCAGCGCGATCTGTTCATCACTCAGGGGTTGGGTCTGCGCCGCTTTGAGCCGGGTGCGGATCGCAATGATCCGGGCCAGTTCGGCACGCGCATAGGTGTTCAGCGCGATGGACGCCTGAAGATCTTCTGTCGTTCCGATAAGACTAATTATGTCATGCAAGCGCTGTGCTGCGGCCTGAACTGACACCATGGAATAGTCACCATAGACGCCGGAACCATGTGCCGAGAGGCTGAAACTCGCATTGGCCAGCAGCACGGGATCGATGGTGCCAAGCGCATCGGGACCGCCCACCATGGCGAGATATCGGTTGTACTGCGCCGGGATGACCACGACATAGTTCTGAGTCTCGGCGAAAGGCGGCACGCCGCTGTATTGCTGCACGCGGCCGGGCCCGGCGTTGTAAGCGGCAAGTGCATGGATGATGTTGCCATCGAACATGCCGAGCATCTGCGCGAGATAGCGTGCACCGCCGGTCACCTGCAGATAGGGATCCTCATAATAGGCCGGGTAGATGCCGAGATCGCCGGCGGTGCCGGGCATGATCTGGGTCAGGCCGAAAGCGCCGACGCCGGACTGAGCGCCGATCTGGAAGCGGCTTTCCTGCCAAATCAGAGCCTGAAGGAGGCAGCGCCATTGCACCGGTGTCAGGCCAGCGCGCGACACGCCGGAAAGAGAGTAGGTGTCGCGGGCTCCGCGGATGATCAGCTCTTCGACCGTTTCGCGGGCGTCACCGAACAGGCGGGTGGCGGCGGGGTTGCCGTCTTCGGTCGCAAAGAGCGCCGATGCAGCCGTCTCTCTGGACCTGTCGCGGTTTGGTGCCGCTCCTTTGATCACGTAATGTGCAGCAAAGGAGATGAACCATGGGCACAGGCAGGACGGATGAATTTCGCAGGGATGCGGTGCGTATCGCGCTGACCAGCGGG
>NZ_WMII01000003.1:293693-329204 GCF_009711265.1 Paracoccus shanxieyensis | reverse complement strand
GGGCGATCCGGCCGCTTGCCATCGGCACCCGGGTGCAGGCGCTCGCCGCCGCAGACGATTTCCTGCGCGCCACCGAGACGGGGACCGCCTCGATCAAGAGCCGTCGCTGGCTGAACGACCCGGCGACGATGAAACAGATGGACCTGCTGCAGCGCGCGGGGCACGAGGCCAATGGGCTGGATTTCAGCCTGTCGAAATACGCCGCCAACTGCCATCTGAACTTCCGTTGGAACCGCGGCGCGATCACCGCTGCCGTTCTTGGCCGTGCGGAGCGGTCGGCTGCATGAAACGCCCCAATCCGCTCCCGCCCGACCAGATGACGCCCGCAGAGCGCCGCACTGAGCTTTGCGGCGTGCTGGCGCTCGGGCTGGTTCGGTTGCGGATTCGAGATGGGGGCGAAGTATCTGACGATACTGGAGAACGTTGCCTACACTATCCGCCCGACCAATGCCGTCATGCAACTCCAACGCACCGGAGAAATGCATGAACAAGCCCGATCCCATCCCCGCGCGCCTGGCCGCGCTCAAGACCACGCCGACGCCCGACCTGAAGAAACAGTGGCGCGACCTGTTCGACAGCGAGCCGCCGCCGTTCAACCGCCGCTACCTTGAATCCCGCCTGGCCTACCGTATCCAGGAACTTGCCTATGGCGGGCTGAAACCCGAGACGATCCGGCGGCTGGAACGGCTCGGCGAGGAACTGGACGGCGGCGACAGGAAGAAGCGCGGCATGCGCGCCGATCGCGACCGCCCGATCACCGGCACGCGGCTGCTGCGAGAATGGCAGGGCGTCGAGCAGGTCGTCACCGTCACCGCTGATGGCTTCGAATGGCAGGGGCGGCCCTACAAGTCCCTGTCCGCCATCGCCCGCGCCATCACCGGCACGCGCTGGAACGGCTGGGTCTTCTTCGGGCTCAAGAACCATCGCGGGGTGAGCGGCGGTGGCCGCAGGCCAGCGGACGATCCAGTGGATCGTTCGCAGCCGCGAACGCTCGGAGCGCAAGCGGAGGGCCGGACATGACGAAGCCACCCGATAAATCGAAGCTCCTTCGCAAGCTGCGGTGCGCGGTCTACACCCGGAAATCCTCCGAGGAAGGGCTGGAGCAGGAGTTCAACAGCTTCCACGCCCAACGCGAGGCCTGCGAGGCTTACATCGCCAGCCAGCGCTCCGAGGGCTGGGTGCTGGTCAGGGATCCGTATGACGACGGAGGCATCTCTGGCGGCACGCTGGAACGGCCCGGCCTGAAACGGCTGCTGGAGGACATCGAGGATGGGCTGGTCGATGTGGTGGTGGTCTACAAGATCGACCGCCTCTCTCGGTCGCTGGCGGATTTCGCCAAGCTGGTCGAGGTGTTCGACCGGAACGGCGTGACCTTCGTATCGGTCACGCAGAGCTTCAATACCACCACGTCGATGGGGCGGCTGACGCTGAATATCCTGCTCTCGTTCGCCCAGTTCGAACGCGAGGTCACGGCTGAACGCATCCGCGACAAGTTCGCCGCCAGTCGGAAGAAGGGCATGTGGATGGGCGGGGTGCCGCCCTACGGCTATCGGGTCAAGAACCGGAAGCTGGTGGTCGACGACGAGAGCGCCGCGCACGTTCGCTGGGTCTTCGACCGCTTTCTCGAGATCGGGTCCTGCACGGAACTGGCGCGGGAGGTCGGCGCACGCGGCCTCCGGACGCCGCGCGGCAACCGGATCGACAAAAAATACATCTACCGGATGCTCAGCAACCGCGCCTACATCGGCGAGGCGGTGCACAAGGGCGAGAGCTATCCCGGCGAGCACGACGCGATCATCGACCGCCAGACGTGGGATCGCGTCCATGCCATCCTGCAGGAAAGCCCGCGCAAGCGCGCCGCCTGCACCCGCTCGGACACGCCCGCGCTGCTGAAAGGGCTGGTGTTTGGTCCCGATGGCGCCGCGTTCTCGCCAACGCACACGCGCAAGGGCGGGCGGCTGTACCGCTACTACGTCAGCCAGACCGTGCTGAAGCATGGCGCTGGGTCGTGCCCGGTCGGCCGCGTGCCCGCGGGCGATATCGAGGCGGCGGTGATCGACCAGCTTCGCGCCGTCTTTCGCCAGCCGGAGATTGTTGCGGGGACCTTGAAGGCGGCGCGTGCCTACGTCGAAGACATCTCCGAGGCCGACGCACGCGCGGCCTTGCAGCAGCTCGATCCGCTGTGGGACGAACTCTTCCCCGCAGAGCAGGCCCGCATTGTCACGCTGCTGGTTGAGCGCGTCGATATCGGCACGAACGGGCTCAACTTCCGGCTCCGGATGGACGGCCTCGGAGGGCTCGCGCGCGAGATGCTGTCTGGCAGCATCGGAGCAGCAGCATGACCCGCGCGACGGCGGTCCCCGAGACGGTCACAATCCACGTGCCATTCCGCATCGTGAAGCGCGGCGGACGCAAGGAGATGCAACTGCCCGACCGCGTCCGACCAGAGCGCACGCCGGACAGCACGCTGGTCAAGGCGCTGGCCCGTGCCTTCCGCTGGAAGCGGATGCTCGAGTCGGGTGAGTTCGCCACCATCGCTGAACTGGCCGAGCGGGAGGGGATCGCGACGTCCTATATGACGCGCATCCTGCGCCTGACGCAGCTTGAGCCTGGCATCATTGAGGCGGTTCTCGACGGACGGCAGAACGATGCCGTTACGCTTGCGCGACTTATGGACCCGTTCCCGATGAGCTGGATCGAGCAGAAGAACACTTTCCTCGGTACCTGATCACCTACTCCATACATCTGACGCCACTGCTGCTATTGCTTCATTGGGCCAAATTGGCCAAAAGTGATGCAGGCATAGGCGGGGGGTCGAATGCAGACCTTGAGCGCGAAAGACGCGAAGTACGGATTCGGACGACTGATCGATCTCGCTCGAGCCGAGCCGGTTGCGGTGGCGAAGCACGGCCGGCCCGTCGTCGTCGTACTTGCAATAGAAGAGTATGAGCGTCTGAAGAGGTTGGACGTGCAGGAAAAAAATCTCGCCGGCGAAGCAGCTTCAAATAACGAAGAACAAGAGGGCGGCTGACCGGTATGGACAAGCGAAGCCTCACCGAGCGCGATATCTGCACCAAGTTCATACTGCCTGCCGTCAAGCGCGCAGGCTGGGACGAGATGGTGCAGGTTCGGGAGGAGGTCTATTTCACCAAGGGCCGCATCATCGTGCGCGGCAAGCTGGTGACGCGCGGCAAGGCGAAGAAGGCCGACTTTGTTCTCTACTACAAGCCGAACATTCCGATCGCCCTGATCGAGGCGAAGGACAACTCCCACAGCGTCGGCGACGGCATACAGCAGGCGCTCGACTATGCCGAAACGCTGAAGATCCCCTTCGTCTTCAGCTCGAACGGCGACGGCTTCGCATTCCATGACCGCACCGGCGCCAGTTCGCCGCGCGAGCTGAACCTCGGTCTCGACGCCTTTCCGTCGCCCGCTAACCTGTGGGCGCGCTATCGCGCCTGGAAAGGACTCAATGGTGAATCTGAGGAGATTGTTCTTCAGGACTACCACGACGACGGCAGCGGCAAGGAGCCGCGTTACTATCAGGTCAACGCGGTCAATGCGGCGATCGAGGCCATCGCCAAGGGCCAGGACCGGGTGCTGCTGGTCATGGCGACCGGCACGGGCAAGACCTACACCGCGTTCCAGATCATCTGGCGCCTATGGAAATCACGGCGCTGGAACCCCGAAGGCAACAAGCGCGTCCTGTTCCTCGCCGACCGTAATGTGCTGATCGACCAGACGATGGTGAACGACTTCCGCCCCTTTGGCGCGGCAATGGCAAAGCTTTCAACCAATGCCAAGACCATCGAACGGCAAGACGGCATCTCGGTCAATCTGACGCTGGCGCTCGACAGGAAACGGCGCATCGACACCGCCTTCGAGGTCTATCTCAGCCTCTATCAGGCGATCACCGGGCCGGAAGAGCGCCAGAAGCTGTTCAAGGAGTTCTCGAAGGACTTCTTCGATCTGATCGTGATCGACGAATGCCATCGCGGCAGCGCCGCCGAGGATTCCGCCTGGCGTGAAATCCTGACCCATTTTTCCGGTGCGACGCAGATCGGCCTGACCGCCACGCCGAAGGAGACGGAATATGTCTCCAACACGGAATATTTCGGCGAGCCTGTATTCACCTATTCGCTTAAGCAGGGGATCAGCGACGGATTTCTGGCTCCCTACAAGGTCATCAAAGTTCACATCGACCGTGACGTAGAAGGCTACCGGCCCGAGAAAGGCCAGCTGGACCGCGACGGCAACGAGGTCGAGGACCGCATCTACAACGCCAAGGATTTCGACCGCACGCTGGTTCTGGACGACCGCACCCTTCTGACAGCGAAGAAGATCACGGCCTTCCTCAAGGAAAGCGGCGACCGCTACCAGAAGACCATCGTGTTCTGCGTCGATCAGGAACACGCAGCCCGCATGCGTCAGGCGCTGATCAACGAGAACTCCGATCTGGTGACCGAGAACGCGCGCTACGTCATGCGCATCACCGGCAGCGACAAGGAGGGCCAGGACCAGCTTGGCAACTTCATCGACCCGGAATCGAAGTGGCCCGTCTTGGTCACGACCTCACGCCTGCTGTCCACCGGCGTTGATGCGCAGACCTGCCGCCTGATCGTGCTCGACCGTGAAATCGGCTCGATGACCGAGTTCAAGCAGATCGTCGGGCGCGGCACCCGCGTGCACGAGGACACCAGGAAGTTCTATTTCACGCTGATCGATTTCCGTGGCGCGACCGCGCATTTCGCGGACCCGGACTTCGACGGCGATCCCGTGCAGATCTACGCGCCAGGCGCGGATGACCCGATGACGCCGCCCGACGAGGAACCAGCAAGGCCCGAGGGCGAGGACGCGATCCCGCCGACGCCGGGTGAGGACGAGACCATCGTCGATCAGCCCGGCCTGCCGCTGCCGACGGGCGATCCCGTGCGCAAGATCTACGTCGATGGCGTCGGCGCCCGCGTCATCGCCGAGCGGGTGGAATACCTCGACGAGAACGGCAAGCTTGTCACCGAATCTCTGCGCGATTTCACCAAGAACGCCCTGAGGAAACGTTTCGCCAGCCTCGACGAGTTTCTGAAACGCTGGAACGCCGCCGAGCGCAAGCAGGCCATCGTCGAGGAACTGGAGGCCGAAGGTTTAGCCCTCGATGCCATCGCTGACGAGCTTGGCAAGAATCTCGATCCGTTCGACCTGATCTGCCATGTCGCCTTCGACGCCAAGCCCCTCACGCGCCGCGAACGGGCCGAGAACGTGAAGAAGCGTGACGTGTTCACCAAGTACGGGCCGCAAGCTCGCGCCGTCCTCGATGCCCTGCTGGAGAAGTACCGCGACGAGGGCGTGCTTAATCTCGACGACGCTAATGTGCTGAAGGTGACCCCCTTCACCGACATGGGCAGCGTCGTTCAACTCATCAACGCGTTCGGCGGCAAGGCGGGCTTCGAGAAGGCCGTCCATGAATTGCAGGACGCGCTTTACCAGGAGACCGCCTGAACCATGATCGTCCGTACCACCGTCAAATCCATTCAGGACATCATGCGCCAGGACGTAGGCGTCGACGGCGATGCCCAGCGCATTAGCCAGCTCACATGGCTGTTCTTCCTCAAGATCATCGACGATCAGGACCAGGAACTCGAAATCACGCGGGACGATTACCACTCACCCATCCCCGAGCGTTTCCAGTGGCGGAACTGGGCAGCGGACCCGGAAGGGATCACCGGACAGGCCATGCTCGATTTCGTCAACGATGAGCTGTTTCCCGCCCTCAAGGGCCTCCAGGTCTCGGCTAAGCCGGGCGATCGCCGCCGCGTCGTGCGCGACGTGTTTGAGGATGCCTACAACTACATGAAATCTGGCCAGCTGCTTCGGCAGGTTGTCAACAAGATCAACCAGGTCGATTTCAACAACCTCGACGAACGCCGCCACTTCGGCGAGTTCTACGAGCAACTGCTCAACGACCTGCAATCGGCGGGCAATGCAGGCGAGTACTATACGCCGCGCGCCGTCACCTCCTTCATGGTCCAGATGATCGACCCGCATCCGGGCGAGACACTGTTCGACCCCGCCTGCGGCACCGGCGGCTTCTTGACCTGCGCCATACGCCACATGGAGGAGAAATACGTCCGCACGCCCGGGCAGCGCGAGACGATGCAGGCGGGGCTGCACGCTGTCGAGAAAAAGCAGCTTCCCCACATGCTCTGCGTCACCAACATGCTGCTCCACGGCATCGAGGACCCGTCCTTTGTACGCCACGACAATACGTTGGCCCGGCCGTTGATATCGTGGGGTAAGGACGAGAGGGTGGACATTGTTCTCACCAATCCGCCCTTCGGTGGGCGCGAGGAAGACGGAATCGAGAATAACTTTCCGACCTTCAAAACTCGTGAGACCGCCGACCTCTTCCTTGCCCTGATCATCCGCCTCCTGAAGCCCGGCGGCCGCGCGGCCGTGGTCCTGCCCGACGGCTCGCTCTTCGGCGAGGGCGTCAAAACCCGGCTCAAGGAGCATCTGATGGAGGAATGCAACCTCCACACCATCGTGCGCCTGCCGAACTCGGTCTTCCGCCCCTATGCCTCGATCGGCACGAACCTGCTGTTCTTCGAAAAGGGCGCGCCGACGCAGGACATCTGGTTCTGGGAGCATCAGGTGCCCGAGGGGCAGAAGGCCTATTCCATGACCCGGCCCATCCGGCTGGAGCATCTCTCAGACTGCGCCGCCTGGTGGGGCGGGCCGCGCCGCGAGGGGCGGGTGGAGACCGAGCGCGCCTGGAAGGTCAGCGCGGAGGAGGTGAAGGCCCGCGGCTACAACCTCGACATCAAGAACCCGCACACGGTGGCCGAAGATCACGGCGATCCCGAGACGCTGCTGCAGGATCTGACCGCCGCCGAGGCCGAGGTGGCGGCGCTCCGCGACCAGTTAAAGGCGATCCTGTCAGAGGCGCTGGCGCGATGAACGCGGAACGGCTGCTCGCCCTCTACGAACAGGTCGCCGAGGCGCCGGATGCAGTTCCCCGCCTGCGCCGCTTCGTGCTGGACCTCGCCGTGCGAGGGAAGCTGGTGCCGCAGGAGGCGGGCGACGAACCAGCGTCGGAACTGCTGAAGCGGATCGCGGCGGAAAAGGCGCGGTCGGTGAAGGCGGGGGAGATCAGGAAGCCGCGCGATCTCGCCAACGGCGACGAGCTTGTACCGCCTTTCGACATTCCTGCGTCTTGGCAATGGTGCCGCCTCGATACTGTAGGCGCGATCATCGGCGGCGGAACACCCTCGGCAGGCGACTCGGAAAACTTCGCGGAACCCGGTGAGGGTATTCCGTGGGTTACTCCAGCGGATCTAGGCGGCTTCCGCGAACTCTTCATTGAACGCGGCTCGCGCGATCTGACAGAGAAAGGGTTCGCCTCGTCCTCCGCGACCATGATGCCAGCCGGAACGGTGCTGTTCACCAGCCGCGCGCCAATCGGCTACGTCGCCATCGCTGCGAACCCGATTTCGACGAACCAAGGGTTCAAATCCATCGTCCCCTACGTCGCCGACTGCTCGCGTTTCATCACACTGGCTATGCAGACCTTTGCGCCCGACATCGACGCAAAGGCGCCGGGCACAACCTTCAAGGAAGTCTCGGGCAAGATCGTCGCCGCTGTGCCATTCCCCCTTCCACCCCTCACCGAGCAGCGGCGGATCGTGGCGAAGGTGGAGGAGCTGATGGCGCTGCTGGACCGGCTGGAGGCGGCGCGAGGGGCGGCCCAGGCAACCCGCGACCGGCTGACCGCCGCCAGCCTCGCCCGCCTGATCGCGCCCGACGCCGCCCCAGCCGAGTTCCCGGCCAACGCCCGCTTCGCCCTCGCCACGCTCCCCGCGCTCACCACGCGCCCCGACCAGATCAAACCCCTCCGCCAGACCATCCTCAATCTCGCCGTCCGCGGCAAACTGGTGGAACAGGACCCGACTGACAAACCGGCCTCGGAGTTGCTGAAGCAAATCGGGGAAGCCAAAGGTGCAGCGAAAGGCCGGAAAGGTGCGCGAGCGAAAGGGGTGCCCGCCGCAACAGAATCCACGGATACCGAAGTTCCCTTAGGCTGGGAGCCTGTGCGTCTCGAAGAAGTTGCGGTTTCCATGCGCTACGGCACTTCGATCAAGTGCGACTACGACGAAAAGCACGCACCGGTCTTGCGAATTCCGAATGTTTCAAGTGGACAGATCACACTCGACGACATGAAGTATGGCCCGCTCTCCGAGGCAGACCGTGAGGCGCTATCTCTGGAAGCAGACGATCTCCTGATGATCCGGTCTAACGGCAGCTTGGAAATCGTCGGACGCCCGGCGGTTGTTCCACCGGAAGCCGCTGGCATGGCATTCGCTGGGTATTTGGTGCGCCTGCAAACTCTTAAGGAGGCAATCAACTCCCGTTATGTCTGGCTTGCCCTCAATTCGAGTGCTGTTCGTGATCAGATCGAGCGCCCGATCCGTTCCGCTGTCGGGCTCAAGAACGTCAACCTGACTGAGTTCGGCAACCTTTCGTTCTGGCTCCCACCCATCGCCGAACAATACCGCATCGTGGCCAAGGTCGATGCCCTCATGGCGCTGTGCGACCGGCTGGAGGCCGCCCTCACCACCGCCGACACCACCCGGGCACGCCTCCTCGAAGCCCTCCTCGCCAACGCGCTGAACCCGGCAACAATGCAAGAGATGGAGGCGGCGGAATGACGGAGCCACGCCTGTTCAACGTCTATTGCGACGAAAGCTGCCACCTCGAGCACGACGGGGTACCCGTAATGGCTTGGGGTGCCGTCTATTGCCCGGCGGACGCCAGCCGCGCCATTTCCGAAGCAGTGCGGACGCTGAAGGCCGAGCATGGGCTTGCGCATGATTTCGAGGCGAAATGGACAAAAGTCTCGCCAGCCAAGGCTGATTTCTACCTGGCTTTGATTGACCTGTTCTTGAACGATGAGCGGCTTCGGTTCCGTGGCCTCGTCGTTCCGGACAAGGGGTTGCTGGACCACGCGCGCTTCGACCAGTCACACGACGACTGGTACTACAAGATGTATTTCACAATGCTGCGCCCCATCTTCTGCGCACCGCATCGATATCGCATCTACCTGGACGTAAAGGACACACGCGGCGGGCCGAAAACCCGGAAGCTGCATGAGGTCCTGGCCAACAGCCTTTATGACTTCGACCGGGAGGCGATCCAGCGCGTCCAGCAGGTTCGCAGCCACGAAAGCGAGCTGCTCCAGGTCGCCGACCTCGTTATCGGAGCGCTAACGTATGCGAACCGTGGCCTCACAACGAGCCCGGCAAAGACGGCAGTTGCGGCGAGGCTGCGTGAGCGGCTCGGGCAAAATGTTCTGATCCGCACTTCCACGTTCACGGCAACGAAATTCAACATTCTCGTGTGGCGGGCGAGGGAGGCGGCTGGATGAACCCGCCCGATCTACTGCCGTTCGCCGCGTTTGGGGGCGACTGGCCCGCATATGAAGCCGAACTCCACCGCATCTTCGTCGCCGAGATTGCCAACGGCGGTGTACGGTACGAGGGGCTTCGCGTCGGTTGCCGTCGCCATCCGGAAGCGGCGCGCCGATGGGCGTCGTTTTGGCATCTGGTACAGGAAGGTAGCGTCGAAGATGATCGTCTACCTGATTTGCGTCGCTGCGAGCGGATCCGCTGGGTGCGCTGGGTGATCGAGAATGCGGTCGCTCATGCCGAGATCGATGTGTGGCAGAATACCC
The DNA here is from genome assembly GCF_009711265.1 of Paracoccus shanxieyensis. Lineage (GTDB taxonomy): Bacteria > Pseudomonadota > Alphaproteobacteria > Rhodobacterales > Rhodobacteraceae > Paracoccus > Paracoccus shanxieyensis. The sequence continues at coordinate 319,480 of NZ_WMII01000003.1, read as the reverse complement.
GTGGCACACAGGTCAACACGCTGCTGTGGTTTCGCGAGGAATACCTCGTCGTTCTCGGGCAGCGCCAAGGCTACTGGCTCTTGAGAACGGCCTATTGCACGGAGAAAAGTGGGCGTATCGCGCAGCTCAGAAAGGAGCGAGATGCGTTCCGCCGCGCCAACCCCTAGAACGGCTGAAGCCGCCCAAGCGAACCTAGGCGGCCTCGAATGCTCCTCCTACACATGGCAGGTGAGACAACGCAAACATGGCGCATCTGGTCCTGATTGTCAAGGACCTCCGGCGCCCACCAAGCATGATCCCAGTGACGGATTCGAGAAAAGGCGCATCATTTACAATGCCTTAACGATATTTGCTTTGGCGCCCAGGGCCGTCATTCAGCCAGGCAGTGGTAGCGAGTGATGGCCGTCAACCTCGTGATCGCAGTCACAGACGGAGACTGGTTCGAGATGTTGCGCCAGCACCCCAACCTTGGCGAGGTCAACTTCTGGGCACCGTCAGCGGCGAACTTCCGGGCACTTCGACCCGGCGAGCTCTTTCTCTTCAAGCTACACGCACCCCGCAACGTGATCGTCGGTGGTGGCGTGTTCACGTACGCCAATGCTCTGCCATGCTCGCTGGCCTGGGAAGCTTTTGGCGTTGCAAATGGTGCTCGGTCTGCACAGGAGATGCGAGCCCGTATCGCACGCTATCGCAGGAGCGACCCGTCGGACCGAAGTGACTTTCAAATCGGTTGCCGGATCCTCACGCAGCCGTTCTTCTTCCATGAGGCCGACTGGATCCCCGTCCCGCAAAGCTGGGCACCAAATATCGTTTCGTTCAAGACGTACAGCACCGGAGACGCCGAAGGCCTGGCGCTGTGGAATGCGGTGAACGACCGAATGAATCGGCAGCAATTTGTCGGGATGGCCGAAGACCAAGGGCGGTACGGCGATCCGCAGCTGATCCGCCCGCGTCTCGGCCAAGGTGCCTTCCGCGTGCTCGTGACCGACCTATACCAGCGTAGGTGCGCCATAACGCAAGAGCGCACTCTACCGGCTCTGGAGGCGGCTCATATTCGTCCGTACGGTGAAGGGGGCGGACACGAAGCACAGAACGGCCTTCTTCTGAGGCGGGACATTCATAGCCTGTTTGACGGCGGGTACGTGACTGTGACCCCGGAGAACCGCTTTGAAGTGAGCCGCAGGATCCGAGAAGAGTTCGACAATGGCCGACACTACTACGAGCTTCATGGCCGGAGTATCTCGTTGCCTACTGACGAGGGCTCCCGACCGGATCCCGCTTTTCTCCAATGGCACAATGAGAACCGGTTCAACGGCTGACGGAATTTGGATGTGGGTTCCGGTCGCCGCCCGGTTGGATTCTCGAAACACGACAGGCTGTGCGCGGCCAAAAATCGTAACCCTTCAGCGTGCTGGGCGAAATTCACCAAATCACCGCAGGCAACAGGTCCGGAGAATATCGGCCCTGAGAGACCGCTTCCGGGCCTCTCGGCGCAAGGGCCAGTGCTCAGCCCCTCCCGCATAACCCTCGAAAACAACGGAAAAATCCGGCCGGAGCCGGATCAGGAGAACGCTTTCGCGGGGGCAAGTGGCGGAGGAGGTGGGATTCGAACCCACGGTGGAGTTACCCCCACGTCGGTTTTCAAGACCGGTGCATTAAACCACTCTGCCACTCCTCCGACCGGAGGCACCTAGCGCAAGCGTGCGGGCTGGGCAAGGGCCAGCACACATGTCCACCAGCGCGCCCACCCAGCCGACAGCCTCAGGCGGGCAGCACCAGTGTCGCGGCAAGGCCGCCGATCTCCGCCCGTTCCAGACGCAGCTTGCCGCCATGCAGGGCGGCCAGATCGGCGACGATGGCCAGCCCCAGCCCCGAGCCGGGCGGCCCGGCCTCATCCAGCCGCCCGCCTCGGGCCATGGCGATGGCGTGGTCCTCGTCGCTCATGCCGGGGCCGTCATCGGCGATGGTGACATGCAGCATGGGCGCCGCGGGGCGGGCAGAGATGCGGATGCGGCGATTGGACCATTTCACCGCGTTTTCGACCAGATTTCCCAGCATTTCCTCAAGATCCTGACGTTCGCCGGCAAAGGCCAGATCGGCGGGCAGGTCGCGTTCGACCGTCAGGCCGGATTCGCGGATCGGGCTGCGCAGGACCATCAGGATGTCATCGACCACGGGCGCGACCGGCGTGCGCTGGCCCAGCACGCGCGGCGCGCCGGAACTGCGGGCGCGGCGCAGATGCCAACCGATCTGGCGGTCCATCCGCGCCACCAGCGCATGTCCGGGGTGATCCGGCGGCAGGCTGTTATCCAGCGCGGCAAGCGGCGTCTTCAGCGAATGCGCCAGATTGCCGACATGCTCGCGCGCCCGCGACAGCACGGCACGGTTCTGTTCCAGCAGGCCGTTGATCTCGGAGGCCATGGGCCGCAATTCCGACACCGGGGGCAAAGGCAGCGCCTCGGCCCGGCCGGCGCGGATGGCGCGCAGATCGCGGCCCAGCCTGTCCAGACTGCGCAACCCCGCCGCGACCTGCACCACGCTGGCCAGTGCCAGCGCCAGCCCCAGCACCGACAGCGAGATCGCCAGAGGCCGCCGCAGCAGGGACATGCTGGCGTCGATCTCGGCGCGGGGCGCGGTCACCACCACGGCCAGCGCCGAGGGGGTATCGGGCAGGGTGAAGACATGGCGCGTGACCCGCAGCGCCTCCTCCGAGGGGCCGAGCCCGCGCCCGCCGACGAAATCGGCATCCGGCGCGTTCAGCACATTGTCGAACAAGGACCGCGACTTGGCGACGGCGATGCCGTCTTGCGACAATTGCCAGAACCAGCCCGACAGCGGCATGTCGAAATGCGGATCCGAGGGGGCAGGGCCTGCGACAAGCCGCCCCTCGGCATCGACCGTGGCGCCGGCGATCAGGGCATCGGCCACCGCCTCGGCCTCGGCGTCGAAACGGTCGGTGATGAAGCGGTCAAGGATCCCGGCAATCGCCAGATAGCCCGCGACCAGCGCCACGCCGATCAGCACCGCCGACAGGCCGATCAGCCTTGCCCGGATCGAGTCCGGAAATCTCATCCCCCGGCCCGCAGGATATAGCCCTCGCCGCGCCGGGTCTCGATCAGGCCCTCACCGATCTTCTTGCGCAGGCGGCCGATCACCACCTCGATGGATTTGAAATCCCGGTCGGCGGCGGAATCATACAGATGTTCCGACAGTTCGGTGCGGCTGACGATGCGGTTCTGATGGTGGATCAGATAGGACAGGATGCGGGTCTCGAAGCCGGTCAGCTTCAGCGCCATGCCATTGCGGGTGATGACGCCAAGCTGGCTGTCCAGATGCAGCGGCCCCGCCTTGATGACGGCCTGCGCATGACCTGCGGCGCGCCGCACCAGCGTCTGGGCGCGGATCACCACCTCTTCGAGCCGGAAGGGTTTCACGGCGTAATCATCGGCCCCGGCGCGAAAACCCGCGACCTTGTCGGTCCAGTCGCCGCGCGCGGTCAGGATCAGCACGGGCATGGTCACGCCCTGATCGCGCCAGCGCGTCAGCACCTCGATCCCGGGCATTCCGGGCAGGCCCAGATCCAGAATCGACAGCGCATAGCTTTCCGTCGCGCCCAGATATTCGCCCTGCGTGCCGTCGGCGGCGATGTCGCAGGTAAAGCCGCCATCGGCCATGGCTTGCGCAAGCTGCCCGGCCAGAACCGGGTCATCCTCGACGATCAGGCATTTCATTCGCTGTCCTCATTGCCGCGCCGCGCCTTGACCAGTCCGGCCCCGGCGACTTCCAGAAATGCGCCGGTGCGCGCATCCAGCCGGATCAGCAGCACATCGCGCTCGGGCGTCAAGAGGCGCAGTTCATGCACGAGTTCAACCCCGCGTGCGCGTTCGGCGGGATCGGGCGGGCTGAGCTGCGCCGCGATCAGCCGCCCGCGAAAGCGTTTGCGCGCGATCTTGGCCGCCTCATGCAGGGGAATGACGCGAAAGCCCGGATCCGTGGGCATGTCGAAGCTTTCGGGCGGAATGGCCATGCCGCGCGGGGCGGCCATCGGCGGATGATGCCAGATCAGCGCAAGCGCCAGCGCGCCCGCAAGAACGGGCAGGGTGCGAAAGGCAAGGGGCGGGCGCAGCGTCATGGTCCCGGTGTAGCTGTGGAAATCCCAACGAAAGCCAAATGACGGGTTGGCGAATGGTTGGTGACGGGCGATGTAGAGGTGATTCTCATGAGGCCTCGGCTTCGATGGTTGATAAACAGGACACCGGACAATGAGCAGATTTCCCTTTTCGATGGTGGCGGCTGCCGCAATGATGACGGCGCTGGCAGGCCCCGTTCTGGCCGAAAGCACGCCCGAGGGCGGCGCGGCGGTGCCGGTCGAACTGCCGCAGGTGCTGCGCGATGCGGGTCTGGGCGAGGTGACGGGCAAGCCCTCGCGCCATGGGATGCGGATCGAGGGGCAGTTGCAGGACGGCACCCGGATCGGCGCGATGCTGAACGAGGCGGGCGAGTTGCGCGGCCTGCGCGCCGAGGGCGAGGATGCAGCCCTGCCTGCCGCCCTGATCGAGCGTCTGGTGCCGCAGGCGGTGCGCAGCGAGGCGGTCTTTGGCGAACTCAGCCGCATCGACGCGGTGTTTCTTGGCGGGCGCGGCATCATGCTGGCCGGTGAGGACGCACAATCCAACGACATCCGCGCGGTCTTTGCCGAGGATGGCACGCTTCTGCGCTTTGGTCGCGGCGAGGATCGTGGCCCGGGAATGCGCGGTCCAGACGGCAAACCCGGCAAGGATGGCAAGCCCGGCAAGGATGGCCACGGCCCGCGCGAAGGCCATGGCCGCGATCATGGCCCCGGTGAGCGTGGCCCCCGTGGTGAGGGCCCCCGTGAAGGTGGGCCTCGTGAAGGTGGACCCCGCGAAGATGGGCCGCGCGAAGGGCGCGGGCCGGTGCGTGGCCAGCCCTTGGCAGCCGAGGAAATCCGCGCCAGCCTGACCGAGGCGGGCTATACCGGCGTCGGCGAAATCCTGCAGCAGGGGCAGGTCACCGTGGCGCAGGCAACCAACCCCGAAGGCGAGCCGGTTCTGGTCGAACTGGGCCGCGACGGCAAGGTCTTGCGCGAACTGAACCGCTGACCATTAACCAAGGAACTTCAAAGGGGCGCGACCGTTGGGTCGTGCCCCTTTGTCTTTTGGGAAGATTCGATCAACTATGGGCAAGGGCTTGCCAAATCGCGGTGAAAAGGCTTGCCACAATGTCGTCGCAATGTCACATCCGCAGCGAAATTATGGTCCCACGGGGCCGACTAACAGGATCAGTCGATGCATCGTCGTGAATTCGTGATCTCAGCCGGTGCAGCGCTTGGCGCTGCAAGCACCCTTGGTGCGGCCTTTGCACAAGAGGCCCCAGCCCAGCCCACGCCCGAAGCCCAGCCCGCCCAGCAGCCGGCCAAGCCCTTCGGCTTTGACGATGTCGCGGCCATGGCGCAGGATCTGGCCTCGCGCAGCTATGCCTACCGCGATGCCGAACTGGTGGGCAGCTTCGGCAACCTGAATTACGACCAGTATCGCGGCATCCGTTTCCGCCGCGACCGCGACCCGTGGCTGGGCAGCCGCGATTTCGCGCTGGATCTGCTGCCGCCCGGCGCGATCTTCCACGAGCCGGTGGATGTCAGCCTTGTCGACAATGGCGTGGTGCTGCCGGTCAAGTTCGATCCGCACATGTTTGAATTCGATCCGGCGCAATTCCCCGATGGCGTCGATTACGACACGATCGGCAATATGGGCTTTTCCGGGTTCCGCCTGCGCGCACCGCTGAACCGGCCCGATGTGATGGATGAATTCGTCGTCTTTCAGGGCGCCAGTTATTTCCGCGGCGTGGCGCGCCGGACGCTTTACGGCGTCTCGGCCCGCGGCCTTGCCATCGGCACAGGCACGCCCGAGGGCGAGGAATTCCCGCTGTTTCGCGGCTTCTGGATCCACAAGCCCAGCGAACAGGACCGCTATGTGCTGATCCACGCGCTGCTGGACAGCCGGTCGGTCTCGGGCGCGTTTGAATTCCGCATCACGCCGGGCGCCGAGACGGTGTTTGACACCCGCGTCGCGCTGTTCCCGCGTGTGGACATGAACAATATTGGAATCGCGCCGCTGACCTCGATGTATTGGTTCGGCCCGACCGACCGCACGCGGGTCGATGATTACCGCCCCGCCGTGCATGACAGCGACGGGTTGCAGATGCTGAACGGCAGCGAACAGCGGCTGTGGCGCGTGCTGTCGGGCCATTCGACGCTGCAGACCTCGGCCTTCATGGATCAGGATCCGCTGGGCTTCGGTCTGGCGCAGCGCGCCCGCAGCTTCGACGCCTATCAGGATGCCGAGGCGCGATATGAAAAGCGTCCCTCGGCATGGATCCAGCCGCAGGACAACTGGGGCAAGGGCACGGTCACACTGGTCGAGATCCCGGTGCAGAACGAATTCAACGACAATATCGTGTCGTTCTGGCAGCCGACGGACACGCTGCGGCCCGGAAACCGCTATGATTACAACTATATGCTCAGCTTCGCGCCCGAGCCGCCGGACAGCGCGCCGATTGCCCGGATCGTCGAAACCATGTCGGGGCAGGCGGTGAACAACCCCGCCTCGCGCACCTATGTCATCGACTTCGATCTGGACATGTTCGGCCCTGACGATCCGGTGCCGCAGGTCAAGGCGTCGTCGGGCAGCATCGGCCACAGCTATCTGCTGCGCCTGCCCGAACAGGGGCGGATGCGGCTGGCCTTTGAATATCTTCCCGATGGCGGGAAACTTGCAGACATTTCCGCGGTTCTGAATGGGCCTGAAGGTCCGCTCAGCGAAACCTGGATCGCACGCTGGACGCGCGAGTAGCGATGTGAACGATAAAGACCTGACGCACGACCCGCTTGAACCTTCCGCGGACCCGGCCTTGCTGGGATTGTCCGAGGATGCACGCTGGCAATCCCTGCAGATCGACCTGCCCGGAGGCCCGGCTACCCCGCCCGAGCAGCCCCTGGACATGCCCGAGCAGAACCTGCGTGGCCGCCCGCCGCACGGGCCGGATGCGGGTTGGCCGCATCCGCTGACCATTCTGGCGCGGCTGGTGGCCTTTGGCGGGGCTGCTGTCATCGCATGGACCGGCTGGCAGCAGATGAATGCGGTCTTTGGCCCCAATCCGACGCTGCTGCAGATGGTGCTGCAGGTGTTTTTTGCGCTGACCTTTACCTGGGTCGGCTTTTCCTTCACCTCGATGATCGCGGGCTTTCTGGCCCGCACGCCCAAGACGCCGGCCGGGCCGAACAATGCGACCATCGCGGTCGTCATGCCGGTCTATAACGAAAACAGTGCCGAGACCGCCGGGCTTCTGGCCGCGCTGGCGCGCGATCTCTACCGTGTGGGCCTTGGCGACAGGGCCGAGATCTTCGTGCTGTCCGACAGCCGCAAACCCGTCCCGGTTTTCGAGGAAATGCTGGCAATCAGCAGACTTCGCGACATTTCTCCGGTGCCGGTCTGGTATCGCAGGCGGCATGACAACAAGGGCCGCAAGGCGGGCAACGTCGCCGATTTCGTCATGCGCTGGGGCGGGCGCTATGACCAGATGGTGGTGCTGGACGCCGACAGCATCATCGGTGCGACGACCATCAAGACGCTATCGGCCCGGATGAATGCCGATCCGGCCATCGGCCTTTTGCAGACCATGCCGATGCTGGTCGGCGGGCAGTCGATCTTTGCCCGCCTGACGCAGTTTGCCGGGCGCATCTATGGCCCGGCCATTGCGCGGGGCGTGTCGGCATGGTCGGGCGACAGCGGCAATTTCTGGGGCCATAACGCGCTGATCCGGGTCTCGGCCTTCGCGCAATGCTGCGGCCTGCCGGAATTTCCCGGCCGTCCGCCCTTTGGCGGCCATATCCTCAGCCATGACTTCGTCGAGGCCGCGCTGCTGCGCCGCGCCGGATGGAAGGTGCGGCTGGATCACGACCTGCGCGACAGCTTCGAGGGCAGCCCGCCGACGCTTCTGGACATGGCCGTGCGCGAACGCCGCTGGGCGCAGGGCAACCTGCAGCACGCCCGGCTGATCTTTTCGCGCGGCTTCACATGGACCAACCGGGCGCATTTCATCATCGGCATCTTCGGCTTCCTGATGTCGCCGATCTGGCTGGCGATGATCCTTGTCGGGCTGGCGCTGACGGCGAATGTGCTGCTGTCGCGGCCCGATTACTTCCCGCAGACCTATCAGCTTTTCCCGGAATGGCCGGTCTTCGATCCGGTTCGGATGCTGTGGCTGTTCGTTGCCGCCATGTCCTTCCTGCTGGTGCCGAAATTCATCGGCATCCTGCGGGCATGGTCGCGCCCGCTGGCCCGCAACGCAGGCGGTCCGGTGCGGCTGCTGGCCTCGGCCTTTTTCGAGATCCTGCTGTCGGCGCTGATCGCGCCGGTGCAGATGCTGATCCAGTCGCGGCAGATCTTCGACATCCTGCGCGGCCGCGACAGCGGATGGGAGGCGCAGGTCCGCGCCGGCCAGATGCCACCATGGCGCGTCGTGCTGCGCCGCCATTCGCGCCATGTGCTGCTGGGATTGGGCACGCTGATCGTGCTGGGCATCTTCTCTCCATCGCAACTGGTCTGGCTGTCGCCGATCCTTGCCGGGCTGATCCTGTCGCCTCTGACCTCGCGCTGGTCGGCCAGCCCGGTCTTTGGCCGGTGGGCGCGGCGGCATGGACTTCTGGTGACGCCCGAAGAGCGCGTGCCGCCCGAGATCCTGACCGCCGCCAACGCGCTCAGCTATCGCATTGCCAGCACGACGCAGCCGCGCGACGGCATCGCGGCCATCGGCAGCGATCCCGCGATGCAGGCCCGTGTCGCCTCGCTTCTGCGGGCCGGGGGGCCGGTCGGACCGGCGGCGACGCGGCTTGACGCCATCTCCGCCGGGGCCAAGATCGCCCATGCCGCGCATCAGGCCGAGGCGCTGAGCTTCCTGACCGAGGCTGAAAAGCTGGCCATGCTGGAAGATCACGCGCTGGTGCAGGCTTTCGCAAAGCTGCCGAAATGAAGCGGATCGCGGCCCTGGACATGCTGCGCGGCTATGCGCTGATCTGCATCATGCTGGATCACATGCCGATCGGCGTGCTGCGCAATGTCACGCTGGCGAATTTCACCGTCTTCGACGCGGCCGAGCTTTTCGTGCTGCTGTCGGGGTTTCTGGTGGGCATGGTCTGGGTCAAGATCGAGGCCAGACATGGCCGGGGCGCGGCGCAATGGCGGTTTCTGAAACGCGCCTATGAGGTCTGGCTGGCGCTGGTGCTGGGCGCAGTGCTGCTGGCGGCGTTTTCGCATCTGCTGTTTGAATTGCGGCTGAACCATACGGCGGTCTGGTTCCGCTATGCTCAATGGCTGACCGAAAATCCGCTGGGCTATATCGGCACGGTCGCGCTGATGTGGATGCAGCCCAATCTGCTGGATGTGCTGGCGCTTTACGTCATCATGCTGGTGACCGCGCCCGTCACGGTGCCGTTCCTGCTGCGGATGCCCTGGACCGCCATGGCCGTATCGATCATCGTCTGGCTGTTTGCCGAGCCGCTGAACGCGCTGATCCCGAACCAGCGCCCCGGTCCCGGCCTGCTGTTCAACCCGTTCGGCTGGCAGTTGCTGTTCTTCATCGGCGTGGGCCTTGGCGCGTTTCGTCGCCAGATCCTGCCCGCATTGCGCAAGCACAGCGCGCTGCTGACCGCGATTTCGGTCGGCGTCTTGCTGTTCTGTCTGGCGATCACGCTGTCATGGCGCATCGGCGAGCCTGCCAAGGCGGTCAGCGCCGCGCTGAAAATGGTCTATGGCTCGATCGATAAATGGTCCTTGGACGGGTTGCGGCTGATGGCGATCATGGCCGCGACATGGCTGGTTGCCGTGACCTTTGCCCGCCCGTTCGAGTGGATGGCCAATACCGTCATCGGCCGCGCCTTCGGCGATATCGGACGGGGCGGGCTGTGGTCCTTTATCAGCTGTGTGCTGCTGTCGATCTGGGGCGATGCGATGGATATGCTGGCGCCCGCCGATTTCACGGGCTTCCTTCTGCGGCTTGCCATTGATATCTGGGTCATAGCGGCGCTTTGGGCTTCAGCCGCGCTTTGGCTGCGCCGCGAGGAATGGACCGGGCGTATCAAGGCGCGTTTCGCCTCGCGCTGAGACGTTCAGCCGGAGGAAGCCATGAAATCCGACATCCAGATCGCCCGCGCGGCGCAAAAGCGCCCCATTGCCGAGATCGCGGCCAAGCTGGGCATGGGGCCTGCGGATTTCCTGCCCTATGGCCATGACAAGGCCAAGCTGACGCATGAATTCGTGGCCGGACTGACGGGCCGCCCGCAGGGTCGGCTGGTGCTGGTCACCGCGATCAACCCGACCCCGGCGGGCGAGGGCAAGACCACCACGACGGTCGGTCTGGGCGACGCGCTGAACCGCATCGGCAAGCGCGCCACCATCTGCATCCGCGAGGCGAGCCTTGGCCCGAATTTCGGCATGAAGGGCGGGGCTGCGGGCGGCGGCATGGCGCAGATCGTGCCGATGGAAGAGATGAACCTGCATTTCACCGGCGATTTCCACGCCGTGACCAGCGCGCATAACCTGCTGGCGGCCATGATCGACAACCACATTCACTGGGGTAACGCGCTGCGCATTGACCCGCGCCGGGTGACGTGGCGGCGGGTGATCGACATGAACGACCGCGCGCTGCGCGATATGGTGATCGCGATGGGCGGTCCCTCGAACGGCTATCCGCGCGAAAGCGGCTTTGACATCACCGTCGCCTCGGAGGTGATGGCGATTCTGTGTCTGGCGACCGATCTTGAGGATCTGCAGGCGCGGCTGGGGCGCATCGTCATCGGGCTGAGCTTTGAAAAGACCCCGGTGACCGCTGCCGATATCGGCGCGGCAGGCGCGATGACGGTCCTGCTGCGCGAGGCGTTGCAGCCCAATCTGGTCCAGACGCTGGAAAACAACCCGGCGCTGGTGCATGGCGGTCCCTTCGCCAATATCGCGCATGGCTGCAATTCGGTGATGGCCACGCGGGCCGCGCTGGCGCTGTCGGATTATGTCGTCACCGAAGCGGGCTTCGGCGCGGATCTGGGGGCCGAGAAGTTTCTGGACATCAAATGCCGTCTGGCGGGACTTGCCCCCGATGCCGTGGTGCTGGTTGCGACCGTTCGGGCGCTGAAGATGAATGGCGGTGTCGCCCGCGCCGATCTGGCGGCCGAGGACGTGGCCGCTCTGACCAGGGGCTGCGCCAATCTGGGGCGCCATATCGAAAACCTGCATGGCTTCGGGCTGCCCGTGGTGGTGGCGATCAACCATTTCACCACCGATACCGACGCGGAAATTCAGGCGCTGCACGATTACTGCGCGCGCCATCACGTCAAGGCGGTGCTGTGCCGCCATTGGGCCGAAGGCGGTGCGGGGGCCGAAGAACTGGCCCGCGCCGTCGTCGCCCATGCCGAAAGCGGCGCTGCGCAGTTCGCCCCGATCTATCCTGATGACATGACGCTGTGGGACAAGATCCAGACCGTCTGCAAGCGCATCTATCGCGCCGATCATGTCGAGGCGCCGCCCGCCGTGCGCGCGCAGCTTGATTCGTGGCAGGCCGAGGGCTATGGGCATCTGCCGGTCTGCATGGCCAAGACGCAATACTCCTTCTCGGCCGATCCGGCGGCGCGCGGCGCGCCCGAGGGCTTTACCATTCCCTTGCGCGAGGTGCGGCTGTCGGCGGGCGCGGGTTTCGTCGTCGCCATCTGTGGCGAGATCATGACCATGCCGGGCCTGCCGCGTGAGCCCGCCGCCTTGCGCATCGGGCTGGACGCCGAAGGCCGGATCGAGGGTCTGTTCTAAGATGCGGCGTGCCGGGCTGCCACTGACCGTGCCGGGCCTGCGCGTCGGGCTGCTGGGCGGATCATTCGATCCGGCCCATGCCGGGCACGTGCATATCACCGAAGAGGCCCTGCGCCGCTTTGGGCTGGACCGGGTGTGGTGGCTGGTCAGTCCCGGCAATCCGCTGAAGGCACAAGGTCCGGAACCGCTTAAGAAACGCATCGTAAGTTCCCGCCTTATCATGCAAAATCCGGCGGTTCAGATCACCGGCCTTGAGTCCGATCTGGGCACGCGGATGACGGCGGATACCATCGCCGCGCTGCAACATCTTTATCCGCGCGTGCGCTTTGTCTGGCTGATGGGGGCCGATAATCTGGTGCAGTTTGACCGCTGGGACCGCTGGCAGGATATTGCCGCCGGCGTGCCCTTGGGCATTCTGGCGCGTCCCGGTTGGCGGATGCCCGCGCGGTTTTCCCGCACCGCTCGTCTTTTGTGGCGCAACCGGATAGATCAGGCGGATGCACGGACGCTGGCCGATCAGGCGCCACCGGCATGGTGCATGATCAACGTGCCGATGAGCAAGCAATCATCTACTGCAATCAGGGCTTTGCGGAACATGTCTGCGAAGAAGGATTAAGTCATGCTGACACGTCGCGGAGTGCTTTTCGGTCTTGGCGCGCTGGCTGTCGCACCCAAGGGCTGGGCGCAACCCGCGCCGGGCTTTGACCCCGAAGCCGCCATTGCAGCGGCGAAGCTGGGCGGCGAGGTCAGCTTTGCGGTGATCGACACGGCCAGCGGCCAGATGCTGGACAGCAGGCATGCGCAGCAGATGATGGCCCCTGCCAGCACGCTGAAGGTGGTGACGGCGCTTTACGCGCTGGAGCGGCTGGGACCGGAGCATCGCTTTACCACGCGGGTCTGGCGCGATGGCGACACGCTGATCCTTGCTGGCGGCGGCGATCCGGTGCTGGACACCGACGCGCTGTCGCGGCTGGCTGACAGCACGGTCGCGGCATGGCAGGGCGCGGCGCCGACGCGGTTCGTGATCTGGGGCGGCGCGCTTCCGAACGTCGCGCGGCTGTCGTCGGTGCAGGACGAATATCTGCCATATAATCCAACCGTTTCTGGCATGATCCTGAATTTCAACCGTGTGCATCTGAGCTGGCGCTCGGGGGCGCTTTCGCTGGAGGCGCGGGGCGAACGGCAGTCTCCGCGCGCCTATACGGTGACCATCGGGGCGGCGGATCGGGCACGGCCGCTGTTCACCTATGACGGCAGCGGCAAGGTCGAACGTTGGACGATCGCGCGGGGCGCAATGGGGTCGTCGGGGTCGCGCTGGCTGCCGGTGCGGCGGCCCGAGCTTTATGCGGGCGATGTGTTCCAGACGCTGTGCCGCGCCAAGGGGCTGGTGCTGCCGCAGCCCGAAATCGCCGATCAGCCGCCGCAGGGCAGCCAGATCGCCAGTCTGCAAAGCCCGGCGCTGCCGGAAATCGTCACCGGAATGCTGGAATATTCCACCAATCTGACCGCCGAGGTGCTGGGCCTGACCGCAAGCGGCGCGCCCGATCTGGCAGGATCGGTGCTGGCGATGTCGGATTGGCTGCGCGGGCTGGATCCGGGCGCGCAGTTCAGCTTTCACGACCATTCCGGCCTTTCGGCGCAAAACCGGATCGACGCGGCCAGTCTGGCGCGATTGCTGGCGGTGCAGGGTCGGCCGCGCGGGCTGCGGGCTTTGCTGAAACACATTCCGATCCATGATGCGCAGGGCAGGAAGGTCGCAAGCCCGGTGCTGATCGACGCCAAGACCGGCACGCTGAATTTCGTGTCGAACCTTGCCGGTTTTGCTCAGGGTGCAGCCGGACGCGAGATCGCCTTTGTCGTGCTGAGCGGCGACGAGACGCGCCGCGCCGCCAGCGAAGGCATGGAACTGCCCGATGGGGTCATCGGCTGGACCAGACGCGCCAAGACCTTGCAGCAGGTGCTGGTCGAGGGCTGGGTGGCCTGAGCCCGCCTTACAGCACGCGGTGGCGGGCGCGGGCGGCGAATTCGATGGCGACCGAATGCAGGCGGTCGATCTGCAATTCATCGCGGATCTCGGCCAGCATCTCGAATTCGACCTCACCCAGACGACCATCCGAGGCTGCGACATCGCAGGCCAGCAGATAGGCGGTTTCAAACATGCGCTGGGGCAGGCTGTCGCGGATGAGGCCGAAAAACGCGTCAAGCCCGTCCTCTTCCTCGAACAGCGACATCACCGTCTGGGACACGGCGCGGATGCGGTCGATGTCGTAATTGGCGAAAACCGGGGTATGGTTCACGGCACGCTCGATGGCGACCAGCTCGGCCGTGCGCAGGTTCTGGTCCGAGGCGGAGACACCGACCATGACCGCCACCAGCGCATCGCAGGGCGAGAGAGAGGGAAGGTTGTCCGACATGGCAAATCTCCGTTGCGTTTCCGGGGTAATTATTGACCATTCGCGCAGCTTTCAATACGGGGGAAAGCCTGACAATGGAGACCCGAAATGACCGCTCTGCGTGACGCCGCGATGAATTCCAAGGCCTGGCCCTTCGAGGAGGCCCGCCGCGTGCTGAAACGTTACGAGAAAAAGCCGCCCGAAAAGGGCTATGTGCTGTTCGAGACGGGCTATGGTCCCTCGGGTCTGCCGCATATCGGCACCTTCGGCGAGGTGGCGCGCACGACGATGATCCGCCGCGCCTTCCAGATGATCAGCGACATCCCGACGCGGCTGTTCTGCTTTTCCGACGATATGGACGGGATGCGCAAGGTTCCCGAAAACGTGCCGCAGCAAGAGATGCTGCGCAACCACCTGCAGGAACCGCTGACCAGCGTGCCCGATCCGTTCGGCGAATTTGACAGCTTTGGCGGGCATAACAACGCCATGCTGCGCCGCTTTCTGGACACGTTCGGCTTTGAATACGAATTCATCAGCGCGACCGAGTTCTATAAATCCGGCCAGTTCGACGAGACCCTGCTGCGCGCCGCCGAGAAATACGACGCGATCATGGAGGTCATGCTGGCGTCGCTGCGCGAGGAACGCCAGCAATCCTATTCCTGCTTCCTGCCGATCAGCCCCAAGACCGGCAAGGTGCTGTATGTGCCGATCAAGCATGTCAATGCGAAGGCCGGCACCATCACCTTTGACGACGAGGACGGGCAGGAACTGACGCTGCCGGTCACCGGCGGCAATGTGAAGTTGCAATGGAAGCCGGATTTCGGCGCCCGCTGGGCGGCGCTGGATGTGGATTTCGAGATGTATGGCAAGGATCACAGCACCAACACGCCGATCTATGACCGCATCTGCGAGATTCTGGGCGGCAAGAAGCCCGAGCATTTCACCTATGAGCTGTTTCTGGACGAGCATGGGCAGAAGATCAGCAAATCCAAGGGCAACGGGCTGTCTATCGACGAGTGGCTGACCTATGCAGCCTCGGAAAGTCTGAGCTATTTCATGTATCAGAAGCCCAAGACGGCCAAGCGGATGCATTTCGACGTGATCCCGAAGGCAGTGGACGAATATCACCAGCAGTTGCGCGCCTATCCGACGCAGACCCCCGATCAGCAATTCGCCAACCCCGTCTGGCACATCCATGGCGGCGAGGTTCCGGCATCGGATATGGTGGTGCCGTTCCAGATGCTGCTGAACCTTGCCTCGGTCGCGGGGGCGAAGGACAAGACGGGGCTGTGGGGCTTTATCCGCCGCTATGCGCCTGATGCCAGCCCCGAGGCGAACCCGGCGATGGATCAGGCGGCGGAATTCGCGCTGCGCTATTTCAACGATTTCGTCGCGCCGGGCCGTGTGTTCCGCGCGCCTTCCGAGATCGAGCGCCGCGCGCTGGAAGATCTGGCGGGCCGTCTGGCCGCGTGGGATCAGCCCGCCGATGCCGAGGCGCTGCAGACCATGGTCTTTGCCATCGGGCGCGAACATGGGTTCGAGCCGATGAAGGATTGGTTCCAGGCGCTGTATCAGGTGCTGCTGGGCGCCGATCAGGGACCGCGCTTCGGGGGCTTCATCGCGCTTTACGGCGTAGCCGAGACCCGTGCGCTGATCGAGCGTGCCTTGGCGGGCGAATTGGTATCCGCAGCAGATCATTGATCTGGAACGCATAAAACGCGTTGCGCGCGGCTGTGTTGCCGCGCGCGCTTGGTTAACCGATGGTTAACGCCAGATTGTCAAATTCCTTCCAGAGCGCGCGGCCCTTGGTCACGCTTGATCTGATGAAAGGGAGTATTTGGCATGGCTGTTGCGGCAGTTGGTAACAAGGCATTGATGCCGCGAGAGTTCCGGGCGGGCTTGAGCTTCTGGTCGCGCACCGACGGCACTCCGAACTCACCGAACTGGGCAGGGCAGACCAATGCGGCCGTTGTCCCCGCGGATGAGGATTTCGGCAGCTGTCTGGAGATCCTGAAACTGCAGGACATGACATCGCTGCGCTATATGCAGCGCACGCCGATCAGCCCCGGCACCTATCTGCGCATCTCGACCCGCGTCAAGGCAATTGCGGGCAACCTGCCCAATGTGCGCATCGCCGCTTTTGCGGGCGACAGCAGCGGGGCTGCGGTGCCGGGTCTGCTGACATTCGCGCCGGCCGTCAGCCTGACGGGCTATGGCAATGTCGTCGAGGTTTCGGCCATCGTCGGCAGCGGGCGGCGCGACGGCGTGGATATGCCTTGGGGACGCAATGCGGCTTTCGGCTATTTCGGTCTGGACCTGATGGGGGACAATAACGGCTCGGTCCGGATCGAGAATTTCGTGATCGAGGATGTGACGGCGGCCTTTATGCCGGGCATGCTGGATTGGGTGGATGTGCGCGATTTCGGCGCTTTGGGCAATGGCGTGGCCGATGACCGCGCGGCCTTTGTCGCGGCAAACCAGGCGGCGGGCGGCGGGCAGATCCTTGTCCCGCAAGGCACTTACTTCATCGGCTCGGATCTGAGCCTGAGCGCGCCGACCCGGTTCACCGGCACATTGCGGATGCCGCGCAATGCAAGGCTGGCGCTGACGGGGAAATTCGATTTCTCGACCTATGCCTCGGCCTTCGGGGATGAGACCGAGGGCATGAAGCGCGCGTTGCAGGCGCTGTTCGGCTTTACCGATCACAGCGTTCTAGACCTGAACGGGCGCGTCGTGCATCTCACCGAGCCGATGACGGCATCGACATTCGCGCCGGGCCTGACGACATTCGCCAATCGCCGCGTCATCACCAATGGCCAGATCGCCATCGTTCCCGGCCCGGCATGGGCCACCCGCACGGTGGGCGGCGTCGGCACCTATAACCCGAACCAGCCGCTGCAACTGAGCGGTGTCAGCAATATCGCCAATATCGAGATCGGCTCGCGCATCAGCGGCAACGGCGTCGGCCGCGAGGTCTATGTCAACGGCAGGAATATCGGCGCGGGCACACTGTCGCTGTCGCAGCCGCTGTTCGGGGGCGCGGGCACGCGCAGCTATACCTTCACGCGCAATCGCTATGCCTTTGACTTTTCCGAGATGGAGCAGATGAGCCGCCTGAACTTCGACGATGTCGAGTTCCTGATGGATGGCGAGGCCAGCGGGGTGATGCTGTCCGGTATGGGGTCGATGAACACGTTCCGCGATTGCTATTTCACGCGGCCGAAGGATCGCGGCATCACCTCGATCGGGACGGCCTGTCAGGGCATGACGGTCGACCGCTGCGAGTTTCTGTCGAATGAGCTGGGCGATCTGGCGCAGAACCGCACCTCGATCGGGCTGAACGTCAATGCCAATGATACCAAGATCCGGCACAACCGGTTCGTGCGCTTCGGCCATTTCATGGTGGCGGGCGGCGGCGGCCATATCATCGAGGGCAACCACTGGTTTCAGGGCGATGCAGCCCAGAACGGCGTGCGGTTCGGTGGTCTGATCCTGACCCAGCCGAACGTGCAGGCGACGGTGACGGGGAATTACATCGACAATTGTTCGATCGAGTGGACGAACGAACACGACCCGATGCCGAATTTCGTCGGCGACGAATATTCCTTTGGCGGTCTGACGGTGACGGGCAATACCTTCCTGGCCTCGAACACGACGCTGGGTTTCAACTGGCTGGTGGTGAAGCCCTATGGCAGCGGGCATTTCATCCATGGCCTTGCCGTCATGGGCAATGTCTTCAAGTCGATGAACAACAAGATCAACCGCATCGACCGTGTGGACACCACCTTTGCGCAGCTTGATTATACCCGGATGCGCAACGTCCAGTTTCAGGGCAACATGTTCAACGGCGTGCTGGTCTATGTCGCAAATCCCGTCGATATCAGCTTCACGCAGGGCACGGCGGCCAATCGCTGGATCGTCCCGGTGGATGTGGCGCTGCCCTTTAACGGCTGGGCCAAGAATGTCGAGTCGCTGATCGCGAAATCGGCCATCACCAACGCGGCCAACCAGCGCGTCACCGAGATGCCATGGGTTCAGTCGACGGTCGGCACCTCGCGCAAGCAGGTGGCTTTGAACTGGAGCGGACCGGCGCGCGGATCGGTGTCGCTGCGGGTGCGGATGGACGACCCGATCTAAGGCAGGTTACGCGCCCGAGATGCAATCGGCCCCCCGGATGCTTCGGCTTCGGGGGGCCTTTGCATATCTGCGGCCGACAGCCTGAAGGCGCGGCCAAAGCCGCCATTCAGCAGGCCCGATTGCGGCTCAAGACGCCAGAAGCGGAAATCCGGCAGGTCTATATAGACCTTTGCCTTGGGATCGCGCGCGAGCCAGCGGGCGCGGCGGTCGGGATCCGGCGGGGCGGGCCTGGCCAGCGCAAGGAGCGACAGGCGGGCATGGGTCATGGCATCGCCCTTTCGCGCCGCATCGTCGGTGACCAGCAGACCCACGCGCGGATCGGCCTGCAGCGCCCGGCTATGGGCGGCGATGCTCGACAGCAGCGCTAGCGGCACGCCATCCGGGTCGCATTGCAGCGCAATACGGGTGACAAGCGGCGTGCCGCTTTCGGGATCAAGGCTGCCAAGCGCGGCATGGCGCATCCGGGCCAGCAGCCTGCGGGCAAGATCGCGTGCCTGATCGTCGGTGGGCCGGATGGGGTCTGTCATGGCTCCATCCTGCGGCGTGCGCACCCGCAGCACAAGGTGCAACCCATTGGGCCTGTTGCCAATCGCGGCGGTGCAGCGGGCGGATGGTTAAGAAAGTGTTTATCCGCACCCCGGATATTTTCCCGGTCGGTCCAGCAGGACGGGCGAGGGGACATGAAACGAGGTGTCAGATGCCGGAAACGATCGCGACCGGGCCGCAGGGTCCAGCCGGGCCGATGGGGCCGCAGGGGCCAGCAGGCCCGAAGGGCGCGCGTGGTACTGCGGGCGCGCCCGGCCCCGCAAGCAGCTATGACGACAGGGGATTACAGACCCGGCTGGGCGAGATCGAAGCCCGGCTGGCCACGCGGGCCGGGATCGAGCTTGCGGGCAATCTGCCGCTGTCTGCGCCGTTCATCCAGCCGCTGCGACTGACGCAGGGCAGCGTGCAGGAACCGCTGCATTCGCCCTTTATCGACATTCGTCATTTCGGCGCGCAGATGCTTGGGTTCGACACCACCGCCACCCAGCCGGTGGCCGAAGCCAATGCGGCAGCCCTGCGCGCGGCCGTCATTTGGTCCGCGGCGACCGGCGGGGCGGTGCAATTGCCCAGCGGCTCGCTGGATATCTGGGGATCGGTCGAGCTGCCGCGTGGCGCATCCATCCGGGGGGCGGGGAAGTTTTCGTCACGCATCCGGCAATTGTGTCAGCCGCGCCGCGCGGATGAGCCCTTTGTCGATGTTTTTACCGCACCTGCGGTGCAAGGGACGAACGGCGGCAACGGCTATAACCTGCTGGCCGATCTGACCATCGACGGCGGCTGGAACCTGCGCAACCATGTCGGCGCAAGCTCGGGCGTCTGGAGCTATGATCCCGCCCGCATGACCCAGCGCGGCGTCACCTTCATCACGCCCACCGGCGGCCCCGGCGCAGCGGTTTTCCGCGAGGCGGGATCGGATGCGCATAACCGGCTGGACAATGTGACCTTTACCAATATCGCCGGGTATGGCTTTCACATGTCGGGCCGGGGCGAAAACTTCGTGCGCGGTGTGGAGATCCGCAAAACCGGAAAATCCGGCTTTTGTCTGATGACGCCGGACTGCTTCATCAGCGATCTGACCTGCTATCTGACCGGCGACAGCGGTGCCGAGATCCGGGCCAGCGCCGCCAACCTGCGCTGGACGAACTCGAAGCTGTGGTTCTGCGGCATGCAGCGCGATGTCGAGCCCATCGGGGCGGGCGTCTGCCTGCCTGATCCTGGCAGCGAAACAGTGCTGATGAACAATATCTCGACCCAGGACACATGGGGGCCGGGGCTGCATGTGCAGGGCAATATCGGCATCGTCTTCAACGGCGATATCGACGAGGCCGGAGGCGGGCGGCTTGAAGAGCAGGGCCTTGGGTATCAGGGCCGTCGCACGCTGGCGCGGGCCTTCCTGCGCGCGCCCGGCACGCTGCGCCGTGCCAAGATCACCGCCGAGGTCAAGGGCGGCGCGCGGCTGGGGCAGGCCAATCGTCCGCTGCTGCTGGACATGCCGGGCAGCGCGGTGCAGCACTGCACCTTCCGCTTTGGCGGCGATCTGAGCCATATCGCCACACCGCATGTCGCGACCTCGGTCGGGCATGTCAACGCCAACCGCTATAACGAGGTCTGGTTCGAGAACCGTCTGTTGCACGGGCAGGTGTCGCAGCGCAATCTGAACACCGCGACGCATGGCGTGAACGACCCGCAATACGGTCCGACCAAGGTGATCCGCGAAGATGGCCGCATGCTGGTGCGCAGCTTCACCACCGGGAACTGGGTGCAGCAATGACCTTTGGGCAGGGGAACGGCGTTCCCCTGCCTTCTGCCTCAATGTTTGGTCGCGCAAAGGCCATTCTGGAATTCCACGCCGGGACGGGCCGCTGGTCGGGTGCTTTGCGGCGGCTGCGTCGGATCGGGTGGGCACTCAGCGGCAATATTTTCCGCATCCGGCGCCATCCGCCGGTTTTTTCGGTGTCAGGCGGTCAGCTATGCGGTAATTCGGGTCGGCCCGATCCGTGCTGGCCGCGAACAGACTGCCTTTGGGCTGTTTGACATGCAAACCCTCCCCCGATCCTATGCGCCGAGCTGAAGCGCTCCCGGCCCGGATCGCGGCGTTTGGCGGCGTGGCACGACCGTTGATCGCGCCGCGCCCGGATCAGAATTGCGTGGTGATGTTGATGAACAGCCCGCTTTTAGGCACATCGACCGTGCGCAGATCGTCATCCACCTTGCCCCACAGATAGCCGCCCCCCAGCCGCAGATGATCGCCGATCAGCCGGTAGACACCGATCAGGGCCGCGGTTTCGGTCGTATCGGCACGGGGGGTGTAAAGCGCGCGGACCTCGGCCATCAGATCCCAGTTGTGCACGACGCGGTAATCGGCGCGAAACACGGTCAGATGCGCATCCGAGCGGGTGAAATCATCGCTGCCGCGATCCGCGCTTTCGCGCCGCCGAAAGCCGTATTTCGCGGAAAACGTCCAGACCGGGTCGGCCTGCCAGTTCACGGCTGCATTCAGGATATGGCTTTTTTGCCGGGGCCCGTTCAGATCGCCGTCGATATTCACCTGATCCGCGCCCGGCAGATCGTAAAGATAGGTATAGCTGAATAGCCCGTTCACCGTGTCATGCGCAGCGGGGCGCCAGGCATAGCCCACACGGCTTTCGATATAGCGGCCATTGCGAAACGACGACTGGTCGCTGGCCGAGATCACCGCATCCAGTGCCGAGACGAACCGCCAATCCTGCGAGACCTTGCTTTCATAAAACCCCGACCAAAGCCATGTGCTGCGGTCCAGCGCATCGCCGGGGCGGTCGGATTGATCCTGGCGCCATTCGCCGCGCAATCCGGCCGAGACCAGATCCGCCTGATCGTAGCGCAGCCCCAGCGACAGGCCGCGCCGCTCAAGACGCGTGCTGTCGCTGTCGCGTTCCTCGCCGAATTGCATGTTGATGTCATAACGCCAGCGCTGCGACGGCGTATAGGTCACGCCATAACCCGAGGTCAGCGACGGTCTGGTCCCGAAGGCGCTGTAGCTGCTTTCCGAGGTATAGGACCACGCGTCATTGATCTTCGAGGTGGTGCCAAAGACGATGCTTCCCTTGTCGTCGCCCAGAAAGTCCGGGCTGTCGAAGCGGCGCAGCGGATCAAGCCGATAGCCGATGGTGGTGGTGGTGTCCGGATTGGGGCGAAAACCCAGTTCCAGCCGCCCGGCCGCGCCAAGGCTGCCCTCGGAAATCTCGGCCGTCAGTTCGCTGCGTTCGGAAAGCTGCACGCTTGCCCCTACGCCCGTGCGGTTGTTCGCAAGGCGTGTGTCGTCACGCGACAGGGTGGACTGAGCAAAGGCCCAGAGCGACAGCGCCTGATCCCGTGTCCAGGTCAGGCGCAGGGCGGCATCGACGCGCGTGCCGAAATCATCGGCGCGGCTGGTCGCGTCGCGATGGTCGCGCGCCACCTCGGCCCGGATCGCCCATGCCGCGTCAAGCTGATGGTCAATGCCAAGCCGCGCGATGCTTTCGCGTCGCCCGTCATCGCGGCTTGCCCCCTCACCGCCGAAGGTCAGATCGGTGCGGGCGGACAGTGCCACCTCACCCGTCAGGCCCCAGGCATCCTGATCGTATTGGAACTGCTGATCGGGCGAGGAAAACCCCGCCTCTTTACGGTCGACAAAGCCCGCGATCTTGCCCCGCAGCCCCATGAAGGCCAGATCGGTCTTGCCGCCGATCCGCCACGAGGCGGCGTTCAGCCCCGGCAGGCCATAGCTGGGATGTGACGGCTCCAGATCAAGCCCGCCGTTCAATGAGAAGCTGCTGCCGAAACCCGGCCCTTGGCTGGTGGCATATTCCACCAAAAGCTCGCGATCGTCGCCGTCGCGCAGCAGGATGTCGGCCCCGGCCAGCGTATTATCGGCCATGCCCGTCGTTTCGCGGATCACAGATGCGCCAAGGCGCAGCCGATCGCTGGCCCAGACCTCGCCGCGCGTTCCGGCGGTATAGCCATCGACATCGCCGGTGGTCGGCACATATTCATATTGCGCCACCAGATTGACATCGTAATCGCCCAGCGGATTGTCCACGACCAGCCCGTCGCCCGTCACGCTGGGCGACAGGGGCTGGTTCAGGATGATCACGCCCTGAATCGGGTTGATGCGGTAATCGCTGCCTGCGGCCAGACGCCGGGTCTGGACCACAAGGCCGGTGGTGCGCGAGACGATCTGCACCGCGACGGTTTCGCTGTCCGACAGGATGTCCTGACGCGACAGGAAATAGGCCGAGCCGCCGGTTGCGCGCAGCACATCGCGTTGCATCAGGCTGTCCGCCTGCGCCGCAAAGCCCGTCACCCGCACGCGGCTTTCACCCTGCGCCGTGACCTGCGGCGCGCGGTATTCGCCCGACAGCCCATACAGCGCGCGGTCGCTGCGGGCCGACAGGCCGGTGCTTTCGCGCGGCTTGAAATCGCCCCATTGCAGGTGGCTGCCGTGTTTTTCGGCGCGCAGAAAGAACTTGCCGGATGAGGGTGCCAGCTCACTCAGCTGGCTGTCATCGCCGAAGGTGTTGAACACATCCTCGGACTTCATCTCGCGCAGGGTCTGGTCGGGGTTCTTCCGCGTGAAGTTGCGGAAAAGATCGCTGATTTCATCCTCTTGCGTGTCGATCGAGGCGGTGACCCGCGTGCCGTCGGCCAAAGTGCCCTGCGCAAAGCCCGCCAGCCGCCCCAGCGTCCAGCTTTCGCCCTGATCGCGCCCGACCGTCAGATCGGCGATGCCGGTCGCGAACCATTCCGAGGGCTGGACCGTCACCTCACGTTCCAACCGGCGCGGACCGATGGCGGCGCTGACCGCATGGGTGCCGGGGGGCAGGATGCGCTGCACGACGAAACTGCCCGACGGATCGACGGCGACCGGCTCACCCAGCACATGAACGGGCTGACCCTGCGCATCATGCCCCGAGACGGTGATCGCACCGCCCGATACCGGGATGCCGCGCCGCGCCAGCATGTCGTCGCCCTCGGCTGCGGCAGTGACCGGGCCGGTCAGATCCGGCGCAGTGGCCACCGCCACCCGCATCAGGGGCAGGCTGCGGGTTTCGTCCCGGCGTCCCGCCGCATCGCTGGCCCGCAGGGAATAGCGATAGATCCCATCGCCATCCGCAGGCATCGTCCATGCGGCCGTGCCATTGGGCTGGATCGGCACAAGCGCCACCATCTCGCCATCGGCATCCGTGATCACCACCTGGGCCTTGGCGATCCATGCGGGATAGTTCGACGAGGCGCGAAAGCCGACCGTTTCGCCTGCCATGAAGCCCGCACGCAGATCCGTGGTGGCGATGGCAAGGCGCGGCCTTGCGCCCAGCCCGTCATAGGTCAGATCGATCCCGGCCAGATCCAGCGCGCGGTCGGTGTCGCGCGTCCGGTCCGGCCGCGCCGGGGCGCCGGCAATCGTTTGCGGCGGCGGGTCCGCCGCGTCCCCCGGCCCGCCGATCACGTCCGGCCCATCGATCGAGATCGAAAAGCCGATCTCCCCCAATGGCGCTGCCGCCTGATCGGTGACGTTCGGCTGAACCGGCCTGCTGACCGCCGTGCCCGCATTGGCGTGGGCACAATCGCCTTGGGATGTGGACCCTTTGCCGCGGCAGAAGACCTCGGCCCGTGCCTCGACGTAAAAGCCGGTTGCCGGGAGGATCGCGCCACCGGCCAGAAGCACGCGCAGCGCCGGGGATGCCAGTTTCACGGCCTTCATTGCGCCACTCCTGCCCGTTCAATCACCGTTTCGATGTTCAGCTTGTAGGTCCCTGATCGGCGCCACAGCTCGCGCACGGCCCGCTCGACCAGCTTCAGCCGCTGCTCTGCGCCGTTGCGGGGTTCGGCCTTTGCAAGCACATAGCTGATGCGCAGCATGGTCGGTCTGTCGCGGATCCGGTCGACCATGGTGACCAGCCCGGCATCCAGTTCCGGGCGCATCGTCTCGCGGTCCTGCGCCATGGCAAAGGCATTGGCCGACAGGTCGATGCGCACCAGCCGCGCCAGCGTGGCGCCGAAATCCAGCCGGGTAATCATGCCCGGCGTCAGGCGGACCACGCGCGGGTTTTCGGTCGTCAGGCGATAGCCTGCGGGCAACGTCCGTTCGTCCAGTTTCAGCATGAAGTTCGAGCCGATGCCTTGCGGCAGGGCGGCGCAGGGCACGTTGAAGCGGCCATGCGCGTCGGTGCTGATCGCCAGTCCATTGGGCGCGACCAGCCGGATATCGGGCAAGCCACGTTCGGTTGCCTTCGGGCTCATATGGCCGTTCTGATCGCGATCGTCAAAGACCCGCCCCAGCACGGTCGCGCATTGCATCACCGCATCGGCAAGCACCCGCACCACGGCCTGAGCCTCGGGCGCAAGATCCGCGCCGGTGGCTGGATCGGTGATGCGCGCGCGGTTGGTATGGTCGCCCGGACGCACCGACCCGCCAACCAGCAGATCAAGCGTCAGAACCCTTGACTGGCCGCCACGCACCAAGACGGGCTCGACAATCAGTCTGCGGCCATGAATGGCCGGCGTGACGTCCACCCCGTCCAGCCGCGCCGAGCCGCTGCGATAGTGAAAGCCGGGTGGCAGGATATCCGTGATGCGGATCGTGGCACTCGCCGTGCCGGCAGCATTGCCGACCCGGATGGTATAAGGCACGGTGTCGCCGATCATCGCGGTCTGCACGCCCACCAGTTTTTCCAAGGTCAGGACCGCGGGCGCTGCCGCCACCGTCACCGGCACGTCGGGGCTGTCGGTCGCAGGCAGCGGGTTCGGGCCGGTGGGCACGGCGACGCGGGCGACGTTCACCAGATCGGTGCCGGCATCCAGATCGGCCTGGGTCACGTCGTAA
>NZ_WMII01000003.1:0-293683 GCF_009711265.1 Paracoccus shanxieyensis | reverse complement strand
CGGGCGCTGCCGCCACCGTCACCGGCACGTCGGGGCTGTCGGTCGCAGGCAGCGGGTTCGGGCCGGTGGGCACGGCGACGCGGGCGACGTTCACCAGATCGGTGCCGGCATCCAGATCGGCCTGGGTCACGTCGTAAAAGGCGGTGTAGCGCCAGGTCTCACCGGGATCCAGCGCGCCGTCGGCATCGCTGTCGCCCGCATTGGGGCTTTCCAGCACCGGGCTGAGCGCCACGCTGCCCGAGGATGTGCTCAGCGCATCGCTGACCACCAGATCGGCGCCGGCAAAGCTGGTATTGCCGCTGTTGCTGACGGTGATGGTATAGCCGATGCGCTGCAGCCCGCTGACCGAGGCGGTATCGGCGGATTTGGCGATGCTGAGGCCGGGCGCTGCCGCCACCGTCACCGGCACGTCGGGGCTGTCGGTCGCAGGCAGCGGGTTCGGGCCGGTGGGCACGGCGACGCGGGCGACGTTCACCAGATCGGTGCCGGCATCCAGATCGGCCTGGGTCACGTCGTAAAAGGCGGTGTAGCGCCAGGTCTCACCGGGATCCAGCGCGCCGTCGGCATCGCTGTCGCCCGCATTCGGGCTTTCCAGCACCGGGCTCAGCGCCACGCTGCCCGAGGATGTGCTCAGCGCATCGCTGACCACCAGATCGGCGCCGGCAAAGCTGGTATTGCCGCTGTTGCTGACAGTGATGGTATAGCCGATGCGCTGCAGCCCGCTGACCGAGGCGGTATCGGCGAATTTGGCGATGCTGAGGCCGGGCGCGGCCAGCTGCAAGGTCACGCTGTCGGTGTCGGTAACGGCATTTCCATAGGGATCCGACCCCGTGGCAGTCACAGTATTGCTGAGATTGTTTCCGTCAATATCTGCCTGAGCCAGCGCATAATCGGCCTGAAACACCAGGGTCCCGCCGGGCGAAAGCAGGGTAGGAGTTCCGCTGACAACGGTCAAAGGACCCAGCGTATTCGCCCCGGCATGTGCGTCATTCAGCGAAATATTGGCCAGATCGACATCGCCGGTATTCTCGACCTCATAGCGATAGGTGACAGTCTGGCCTTCGGCGGCCGGAGAGGGCACGGACGCCGCGTTCTTGCGCACCACAAGCGAGGCCGCGGGCAGGCCAAGGGTCACGGTATCGGTCGACTGATCCGAGAGATTTGGCTGCCCCGAGGTATAGACATCCACCGCGCTGACATTGGCGGTGTTCGACAGCGTGACCGGTCCCGAACTTGGATCGACGAAAGCCCGGGCCACGAATGACACGATCAGCCGATCGCCGGTTCCAAGTTGCCCCGAGCTCCCGTCCAGCAGATCGCTATTCGCGGCGGTGCCGTCAAACAGCGGATTAATGTTCGGTGCCACCGGCGCAATTCCCGCGCCATCATCCAAAACCATCGCCGTCGGCGGTGACACAATTCCCTGAAAGCTGGTGCCAAATCCGCTGGGGCCCGACAGAAAATCCTCAAGCTGCAACCCGGACAAAGCCGTGATATTCAGATCCCCGGTATTGGTCACGGTCAGCGTCACCGGCAGATCATAGCTGCCGTCTGAATTTAGAACGGCCGTGCCGAATTCCTTTTGCAACTCGATCGCGGATACCGCGCTGTAGGTTCCGACCTCCCAGATGCCGATCATTTCACCTTCGGGATAGCTGGGCACACCGCGCCAGACAACTGACTGGATATAGACGCCTTGTTCGCGCAGCGAACGACCGACAACCGCCCCATAAAAATCGGGCGGTGCATTCCATGAGTGGATCGGCCCGGTCACCAGTCGCGAGGTTCCGTTGCTCAGCTGAAATACAAATTCCGACCGGACGGCAATGTCATTCCAATCCACAAAATCGAAGAAGAATGCATATGGCTTGTTAGAAAATGTAAAAACGACCGTGCCAGGTCCGTAGTTTATGGGAGGAATAGGATTGGAATTGGTTCCACTGCTGCCTGCGACAGACAACACCATTCCCGGACGGCTGGGACTTTGGTTATTGTAGTCTAAGCATCCTTCCGTCGTCGCGTTTGTCGAGGGCGCGCTGAGCAAGGTGCAATACCGGGAGTAACCAAAGGCTGAGCCACGATTGGTTCCCGCGGGCGTTCGACGAACACTGAAACCGTTGAAGGTATCTCCGACGCCAGACATGTTCGAATCGCTGACCGAGGAAAAGTTTTCCAGCGTCTGAACGCTGTTTATCGCCGGCAAATCGTTGTCGAATGCGGTTCTATTTGTATAGCTGACAATGTCTTGTGCATTGACGGCATGCGCTGTAAAAATGGATGCCACGGCAGCATACAGGACCGCGACGAAAATCACGCGAGCGAATGACTGAAATAAATATTGCAATTGCCGCATGATGGACCTTGTGGTCTGAAGCTGGAAACACCCGTATAAGATCTGGATGTCCTAGCACATCTTGCACTTCATATCCTGATAAAAATATATAAAAACCTAGCGTTTTCAGAATTATAATCATCCAAACAGCCCGGTGAATTTAACGATATGTAAACCTTTTTAGGTTTTACTGGAGGGCTGCGCGATCTTGCCGGATCAGCATCCGGCATTGTTTGTCAGGCCATGCGGAGCAGGTTCCAAGCGTTGTCAGCCTGTTAGGTTATTTACACTTGGAAAACCTGCCAGCATTCGGAATGGCTGTCTTTCAGGACATCTGATATTGAATCAAATGCGCGGGAAGAAGGCTGACCGATGCCTGTCAGGCGCAGCAAGTGCTGATGCAGATCCTTGGATGACGTGGTGCGGCGGATCAAGGTGCCGGGGAACCATATGAAAGCCGCCCATCGCGCCGGGCCCCCCACCCGTGAGCTCCGCAGGCACTTCGGGATCATGCAACGCAAAGCAACATGTTTTGCACCGCAGGCAAACCATCGGCTTTGCAAAATATCCGCAATTTCAATCTGAAAGATAACTGGCTGGGGCGGTAGGATTCGAACCTACGGTACACGGTACCAAAAACCGTTGCCTTACCACTTGGCCACGCCCCAACTCTGTGGAGGCGTATCTAGCCAAGCTGGCAGGGGGGTGCAAGGGGCTAAACTGAAAAATCTTGTGGGTGGATGAAAGCAGCGTTAATCGCGCCCCATGAAGCATTTCGATACGGTCATTCTGGGGGCTGGCGCGGCTGGCATGTTCTGCGCGGGCTCGGTCCTGCGCGCGGATCCGGCGCATCGCGTGCTGGTGATCGATCACGCCCGCGCGCCGGGGGAAAAGATCCGGATCTCGGGCGGCGGGCGCAGCAATTTCACCAATCTCGCGACCGAACGCGGCAGGTTTCTGTCGGACAATCCGCGGTTTTGCGCCTCGGCTCTGGCGGGCTACCGGCCCGGGGATTTCGTGGCGCTGGTCGATGCGGCGGGCATTGCCTGGCATGAAAAGACCTTGGGGCAGCTTTTCTGCGACGGCAGCGCGCGGCAGCTGGTCGACATGCTGCTGCACCGGATGCGCCAGGCCGAGCTGTGGCTGGAGACCGCGATCGGCGGCGTGACGCAGCAGGGCGATGCCTTCCGGATCGAGACGGCGCGCGGGCCGGTTCTGGCGAAGAACTGTGTCGTTGCGACGGGCGGCAAATCGATCCCGAAAATGGGCGCCACCGGCTTTGGCTATGATCTGGCGCGGCAGTTCGGCCTGCGGCTGGTCGAGCCACGGGCAGGGCTGGTGCCGCTGACCTTTGCCGAGCAGGATCTGGACCTTTGCCGCCCGCTGGCAGGCCTGTCGGTCGAGGCCGAGGTCAGCCATGGCAGCGGCAAGCGTGCGACCCGGTTCCGCGACGGATTGCTGTTCACGCATCGCGGGCTGTCGGGACCGGCGATCCTGCAGATCTCAAGCTTCTGGCGCCCGGGCGAAGAGATCAGCGTCGATCTGGCACCAAGCCTTGATCTGGCGGCAGATCTGCGCGAACAGCGCGGCAAGGCGGGGCGCATGGCGCTGAACACAGCGCTGGCGCGGCTGCTTCCGGCGCGGCTGGCCGAAGCAATCATCGCCGAGTTGCGGCTGGACGGCACCCGCTTGGCCGATCAGCCGAATGCCGTGCTGGACCGGCTGGCCCACAGGGTCCATCGCTGGCAGCTGCGGCCTGTCGGATCGGAAGGCTGGCGCACGGCCGAGGTCACTGTCGGCGGCGTGGATTGCCGCGACCTCGAGGCGAAGCATATGCAGGCGCGCGCCGTTTCGGGGCTTTATTTCATCGGTGAGGTCGTCGATGTCACAGGCTGGCTGGGCGGATATAACTTCCAATGGGCCTGGGCCTCGGGTCATGCGGCGGCCATGGGGATCGCCGCCGCAGCCCGCGTCAGCCCATGACCGGATCGGATTTCGCCAGCTGATCGAACCGCATCAACGAGTCGATCAGCTTCGGCATCTGGTCCAGCCAGATCATGTTCGGCCCGTCCGAGGGCGCGTTGTCGGGATCCTGATGCGTCTCGATGAATACACCCGCCACGCCCAGCGACACGGCGGCGCGCGCCATGACCGGGGCAAATTCGCGCTGACCGCCGGATGATCCGCCCTGACCGCCGGGTTGCTGCACCGAATGGGTGGCATCCATGATGACCGGATAGCCGGTGCGCGCCATGATCGGCAGGCTGCGCATGTCGGCAACCAAGGTGTTATAGCCGAAGCTCGCGCCGCGCTCGGTCAGCAGGATGCGGTCATTCCCGGTCGAGGCGACCTTCTGCGCCACGTTCGGCATGTCCCAGGGGGCCAGAAACTGGCCCTTCTTGATATTGACCACCGCGCCGGTTTCGCCCGCCGCCAGCAGCAGATCGGTTTGGCGCGACAGGAAGGCCGGGATCTGGATCACGTCGACAACCGATCCCGCCGCCTTGGTCTGCGGGATGTCATGCACATCGGTCAGAACCGGGCAGCCGATCCGCGCGCGCACATCCTCCAGCATGCGCAGTCCTTCCTCCATGCCGATACCGCGACGGCCCGACAGCGAGGTGCGGTTCGCCTTGTCATAGCTGGCCTTGAAGATGAAGCCGGCCCCCGAGGCCGCGCAGGCCTCGGCAAGGCTGTCGGCGATCATCAGCGCGTGATCCAGCGTCTCGAGCTGGCACGGGCCGGCGATCAGGACCAGAGGCAGATCGTTGCCGAAGGTGACGTTGCGCAGCTTGACATGCTTCATGAGGATACCTGTTCGCGAAGGATCGATGCGGTCAGCGACATCATCAGATAGATGCCCGAGAAAATCAGGAAGGCGACGATCGTGTTCTGGAACGCCTTGGGATATGTCGCCTCATCCGGGGGGACCGGCGCGATCGACACGGCCAGATAGCGGACCTGTTTGTTGGCCTCGATCCGGGCGCTTTCCATCTGGGCGGCGGCGGCGGCCAGCAGCTCTTGGCGGGTGACCAGATCGGATTCCGCGATCCGGATCTCACCGGAAATGGCCGCCAGCGAGCCGCGCGCGGAATTGCCTTCGGTCAGTTGCGACCGGGTTTCTGTCAGCATTTCCTCAAGACGCTGGATATCCCCCTGCACGCCCAGAACGCGGCTGCGGTTCGGGACGGCGTTGGCCTGAAGCTGGCCCAGTTCCAGCCGCTTGGCGGCAAGCTGGCTTTCCAGTTCGGCGATATGGCCCATGATGACGCTGCCTTCGGCCACCGGATCCAGCACGCCCAGCTTCTGCTGTGCTTCCTGCACGCGCATTTGCGCGCTCAGCACCTTGGCTTCGGCGTCGTTATAGCTTTCGACGGCGCCCTGCATCTGGTCGCCGCGCATGCGCGAGGTCAGCTGGTCCACCTGACCTTCGGCATATTTGATCAGCGCGTTCGAGAATTTCTGGCTGAGTTCCGGGTTCGGCGCGATCACTTCCATGTTCAGAACGCCTTCTGTCGGGTCATAGCCGATCTTGACCGAATTCCGATACAGCTTGTAGGCCTGTTCATTGGTGGCATCCGGGGCCAGACGCAGGATCGGGTCGATCGTGTCGGCCTGAAACGCGCTTTTGAAGCCCAGTTCGCTATCAAGGCGCATCATCGCATCGCGCGATGTCAGATAGCTTTGCACCGAGACCGAATCCGGGTTGGTCGCCAGTTGCGTGCCCGAAAACAAACCGCCCAGGCCGCCCGCGCTGGCCTGTTCGGCCTGCTGGATCTGGAACTGGCTTTCCGTGGCATAAAGCGGCGTGGCCACCCGGAAATAGTAATACCCCGCGACAATCGTCGGAATGCCCACAAAGACCAGCAGACGCGCGGCCAGCATCATCAGCTTGCGCCGACGCCGCCGGGCGATGTCGCGCTGGATCTTCATGATCTCGCTGGCGCGGCGATCCTCGGTCAGTGCCTCGCGCGAGGGCAGGCGCGTCTGACCGGGCGCGACGGGCACGATCTCGGTTCCGCGCCGCTTCGGGGTGTTCGGGCGCTGGGTCGGCACGGGCATGGTTTCGCGCGTGCGCTGGTTCTTGGCCTCATCCGACAGGATCTGGCCGACCGAGGCGCGGTGAAACGGGTCGATGCCGCGATCGCGCAGCAGGACAACCGCTTCGTGATCCGAACTGACCTGGATTTCATGCATGGCGGCGATCCGGCCCGCCATGCGCAACTGCCGGCCTGTCAGGTTCTCGGCCTTCACGGCGGCGATGCGCTGCTCCATATCCGGATCGGGCGTCTGGCTGGGGCTGGCCTGCGGCGCGGCACCGGGAAACTGCATCCCCGCAAAGCCGTCATCATCTTCGTCCGGGGTGAACAGGCTGGCGGGATCCGCTGCCATTTTCTGCTGCGCATCCGGGCGTTTGCGCATCTCGACCTCGACCGGCCGGGGCGCGGCGGCACCTGCATTGCGACCCGAGGCCAGAATCGATTCCTCGCGGCTCTTGCGATAGACGCGCGCCTTAGGCGGTGTAGTCATAATACTGCTTTGCCTCTTCGAGGGTTTCAAACTGATAAAGCTTGCCGTCACGCAGCACGGCAGCGGAATTGCAGAATTTTTCGATGGTGCGGGCCTGATGCGACACGACGACCACCGTCGCCGATTTCAGCCGGTCATACAGCACCGTGCCCGCCTTGCGGTTGAATTCGACATCCGTGGTGGTGGGCATGCCCTCATCGATCAGATAGACATCGAATTCCAGCGCCAGCATCAGAGAAAAGGTAAACCGCGCCCGCATCCCGGCGCTGTAGGTGCCGACGGGCATGTCGAAATATTCGTTGATATCGGTCAGCCAGCGGCAGAACGCCTCGACATAATCGGGATCGAGCCCATAGATCCGGGCGATATAGCGGGCATTTTCATTGGCGCTGAGCTTTGCGGTGATGCCGCCCATGAAGCCCAGCGGAAACGACACGCGGCAGTTCGACCGGATCGTGCCCTCATCAGGCTTTTCCAGCCCGCACATCATGTTGATCAGCGTGGTCTTGCCGGTGCCGTTCGGCGCAAGGATCCCGACAGAACGGCCAAGTTCGACCCGGAACGAGGCGCGGTCAAGAATCACCTTGCGCTGCGTGCCGGTCCAGAACGATTTGGACACGTTGTCGAATTCTATCATCAGGCGGCCCCAGAACCCGGCGCATCAGGGCGCTGCCGGCGAGTTACGATCACTTCAACGCACGACCACGCCCGGTCGGATGATGCCGACGGACAATAGGCGCGCCGCGCGTCACTGTCTACCTTAGGCAAGTCATGGTTGAAATATCGTGAACATCCGGCCTTTTGCACGGCCCTTCGTGCTCTTATCTGCGGCAGATGAAACTGCATGACCGCATACTTGCCTGCCGGATCTGTGCGCCGCGTTTCGCAGCCACCGCCACGCATCACATGCCGCGCCCCGTAGTCTGGTTTCAGCCCGGCGCGCGCATCCTGATCGTGGGGCAGGCGCCGGGGATGCGGGTGCATCTGGCGGGGCGGCCCTTTGCTGATCGCTCGGGTGATCGGCTGCGGGACTGGATGGGGCTGGATGCGGCGACGTTCTATGACCGCTCCAGAATCGCCATTGTGCCGATGGCCTTCTGCTTTCCCGGCTATGACGGGCAGGGGTCGGACCTGCCGCCGCCGGCGATCTGCGCCCGGACATGGCGCGATCAGGTGATGGCGACGTTGAACCCGGCGCTGACGTTGCTTGTGGGCGGCCATGCGCAGCGCTGGCATCTGAACACGAAGGCGGGAGTGACGGCGACGGTGACGGGCTGGCGTGGCCATGCGCCCGCGATCTTTCCCTTGCCTCATCCGTCGTGGCGCAATACCGGCTGGCTGAAACGCAATCCGTGGTTTCAGGCCGAGCTGCTGCCCGCGCTGCGCGACCGGATTGCCCAAGTGCTGAAGGATGCCCATGACCCCGCTGGACCAGCTTTGCCAGATCCCCTTTCATGATGCCCCCGCGGCTGCCCGCGCACGGATCCTGTCGCGCATCGCCGATACCGAATTCTTCGCGGCCCTGACCCATGAACCCGCAGGCGATCAGGCGGAATTGCAGATCTTCGCGCTGCCCGACGGCCCCGTCGCGCTGGCCTGCGATGCCGAGGAGCGGCTGGCCGGTTTTCTGGGCGGTCCGGTTGCGTATCTGGCGCTGCCCGGCCGCATTCTGGCCGGTGCGCTGGCCGCCGAAGGCCGCGGCCTGCTGATCAATCCCGGCCACCCGTCCGAGATGCTGCTGGACAGCGCGCTGCTGGCATGGCTGGTTCAGACGCTTCAGGCCCAGCCCAGCCTTGCCCCGGACGAAGCCCCGCGCGCCATTACCCCGCCCGATGCCGATGCAGCCCAGCGTCTGGCGGCCCCTTTGGGGCAGCGTCTGGGCGATATGCGCGATCTGGTGCGCGCGGCCGGGCTGATGGCCTGTGAATGGGCGGATGGGCGCAAGAACCATCTTCTGGTGCTGCGCGATGTGCCGCAGGATCGCCGGGATGCCGTGGCCAAGGCCTTTGCCGAACTGCTGGCCTTTCTGCCCGAAGCGCCGGGCGGGACCGACATCGCCTTTTCGGATCAGGATCTGCCCGCGCAGGCTCTGCCGATCATCGCGCCGCCCGTCGCTCCCGAACCGCCCGCGCCGCAGCGCGATCCGAACGCACCGCCGCGCCTGCGCTGAGCCCTGCAAACGCGAAGACCCGCCCAATCGTGGGCGGGTCTTAGCGATCGCGCAATCTTGAACCTGTGTGAGATCAGGCGCCCCAGTGGCGCACCGGACCGCAATCCATGTGAACGAAATTCGAGCGCGAATATTTGCCGACACCACCTGCCTGGCAGGCAGCTGCGGCCTTGTACATCTGCGCCACCGAGCGGGATTTCAGCCGCAGATCCGCAGCCTTTCCGGTCATGTGCAGAGAGTTCCGTGCCACACCCGACGATTGCGAGCGCAACATGGCATTGGTTTTGGGCGAACGATATCCCGACAGCATCATATAGGGTTCGTTCGTCTGCAGCAGACGTTGCGACGCCGCTGCGATATCGACGGTGCGCGGGTCGATCCCGATCACCTGGCCCGTGCGCCAGTCGCGCATGAACACATTGATTTCATTCAGAGCGTCGCGGATATATTTGCCATCGACCCAGTAAACCGTGTCGATGCTTTCGCCGGTACGTCCCGAATACATGCGGATGCGGCGAATATCGCCTGCGCCGCGGACCAGACCGAAGGCATTGGCCATAACCGGCGCTGCTGCCACCGTCGTCGCCGCGAACACACCAAGGATGCCGCGACGCGAGATAGTTTCAAACGTCATGTCAGATCGCCTGTCCTGCTTCGTTTGTTTTACCGGCCCATTCTCCGGCAGGCTCCGGTTTAGCCGGAACTGCTTAACAATATGTCACCAGCACGCGAGATCGGGAAAGCAAATCATTCCCTCGACGGCGGACATCCGCCATAATCGGCAAGAATTCGCTCATCTCTAGGGCGATTCGGAACCCGATCCCGGTTTTTGAGGATGCCGTGCCCATCAAGCATCACCGTTGCAACAATTCTGTCACCATCTCTCGACCGCAAAATCGGCGGATGCCAAAGATATTTGGTGGTCAGACAGGGTTTTCCGCAGTGCTCCGCTTGAAGTCGATTCGCGCATTGGTTGTTGGCAGCGCCTTGGGGCTGATGCCCGCGATGCAGCCGGCAGTTGTGCAGGCGCAGGCGCTGGAGCTGAGCCCGGTCGCCGCGCTGCCAGCACCGCGACTGGTGTTTTCTGCACAGGAAATGGCGCTGGCTCAAGAGGTTGCGGCATATCCCGGGCTGGCCGATTTCTATGGCACGAACGGGTTGCAGCCGATCTTTACCGGGCCCGAGGGCGCCAGTCGCCGCGCGGCGCTGATCGCGGCAACCGGGCAGGCGGCCAGTCATGGCCTGCCGCCCGCGCGCTATGACCAGCCGCATCTGGCGCGAATCGACCGCGACATGGGGCAGGGCGGTGTCGATTCGCTTCAGGCCGAACTGGCTTTCGCGGTCAGCTTTCAGCGCTGGACCCACGACCTGACGGGGGGCGTGCTGAACCCCGAACGTGTCGATCCCGGCATCAAGCGCAAGGTGGCCCGACCGACGACCGGCGAAATGCTGCGCGCCTTTGATCAGGCCGCCAACCCCTTGGCATGGCTTGAGGCGCAGGCCCCGCAGGATCCGGAATATCAGATCTTGCGCGACGCGCTGCGCGGCAAGACCGCGCTGGCCGCGCCTGCGGGCACGCCCTTGGTGCCGACGGGCACATGGCGCGAAGGCATGGCCGGTCCCGAGGTCGGGCTGCTGCGCGGCCGGCTGGCCGCCATGGGGCTGATGCCGGCCTCGGCCTCGGCGGATGACCTGTTCGACGCGCCTTTGACATCTGCCGTCGCGCGGTTTCAGTCCCAGACCGGGCTGACCCCGGACGGCGTGGCCGGTCCGCGCACCGTCGCCCGGCTGAATGGCGGCCCGACCGAGGGCAGCGCCGCGATCCTTGTCGCGCTGGAGCGGATGCGCTGGATGCATGGCCGCGATCCGATGGCGCGGCAGGTCTGGGTGAACCTGCCCGAATATACCGCGCGCATTCTGGATGGCGGGCAGCAGGTCTTTGAAACCCGCGTCGTCATCGGCAAGGCCGATCCGGAATTCGAAACGCCCGAGTTCAGCGAGACGATGAAATATCTGGTGGCGAACCCGCGCTGGAACGTGCCGCGCTCGATCACGGTCAAGGAATATCTGCCGCGTCTGCAGGCCAATCGCAACGCGGTCAGCCATATCGACGTAGTGGACCGGGCGGGCAATGTCATCGCGCGCGACCGGATCGATTTCCGCAAGTATACCTCCGCCAACTTCCCCTATCGGATGCGGCAGAAACCCAGCGATGACAATGCGCTGGGGGCGGTGAAATTCATGTTCCCGAACCCGTGGAACATCTATCTGCACGACACGCCGACCAAGCACCTGTTCAACCAGACCCAGCGCGCCTATTCGCATGGCTGCATCCGCGTCGGCCGTCCGCTGGATCTGGCCAATGAACTGCTGCAAGGTCAGTTCGCCAATCCCGAGGCGCGGTTCCAGAAGGCGCTTGAGTCGGGCCGTGAGACCTATCTGAATTTCTCGGCCCCCGTGCCGGTGCATCTGGTCTATTTCACCGCCTTTCCGGATGCCAACGGGCGCATCCAGCGCTTCCCGGATATCTATGGCCGGGATGCCAAGGTCTATCAGGCACTTGTCGCCGCAGGGATTCAGACCGGGCTGGATTCTGCCGCCTTGGACCACTAGATCAGTCCCCAGAATAAAGGGGAGCGTGACATGACCTTGACCATGGCTGAACTGGCACAGGCGCTGGAGGCGCGGCTTTGGGGCGATGGCGCGCAAGAGGTGCATGGCGCGGCCGAGGCCGGGCAGGCGGGTGCGGGCCAGATCTCGCTGGCGATGGCCCCGGCCTATGCTGAAAAGCTGACCTCGGGCAGTATCGCCA
The DNA here is from genome assembly GCF_009711265.1 of Paracoccus shanxieyensis. Taxonomy (GTDB): domain Bacteria; phylum Pseudomonadota; class Alphaproteobacteria; order Rhodobacterales; family Rhodobacteraceae; genus Paracoccus; species Paracoccus shanxieyensis. Next base: position 281,839 of record NZ_WMII01000003.1, on the reverse strand, counting down.
TTCTGGCCGAAGGCATGGATCCCGAGGCGCTGGGGCTGAAGGCCGCGATCCTTGTGCCGCGTCCGCGTGTCGCCATGGCGGGGCTGACCCGCGCCTTTGATCGCGGGCCCGAGCTTGCGCCCGGCATCCATCCCAGCGCCGTCATCGACCCCAGCGCGGAAATCCCTTCGGATGCGGCCATCGGCCCCTTCGTGGCCATCGGGGCGCGGGTGCGGATCGGGCAGGGCGCGCGCATCGCCTCGCATGTGTCGATCGGGCGGGACACGGTGATCGGACGCGACGCGACGATCCATCCCGGCGCGCGCATCGCCCATGAGGTGACGATCGGCGACCGCGTGATCCTGCATCCCGGCAGTTCGATCGGCGCCGACGGGTTTTCCTTTGTCACCCCCGAGCCGTCCGGCGTCGAGGAAATCCGTCACACGCTGGGCGAACGACAGGGCATTCGCGAACAGCACTGGACCCGCATCCATTCGCTGGGCGGAGTCGAGATCGGCGATGATGTCGAGCTGGGGGCGAACAGCACCATCGACCGCGGCACGATCCGCGCCACCCGCGTCGGACGCGGCACCAAGATCGACAATCAGGTGCAGGTCGGCCATAACTGCACCATCGGCGAGGATGTGATGCTGTGCGGCCTTGTCGGCATCGCCGGCTCGGCCCGGATCGGCAATCGTGTCGTTCTGGGGGGGCAGGTCGGCGTGTCGGACAATATCTTCGTCGGCGATGACGTGATCGCGGGCGGCGCGACCAAGATCTTTACCAACGCTCCGGCGGGGCGTGTGCTGCTGGGCAGCCCGGCGGTGAAGATGGAAACGCAGGTCGAGGCGCAGAAGAACATCCGCAGGTTGCCCCGGCTTTATGCGCAGGTGGCAGAGCTTCGTGAAACTGTTAAGAAACTGATGGAAAAGCGCGCTGGTGACGACCCCGATCGGGCGTAACGCACCGATCATCGGGGCCGAATGGAGAGAAACATGACAGACGTCCGTGACCGCATCATCCAGATCATCGCCGAACAGGCCATGCAGGATCCGGCAGAACTGAAGCCCGAGATGACCATCGAACAGATCGGCATCGACAGTCTTGGCCTTGTGGAATCGATCTTTGCCATCGAGGAAGAATTCGACATCTCGGTGCCCTTCAACGCCAATGAGCCGGAAAAATCGGATTTCGACATCTCCTCGCTGGGGGCGATCATTGCGGCGGTGGAAAAGCTGGTCGCTGAAAAGGCATGAGCGCGAAGAAGAAATCGGAAAAATCCGGCAAGAAGCCGGGCAAGGTCAAGACCGCGACCCGCGCCGCCCGCACCATGCTGGGCCGTGTCATCATGGGGCGACATGCCAATGGCATGCGCCGCGTGGCCATTACCGGCATGGGCACGATCAACGCGCTGGGACGCGATGTACGCTCGACCATGGAGGCGATGCGCGAAGGACGCTGCGGCATCGGCCCGCTGGAGTTTCGCGACGTGGACCGGCTGGCCGTCAAGATCGGCGGGCAGGTCCGCGATTGGGATGCCGAACAGTATTTCAACCGCCAGCAGATCGTTCTTTACGACAAGTTCACCCAGTTCACCCTGCTGTCGGCGCGCGAAGCTGTCGAGCAGTCGGGGCTGGTCTTTGAGGGTGAGTTGGGCCTGCGCTCGGGGGTGGTTCTGGGCACTGCCGCGGGCGGCATGAACACATGGGACGAAAATTACCGGACGGTCTATGAGGAAGGCAAGAACCGCGTTCACCCCTTCGTCGTGCCGAAGCTGATGAACAACGCCGCTGCCTCGCATCTGAGCCTTGAATACGGGCTGATGGGGCCAAGCTTCACCGTCGCCACCGCCTGTGCCAGTTCCAATCACGCCATGGGCATGGCCTTCAACATGGTCCGGTCCGGCGCGGCCGTGGTGATGCTGACCGGCGGATCCGAGGCGATGCTGTGCTTTGGCGGTGTCAAGGCGTGGGAGGGCCTGCGCGTGATGTCCAAGGACGGTTGCCGGCCGTTTTCGGCCACCCGAAATGGCATGGTTCAGGGCGAGGGCGCGGGCGTCTTTGTCTTTGAGGATTGGGAACATGCCGTGGCGCGCGGTGCGGATATTCTGGCCGAAGTCGTGGGCTTTTCCATGTCGGCGGATGCGCAGGATATCGTCATGCCCTCGGCCATCGGGGCGGAACGCACCATCACCGGCGCCATGCTGGACGCGCATATGCGGCCCGAGGAGGTCGGCTATATCAATGCCCACGGCACCGGCACCGCCGCCAATGACAAGACCGAATGTGCCGCCGTGGCCCATGCCTTTGGCCATCATGCCGACCGGCTGATGATGTCGTCGACGAAATCCATGCATGGCCATCTGATCGGCGGCACGGGTGCGGTCGAGCTGCTGGCCTGCATCATGGCGCTGCGCGAGGGCGTGATCGCGCCCACCATCGGCTATGAGGAGCCAGATCCGGAATGCGCGCTGGACATCGTGCCGAATGAGGCGCGTGAGGCCAAGGTCGATGCGGTCCTGTCGAACGCCTTTGCCTTTGGCGGGCTGAACGCGGTGATCGCGCTGCGCAAGGTCTGATGCCGCAAGGGGGCGCTGCCCCCTTGGCGCGTGGCCGCGCCCACCCCCGGAGTATTTTCGGGAACGAAGAAAACCGCGGGCGGCGGGGTTTTCAGCCGCGGCGCGATGGCCTATCTGCGGATCAGAACCCGAGGAAGGCACCCATGGCAAAGATCACCTATATCGAGCACAACGGCACCGCCCATGAAATCGATGTGAAGCCCGGCATGACCGTCATGGAGGGTGCGCGCGACAATGGCGTGCCCGGCATCGACGCGGATTGCGGCGGCGCCTGCGCCTGTTCCACCTGCCATGTCTATGTCGCGCCGGAATGGGTGGATCGTCTTCCCGCCAAGGATCCGATGGAGGAGGACATGCTGGATTTCGCCTATCAGCCCGATGCGGTGCGTTCGCGGCTGACCTGTCAGCTGAAGGTCACGCCCGAGCTTGACGGTCTGGTCGTGAACCTGCCCGAGCGCCAGATCTGACGCATTCGGCACCTAGTTCAGCGTTTCCGAGATCGCCAGCCTGGCGCGCGGCGCATGTGTCGCGATGACGCAATCCAGAAAGTCATCGAAGATCTCGGCGGCGATGGTCGGGGACAGGCGCTCCCGTTCGCCCAGCCACGGATCGGTCGCCTGTTCGACGATGACGCTGTTGCCGCCGCGCACAAGGCAATGCAGCATCAGGATCAGGCGGCGCAGATCGGTTTTCGGATCCAGAATCTGCAGATCGCACATTTCCTGAAACTTGCGCTCGAACAGATCCCGCATCGATATGGTGAAGCGATAGAGCGCGCTGTCTTCGGTCATCGGGGCGTTCAGCCCTTCGTTCAGCAGGCGAAACAGCGTCGGGTTGGCGCTGGCCCATTCGCTGTAGCTATGCGCCAGTGAGCGCAGCTGCCGGTCCGGTCGGCGGGATGCGGCGCCGACCATGCCCCGCCGCAGCGCGTCGTTCAGCAGCACGACGCTGTGATAGAGCAGTCCTTCGCGAAGTTCTTCCATATTGGCAAAGCAGCGGATCGCTTCGGCCGGGTCCAGATCGGCCTGACGGGCCAGATCTTCGAGCGTGTCGGGAAGTGGCTGGGCCCGATCAAGCCGGTCCTGCGCTGCCATGATCAGTTTTTGATACAGATTACCTTGGTCCGCCATGGGAGGCCCCTGAAAACGCAACCGTTCCAGTCAGCTAGGCTAACACATTCGTGCCATTTCGGAACCGTTTATCTTCAAAGTCGAACGGGGAGCTTTCGCCCCCCGCCCGATATGGTCTTATCCTTCGCTGCGCGACTGGCGCTTGCGTTCGTGGGGATCAAGGTAGCGCTTGCGCAGGCGGATGTTCTTGGGCGTCACCTCGACCAGTTCGTCATCGTCGATATAGGCGATGGCTTCTTCCAGCGACATGCGGACCGGCGGCGTCAGGCGCACCGCTTCGTCGGTCCCCGAGGCGCGGACGTTGGTCAGCTTCTTGCCCTTCAGCGGGTTCACTTCCAGATCGTTGTCGCGCGAATGTTCGCCGATGATCATGCCTTCGTAGATCTGTTCCTGCGCGCCGATGAACATTTTGCCGCGCTCTTCCAGGTTCCACAGCGCATAGGCCACCGAGACGCCGTTCTCCATTGAGATCAGCACGCCCTGACGACGCCCCTGGATCGCGCCCTTATAGGGGGCCCAGCTGTGGAAGATGCGGTTCAAGACGCCGTTGCCGCGCGTATCGGTCATGAATTCGCCCTGATAGCCGATCAGGCCACGCGACGGCACATGCGCGACGATGCGGGTCTTGCCGACGCCTGCGGGCTTCATCTCGACCAGATCGCCCTTGCGATGGCCGGTCAGCTTTTCGACGACGGCGCCGGTATATTCGTCATCCACGTCGATGATGGCTTCCTCGATCGGCTCCATGCGGACGCCGTCTTCGTCCTTGAAGATCACGCGCGGACGCGAGATCGACAGCTCGAAGCCTTCGCGGCGCATGTTTTCGATCAGCACGCCCATCTGCAATTCGCCACGGCCCGAGACGACGAAGGCATCTCCGCCGGGGGTGTCTTCGACCTTGATCGCGACATTGACCTCGGCTTCGCGCATCAGGCGTTCACGGATGACGCGGGATTGCACCTTGTTGCCATCGCGGCCCGCCAGCGGGCTGTCGTTGATCCCGAACGTGACGCTGATGGTCGGCGGGTCGATGGGCTGCGCGGGCAGGGCGGTTTCGACCTCGGGCGCGGCCAGAGTGTCTGCCACGGTGGCCTTCGCCATGCCGGCCAGCGTCACGATGTCACCGGCCACGGCTTCGTCGATCGGGGTCTGGGTCAGGCCGCGGAAGGCCAGCACTTTCGAGATGCGGAACTGTTCGATCCGCTCGCCGTCGCGCGACAGCGCCTTTACGGTATCGCCCGCCTTGGCGCGGCCTGCCTCGACCCGGCCGGTCAGCAGGCGGCCCAGGAAGTTGTCCGAGCCCAGCGTGGTGGCCAGCATCTGGAACGGCTCGTCCTGCTTGGCGACCTGCTTCGGCTGCTCGACATGGCGCAGGACCAGATCGAACAGGGCGGACATGTCCTTGCGGTCGCCGTCCAGCGTTTCGTCGGCCCAACCGCCGATCCCCGAGGCGTAGAGATGCGGGAAGTCCAGCTGTTCGTCATTGGCGCCAAGGTTGGCGAAAAGATCAAAGACCTGATCCAGCGCCTGATCGGGTTCGGCTGCCGGTTTGTCGACCTTGTTCAGGACGACGATGGGTTTCAGACCCAGTGCCAGCGCCTTCGAGGTCACGAATTTCGTCTGCGGCATCGGGCCTTCGGCGGCATCGACCAGCAGGCAGACGCCATCGACCATCGACAGGATGCGCTCGACCTCACCGCCGAAATCGGCGTGGCCGGGGGTGTCGACGATATTGATGCGGGTGCCTTTCCATTCGACCGAGGTGGCCTTGGCAAGAATGGTGATGCCGCGTTCGCGTTCGATGTCGTTGCTGTCCATCGCGCGTTCGGCGACGGCCTGATTTTCGCGGAAGGAACCGGATTGTTTCAGAAGCTGGTCCACCAGCGTCGTCTTGCCGTGGTCGACGTGGGCGATGATCGCAATATTGCGGATGTCCATGGGAGGCTGGCCTTTAGCTAAAGTTGCGGCCCCCCTACCGCAAGGGGGGCCGAAAGGCCAGCATCAATCTGATCCGGGACTAGCGAAGGCCCAGCATACTGAGGATGAAAAGCACCACGACGACAAGGCCGACAAGATAGATGATCGAATTCATGGCAGGCTCCTTAGCGGCGGGCATTGTCAAGCCCGTCAAGTGTTTGCAGTCAGAAGCTTAACCCGCGATCTCGGGTCGGGTTCCCGCCAATCGGCCCGCCAGTCAACCGCGCGAGGCCGCCAGCGATTCGATCATCGGGCGGATGCCGGAAAGATCATATCCCGCCTGCGCAGCCGTCCCCAGCAGATCATCGGTCGGTTGATGGCCCGCCTCGCTGAGCGCCCAAAGCACCGTCGAGCGGTTGCCGGACCGACAATAGGCCAGCTTGCGACCGGGCAGGGCCAGCGCATCGGCTTGTGCCTCGACCATCTCGGGCGTGACCTGACCGGGCGTAAAGGGAATTTCGCGATAGTCCAGACCGGCGGCTTCGGCGGCAGCGCGCATCGCGTGGCTGTCCATATCGGGGCCGACCTCGGCATCGGGGCGGTTGTTGATGATGACGCGGAAGCCCGCATCTGCAAGGGCCGCGATGTCCTCGGGCAGGATCTGGCCAGAGACCGACAGTTCAGGAGAGAGTTCGCGCAGGTCCATGATGGGGGACTCCTTCGGATTGCTACCCGATGGCATCCCCGCCTTTGGCGCGCCTGTCAAGTCAGCCAACCGGCGCGCGCTGGTCGATCAGCGCGGGCAGATGCGCATAATCGTCGAAATTCGCGCTGTGCCGCATCTGCTCGATCGGGGTCTTGCGATAGCCGCGGGTATACAAAAGGAACGGCACATCGGTATTGACCGCGCATTCGGCGTCAAATTCGCTGTCGCCGACATAAAGCCCCGCCTGAGGATCCGACCCCAGACCCGCGAATGCCGCACGCAAGGGCGCGGGATCGGGCTTCTTCTGCGGCAGGCTGTCGCCGCCGATGATGGTGGCAAACATGCCGACGATGCCGAAATGGCCAAGGATCGCTTTGGTCGGACCCAGGGGCTTGTTGGTGCAGATCGCCAGAGGATGCCCGCGATCCGCCAACACGCCCAAAGCCTCGGTCACATTGGGATAAAGGCGCGTCAGCGCGCTGGCATCGTGATAGCGTGTCATGAAGGACGCCACCAGATCGCGATGCGCATCGACCGACATGCCGGTGGCGGCGATCACGCGCCGCCACAGCAGGTCCACGCCGCCGCCGATGAAGCTGCGCACCTGATCCAGCGTCAGGGGCGGCACCCGATGCAGCCGCAGCACGGCGTTGACCGTCGCGTGGATGTCGGGCGCGCTGTCGATCAGCGTGCCGTCAAGATCAAAGACCACAGGGCAGGGGGCAAGACAGGTATTCATTCACGCCTTCCATTTGATCGAGCAGCCCATGGACGGGATCTGTTCCCGCGGACCCTGCCCGGTTTCTGCGATGCGGACCATCGCCTCGAACAATTCGCGCCGGGCATCAGGGGCACCGGCGCTGCGGCCCGAACTGTCCAGCCGTCCGCGATATTGCAATTCCAGATCGGCGTTGTAGCCGAAAAAATCCGGCGTGCATTGCGCACCGAACTGACGCGCGACCGCCTGTGTCTCATCAAAAAGATAAGGAAAGGTAAAGCCATGTTTCTGCGCTTCAAGCTTCATCAGGTCGGGCGCGTCCTGCGGGTAATGCGCCACGTCATTCGATGAGATCGCGACCGAGCCGATGCCATGGGCGCGCAGCTGGTCCGCGTCGCGGCTGATGCGGTCGATGACAGCCTGAACATAGGGACAGTGATTGCAGATGAACATCACCAGCGTTCCGCGTGCACCCGCAATGTCGCGCAGACCGAACGTGCGGCCATCCGGGTCCGGCAAGATGAACTCTGGCGCCTTGACGCCGAAATCGCAGACCGGAGGGCTGACCGCCATGAGATCTTCCTTTGCTTGCTGAAAACGTCCTTAGCGTGTTCTTTGGCATTCGCCGATGCCTTGGCTGCTGTTTTTGGCCCAAAGTATGATCGGAGCAACTGCAATATCCTCCGCATACAGCGATATGGTTACATAATCCGGGTTATCACCGTAATGCATGGCATGCCGGGCACCACGTAATGCCCGGCCTTCTGCCAAGGATCGCTGCGTCACAGCCTGCCCAAAGCCACGATCCTGCACGAACCAATTGGTTAGCCTGCGGTTTTCAGCTAACAAAAAGCATCCGCCTGTCGGATGGCCAGATGCGTTACAGCGCTTGTGGGCGCAATCCAACTCGGGCAATCTCGGCCTCTGAACAACTTGGTTGACGACAGATGAAAGACCGGATCGCGAAACTCGACGCGCTGCAGATCATGGACACCGCGCCCGAGCCGGAATTCGACAATATCGCGCTGGTCGCCAAGTCGCTGCTTGATGCGCCTGTCGCGTTGATCAGCCTGGTCCATCGCAATCGCCAATGGTTCAAGGCCCGCATCGGCTTTGACCCGACAGAGACGCCGATCAATCAGTCGATCTGTGCCCATGCGCTGCAGGAAACCGAATTGCTGGTCATTCCCGATCTGCAGCTTGATCCGCGCAGCCGCGACAACCCGCTGGTCATGGACGCGCCCGGCATCCGCTTCTATGCCGGTGCCCCCATCATCGTGGACGGCACGGCCATCGGCTCGCTTTGCGTGATCGACCTGCAGCCGCGCCCCGAAGGCATTACCGAGGCGCAGGCCACCGGGCTGACGGCGCTGGCGGCTCAGGTTTCGGCGCAGATTGCCTCGCGTCAGCGCGAACGTGGCTTGCTGGACAAGGCCGAACAGGAAAACGCCTCGCTCAATCAGGCCTTGCGGCGCTCGGCGGCTTTGGCGCAACTGGTCGATGCCATCGAGGAAACCGATGAGCTGCCGGAATTGCTGCGCCGAGGCTCGGGGATTCTGGCATCGGTGATCCCCTCGACCCGCGCGGGATTCGGCATCGTCGATGTGACCCGCGAAACGGTCGAGATGCAGCCGGAATGGCGCGCGGATGGCGTGCCTTCGGTCGCGGGTATGCACCATTTTCGCGATTACGGCAGCTATCTTGAGGATCTGAAGCGCGGCGAGGTCGTCATCATTCCCGATGTGGAAACCGATCCGCGCACTGCTGACAGCGCCGATGCCCTGCTGGCGATCGGCATCCGCCTGCTGATCAATGTGCCCGTCATACAGGCCGGTCGCTTCTCTGCCGTGGGCTTTGTGCATAGCGACCGCCGGGCCGAGCTTTCCGATGAGGACGCCTCGTTCATCCGCACGCTGGCCGACCGGATGCAGGCCGCGATCCAGCACAAGCGCATGCAGGAAGAACGCAACCTGCTGAACCGCGAGCTGATCCACCGGGTCAAGAACACGCTGGCACTTGTCGGCGCCGTCGCGCGGCAGACATTCCGCGGCACGGATGAAAGCGGGCGCGTCGACGCCTTTCTGCAGCGGTTGCAAGCGGTCGCCGTCGCCAATGAGCTGCTGACGCAGGAAAACTGGGAAGCCAGCAACCTGCACGCGGTCATCACCCGCGCCATCGCGATTTCGGGCGACGCGCAGCGCATCGTGCTGGACGGTCCCGAACAGCGTCTGGGGTCGCAGGCGGCAATCTCGGCGACGATGCTGTTTCACGAATTGCTGACGAACTCGATGAAATACGGCGCGCTGAGCACGCTGGAGGGTCAGGTCTCGATCCGCTGGCAGCTGCGGCAGGATGGCCCGCACCCTGCCCTGCGACTGGTCTGGACGGAAAGCGGTGGGCCTGCCGTGATCGCGCCGGAAAATCACGGGTTTGGTTCACGCATCATCGAAATGGGGCTGGCCGGGAATGGCGGTTCCGAAGTGGATTTCGCGCCTTCGGGTCTGGTTGCCCGGTTCCACGCCGATCTGCCTGAGCTTGGCGCGTAATCCCGGAAAATCAGCCCTTTCCCGCGATCTCTGCCACGATGCGCGAAAAGTCGATCTTGCCGGTTTTCAGCCCTGCGGCTTCGGAAAAGCTGAGCGCGTGGATATTGCCCGATACCTGCGTGCCGTCGCGGTAAAGCACGCTCATCTTGCCAAGAAAAAGGGCCTGATCGTTCAGATCAAGCCCACCGAATTCGACCGAGCCATGGCGTTCAACGCCCTGAGGTCTGGCATTGCCATCGAAGGGACCGGCATCCCCGATCATGAAGGTGACTGGTTCCATAAGATCCTCGCTGGCCGCAGACGCCACTGGCTGACACTTCAATCCGTAACGTCATCGCGTGGAAGTTGTTCCTTTGCCGCCCGCAAGCGGCAGCATTTCTTGCGATCCCCCGCTGCCGATCTTGCGGCGCGGCGACCCATCCCCTAAATCATGAAAGAAACCGGAAAGGACCTGCCATGGCCATGGAAGCTCATGATATCGAAGCGCTGATCCGCGCTGCCTTCCCCAAGGCCAGCATCTCGATCACGGACCTGGCCGGAGACGGCAACCATTACGCGGCCGAGGTGATCGACGAAAGCTTTCGCGGCATGAACCGTGTGCAGCAGCAACGCGCCGTCTATGCCGCGCTGCGTGGCCGGATGGATGGTCCCAATGGCGAATTGCATGCGCTGGCGCTGACCACCAAGGCGCCGGAATAAGTCGCGGCGGGACGCGCGCGACCACAGGAAAGGAAGACCAGATGACGGATGTGCGTCAGAAGATTCAGGACACGATCGACAGCACCGATGTCGTGCTGTTCATGAAGGGCAGCAAGGAAATGCCGCAATGCGGGTTCTCCAGCCGCGTGGCCGGTGTGCTGAATTACATGAATGTCGAGTATCGCGATATCGACGTGCTGAAAGACGCCGATGTGCGTCAGGGCATCAAGGATTTCTCGGACTGGCCGACCATTCCCCAGCTTTATATCAAGGGCGAATTCGTTGGCGGCTGCGATATCATCACCGAGATGACGCTGTCGGGCGAACTGGACCAGTTGTTCGACAAGGCGGGCGTGACCTATGACAAGGACGCTGCCAACAAGATCCGCGAAGCCAACGCCTGATCCAGCACTTTGCGTCACCGCATGAAAAAGGCCCGCCATCCGGCGGGCCTTTGTTCTTTCTGCGACGCGCTTAGCGGTGACCGGGCCAATCGTCCGGATCGTCGTCGATCCAGTCATCGTCCCAGTCGTCGTGATCGTCGATCAGATCATCATCGCGATGCCGCCAGTCCTGCACGCGCGATGCCAAGGTGATCCCTACAGCAAAGGCCCCCAGAAGCGGCGCGAAGGTCGAGACAGGCCCGCCCTCGCCCGCGTCACGGCGGCGGCCGACCTGCAGGATAGCCGGGCTGATGCCGAAACGGCGTGCCGCATCTTCGCCCATGCGCATGGCCGCGCCCTGCACCTTCGCCTCGGTCCGGTCGACCATGCGCGTGGCACGGTAGCTCAGATCGTCGGCAAAGGAATGTGCGCGGTTCTCGGCCAGCCCCATCAACTCGGATGCCTTGGCCGAGGCACGGCCCATGGCCGCATCTGCCGCATCCGAGGCGCGTGTTATCGCGGTGTCCGCCAGCAGGTTCAATTGCTGCTGCACCTCATCGCGCAATTCGTCGGGGGTCGGTGCGGCGTGGCGTTCCCGGCGCGCCATCAGCACAAGGATCAGCGCGATGACGACAGAGCCGCCGCCGATCGCCAATGAGGCGTGAAGCGGACCCCATCCCATATTGCGGGCCAGAAAGGTCCACAGCGCCGCCAAAAGGAAGCCCGCGCCGACCAGCAGGAAAATTCCTGCTGCCGACGCAAGCCCCGCGCGGCGCAGCTTGTCCGACAGGGCAAGCTGCATGTTGCGAGCATAGGCGAACATCGGACGCTCAGCGGCGGGCGATGATCAGGCCAAGCAGGAAGCCGACACCGGCCGCGATACCAAGTGCCTGACCGGGATTGCGGCGCACCATGCCAGACACGTCGTCATAGTAATCCTCGGCATAGGCGACGGCCTCACCGGCGCGGCGTTCGCCTTCGCGATACAGGCGGCGGGCTTCGTCACGGGCCTGTTCGGCATAGTCATGGCCGCGGTGACGCAGGTCATCGGCATATTCCTGCCCCTTGCGGCGGGCATTGTCGATGAACTCGGCCCCACGCTCGCGCGCGGTATCGACAAATTCAGCGCCCCGCTGGAGGGCATTCTCGGCAGCTTCGCTGGCATCATCGACGGCACGGCGGGCATGGCGGCCAACATCATCGGCGGCTTTGCGGGCCTCGCGGCCAACGTCATCGGCGGCTTTGCGGGCTTCGTTCTTCAGGTCTTCGGCGTCGGTGTTATGTGCCATGATGCGATCCTTTCGGGACGTCATTTCATTCCAGACAGAAACCTTTGAGCCGGATTATTGTTCCGCGCATCGGCTGAAAATAACGCATCACGATATTGCGCCCAAACCAGCACTGCCGCATCGGGTGCGGCTGCTGTATACCAGCCGGATCTGAATGAATTGGACAGACGAATGCTGAATTTCGACCACGCCTTCATCGTCACCTATGGGCGATCCGGTTCCACCCTGCTGCAGGGCGTGCTGAACACCATCCCGGGTGCCGAGATTCGCGGCGAGAACGGCAATGCCCTGTTCGTGCTGTTTCAGGCCGCCCGGCACCTGCGCATCACCAGCCCGCATGGCAAGAAAGCCAATGACCCCACGCATCCCTGGTATGGCGCGCATCTGATCGACCACGAGATGTTCGAGGCCGAGCTGGTCGCCGCGTTCAAGGGCAATGTCATGGCGGGCAGCGAACACAATCTGCTGCGTGGCTTCAAGGAAATCCGCTATCAGACGATGACGCGCGATCAGCTTTGGGACTATCTGGCATTCCTGCGCCAATACTTTCCCCGCACGGCCTTCATCATGAACACCCGCAACCTTGATGAGGTGATCGCCAGTAACGCGCGCGCCAAGCATATGATCGGCGAAGCCGAGCTGCGCCATGCCGACCAGAACTTCCGCGATTACGCGGCAGAGTTTCCCGATCACGCCTATCATACGCATTATGACGATTTCACGGCGGACCCCTTGGTCCTGCGCGGATTGTTCGATTTTCTGGGCGCCCGGATGGACGAAGACGCGGTGGCCAAGGTGATGGGCCGGACGCATTCGATGCGCACGCGCTGAACCTGCGGTGCCGGGTGCGCCCCCCCTGCCCCCGGCGGGTTTCGGATCGTCGCCGTGGCGGCTGTCAGGCCGCGGCCGCAAGCCGCCGGACCGCGATCCAAGTCAGCCGCGACACGATCCGAAACCCGCCGGGGGGCAGGGACGATTTTCATAAGCCTATGATGTTCGGAAGTTTTATGGTACCGCCTCCCCGGCTCGAACGGGGGACCTCTAGATCCACAATCTAGCGCTCTAACCAGCTGAGCTAAGGCGGCGTTGGCGGGGTAATTACCGCCAGCGCCGGGGGGATGCAAGCCCGACTTGCTGCTTTTTCACACCCAATGTAATCAGAATTTCACATCAGCCATTTCAAGCGGACGGAACAAGCCACATGAGCATCAATACCCAAAGCGATATCGCGGCAAATCTGCAGATCGGACCGACGGATCAGGGCATGGTGCGAATCTATGTCGAAGGCGATGGCGTGGACCTGCCGCTGGATTTCGATCCCGACGAGGCCGAGGAAATCGCCGAAGAACTGCTGGCCGCAGCCGAGGCCGCACGCAGCCAGTCGGGCGGCGGCGCGCCGCAGGGCAAGCCTACCAAGAAGCCGCGCCGCTGATCCCCATCGGATCGGTCAGCGACAAAAGCCGCGCGGTCGAGACCCGGGCAATATCGCGCAGCAGGCGGTTGCGACGTGCAGCCGCCAGCCGCGTTTCGGGTGGCATCCGCAGCAGCTCGGCCCCCCAGTCATCGGCGCGGATCAGCCCCGACCCCTCGGGCAGCAAGTCTTCGGGAAAGTCGCAATCGACCGCCCAGAAGAAGCGGTCGCAATAATCCAGATATCCCTGCCACTTGCGGTCCGCGATGAAATCGGCGCGGCAGCTTTTGCATTCGACCACCCAGATTTCGCCTTTCGGCGATACCGAGATCACATCGACGCGCAGCCCGCCGCTGGGCACGAACTCGGCCAGCGGCGCATGGCCCAGCCCGGCCAGCATCCGCGCCACGCCACGCGCCAGCCGCTGGCCCGGCTTTTCGCTACTGGGCTTCTCGCTGCTGGGCTTTTCGGTCAGGATCGGTTGAACCGCTGCGGGATTGTCCATCCGGGCAACATGAACCAAAGGCGAACATCTTGCAAGTCATGTGCCCGCCCCCCTTGCACCGGCGCGGGGTGCTCTCTAACTATCAGGGCTGGCGGGTTTCTGCTCTTCGCGTGCGCGGCCACTTTTTCCACTGGCCTATAATTTCACCGAGGGGGCTGGCTCTGTCGGGGCCCTGGCCTCGTTACCCGGTCCCCACCTGGACATCCAGGCTTTCGGGGAAACTTGCGCTGCCACGGTTGCTGCGGTTCCCGCCGCCTTTTCGACAAGTCGCCTTGATACGCCGCCCTTTGCCGAAAGAGAAAAGGGCGACCCGAAGGCCGCCCCATCCCGAGAGAGAGTTCGGGACGTCTTAGAACCCGTACACCAGCGACACGCCCAGCGTGTTGTCGGTGCGGATGTTGCGGTCCGAGACGTATTCGGTCTTGTAGGACACGCGGGTCGCGAAAGCGTCGGACATCTTGAAGTTCACGCCCAGTTCGTTCGTGATCGTGTCGTTCGCATCCGAGGTCAGATAGTCGGTGTCGTTCGTGACGAAAACCGTATCCGTGAAGCGGTGATAGAAGCGCGACGACACCAGATAGCCGACATCGGTGTTCGAGTCGGTCGACAGCGTGCCGGTCGACGGGTCCAGCGGATCCTCGATCGCATCAACGGCCTTGGTGTAGCGCACACCGACAGCCGCCTGAACGCGCCATGCGGTGGTGTCGTTGTTGATGACGCGGTAACCCGGACCGAAGCCCAGATAGGCGTCACGCTTCAGACGGCCATCCAGCGAACCGAAGGTTTCACCGTTCGACAAGCTGATCGGATCATCTGCCAGCGAGTCGGTGGCAAGACGGCCCAGACCGAAGGCATAGAACTTGTCGTTGATGTTATACATACCTTCGTAGATCACGTAGGTCTTCTCGGTGTCTTTGTCGCCGGCGTTGTTTTCGCCGTATTCCAGCAAGATGCCGACCGACTGCGAGAAGGCGCCCTGGTTGTTCGACAGACGACCCGACAGGTTGAAGTCCTGGTTTTCGCTGTTGCCGGTTGCACCGGTATAGGACAGGGCGACCGAACCGAAGGTGCCTTGACGCTGTTCGGGATTGCCGAAGCGATAGCTGTCTTCCGAACGGGCGAAATCGTCCTGAATGTCACGCTCCAGATCGCGCTGCGCTTCCGACACATCGGTGATCCCGGCGGCATTGGCGCCAGCCATGGTTTCCGACTGCGCGAAGGCCGGCGACGAGAACGCTGCGGCGAGGGCGGTGGCGCCAGCAAGATAGGCAAGTGCTTTCATTTTTGTCAGTCCTTTTTCTGAACCTTCATGTCCGCAACCACCTCTGAGCGGTCACGAGCATCTCTGCTGGGTGAAAATTAGCCCCGCCCCCTGCCCGTATAAAGGTCGCGGTGTTTCACTGGCCTTCTCGCAAAAACGTGAGATCACCGTGGTTTTTCTGCATCGGCGGGTTCAGACCGACGAAAAATTGTGATGAAACCAAACCGGATTTCGCAACATGGCAGGTTTTATGTCATGTATTCAGCCCACTGCCAGAGGTTGCATACCTCACAAAACGTGAATGGTCGGTAATAATCGCAGCCCAAATCTGGCACTGCCCAATTTCGCGGCATGATTGAAATGGCGCGTTGCAACAGCGACTGTTGCGAAAGAACTACAGATTTTTGGCAAATCGCTGCTGGCTATGAACCGAAATACGGCAATTTTTGGCGTATGTCGTTAGCGGCGCAAAGAAAAAAGGCCCGGCATCGCTGCCGGGCCTTGGTTTCAGAAGTCTTCGGGTCGCGCCTCATGCGCCATATGATCCAGAACCGCATTCACGAATTTCGACTCGCGCCCGTCCGGGAAGAAGGCCTGACAGATGCGCACATATTCGGTGATGACCACGCGGGGCGGCGCGCCCTTTTCGACAAGTTCCGCCCCTGCGGCACGGAACAGCGCCCGCAGCACCGGGTCGATCCGGTCGATGGGCCATTTTGCCACCAGCGCACGGTCGGTCATCTGGTCGATCCTGGATTGCCAGTTCACCACGCCGTTGATGATGCGGGTGAACAGCTTTTCATCGGCCTCGACCGAGACCATATCCGGGTCCTCATCGACCCGGCCAATGCGCCAGTTACGGAATTCGGCCATGACGCGGTCGGCGGTCTGGCTGGCGGCTTCCATCTGGAACAGCGCCTGCACGGCATAGACCCGTGCGGCCGAGGTCCGCGCCTGACGTTCTGCACGCTCTTCCGGGCTACGCCGGTTTTCGCCCTGCCCGCTCATGCGCCACGCGGCCCGTCAAGTTCGCCGGCAAGGCGAATGATGTCGGTCTTGCCCGCATCGCTGGCGGGCCGGGTTTCCCATCCGCGCTTCAGTGCGATCAGGTGCAACGCCGCAGCGGCCGCGCCGCCGCCCTTGTTCTGGCCATCGGGATTGGCGCGCACCTCGGCCTGATCGTAATTCTCGACCGTCAGGATGCCGTTGCCGATGCAATGGCCTTGCAGGCCCAGCAGCGTGATCCCGCGCGAACTGTCGTTGCACACGGTGTCGTAATGCGTCGTCTCGCCGCGGATGACACAGCCAAGCGCGACATAGCCGTCGTAAAGCCCGCGCGCGGCGGCCATGGCGATGGCGGTCGGAACCTCCAGCGCGCCCGGCACCTCGACCAGATCGACGGTGGCGCCAGCCTCGGCAGCAATTGCCCGCGCCCCCGCGATCTGCGCCTCGGCGATCTGGCGGTAATAGGGCGCGACGACGATCAGCAGGCGCACGGCCCCCGCGATCTTCGGCAGCGGCAATTGATAATGTTCGATGCTGGCGGCCATGACTTACTCTTTCGGAATCGAGCGCGTGGAATGGATCGAAAGCCCGTAGGCGTCAAGCCCGACGATCTTGACCGGCGCGGAATTGGTCAGCAGCACCAGTTCCGACAGGCCCAGCGTCGACAGGATCTGCGCCCCCAGCCCGTATTGCCGCAGCGTATGCGGCGAGACTTCGCCCTGAACGGGCAGCTTGGTTTCGACATCGCGGAACAGCACGACGACGCCCCGGCCCTCGGCGGCGATCAGCTCCATCGCGGCGGACAGATCGCCCGCATCCTCGCGCCCGATGCCCAGCACGTCGTGCAGCGGGTCCAGCGCATGCATCCGCACCAGCACCGGCTGCTTGTCGGTCAGATCGCCCTTGGTCAGCACGACATGTTCCGCGCCCGAGGTCTCATCGGCAAAGACCCGCATCATCCAGTCGCCGCCATGGACCGAGCGGACGGCCCGCTGCGCGCGTTCGGCGATCAGGTTGTCGTGGCGGCGGCGATAGGCAATCAGGTCGCTGATCGTGCCGATCTTCAGCCCGTGCTTTTGCGCAAAGGCCACCAGATCGGGCAGACGCGCCATGGTGCCATCGTCATTCATGATCTCGCAGATGACGCCCGCCGGGTTCAGCCCGGCAAGGCGCGAGATGTCGACGGCGGCCTCGGTATGTCCGGCGCGGACCAGCACGCCGCCTTCGCGGGCGCGCAGCGGAAAGACATGGCCGGGCGTCGCGATATCGGCAGCCCCCTTGGTCGGGTCGATGGCGACCGCGATGGTATGGGCGCGGTCATGCGCGGAAATCCCGGTCGTCACGCCCTCGCGTGCCTCGATGGACATGGTGAAGGCGGTTTCGTGACGGCTGGAGTTCTTGGGGCTCATCAAGGGCAGGCCAAGCGCGTCCAGACGTTCGCCCGGCATCGACAGGCACACCAGCCCGCGACCATGCGTGACCATGAAGTTGATGGCTTCCGGCGTGGCCATCTGGGCGGGAATGACCAGATCGCCTTCGTTTTCGCGGTCCTCGTGATCGACAAGGATGAACATGCGGCCGTTGCGGGCCTCATTGATGATGTCTTCGGTTCGTGAAATCACATCGGACCAGTCGCGCTCGACCGCGCCGGGTTTGTCATATTGCATCCGCAACTCCTGCAAAATGCGTCTGGCCGCTGACGAAACCCGCCAAGCCGCCTGCCGCCATCATCTCGCGCTCATGCGCTGTCTCGCCGATCATCAGAACGGCATCGCCCGGCAGCCCCTGCAGACGCAGCCATGCCTTCATCTCATTGCGCATCGCCGACCAGCTGGCGCCAAAGGGCGGCAGATCCCGCACCGAGACCGCACCGATCTGCCGCGCCAGAACATCGGGCGCAAGCCCCGTGGCACAACCCAGATGCGGCTGCGCGGCGCTGACCGCGATCCGCATGGCCACGGGGGCCGCGACCGGCTGGCCCTTGCGAAACACCCCCAGCGCGTTCGAGGAATAGAGGAACGCCACCAGATCGCGCCCGGTCGTCGCCCGCACCCCGGCATAGGTCTTGTAATCCAGCCCCAGATCGCGGGCACGGCGCACCTGCATCCGCACCACCTCGATGGGCAGCCGCGCGCCCAGCAACTCGCGGCGCGCGACGCTCCAGCAATGGGCGTGATAGCTGCTGGCCGCGCCCGGCCCGCGATTATGCCCGATCCCGGCCATCAGGCGAACTCGGCCAGCCGGGCGACATAGCGCGCCATGGTGTCGATCTCCAGATTGACCGCATCGCCTTCGCGCGCATCGCCCCATGTGGTGACGGCCTGCGTATGCGGGATCAGGTTGACGCCGAAGCGGTTGCCCACGACCTCGTTCACCGTCAGCGAGGTGCCGTTCAGCGCGACCGAGCCCTTTTCGGCGATGAACCGCGCCAGCGCATCGGGGGCGGCAAAGGTCACGCGCGTGCTGTCGCCTTCGTCGTGCATCTTTTCGATCCGCGCCACGCCATCGACATGGCCCGACACGATATGCCCACCAAGTTCGTCGCCGACGCGCAGCGCGCGCTCAAGGTTCAGGCGGCGACCGGCGGCCCAGCCATTCGCGCCGATATTGGTCTTGGACAGGGTTTCGGCCGAGATATCGACATCGAACCAGTCCGCGCCCTTCTGCACGACCGTCAGGCAAACCCCGTCGCAGGCGATCGACGCGCCCATATCGACGCCCGCCATGTCATAGCCGCAGCGGATGCGCGCCCGCATGTCGCCGCGCATCTGGACCTGATCGACGATCCCGATATCCGTGATGATCCCGGTGAACATGGCGCCTCCGATAAGCAATCCTGCGCCGAGACCTAGAGCTTTGACCGGCGATCTTCAAGCGAAGCCGCGCCCATCACTTATGCAGTTGACGGAAAGCCCGTGACAGAGTGTCATAATTCGTGCATTCCCTCGCACAGAACGGCAGAGATGTTCACTGCCGATAAATGATTTTCCGTTACAGTTATCAATCATGAATTGAACCCCCGGGCCCTTGGGGCTGAAATGGAAAGACGACGTGACGATCCAGCCCCCCACCCGGTTTCCTGTAAGGCAGGCCGAAATCGCGCATAGCCCGGCCGAACAGCGGGTGTTTCTGATGTTGCAGGGGCCGCATGGTCCGTTCTTCGACCGCTTAGCGAAGCTCTTGCGCGATGCGGGCAGCACGGTCTGGCGCGCCGGGTTCAACGCCGGGGACGAACATTTCTGGACCGATCCCGCGCATTTCATCCGCCATACCGGCACGCCCGAGGAATGGCCGCCACGTCTGGACGCGCTGATCCAGGAAAAGGGCGTGACCGACATCGTGCTTTATGGAGATGTCCGCCCGATCCACGCCGCCGCACGCGAGGCCGCGCTGCGCTACGGTCTGGTGCTGCATGTGTTCGAGGAAGGCTATCTGCGGCCCTTCTGGATCACCTATGAACGCGGCGGCTCGAACGGACATTCGGCCCTGATGGACATCGAGTTGCGCGACATGCGCAATGCCCTGCGTGGCCGCGAGGGCGAGCCGGTGAACCGCCCGCCCGCCCGCTGGGGCGATATGCGGCAGCACAAGTTCTATGGCGCGCTATACCATTTCTTCGTGCTGATCGCGAATGGCCGCTACAAGGGCTATCGCACGCATCGCCAGATCGGCGTCTTCAAAGAGTTCCGGCTGAATTTCCGCCGCCTGCTGATGACGCCCATCGACATGCTGGCCCAGCAACGCGAGGCGGCGGCGGTGCGCGGCGGCGGCTTTCCCTATGTGCTGGTGCTGATGCAGCTGGAGCACGATTCGAACTTCGTCGCGCATTCGCCCTTTTCGCGCATGTCCGAATTCACCGACAAGGTGCTTGAGGAATTCGCGAAATCCGCGCCGCGCCATCACCGCATCGTCTTCAAGGCCCATCCGCTTGAGGACGGGCGCGGCGGCATTCGTCAAGCCATTCTGCGCAAGTCGCAGGAATTGGGCATCGTGGGGCGCGTGCATTTCGTGCGCGGCGGCAAGCTTGCGCAACTGCTCAATCAGGCCCGCGCCACGGTCACGGTGAATTCGACCGCGGCGCAGCAGGCGCTGTGGCGGGGCTTGCCGGTCAAGGCGCTGGGGCGGGCGGTCTTTGACAAGCCGGGGCTGGTCTCGGATCAGGAACTTGCTGATTTCCTTGCAGATCCTCATCCGCCCCATGCCTATGCCTATCGCCGCTATCGCGATTTCCTGCTGGAAAGCAGTCAGGTTCCGGGCGGCTTTTATTCCAAGCGGTCGCGGGATCATGCGCTGCGGCTGGTCGTCGATATGATGCTTGCGACCGAGGATCCCTATCAGGCGCTGGTCGCGGGGCGTGGGAAATATCGGCAACAGCTCGAAACTTATACAGAATGACAACTGGCAAATGCATGGAAATTTCATCCATGCTGGGCTAGCTTGCCACAAAAATATACGGCAAAGCCGGATTCGGACGAGAGAGACAGGAGTAACAATTTGACCACATTGAGTTTTCCGCGCGCGAGCATGGATCTCGCTGCGCATCCTCGCCGATCCTGGGCCCGCCGTGCGGTTCAGGTTGCAATGCTAGGTGTTGTGGTATTGGTTTCGGCCTGCGGCTTGCCGCGTTCAGGCCCCAGCAAGAATGAGATTTTCAAGGGTTCGGTCGAACGCGGTGGCACCAGCCACATCATCGATGTCGACGACCGCGTGAACCGCGCGGCGAATTTCTCGCCCGCCTATGGCTTTGGCGCCGATTTCCAGCGCGCCGGTCAGGTCGGCGCCGATGAGGTCCGCCCCGGCGACGTGCTGGGCCTGTCGATCTGGGAAAACGTCGATGACGGCCTGCTGGCCTCGATGGGCTCCAGCTCGACCCAGCTGCAGGAACTGCAGGTGGACAGCCAGGGCTATATCTTCGTGCCCTATGCCGGGCGCGTGATGGCCGCGGGCAACAGCCCCGATGAGCTGCGCCGCATCATCACCCAGAAACTGGAAACCCAGACCCCCGACCCGCAGGTCATGGTCACCCGCGTTGCGGGCGACGGTGCCACGGTGTCGGTCATGGGCAAGGTCAACGCGCAAGGCGTCTATCCGATCGAACGTCCGACCCGCACCCTGTCGGCCATGCTGTCGAAAGCCGGCGGTGTCAGCATCGAGCCCGAGATCTCGGTGGTGACCGTCAAGCGCGGCAGCGCCAGCGGCAAGGTCTGGCTGCGCGACCTGTATTCCAACTCGCGCAATGACATCGCGCTGCGTCCGGGCGACATCATTCTGGTCGAGGAAGACCAGCGCAGCTTCACCGCTCTGGGTGCGCTTGGTGGCCAGACCAAGGTGCCGCTGGGCAATGAAAGCATCAACGCGATCGAGGCCGTGGCCATGGTCGGCGGTCTGTCGACCACGCTGGCCGATCCCAAGGGCGTCTTCGTGCTGCGCGATGAGCCGCAATCGGTCGCCCGCGCCGTGCTGGGCCGCAACGATGTCTATGGCAATCAGCGCATGGCCTATATCCTTGATCTGACCAAGCCCGATGGCATGTTCCTGGCCCGCGACTTCATCATCCGCGACAGCGACACGGTCTATGTCACCGAAGCGCCCTTCGTGCAGTGGCAGAAAACCCTGCAGTCGATCCTTGGCACCGCCTCGGATGTCGGCTCGACCTCGCGCACCTTCGATTAAGCGCATGGATCACACGACCAAAGCCGCCGGAACATCCCGGCGGCTTTTCGTTTTCAACGGCGGTTTTTTCACCCGCCCGCGCATCCGCCGCATCATGACGCTTGCGGGCTGGCAGCCCGTCATCGGCCGTCCCGGCGCGGATGACTGGATCGGCATCTGGGGCGCAAGCCCCACCGCCCATCGCGGCGAGGCGATGGCCAGACGCAGCGGTGCCAGCATCCTGCGGGTCGAGGATGGCTTCATGCGCTCGGTCCTGCCCGGTCGCGCCGCAGGACTTGGCCGCAGGGGGCCGATCGGTCTGATCCTTGATCCGCATGGCCTGCATTTTCGTCCCGACCACCCGTCGCTGCTGGAGCAACTGATCGCCTCACCCAAGGCCGCCGCGCTGCAGGACGATGCGCGGCAGGCAATGGCACGGCTGATCGCGGCGGATATCTCAAAATACAGCGCCCATCTGCCCAAGGTCGCGCCGCCGGAACCCGGCTTCGTGCTGGTCATCGACCAGACGCGCGGCGACGCCTCGCTGCTGGGGGCGACGCGGGGTGATTTTCTGGCGATGCTGCAGGCCGCGCGGGACGAAAACCCCGGTGCGCGCATCGTCATCCGCACCCATCCCGAAACCACGGCCGGCCTGCGCGGCGGTCATTTCACCGCCGCCGACCTGCGCCCTCAGGACCAGTTCTGCGACACGCCGGTCTCGCCATGGGCCCTGCTTCGCAGGGCCAGCCGCGTCTATGTCATGTCGTCGCAACTGGGATATGAGGCGATGCTGACAGGTCACTGCCCGCGCATCTTTGGCCAGCCCTTCTATGCGGGCTGGGGCCTGTCGGACGATCAGCACGGGTTTGCGTGCAGGCAGCCGCGCAGCATCCATGCGCTGTTTGCCGCCAGCCACCTGCTTGCCCCCACTTGGTATGATCCTTGCCGCGACCGCCTGACCGATTTCGAAGGTGCCCTGCGCCAGATCGAGGCCGAGGCCCGGGCATGGCGGCAGGACCATGCCGGGCATCTGGCCTATGGCATGCGGCTGTGGAAACGTCCCTTTATCAGCCGCGCCTTCGGCAATGGTCGCGGCGTGCGGTTCACCGACGCGCCTGCGGGGGCCACGCTGGCCTGGGCCAATCGCGCGACCGAGGCCCCCGGCGCCTTGCGGGTCGAGGACGGCTTCATCCGCTCGCGCGGTCTGGGTGCAGCGCTGGTACCGCCCCTGTCGCTGGTGGCCGATGATCTGGGCATCTATTACGACCCGACCCGCGAAAGCCGCTTTGAGCGGATCATGGCGCAGCCCTTGCCGCCGGGCGGGGCCAGCCGCGCGCAGGCCTTATCCGCCTCGCTGATCGCCGCCGGTGTCACCAAATACAACCTTTCGGGCAATGCGCCGGACCTGCCGCAAGGCCACCGGATCCTTGTGCCGGGGCAGGTCGAAGACGATGCCTCGATCCGGCTTGGCGCGGGGGCCGAGCGCACGAACCTTGCCCTGCTGCGCCGTGTCCGTGCCGAAAACCCCGGCGCCGTGCTGATCTACAAGCCCCATCCGGATGTCGAGGCGGGCCTGCGTCCCGGCCAGATCGCGGATGCGGATCTGCGCGAACTGGCCGATATCGTGGCGCGGCATACCAGCGCCGCCGCGCTGATGGCGCAGGTCGATGCGCTGTGGACCATGACCTCGACCATGGGGTTCGAGGCCCTGATGCGCGGGGTGCCGGTCACCGTGCTGGGCGCGCCGTTCTATGCGGGCTGGGGGTTGACGCGTGATCTTGGCCGCGTGCCCGAACGGCGCCGGGTGCAGGCGGATCTGGCCCGGCTGATCCATGCGGCCCTGATCGACTATCCCCGCTATTTCGATCCGGTCAGCCGTCTGCCCTGCCCGCCGGAAGTTGCGCTGGAGCGGCTGGCCGATCCGGCCTTTACGGCGCGGGGCGGGCTGCCCAACCGTCTGCTGGCCAAGGCGCAGGGGCTGCTGTCGGGGCATTCATGGCTGTGGCGGCGCTAGGCGCGCTGCCAGCGATGAAACAGATCGCCGCCGATGCGTCGCGTTTCCAGCAAGTGAAAACGCCCGGCATCTGCCAGATGTTGCAAGCCGATGGGACCAATGGCCGCGCGGCCGTCACCGCCGATCGCCACCCCCGCCGTATATCCGACCAGTTGATCGACCAGCCCTGCGCGCAAAAGGCTGGCGGCCAGAATGCCGCCGCCTTCGCAAAAAACGCGCGTCAGCCCCCGCGCGCCCAGTTGTGCCATGACATCGGCGACATCGCCCGAAACCTGCCACAAGGGGCCGTGCGTGGCGCTTTCCACCGGCAGATCAGGCAGGGGCTGGCCCGATACGACCACCCGCACCGGCTGGCGAACCACGCCAAAGCCACGGACATTCAGCCCCGGACGGTCGGCGCGCGCCGTGCCGCCGCCCACCATGACGGCATCATGCGCAAGCCGCAGCGCGTGGACATGGTGGCGCGCCTCGGGGCCGGTGATCCACCGGCTTTCGCCGCTGGCCGTGGCAATGCGCCCGTCGAAACTGGTCGCCAGCTTCAGCGTCAGCATCGGGCGGCCTTGCGCCTCGCGCATCAGAAAACCCTGCTGCTGGGCGCGGGCCTGCGTCTCGCGGATGCCTTCGATCACCGTGATCCCGGCGGCGCGCAGCATGGCGTGGCCGCGGCCCGACACGCGCGGGTCGGGATCGGTCATCGCGCTGACGACCGTGGCAATGCCCGCCGCAATCAGCGCCTCGGCGCAGGGCGGGGTCTTGCCATGATGCGAACAGGGCTCCAGCGTGACATAGGCCGTGGCCCCGCGTGCGGCCGGCCCGGCCTGTGCCAAGGCCCGGACCTCGGCATGGGGGCGACCGCCGGGCTGGGTCCAGCCGCGCCCGACGACGCGGCCGTCCTTGACGATCACGCAACCCACGGCGGGATTGGGCCAGGTATTGCCCAGCCCGCGCCGGGCCAGACCCAGCGCGTGATCCATGTGCCGCAGATCGCTCACTCGCCCACGGTGCCGGGGCGCAGCTCCGAGACGAATTTGTCGAAATCGTCCGCCGCCTGGAAGTTCTTGTAAACGCTGGCAAAACGCACATAGGACACCGTGTCGATCCGCGCCAGCGTCTCCATCACGATCTCGCCGATCACCTTCGAGGGCACATCGGTATCGCCCATGCTTTCCAGCCGCCGCACGATGCCCGAAATCATCTGATCCACACGCTCGGGTTCAAGCGGACGCTTCTGCATGGCGATGCGGATCGAGCGTTCCAGCTTGGCCCGGTCGAAATCCTCGCGCCGGCCCGAGCTTTTGACCACGACCAGATCGCGCAGCTGCACGCGCTCATAGGTGGTGAACCGGCCGCCGCAGGCCGGGCAGAACCGCCTGCGCCGGATGGCGACGTTATCTTCGGCAGGACGCGAATCCTTCACCTGGGTGTCCACATTTCCGCAGAATGGACAGCGCATCCCTTGTCCCCCGTTAGGTCCGAACCGCAGCCAGTATAGGCAACAGCGGAAAGCTTGGGTAGTGCGCAGATGCCACCACAAGATAAGCCGTGCGGCGCGTGTCCGAAAAGCCGCGTCAGGGCGCTCGACAGGTGGCAAGGCGCGTGCAAAACTCGGCCCAGAACGGCCACGGGAATGGTCGTCCAATGGGAGGAATCAATGACGAAATACAAGGCACTCGACCGCCGCGGCTTCCTGACGCGAGCATCCTTGGGCGGGGCTGCGGCGGCTGCGGGCGCGGCTTTGGCGGCCCCCGCCATCGCGCAGGAAATGCCCGAGGTGCGCTGGCGCCTGACCTCGGCTTTTCCGAAGTCGCTGGACACGATCTATGGCGGGGCCGAGGTGCTGTCGAAATACCTGTCCGAGGCGACGGACGGCAAGTTCAGCATTCAGGTCTTTGCTGCCGGAGAGATCGTGCCCGGCCTTCAGGCGCAGGACGCCGTGACCGATGGCACGGTCGAGGCCTGCCACACCGTGTCCTATTACAGCTGGGGCAAGGATCCGACCTTCGCGCTGGGGGCGGCCGTGCCCTTTGCGCTGTCGGCGCGGGCCCAGAACGCGTGGCAATATCACGGCGGCGGCATCGACCTCTTCAACGAGTTTCTGGCTGGCTACAATATCTTTGGCCTGCCGGGCGGCAATACCGGCGCCCAGATGGGCGGCTGGTTCCGCAAGGAAATCAAGACCGTCGCCGATCTTCAGGGCCTGAAAATCCGCGTCGGCGGTTTTGCGGGCGCGGTGCTGAGCCGTCTTGGCGCGGTGCCGCAGCAGATCGCGGGCGGCGACATCTATCCGGCGCTGGAAAAGGGCACGATCGACGCTTCGGAATGGGTCGGGCCCTATGACGACCAGAAGCTGGGCTTCTTCAAGGTCGCGCCCTATTACTATTATCCCGGCTGGTGGGAAGGCGGCCCGACGGTGCATTTCTTCTTCAACAAGGCGAAATACGAAGAGCTGCCCGAGAATTACAAATCGCTGCTGCACACCGCAGCGCAGGCTGCCGATGCCAACATGCTGCAGATGTATGACCATCTGAACCCGATCGCACTGAAAGAGCTTGTGGCGTCTGGCGCGCAGCTTCGCCCGTTCAGCCCCGAAATCATGGATGCCTGCTACAAGGCCGCCAATGAGGTCTATGCCGAGCTGGAAGCCTCGAACGAGCCGTTCAAGAAGATCTGGACCTCGATCAAGGAAGCGCGGGCCAACTGGTATCTGTATAACCAGACCAGCGAATATACCTTTGACACCTTCATGATGATCCAGCAGCGCAACAAGACGCTGTAAGCTGCCCGGATCAGGATATGGCCGCCGCGAGAACCCTCGCGGCGGCCTTTTTCGTTACGGATTGGCGGGCGGTGCCTCAAGCCCCGGCGGCGGGCCGGAGAGCGGGTCGAACCCACCTGCCGCCGGAGCCGCAGGGGCTGCGTCAGGGGTCGTGGCGTCAGGGGTCGCGAGGCTGGCCGGTGCGGTGCCGCCGAAATCCGGCACACCACCCAGACCGCCCAGCCCCCCCAGACCGCCATCGCCCGCAGGCGCGGCCCCGAAGGGATCGCCAAGCCCGCCAAGACCGCCCAGACCGCCGGTGGCCGGGATCTCGAACGTCATGTTGGTCGTATCGATAGCCGGTCCCTTGTAATGCATGACCAGCCCCGGAAACGCCATGACGATGCCCACCATGACAAGCTGGATGCAGACATAGGGCACCGCGCCCCAATAGATCTGCCCCGTCGTCACGGGCTGCATTGTCAGTCCCGTCACCTTGTCCTGATAGGGCGACCGCGGCGCCACCGATCGCAGGAAGAACAGCGAAAAGCCGAAAGGCGGGTGCATGAAACTGGTCTGCATGTTCACGCCCAGCAGCACGCCGAACCAGATCAGGTCGATGCCCATCGCCTCGGCCGCAGGGGCCAGAAGCGGCACGATGATGAAGGCCAGCTCAAAGAAGTCCAGAAAGAAGGCCAGCAGGAAGACCAGCACCGACACTGCGATCAGGAAGCCATATTCGCCGCCCGGCAACGAGGTCAGCAGATGTTCGACCCAGATATGCCCGTTCACGCCATAGAAGGTCAGCGAAAACACCCGCGCGCCGATCAGGATGAACATCACGAAGGCCGACAGCCGCGTGGTGGCCAGAAGCGCCTGACGGATCACGTTGTAATTCAGCCGCCCCTTGATGGCTGCCAGCAGCAGCGCGCCGACCGCGCCCATGGCGCCGCCTTCGGTCGGGGTGGCGATGCCCAGAAAGATCGTGCCCAGCACCAGAAAGATCAGCGCCAGCGGCGGGATCAGCACGATGATGACCTGCTGCGCCAGCCGTGACATGACGTTGGTCTTCATCCCCCGATCCAGCAGCGCCACGACATAGATCACGATCACGGCCAGCGCGGGCGCAAGGATGTCGGCATCCTTGCCATGCGTCGGATACAGCCAGCGGAATGCCAGCCAGCCCAGCACCCCCGTCGCCGCCAGCGCCACGAACAGCGATGTGACGCCGGATCCCAGCGTCCGCGCCTCTTTCGGCAAGGCCGGGACCAGATGCGGACGAAAGATCGAGGTCAGGAAGATATAGGCGATATACAGCCCGGTCAGGATCAGGCCGGGGATCAGCGCGCCCTTGTACATGTCGCCGACCGAACGGCCCAGCTGGTCGGCCAGCACGATCAGCACCAGCGAAGGCGGAATGATCTGCGCCAGCGTCCCCGAGGCCGCGATGGTCCCCGACGCGATGCGCCGGTCATAGCCATAGCGCAGCATGATCGGCAGCGAGATCAGCCCCATCGCAATGACCGAGGCCGCCACGACGCCGGTGGTCGCGGCCAGCAATGCGCCGACGATGATGACCGCATAGG
Organism: Paracoccus shanxieyensis; assembly: GCF_009711265.1. Lineage (GTDB taxonomy): Bacteria > Pseudomonadota > Alphaproteobacteria > Rhodobacterales > Rhodobacteraceae > Paracoccus > Paracoccus shanxieyensis. The sequence goes on along the minus strand of NZ_WMII01000003.1, from coordinate 253,705 downwards.
CCAGACCGCCGCGGATCGGGCCGAACAACTGGCCGATCGTGTCCAGCAGATCCTCGGCCATGCCGGATTTCTCCAGCACGATGCCCATGAAGGTAAAGAAGGGAATGGCCAGCAATGTCTCATTCGACATCACCCCCCATAACCGTTCGGGCATGGCGTTCAGCAAGGGCCATGACAGGTTGATATTGCCACCCGACAGCGGCGCAAGCTCGACCCCGATGACAAAGAACAAAAGCCCGTTCGCGGCCAGCGCAAAGGCCACGGGATAGCCAAACAGCAGAAACATCACCAGGGATGCGAACATGATCGGCGCCATGTTCTCGGCAAGGAAGACCATCATTTGCGCGTCTCCGCATGGGTGTCGTCGGCCATCGCGGCTTCCATGTTCTTGGCCATCGCTTCCCCTTCCAGCGCGGCGGCGGCATGGGCCGAGACGAAGGGATTGGGATCCGGGATGATGCCGCGCATCACCGCGATCTTCTTCACGATCTCGGAAATGCCCTGAAAGAACAGCATGATGAAGCCGACCAGCAGCATGGCCTTGGCGGGCCAGAGCTTCAGCCCGCCCGCATTGTTCGACACCTCGCCGCTGTAATAGCTGCGCATGACCCATGGCCACAGGAACCAGATCATCAGCGTGACAAAGGGCATCAGGAACAGCACATGGCCGATCAGGTCGATCCAGTGCTGCCGCCTGCGGCTCCACATGCCATAGATGATGTCGATGCGGATATGTTCGTTTTCCTTCAGCGTATAGGCCGCAGCGCCAAGGAAAGCCGCCCCGTAAAGATACCATTGCATCTCAAGCCAGGCGTTGGATGAGGTGTTCATCACCTTGCGGATCACCGCATTCCCGGCGCTGACCAGAACGGCAAGCAGGATCAGCCATGTCACGGCCCGACCCACAGCGGAATTGACGCGGTCGATGCCGCGCGACAGGCCCAGCAGGGCACCCATAGTGATCTCCTCCCTTTCCTAGGCCGCCCTCTTCCAAACGGCCCGCCGGTTCACCCGGTCATTCTCATAGAAGAAATTTATGAAGGTTCGGTTGATTCCGTCAAGCAGCGCCGCCGCCCATGGCCGCTGAAAGCGCCAGTATGGTGGCCGCTTCGCCCAGTTGCTGCATGGCCCCCAGCACGTCGCCGGTCTGGCCGCCCAGACGCCGCAGGGCATGGCGGGCGATCATAAGCTGCGCGACGCCGCAGGCCGCAATGCCCGCCAGCGCGGGAGCAAACCCGCAGGGCAGCAGCAGCGCCGCCCCCAGCCCCAGCGCAAGCCAGACCCGCCCCGCATCGGGTCGTCCGGCCTGTCGTCCCAGCCCATCGGCACGCGCGGGCGGCAACCAGCGCAGCCCCGCAGCCATCCCCGCCCGAGAGACCGCCGCCGCACCGATCAGCGCCGCGATCCCCAGCCCCGACAGCGCCGAGGCCTTGATGGCGACGACCAGCAGCAATGCCAGGACACCGTAACTGCCGATGCGGGCGTCGCGCATGATCTCCAGCGCGCGGGCTCGGGTGGTGCCGCCGCAGCCATCAGCGTAATCGGCCAGACCGTCCTCATGCAGCGCGCCCGTGACCATGGCCATGGCGGCAAGCGCCAGAAATGCGGCGGTCAGCGGCGGCAGGGCCACGGCCTGCGCGGCCCAAAGCACTGCCGCGCCGCACATGCCCACGACCAGTCCGACCACGGGAAAGGCCCAGACCGCCCGCGCCAGCGGCACGGGGACGACAGCGCGCAGCGGCAGGCGCGTCAGCCAGATCAGCGCCGTCGCGACATCGCGCAACGGTTCAGCCAATGCCGGCCTCGGCAAAGGTCGCCATGCCGTTGTGACATTCCAGCGCCGCGCGCAGGATCAGCAGCGCCACCGCTGCGCCCGTGCCTTCGCCCAGCCGCATGTCCAGCCCGACCACGGGTTCCTTTTTCAGCACCGCGATCAGCCGGCGATGGCCCGGTTCGGCGCTGGCATGGCCGATCAGGCAATGATCCAGCGCATTGCGGTCATTGACCATCAGCACGCCCGCCGCCGCGCAGCAGATGAAGCCGTCCAGAATCACCGGAATGCCCAATTCGCGCGCGCGGATCACCGCGCCGCAGATCGCGGCCTGTTCGCGCCCGCCATAGCTGCCAAGGATCGAGGCCGCCGAGGCCGCGCCCTTGTGCCGCTTCAACCCGGCATCGACGGCCGCGATCTTGCGCTGCATGATCGCTTCATCCGCGCCGGTGCCGGGGCCGACCCAATCGGCAGCCGTGCCGCCAAAGGTCGCCGCCGCCAGCGCCGCGGCCACGGTCGAATTGCCGATGCCCATCTCGCCCAGCAACAGGATATCGGCATCGGGATCGACGGCATCCTTGCCGGTCTGGATCGAGGCGACCAGGTCAGGCACCTCCAGCGCCATGCCTTGGGTGAAATCCGCCGTGGGCCGGTCCAGATCCATCGCCACGACCGACAGATCAGCGCCCGCCACGCGGCACAGCTGGTTGATTGCCGCACCGCCCGCTTCAAAATTCGCCACCATCTGCGCCGTCACCTCGGGCGGGAACGGGTTGACGCCCTGCGCGGTGATGCCGTGATTTCCGGCAAAGACCAGCGCCTGCGCCCGGTCGATGCGCGGGCGGGCATTGCCCTGCCAACCGGCCATGAATTCGGCCAGAGTCTCAAGCCTGCCCAGCGAGCCGGGGGGCTTGGTCAGTTCTGCCTGACGGTTGCGGGCCTTGGTCGCGGCGGCGTCGTCGAATTCTTTCACGCTGTCTCTTTCTGTGGTTTCAGACGCAGGGGCAAACCGCTGACCGCCATCCAGACCTCATCCGCGATCCGGGCGACGGCCTGATTCATCAAGCCATGCTGATCGCGGAAGCGGCGCGCAAGGGCGTTTTCCGGCACGATCCCCTGCCCAAGCTCGTTCGTGACTAGCACCACCGGGCTTTGCTGACGTTCCAGCACCGCGCACAGCGCGTCGATCGCAGGCCCCGGCGCCTCGCCCAGATTGGCCAGCCATAGCGTCAGGCAATCGACCAGCCGCGCGCCCTGCCCGTCCGTCCGCTGCAAAACGCCCGGCAGATCCAGCGGCTCTTCGACGGTGGTCCAGTCCGCATCGCGACGATCACGATGCAGTTTGATACGCTGCGTCATTTCATCGTCCCATGCCTGCGCCGTCGCGACATAGATGCGCGGGCCCGCATGGCGGCAAAGGATTGATTCCGCCAAGGAAGACTTGCCCGACCGCGCGCCTCCGGTCACCATGACGATGCGTGGTTCACTGTTCATGACCGACTTGTTTCACAAGCGGCCCGGCTAAGAAAGCGCCAATCCGGGCTTGCTGCCTGACAGATTTCGCGTCAGCCTTGCGCAACACGCGCGGGGTTCCATACCAGTCCCGCCCGATAAAAACAGAGAGGTTCGACATGTCCCGTTTGCTTCTGACCACGGCGCTGTGCCTTGGCATTGCCGCGCCCGCCTTTGCCGTCCAGCCCGCCGAGGGCGAGAAACTGGCCGAAAATCAAAGCTATACCTTCTGGCTTCTGGATGCGATCAAGACCAGCGATCCGCACAAGAACTCGGATGTCGAAGGCTCGGACATCATCCGCCAGCTGTTCGAGGGCCTGCTGAACGAGGATGCGACCGGCGCGCCGATCCCCGGCGTGGCCACCAGCTTCGATCTGTCGGATGACAAGCTGACCTATACCTTCCATCTGCGCCCCGAGGCGAAATGGTCCAATGGAGATCCGCTGACCGCGCAGGATTTCGTCTATAGCTGGCAGCGTCTGGCCAATCCCGAAACCGCTTCGGAATATGCGTGGTTCATGGAGCTGATGAACGTGCAGAACGCCACCGCCGTCGTCAAAGGCGAAAAGCCGCCTGCCGAACTGGGCGTCAAGGCCGTCGATGACCACACGCTGACGGTGACGCTGACCACGCCCACGCCCTATTTCCCGAAGATGGTGACCCACGCCTCGACCTTCCCGGTCAATCAAAAGGTGGTCGAGGCCGAGGGCGACGCATGGACCCAACCCGGCAAGCTGGTCGGCAACGGCGCCTATGTCCTGACCAGCCACGATCTGGGCGTGCAGATCAGCATGGAGAAGAACCCGAATTACTGGGATGCGGCCAATGTCGTCATGGAGCATGTCAAGGGTCTGACGGTGAACGACAACAATGTCGCCCTGACCCGCTATCAGGCGGGCGAGCTGGACCGGGTGCAGATCCCCGCCGGGCAATATCCGCGGCTGAAGCAGGAATTCCCCGATCAGGCGATCTCGATCCCCTATTCGTGCAGCTATGCCTATCTGTTCAACCTGTCCGAAAAAGGCCCCGAGGCACTGAAGGATGTGCGCGTGCGGCAGGCGCTGTCCTATGCCATGCAGCGCGACATCGTGGTGAACCAGATCCTGCAGGGCGGCCAGAAACCGTCCTATAACTGGACGCATTGGGCCATCGAGGGCTTCAAGATGCCCGAGATCGACTATGCGGCATGGTCGCAGGCCGAGCGGATGGAAAAGGCCAAGGCGCTGCTGGCCGAGGCGGGCTATGGCCCCGACAATCCGCTGAAACTGACGCTGACCTATAATACCGACGAAAACCACAAGAAGATCGCGGTGGCGGCGCAGCAGTTCTACAAGGCGCTTGGCGTGCAGCTGACGCTGAACAATGTCGAATGGAAGGTGCATACCGACCGCATGCAGTCGCAGGATTTCGAGATGGCGCGTTACGCATGGTGCGCCGACTATAACGAGGCCTCGACCTTTCTGGATTACTTCCGCACCACGGGCATGAATTACGGCAAGTATTCCAACCCCGAATTCGACAAGCTGATGGACGCCTCGAAGACCGCCGCCGATCCGAATGTGGAATATACGGCTGCCGAAAAGATCCTGGCCGCCGACATGCCGCTGGTGCCGATCTATCAATATGCCAAGGTCGACATGATCCGCGATGATATCAAAGGCTTGCCCACGGAAAACGTGATGAACGACTGGTATGCGAAAGACCTGTATCGCATCCAGAAGTAACCTTGTGGGGGCGGCCCCGCGCCGCCCCTGAACACGTCCGGCACCTTTCGGGAACCTGTGCATGTTCGGCTATATCCTTCGGCGATTGGCAGTCGCCATTCCGACGCTGCTTTTGCTGATCGTCGTTTCTTTCCTGCTGATGCAGGCCGCGCCCGGAGGGCCCTTCACGCAGGAACGCGCCCTGCCGCCGCAGGTGCTGGCGAACCTGAACGCCAAATACGGGCTGGATGACCCGCTGTGGCGACAGATGCTGAACTATGTCTGGGGCATCGTCGCGCATTTCGATTTCGGGCCCAGCTTCGTCTATCCCGACCGCAGCGTGAACCAGATCATCGCGGCGGGCTTTCCGGTGACGCTGACCTATGGCGCGATCTCGTTTCTGGTCGCGGTGATCGTCGGCGTCTCGCTGGGGGTGACGGCGGCGATCCGGCAGAATTCGTGGCTGGACTATTGCGCGGTGGGCTTGTCCATCGGCGCGCAGGTGCTGCCGAATTTCGTCATGGCGCCGATCCTTGTGCTGATCTTCACGCTGTGGCTGGGCTGGCTGCCGGGCGGCGGCTGGGCCTGGGGCTGGGGCGGCCCAATCTTCTGGATCATGCCGGTTGTGGCGCTGTCGACCAGCTTCATGGCCTCGATCGCGCGGATCACCCGGTCCTCGATGCTGGAGGTGCTGGGCAGCAACCACATCCGCACCGCCCGCGCCAAGGGCCTGCCCGAGCGCAAGGTGATCCTGCGCCACGGGCTGAAACCCGCGCTGCTGCCGGTCATCAGCTATCTGGGTCCGGCTTTCGTCACGATGATCACCGGCTCGGTCGTGGTGGACATGTATTTCTCGACCGGCGGGATCGGGCGCAGCTTCGTCGATTCGGCGCTGAACCGCGATTACGCGGTGATGATGGGGATCACCATCCTTGTCGGCGCGCTGACGATTTTCTTCAACCTTGTGGTGGACGTGCTTTACGCATGGATCGACCCGAAGATCAGGTACTAAGCCATGATCGACGCACAACAGATGCAATCGCTGGCCGCGCGCCTGTCGGAACCCGAGGTCAAGGGCCGCAGCCCATGGGCCGATGCCCGCCGCCGGTTCCGCCGCAACAAGGCCGCCATGGTCAGCCTGATCGTGCTGGTCGCCGTCGCGTTGTTTGCCATCTTCGGCAGCCAGTTCGCCGCATGGTCGAATGATGAGATGGACTTCAACGTCATGGGTCAGGCAGCCCAGCTTGGCGCGCCCAGCCTGTCGAACGGCCATTACTTCGGCACCGACGATCTGGGGCGCGATCTGTATTCGCGCACCGTGCAGGGCACGCAGGTGTCGCTGATGGTCGGGCTGATCGGCGCAGGCATCGCCGTCATCGTCGGCACGCTTTACGGCGCGACCGCGGGCTATATCGGCGGGCGCACCGATGCGGTGATGATGCGCGTCGTCGATATCCTGATGTCGATCCCCTATATGTTCGTCCTGATCCTGCTGCTGGTGATGTTCGGGCGCAGCATGACGATGCTGTTTCTGGGCATCGGCCTGATCTCATGGCTGGACATGAGCAGGATCGTGCGCGGTCAGACACTTAGCCTGAAGAACCGGGAATTCATCGAGGCCGCGCGCGCCACCGGCGTCCCCGCATGGAAGATCATCCTGCGCCATATCGTGCCGAACCTGCTGGGGGTCGTCGCAGTCTATGCCACGCTCTTGGTGCCGCTGATGATCCTGTCTGAAAGCTTCATCAGCTTTCTGGGGCTTGGCGTGCAAGAGCCCCTGACCTCATGGGGCGCGCTGATTTCCGAAGGCGCCGGGACGATGAATTACGGCACGCTGTGGCAGCTTGCCTTTCCGCTGGCCTTCTTCTGCGTCACGCTGTTTGCCTTCTTCTTTGTCGGCGACGGGCTGCGCGACGCGCTGGACCCGAAGGATCGCTGAAATGGCCCTGCTTGAAATCCGCGATCTGAACGTGCGTTTCGCCACCACCGATGGCCAGGTCTCGGCCGTCAACGGCATCAATCTGGATGTGCAGCGCGGCCAGACGCTGGGCATTGTCGGCGAAAGCGGCAGCGGCAAATCGCAACTGGCCTTTTCCATCATGGGGCTTCTGGCCCGGAACGGCCGGGCCAGCGGCAGCGTGCGCTTTGACGGGACCGAAATCCTGAACGCGCCGCCCAGGGCGCTGAACCGCATCCGGGCCGAAAAGATCGCCATGGTGTTTCAGGATCCGATGACCAGCCTGAACCCCTATATGCGCGTGGCCGACCAGATGGCCGAGGTGCTGACCCTGCACAAGGGCATGTCGCACCGGCAGGCCGTGGCCGAGGCCGCGCAGATGCTGGACGCGGTGAAGATCCCCGATGCGCGCGGGCGGATCGGGCTTTATCCGCACGAATTTTCCGGCGGGATGCGCCAGCGGGTGATGATCGCCATGTCGCTGCTGTGCCGCCCCGATCTGCTGATCGCCGATGAGCCGACGACCGCGCTGGACGTGACGGTGCAGGCGCAGATCATGGATCTGCTGGCCGACCTGCAACGCGATTTCGGCATGGCGATGGTGCTGATCACCCATGATCTGGGCGTCGTGGCCGGATCGTGCGAACGGGTGATGGTGATGTATGGCGGCCGCATCATGGAACGCGCGCCGGTCGATCCGATCTTTCAGGCCCCCGCCCATCCCTATACGCAGGGCCTGCTGGCCGCGATCCCGCGCATCGATCAAAAGGGCGACCAGCTGTCGGCCATTCCCGGCAGTCCGCCCAATATGACGAACCCGCCGCCCGGCTGTCCCTTCGCGCCGCGCTGCGCCTATGTCCTGCCGGCGTGCCAGACGATGCCCGCGCTGGTCGAAACCGCGCCGGGCCGCGAACGCGCCTGCCATGCGCCTTTCAGCGCGCTGCGCGCAGGCCCGCCGCCGCAGCCAGATCTGCCCGAACCCGCCGCCATCGAGGAGGCTCAGCCATGACGCCCCTGATCACCGCCCGCGATCTGCGGGTCAGCTTCGATCTGCCCGCGCAGGGCCTGTTTCAGAAACCGCGCCAGCTTCATGCCGTGGGCGGTGTCGATTTCACCCTGATGCCCGGCGAGACGCTGGGCATCGTCGGCGAAAGCGGCAGCGGCAAATCCACGCTGGCCCGCGCGCTGATCGGGCTGGTCCCGGCGACCGGAGAGGCCGTCTGGCAGGATGGCACCAATCTGATCGGCCTGTCGCCGCGCCGGATGCTGAAATATCGCAGCGAAATCCAGATGGTGTTTCAGGATCCTCTGGCCAGTCTGGACCCGCGCATGACCGTGGGTCAGATCATCGCGGAACCGCTGCTGACGCATCACCGTCTGCCGCGCGATCAGGTCCGCACCCGCGTCAAGGACATGATGGACCGCGTGGGCCTGCTGCCCAACCAGATCAACCGCTATCCGCATGAATTCAGCGGCGGCCAGTGCCAGCGCATCGGCATCGCCCGTGCGCTGATCGTCCAGCCAAAACTGGTGATCTGCGATGAGCCGGTCTCGGCGCTGGATGTGTCTATTCAGGCGCAGGTCATCAACCTGCTGGCCGATCTGCAGCGCGATCTGGGGCTGGCGCTGATCTTCATCGCGCATGATCTGTCGGTGGTGAAACATATCAGCCACCGCGTGCTGGTGATGTATCTGGGCCGTGTCATGGAACTGGCGCAGGCCGAGGCGCTGTATGCCGACCCCCGGCACCCCTATACGCAGGCGCTGCTGTCGGCGGTGCCGATCCCCTATCCGCAGCTTGAGCGGCAAAAGCGGATCATCCCACTGCGGGGCGAATTGCCGTCGCCGATGAACCCGCCCTCGGGCTGTGTGTTCCGCACCCGCTGTCCGCGCGCGCAAGACCTTTGCGCGGCCCAGCGTCCGGCATTGTCGGGGCAGCCGCATCAGGTGGCCTGCCATTTCCCCGGCGCCTTGCGTCCCGAGGAACTGGCGCAAGCGGGCTGATCCGGCGGCGGCCTTACGCCGCGCCCAGCAGGCGGGCCATCTCGGCCCGCAATTCGGCCAGCTCGAAGGGTTTGGCGATAAAGCCGTCCGCGCCCAGCTCCAGCCCCTTCTTGCGTTCGACGACAGAGCCGCGCGCCGTCATCATCAGAACGCGCACGCCGCGCATCTGCGGATCGGCGCGCATGGCCCCCATGATCTCATATCCCGAGATGTCGGGCAGCATGATGTCCAGCAGCACCAGATCGGGCCGGCGGTTGCGGATTTCGTCCAGCGTGCCGGTGCCGGTGGCAAGGCGGGTATGGCTGTGGCCCGCGCGGGCCAGAAGAAACTCAAGCGCCGTGGCGATATTGTCCTCGTCCTCGACGATCAGGATATGCGCCATGTCGGCCTCCGTAGGTGATGCCGGGCCCCGTGACAGGGCCCGGCGGGCGCGGGGATCAATCCGCGAAGATGTCTTTCTTATGCGTGCCGTTCGGGACGAACAGCGTGCCGATCACCACCGTCATCAGCGCGACGACGATCGCATACCACAGGCCCGCATAGATATTGCCGGTCTGGGCCGAGATCGCGAAGGCGGTCGCGGGCAGCAGACCCCCAAACCAGCCATTGCCGATGTGATAGGGCAAGGACAGGCCGGAATAGCGGATGCGGGTCGGGAACAGTTCGACCAGCGCCGCAGCGATGGGGCCGTAAACCATCGTCACCAGCAGGATCAGATAGGTCAGCGTGATGACGATCATCAGCTTCTGGCCGGTGAAGATGTCGAAGAAGTGGTTGGCCTTGGCGACGGTGGTATTGTCCGTGGCCGCCAGCGGATACCCCGCCTGCCCCAGCGCCGCGCTGACCGCGCCGTCGAAGCGTGCTTTCTCGGCCGCCAGTGCCTCGCCCGACAGCGCCGAGGCGTCATAGGACGGGATCACCGTGTCGCCGATGGTGACGGTGGTGACGCCCGTGGCCTCGACCGATTCATAGTTCACCGAGGCCTTGGCCAGCGAGGCCTTGGCGATGTCACAGCTTGAGGTGAACTTGGCCGTGCCCGTCGGGTTGAACTGGAACGAACAATCGCCCGGCGCATGGCTGACCGTAACCGGCGTCTGCTGCGCCTGATACAGCATCGGGTTCGCCGTGCGGGTCAGGTGTTCAAAGACCGGGAAATAGGTCAGCGCGGCGATCAGGCAGCCCGCCAGAATGATCGGCTTGCGGCCGATGCGGTCCGACAGCGAGCCGAAGAACAGGAACCCGCCCGTTCCAAGGATCAGCGACCATGCCACGAAGACGTTGGCGCTGAAGCTGTCGACCTTGACCACGTTCTGCACGAAGAACAGCGCGTAGAACTGGCCCGAATACCAGACCACGGCTTGACCTGCGGTCAGGCCGAACAGCGCGATCAGCGCGATCTTGCCGTTCTTCCAGTTGCCGAACGCCTCGCGCATGGGGGCTTTCGAGGTGCGGCCCTCTTCCTTCATCTTCTTGAAGGCGGGGGATTCTTCCATCTGCAGGCGGATATACAGCGAAATCAGCAGCAGGAAGATCGAGCCCAGGAACGGGATACGCCAGCCCCAGCTGTTGAAAGCCGAGATCATGGTCTGCTGGCCATCTGCGCCAAGGACCGGATTGCCCTGCAGATCGACGACGCCGACCATCGGGTAATTGCCGTTCACATAACCCTGCACGATCAGGATGACGATCAGCGACAACAGCAGACCCAGCGTGGCCGTGGTCTGGATGAAGGCGGTGTAGAAGCCGCGGCGGTTGGCAGGCGCGTGTTCGGCCACATAGACCGCGGCGCCGCCATATTCGCCCCCCAGCGCCAGACCCTGAAGCATCCGCAGCGCGATCAGGATGATCGGCGCGGCGACGCCCCAGCTGGCATATCCCGGCAGCAGGCCGACCAGAAAGGTCGAGATGCCCATGATCAGGATGGTGACAAGGAAAGTGTATTTCCGCCCGACCAGATCGCCCAGCGAGCCAAAGACCAGCGCGCCGAAGGGCCGCACGATGAAGCCCGCAGCAAAGGCCAGCAGCGCGAAGACGTTGCGGGTGGCTTCGGGAAACGCGGTAAAGAACTGCGCGCCGATGATCGCCGCCAGCGAGCCGTAAAGGTAAAAATCATACCATTCAAAGATCGTCCCCGCCGATGAGGCGATGATGACCTTTTTCTCCTCAGCGGTCATCGGGCGCGACCGCACCTCTCCGACTTCTGCGGTATTGTAAGCCATGGGTTTCCTCCCCTGAAAGCCAGCCTGCACTGGCCATTGACCGGCATCATGCCTCCGGCCGGTCCGGCGGGTTGCCGGGCACGGGTCGGTCATGCTGATGCGCTTGATCCGCCCTTATGAGCGGCTTTCCCGTTCTGCGCCCGGATCTCCCCAGCCGGACGCAGCCTCCCCGTTTTGGCGCGGCAGACGCATCCGCCGCGCGGTCGATCAAGAGGCCCGGTTCATCCGGTTCTCGATCAATTCATCGACGACGCCGGGATCGGCCAGCGTCGAGGTATCGCCCAGACTGCCGAAATCGTCCTCGGCGATCTTGCGCAGGATGCGGCGCATGATCTTGCCGGAACGGGTCTTGGGCAGGCCCGGCGCCCATTGGATCAGGTCGGGCTTGGCGATGGGGCCGATCTCGTTGCGGACCCAGCCTTCCAGCTCGCGGCGCAGATCGTCCGAGGGCTGGATGCCATTCATCAGCGTGACATAGGCATAGATGCCTTGCCCCTTGATCTGATGCGGATAGCCGACCACCGCCGCCTCGGCGACCTTCTCATGTGCGACCAGTGCCGATTCCACCTCGGCCGTGCCCATGCGGTGACCCGAGACGTTGATGACATCATCAACGCGGCCGGTGATCCAGTAATAGCCGTCCTGATCGCGGCGGCAGCCATCGCCGGTGAAGTAATAGCCGGGATATTGCTGGAAATAGGCCTCCATGAAGCGGTCATGATCGCCCCACAACGTGCGCATCTGGCCGGGCCAGCTGTCGGCGATGGCCAGAACGCCCTCGACGCCGTTGCCTTCGATGATCTGGCCCGAGGCGGCATCCAGCACCTCGGGCTTGACGCCGAAGAAGGGCAGCGTGGCCGAGCCGGGCTTTGCCTCGATCGCGCCGGGCAGCGAGGTGATCATGTGGCCGCCGGTTTCGGTCTGCCACCATGTGTCGACGATGGGGCAGCGGCCCTTGCCGACATGCTGGTCATACCAGACCCATGCCTCGGGGTTGATCGGTTCGCCCACGGTGCCAAGGATGCGCAGGCTGGACAGGTCGTGCTTGTCGACCCATTCCGGACCCTGCCCCATCAGCGCCCTGATCGCGGTGGGCGCGGTATAGAACTGCGTGACCTTGTGCTTGTCGCAGACATCCCAGAAGCGCCCGGCATCGGGATAGGTCGGCACGCCTTCAAACATCAGCGTGGTGGCGCCATTGGCCAAGGGGCCATAGACGATATAGCTGTGCCCCGTCACCCAGCCGACATCGGCGGTGCACCAGAAGATGTCGCCGTCCTTGTAATCAAAGACATATTCATGGGTCATCGCGGCATAGACCAGATAGCCGCCTGTCGTATGCACCACGCCCTTGGGCCGCCCAGTTGAGCCCGAGGTATACAGGATGAACAGCGGATCCTCGGCCCCCATCGGACGCGGCGGGCATTCCGGGCTGACCTCCTCCATCAGCTTCAGCACATCCACGTCGCGGCCGTCGATCCATGTGGTCTGGTCGCCGGTATGCTTGACGACAAGGCAGCGGACCTTTTCCGAACAATGCAGCAAGGCGGCATCGGCATTGGATTTCAGGTTGGTGCGGCGGCCGCCGCGCGGCGCGGTATCGGCGGTGATGACCAGCTTGGCGCCGCAATCATTGACGCGGTTGGACAGCGCGTCGGGCGAAAAGCCCGCAAACACCACGGAATGCACCGCGCCGATCCGGGCGCAGGCCAGCATGGCATAGGCAGCTTCGGGGATCATCGGCAGATAGATGACCACGCGGTCGCCGCGCATGACGCCCTGGCTCAGCAGCACATTGGCGAAGCGGTTCACCTTGTCCGACAGCTCGGCATAGGTGATGTGGCGCGCGGGCGATTTCGGATCGTCGGGTTCAAAGATGATCGCGGTCTGGTCGGCGCGGTCGGCCAGATGCCGGTCGATGCAGTTGACCGAGGCATTCAGCGCGCCGTCCTCGAACCATTTGATGGACACCTGCCCCATGGTGAAATCGGTGTCCTTCACCTTGGTAAAGGGGGTGATCCAGTCGATGCGCTTGGCTTCGCGCCCCCAGAACCCCTGCGGATCGCGGATCGATTCGTCATAAAGCCGGGTATAATCGGCAGGTTTGGCCAAGGCATCCTCGAACCCTGCCGGAATCGGATGTTTGGCTGTGCTTTCAACGGACATGGCGGCCTCCTCAACGCGCTGGTCGATATGGACCGTGTCCGGATCTCTCCCCAGATGGCGGAACGATTCACCCATATCGCTTGCGATCAAGTTAATACTACAGCCGCAAGCTGACAAACCCTTTTCTTGACATGATAATTTTGTAAATAAATTCACTGCTGGATGCGTGATTTTGTAAATTTTTGACATCCCCAGAACAAGCGCGGCGCAAAAAGCAAAAGGCCACCTTTTGCAAGGTGGCCGGGATCAGCGTCTGCAATGGTGCTGGCGCGTCAATGCGTCCAGGGTGCGCGACGGTCGGTCGCGAAGTTTTCGCCATAGCCACGGGCGCGGATATTGGCGGCCCGCGCGCGCGGCTCGATCACTTCGTAATCCAGCCCCTTGGCCTTGGCGTAATCCTCGGCCTCTTTGCGGGTTTCAAAGCGCAGGCGCACCTGACTTTGGGTGTCGTCGCTGCTGGTCCAGCCCATCAGCGGATCGATCTCGCGGGCATCGGCGGCGGGAAAATCCAGCACCCAGTTTTTCATGCGGGCCGTGCCGGACTGCATGGCATTGCGGGCAGGCTGATAGATACGGACTCGCATGGCGGGAACCCTCTGTTCTTGCTTGCCTGCGTTATCATCCAAGCCGCGCCAAGGTGCAAGCCAGAACGCGAAAGGGGCTTGCATCACGCGGCAAAAGCCCCAGATTTGGGGTCGGAACAAAGGTGAAACCATGGGCCATAACAATACCAATTTCCCGATGATGCGCGTCCCCGAAGTCACCCGCCCCAAGCTTGAGGGCGGCAAGAGCTTCGTGATGCAGTCCGAGTTCCAGCCGGCAGGCGACCAGCCCACCGCCATTGCCGAACTGTCGCAGGGCGTCGCCGCCGGCGAACGCGATCAGGTGCTGCTGGGCGCGACCGGCACCGGCAAGACCTATACCATGGCCAAGGTCATCGAGGCGACGCAGCGCCCGGCCATCATCCTTGCGCCGAACAAGACGCTGGCCGCGCAATTATATGGCGAGTTCAAGGGCTTCTTTCCCGATAATGCGGTCGAATATTTCGTCAGCTATTACGACTATTACCAGCCCGAGGCCTATGTCCCGCGCTCGGACACCTATATCGAGAAGGAATCCCAGATCAACGAGGCCATCGACCGCATGCGCCACTCGGCCACGCGGGCGCTGCTGGAGCGGGACGATGTGATCATCGTGGCCTCGGTGTCCTGCATCTATGGCATCGGCTCGGTCGAGACCTATTCGGCGATGACGCAGGACATGATCGTCGGCCAGCAATACGACCAGCGCGAATTTCTGGCCCAGCTTGTCGCCCAGCAATATCGGCGGCTGGACGCTGCTTTCCAGCGCGGGGGTTTCCGCGTGCGCGGCGATCTGGTCGAGGTCTGGCCCGCCCACCTTGAGGATCGGGCATGGCGCTTCGACTTTTTCGGCAATGAGCTTGAGGCGATCACCGAATTCGACCCGCTGACCGGGGCCAAGACCGACAGCTTCAAGCAGATCCGCATCTATGCCAACAGCCACTATGTCACCCCGCGCCCGACTTTGCAGCAGGCTACCAAGGGGATACGCGCCGAACTTCAGGCGCGGCTGAAGCAACTGACCGAAGAAGGCAAGCTGCTGGAAGCCCAGCGGCTGGAACAGCGCACGAATTTCGATCTGGAGATGCTGGAGGCCACCGGCATCTGCAACGGGATCGAGAACTATTCCCGCTATCTGACCGGCCGCGCTCCGGGAGAGCCGCCGCCGACACTTTTCGAGTTTATCCCGGATAACGCCATTGTTTTTGCCGATGAATCCCATGTCAGCGTGCCGCAGATCGGCGGCATGTATCGCGGCGACTTCCGGCGCAAGTTTACCCTGGCCGAACATGGCTTCCGCCTGCCATCCTGCATGGACAACCGCCCGCTGAAATTCGAGGAATGGGACGCCATGCGCCCGCAATCGGTCTTTGTCAGCGCGACGCCCGCCGATTGGGAAATGGACCAGACCGGCGGCGTCTTTACGGAACAGGTGATCCGCCCCACCGGCCTTCTTGACCCGCAGATCGAGATCCGCCCGGTCGAAATGCAGGTCGATGACCTGCTGGACGAAGTGCGCCGCGTCACCGCTGCCGGGATGCGCACGCTGGTCACCACCCTGACCAAGCGCATGGCCGAGGATCTGACCGAATATCTGCATGAACAGGGCATCCGCATCCGCTATATGCACAGCGACATCGACACGATCGAGCGGATCGAGATCCTGCGCGACCTGCGGTTGGGCGCGTTCGACGTTCTGGTCGGCATTAACTTGTTGCGCGAAGGTCTTGATATTCCTGAATGTGGTCTGGTGGCCATTCTGGATGCCGACAAAGAGGGCTTTCTGCGCAGCGAAACCTCGCTGATCCAGACCATCGGCCGGGCGGCGCGCAATGCCGATGGCCGCGTCATCATGTATGCCGACCGCATCACCGGCAGCATGGAACGTGCCATGGCCGAAACCGAGCGGCGGCGACAAAAGCAGATGGCCTATAACGTCGAACATGGCATCACGCCGCAGACCGTGCGCAAGAATGTCGAGGATGTGCTGGCGGGCCTGTGGCAAGGCGATACCGACCAGTCGCGGATCACCACCAAAGTCGGCAAGCCCATGGTCGGCGCCAATCTGGCGGCGCATCTGGATGCGATGCGGGCGCAGATGCGCAAGGCGGCCGAAAATCTGGAATTCGAGGAAGCCGCCCGCCTGCGCGATGAGGTGAAGCGTCTTGAGGCGGTCGAGCTTGCCGTGGCGGACGATCCGCTGGCCCGACAATCGGCGATTGATGACGCGACCGAGGCTGCGGTCAAATCCTCGGGCCGTTCCACCGCCGGGCGCGCCGGCCAGCGCGGCGGCAACAAGCGGTCCCGCAGAAGCCGTTAGAGGCAGCCGTCAACCGCAGCTGACGCGGACCAGCTTGCCGGTCTTGGCATGTTCAAAATTCAGCCGCTCGGGGTTGTAGTCCATGGTCACGGGATCGCCCGTGCGATAGCTGCGATAGGCCTTGTTGGCCGGGACCGAGATATTCGGCGTCGTCTGGCCGATCAGCGGCAGATAGCCATTCGCGCCGCAGGTGTCGTTCGCCACCGGCGGCGGTTCGGCAACCGCGTCGGGCGTGGGCGATTCCGGCACGCAGGCTGCGGCCAGAAGCGGCACGAATATCGCGGCAGATAGCATGGGCTTCATGTGGCAACTCCCTGCGGACCTCGGAACGGGAACACGAGGGGGATGGAAAAGTTTCGCCCCTCTGGCAGGTTTTTGCAGAACGCGGCAGCTATCTGCCGGGATTTACGGCAGCCATGTCAGTACCTCGCGCGTCAGCGTGTCCATTTCGGATTTGGCGGTGCTGCTTTTGGCCAGATCGGCGGCTGCAAGGCCAGTCCCCAGCGTTTCGGCATAGGCCACGCGATTGGCGATCTGCGCGGCGGCCACCTCGGCCCCAAGATCGCTGGCCTTTCCCGCAATCTCGGCGGCAAGGCGGGTATTGGGGCGGGTGCGGTTCAGCACGATCAGCGTGTCGCATTTCTCGCGCTGCGCCAGATCCAGCACGCCCTCGGTCGCCCAAAGATCGACCTGACTGCTGGCGACCGGCACGACGACCAGATCGGCCACCCGCAGCGCAGGCCGCAGATCGCTGTCGATCTTGGGCGGCGTGTCGATGATGACGAAATCGAAGCGCTTCTTCAGCTTTTCGGATTCGTAGCTTGCCCCCCAGGCCGAGGAGGTGCCGAATTCCAGCGCCTCATTCTCGCCCAGACGGTCCAGCCGCTCCATGAACCAGCGGCCCAGACTGCCCTGCGAGTCCGTGTCCAGCAGCGCCACGCTATGTCCCTGATGCAGCAGCGAAACCGCCAGATTGACGGCCAGCGTCGTTTTGCCCGAGCCGCCCTTTTGCTGCGCCACCGTGATGATCCGTCCCGCCATATCCGTCCCTTTGTCACGCCCTTGGGACAAGACTAGGGGCAAGGCGGGCGCAATGCATCATCAAAGCACAAGATCGCCCCGCGCTTTTCGCACCGTGCCGTCACACCTTCCAGGTGTCGATGACCTCATACATCACCGGCTCGAAATGGCGGCACATGGCGTGGATGGCGCGGTTGCGTTCGCGCATTTCCGCGCTGCGCAGCATGGCCTGATAATCGCGGCGGTCCTGCCATTGCGAATAGGTGGCGATGCGCGTCTGCGCGTCGTTCAGATGCATCGCCCCCGAGATATAGCCGGGCTGATGCCGGATCACCTGATCATAGGCGTCGCTCAGCGCATCCAGCACGTCATGGGCCGATCCAGGCGTCACCTCGAAGGTGCAGATGACGGTCTGGCCGCTGAAATCCTTGGCGATGCGTGTCATGGCTTGGGCTCCCCTCCCTTGCTTGGCTCACGATCAGGATAGGGCGTTGCGGGCCAGTGTTGAAGGTGCTTTGCAACCGGCGCATGGTGCGCCCGGCATGAACAAGGGGACGCAAGGCATGATTCCGGTTTTCGACGGGCATAACGATTTCCTGCAACGCATGGTGGCTGCCGGGGCTGCGCGCGACCGGCTGTGGCTGCAAGGCGATGGCACCGGGCATCTGGACCTGCCGCGGATGCAGGCGGGCGGCATGGTCGGCGGCTTCTTCGCGATCTGGACGCCGGACGCGCCGGGGCCGGACGATGCGCTGGCCAGCGTGCTGAAAGCGAACCCTCCGTTCGCGCTGCCCCTGCCCGAGGAAGTCGCCAGCGCCGACGCCCTGCCCCATGCGCTGGTTCAGGCCGGGCAACTGATGGCGATGCAGCGCATGGGCCAGCTGACCATCTGCAAGACCGCCGCCCAGATCCGCCAGACCATCGCCGAAGGCCGCATCGCCGCCATCCTGCATATCGAGGGCGCCGAGCCCATCGCCGACATGGACGCGCTGCATGTCTGGCACGCGATGGGGCTGCGGTCGCTGGGGCCGGTCTGGTCGCGACCGACGGCCTACGGCCATGGCGTGCCCTTTGCCTTTCCGTCGTCGCCCGATACCGGGCCGGGGCTGACGCCTGAGGGCAAGGATCTGGTCCGCGAATGCAACACTCTGCGCATCCTGCTGGATCTGTCGCATCTGAATGAAAAGGGCTTTGACGACATTGCCGCCCTGTCCGACGCACCGCTGGTGGCCAGCCATAGCTGCGCCCATGCCGTCGCGCCCAGTTCGCGCAACCTGACCGACCGGCAGCTTCGCGTGATCGCCGAAAGCCGGGGCCTTGTCGGGCTGAACTATGCCGTGGGCTTTCTGCATCCCGAAGGGCGGCGCGAGCCGATGCAGGGCTTCGATATCATGCTGCGCCATCTGGACCATCTGCTGGCCCATCTGGGCGAGGATGGCGTGGCGCTGGGTTCGGATTACGACGGCGCGCAGATGCCCGAGGATATCTCGGACGCCTCGAAGCTGCAGAACCTGATCCAAGCCATGCTAAGCCACGGCTATGGCCGAGAACTGGTCGAAAAGATCGCCTTCCGCAACTGGATCAATGTGCTGGAACGGACCTGGGGGGCTTGATCTGAAGGGGGGCATGAAGACAGCGCAGGGACCGGCAGATCGGGGAGGCTTGACCAGACTACTGAAGAACGGTGATCGCCGGTCCCTGAAGCGGCTGCCCTTCGGCGCCGCTTGGGGGAAGTGTCGCAGACCCGCCCGCAGCTTTGAAGGGCTCGCAGGCAGACCTGTCGGAATTGTCAGGGTGTTTCGCGCATAGGGGCAAAAAGCCCTAATGTGATATTATCACAGGTTGTGAATCCAGCGCTGCCGCAAGGGTTTTGAAGCGCGATTCCGCAACCTCGCCCATCAACGCCTCACCCAGTTTGGTCAGGTGCAGCTTCAGGATCTTTTTCTTGGGGTGGAATTGCAGCTCGCCCGCCTCGGTCGGGTCTTTGACCGACAGCATCGCGCCAAAGCGCATGGCTTTGCCAAGGATCTCGGCATCGGCGATCTGCTTTTCGTTCAGCAGTGCAAACAACGGCGCCATGGGCGACCCGGCGCGGCTATTCTTGTAGCGATGCAGCAGCGCAAGGCCCAGAAACACCCGCTCGGGGTGTTCCAGCGCCGCCATATTGGCGCGCGTGACATTGTCGAAACAGGCATCGGCGCGATAATCGGGATGCGTGCGCCATGTCGTGTCATGCAGAAGGCAGGCCGCCTTGATCAGCCGGTCGCGTTCCGGGCCGACATTCTTGAAGATCGGCTCAAGGAACTGATATAGCCGCTTGCCGAAACCGGGGATGCGCGCCATCTGGCGTTCGGAAAACCGCGCCGCCTCCAGCAGCGGATCGCGCGACCGCAGGCTGGCGGGCATCTGTTCGTAAAGCAGCCCCTCGCGGATACCATAGGACGACACGGCCAGCGATTTCGGGCGGAAGCTCAGCGCAAGCTGGCGCAGCACCTGACTGGCCAGCGGCACCAGATCCATCCGGCTGGCCGAGATGTCCAGCCTGCCGCGCAGGTCCGACAGGTTCTGCGCACCGATCCATTTGACCGTCTGCACGATATCCTGCGACGACATGCGGTATTCATGCAGCACCGTCATCGGATAGTTCGACCGCTCCATGTCCAGCCGCGCGATGGCCCGCCACGACCCGCCGACCAGATAGATCTGGTCATGTTCCCGGCCCAGCGTCTCGGCGGCATCCTCAAGGATCTCGCGGATATGGTCGCGCAGGCCGGACTGGCCACCCTTGACCTGTTGCAGGCGGAACGGCCCCAGCGGCGTCGAAATGCGCCGGCCCACCTTGCCGTTTTCCAGCTCGGCCAGCTCCATCGAGTTGCCGCCGATATCGCAGACCAGCCCCTTGGCGTCGGGCCAGCCCAGCAGGACGCCCTGCGCGGAAAGCCGGGCTTCCTCTTCGCCGTCGATCACCCAAAGCTTCAGGCCGGTTTCCTTTTCCACCGCCTTGCGGAACGCCGGGCCATCCTCGGCCTCGCGCACGGCAGCGGTGGCCACGCAGGTCAGCGGCTTGATGCCCATGCCTTCGGCCAGCGCGGCAAAGCGTTTCAGCGCCACCATGCCGCGCCTGACGCCTTCCGGGTTCAGCCTGCCGGTCGTGGCCAGCCCCTGCCCCAGCCCCGCCATGACCTTTTCGTTGTAGAAATAGGCCGGAGAGCGCGCAGCCCCATCGAACACCACCATCCGGATCGAGTTCGAGCCGACATCGACCACGCCCACGCGGCTGAGCGCGCGTTCCGAGGCCCGCTCGAAAAGCGAACGGCCAAAGGGTTCCACGGTCTGCCCGCTGGTCGTCATCACACCGTTCATGGCTCTCCTCATGTGTCGTCAGGGCGTAGACACGCCACGGACTGGATGCGGCATTAACATTTTGGCGTCAATCAGTCGAATGGGTCAGGGCCGGAACGTCACGCGCGCCCTTGGTGCCCCGGCCCGACAAGGACGGGTTTTCCATGAAGAATTTATGGCAGGAAAACAGATCGTCGCGCCCGGCGGGAAGATAGCGCAGATAGCGCCCATCGGGTTGCAACAGCCAGCTTTGCGCCTCATCGGCCATGTTGGCGGCCATGATCTGGCTGGTGATCTGCGCCTTGACCGTTTCGTTGTTGCATTCGACCAGCGCCTCGACCCGGCGGTTCAGGTTGCGGCCCATCCAGTCGGCGGAACTGAAGAACACGCGCGAGCGCTTGGACGGCAGGCCATGGCCATTGCCGAAGCAGACGATGCGCGAATGTTCCAGAAAGCGGCCGACGATCGACTTGACGCGGATATTTTCGGACAGACCCTTGATGCCCGGACGCAGCCCGCAGATGCCGCGCAGCACAAGGCTGATCTTCACGCCCGCCTGACTGGCATCGTACAGCGCCTCGATCACCTCCTTGTCGATCAGGCTGTTCATCTTGGCCCAGATCTCGGCCGGGCGGCCACGGCGAGCAAACTCGGCCTCGCGCGCGATCATGTCGATCAGTTTGGATTTCAGATCGAAGGGCGAGATGGCCAGGTTTTCCAGCCCCTCGGGCTGCACATAGCCCGAGAGATAGTTGAAGACCTTGCTGGCATCGCGCCCCAGCGCCGCATCGCAGGTGAACAGCGACAGGTCGGTATAGATCCGCGCGGTGATCGGGTGATAGTTGCCGGTTCCCCAATGGGTATAGGTCACAAGCTGTTCGCCCTCGCGCCGGACCACGGTGCTGATCTTGGCATGGGTCTTGTATTGCATCAGGCCATAGACGACATGCGCGCCGGACCGCTCCAGCCTGCGCGACTGGCGGATGTTGGCGGCCTCGTCGAAGCGGGCCTTCAATTCGACCAGCGCGGTGACGGATTTGCCAGCTTCGGCGGCCTCGCACAGCGCGTCCACGATGGGGCTGTCGCGCGAGGTGCGGTAAAGCGTCTGCTTGATCGCCACGACATTCGGATCGGCGGCAGCCTGCGCCAGAAAGCGCGTCACCATCTCGAAGGTCTCATAGGGGTGATGCAGCAGCATGTCCTTTTGCCGGATGGCCGCGAACATGTCGCCGTCATGGTCCTGCACCCGTTCGGGCACGCGGGGTGTGAAGCCGGGCCATTGCAGATCGCGGCGCGAATCCAGCACCAGTTCGCGCAGATCGGCCATGCCCAGCAGGCCCTCGACCTCGACCATCTCCTCGGGGGCGACCTGCAATTCCTGCATGATCAGGCGGCGCATCCGGGCGGGCGCGCCCGCCGTGATCTTCAGCCGGATGACACTGCCCCGGCGGCGGCGTTTCAGCGCGGTTTCAAACTCGCGCACCAGATCCTCGGCCTCTTCCTCGACCTCCAGATCGCTGTCGCGCAGCACGCGGAAGGCGCAATGACCATTGTCGCGATAGCCGGGAAACAGCTTGGGCAGGTTCATCAGCAGCAGATCTTCCAGCCGCAGGAACCGCTTGCCGCCCGGCAGCGGGATGAAGCGCGCCGTCTGCTGCGGGATCGGCAGCAGAGCCTGCATCTGGCGGCCGTCGCCTTCATGCGCCAGTTCGACCGCAAGGCAGAAGCCAAGGTTCGGGATGAAGGGAAACGGGTGCGCCGGGTCGATCGCCAGCGGAGACAGCACCGGAAACACCTGTTCGGTGAAATAGCGGCGCAGATATTCCTCTTCGGCGCGGGTGACGCGCGACCGCGACAGGATGGTGATGTCGTCGGCCTCCATCTCGCGGCGCAGACCGTTCCACACGGCTTGCTGCGCGCCCATCAGGCGGCGGGCATCGGCATTGACCAGCGCCAGCTGTTCCCCGGCGGTCAGCCCGTCATCCGAGATGGTGGCATTGCCCTCGCGCACCCATTCGCGCAGACCCGCGACGCGCACGGTATAGAATTCGTCAAGGTTCGTGGCCGAGATCGACAGGAAGCGCAGCCGTTCCAGCAAGGGCACGCGGGGGTTGCGCGCCTCGTCCAGAACGCGCCAGTTGAAGCTGAGCCAGCTGATCTCGCGGTTGAAAAAACGTGCCGGACCTTCCGGCGTGCCATCGGGCAATTCACGCGGGGTCGGGAACGGCGTGCGCAGATAGTCGGCTTGTGTCATGATGTCTCGGTGGGTGAAGCGGGGGACGATATTGCGTCCCGTGGCGAGAGTTTGTCCAGCAGTTCCGCAGCCAGTCTGCGCGTCACGGGCCGCCGGTCGGCCAAAGACTGGCGATCCATCGCCGCGACAAGATGCCGCGCCATGCCAAGGTCACGTTCCATCCGCGCGGCCAGCCAGCCGATCACGTCGGGCGCGACCTGGATCTGGCGGTCCGCGAACAGCTTGACCAGCACGGCAGGCAGCAGCGCATCGTCGGGCGGACCCAGCACGGCCTGCGCGGCACTTTCGATGCGCGACAGCAGATCCGGCAGCCGGATGCCCCAGTCGCGCGGCGCAGCCCGCGCCGTCATCAACAGCAGCACCTGACGCGCCCCGGCAAGGTTCCACAGGTGAAACAGCGCATCCTCGGCCTCGGACAGACCCGCGATCTGATGGGCGTTTTCCACCGCAAGCGCGCCGCCCGGCACCAGCAGCGCATCGACCCCCGCGGGCGAGATGCTGGAGGCACGGATCACCTGCGCGCCGTTTTCCTCGGCCCAGAACCGGGTCAGATGCGACTTGCCCGCCCCCGGTCCGCCGATCAGCAACAGCCGCCCGCCCGGCCAGCGCGCGGGCGCATCCAGCATCGCCAGCGCGTCACGATTGGCCGAGGTCGTCAGAAAATCGTCCCGCGACAGCGCGGGCGGGATCGTCAGATCCAGGGCAAGCTGATGCGCCAAGGATCATCCGTCCTTCTTGCCGTCGCGGTCCTGCTGCTGCGCCAGACGTGCATCGCGATGCAGTTCGGCGGGCGATGGCGGGCCTGCGGGGGGATCGATGTCGTGCTTCTGGCGGCGCAGCCGGGTCTGGCGATCTTCCAGCAGTTCGGCCAGTTCCTCTTGCCGGTGGATCTCGGCCACGCGCACGTCATGCGACATCTGCGCCAGACGGCGCTCTTTCGAGACGGTGCCGCGCGGCACCAGTTCGATCAGTTGCGGCGGCGGCGGCGGGGCCGGAACCTCGCGCCCGGTATAGATGGCGCTTTCCTTGTAGCGGCCCACCATATAGCGCACGATCACCCCCAGAGCGGCGGCGATGGGCACGGCGACCAGCAGACCGACAAAGCCGAAGATCGTGCCGAAGACCGTCAGGGCCAGCATCAGCCAGACCGGGTGCAGGCCGATGCTGCCGCCGACGATCTTGGGTTGCAGGTAATTGCCCTCGACCATCTGGCCGATGGCGAAGATGCTGATGACGGCGGCGATCCAGAAGGGCTCGCCCCAGAAGCTGAACAGCGCCACCCCGATGGCGGTGGCGCCGCCGATCACCACGCCGACATAGGGGATGAAGGACAGCGATGCCGCCAGGACGCCGATGGCCACGCCAAAGGGCAGCCCGACGAGGCCCAGCCCGACCGAATAGAAGGTGCCAAGGATCAGGATCACCAGCCCCTGCCCGCGCACGAAGCCCGACAGCGCGTTGTCGATCTCGGAGGCCAGTTTGCGGATGGTGCTGGCATGTTCGCGCGGCAGCAGCTCATCCAGCCGCGTGACCATATTGTCCCAGTCCAGCAGCAGATAGAAGGCCACCACCGGCACGATGACGATCAGCGCCAGCACGCTGAACACCCCCATAACCGAGCCCAGCACCGTCGAGACAAGCTGCCCGCCGCGGGCGCTGATGTTCTTGCCGATATCGGTCAGGGCCGTATTGACCGTGCTGCCTTCGGTGAAAAGCTGCGGGAAACGGTTCATCAGGAAGCCCTGCAACTCCTCGGCCATCTGCGGCGCGGTGTTGATCAGCTGCGTGGTCTGGCGCACCAGAACCGGCACCAGCATCAGAAAGACCGCCACGACCAGCAGGATGACGATGGCCGTGATGACGACCACCGATGCGGTGCGCGACAGCCCGTAACGCTCGAACCGGTCGGCCAGCGGGTCCAGCAGATAGGCCATGGCCGCCCCCAGCAGGAACGGCATGATGGCATTGCCCAGCGACCAAAGCACCAAAAGCAGCGCGATCAGCGCGCCGCCCCAGTACCAGACTTGTTTCTGTGCCGGAAGCCGCATGGCATCTCTCCTGTCATGGGATGGGCGTCGCGACCTATTTGGACGGTCCTGCGTCCGCTTGCAAGGAAGGGCGTTGCCCCGCTGCGCGTCGTGCGCTAACCCGTTGCGGTCTTTGATGAGGAATTCGCCATGCGTCTGACGCGCTATTTCATGCCCGTGCTGAAGGAAGACCCGAAAGAGGCGCAGATCGTCAGCCACCGGCTGATGCTGCGTGCGGGCATGATCAAGCAGCAGGCCGCGGGCATCTATTCGTGGTTGCCGCTGGGCTTCAAGGTGCTGAACAACATCCAGCGCATCGTGCATGAGGAACAGGCGCGCGCGGGCCATATCGCCATGCTGATGCCGACGCTGCAATCGGCCGATCTGTGGCGCGAAAGCGGCCGCTATGACGATTACGGCGAAGAGATGCTGCGCATCAAGGACCGCCACAAGCGCGACCTGCTGTATGGCCCCACGAACGAGGAGATGGTCACCGACATCTTCCGGTCGCATGTGAACAGCTACAAGGATCTGCCGCTGACGCTGTATCACATCCAGTGGAAGTTCCGCGACGAGATCCGCCCGCGTTTCGGCGTGATGCGCGGCCGCGAATTCCTGATGAAGGACGGCTATAATTTCGACCTGACGCGCGCGGATGCGCTGCATGCCTATAACCGGCATCTGGTCAGCTATCTGCGCAGCTATGAGCGCATGGGCCTGCAGGCCATTCCGATGCGCGCCGATGGCGGCCCGATCGGCGGCGATTATACGCATGAATTCCTGGTGCTGGCCGAAACCGGCGAATCCGAAGTGTTCTATGACAGCGAGATCACCGATCTGAAATTCGGCGACCGGCAGATCGACTATGACAGCGTGGAACAGTGTCAGGCCGTGCTGGAGGAATTCACCAGCCGCTATGCCCGCACCGACGAGACCCATGACGCGGCGCTGTTCGAGGCCATTCCCGAAGAACGCCGCCGCACCGCGCGCGGCATCGAGGTCGGGCAGATCTTCTATTTCGGCACCAAATATTCCGAGGCCATGGGCGCGACCGTCGTCGGCCCCGATGGCAGCCGCACGCCAGTCGAGATGGGCAGCCATGGCATCGGCGTCAGCCGCCTTCTGGGCGCGATCATCGAGGCCAGCCATGACGACAAGGGCATCATCTGGCCCGAGGGCGTGACGCCGTTCCATGTCGGCATCGTCAATCTGAAGCAGGGCGACGCCTCGACCGACAGCGCCTGCGAGGCGCTGTATCGCGAGGTCAAGGCGCTTGGGCTGGATCCGCTTTATGATGACCGCGACGAACGGGCGGGGGCGAAATTCGCCACCATGGATCTGATCGGCCTGCCCTGGCGCATCACCGTCGGCCCGCGCGGTCTGGCCGCGAACAAGGTCGAGCTGACCTCGCGCAGGACCGGCCAGTCGGTCGAGATGTCGCCGCAGGAGGCCGTGGCGCGTCTGCACGAGATCTACAAGCCCGTGCAGGATGCTGCGCTTTAACCGGCGATGACGCCTTGCGGTTGATAAGGCGGCATGGGTATTTGGAAAACAAGGACGCCGGCCGCCGCGATCATGCGGCACCGGCGGCCCGGTTGATCTGCCGCAAGACCGGAGGCCCTGCGTGACCAAGAAAGCCCTGATTACCGGCGTCACCGGGCAGGACGGATCCTATCTGGCGGAGTTTCTGCTGGAGAAGGGCTATGAGGTTCACGGCATTAAGCGGCGCGCGTCGAGTTTCAACACGCAGCGCGTCGATCACATCTTTCAGGATCCGCATGAAGAGGCGCCGCGCTTCTTTCTGCATTATGGCGATCTGACCGACAGTTCCAACCTGACCCGCATCATGGCCGAGGTGCGGCCGGATGAGGTGTACAATCTGGGCGCGCAGTCGCATGTCGCCGTCAGTTTCGAGGCGCCGGAATATACCGCCGATGTGGATGGGCTGGGCGCGCTGCGGCTGCTGGAAGCCATCCGGTTTCTGGGGCTGGAGGGGCACAGCCGATTCTATCAGGCCTCGACCTCGGAGCTTTACGGGCTGGTGCGCGAGACGCCGCAGACCGAGGCCACGCCGTTTCATCCGCGCAGCCCCTATGCGGTGGCGAAGCTTTACGCCTATTGGATCACCGTGAACTATCGCGAGGCCTATGGGCTGTTTGCCTGCAACGGCATCCTGTTCAATCATGAAAGCCCCCGGCGCGGCGAGACCTTCGTCACCCGCAAGATCACCCGCGGCATGGCCAATATTGCGCAGGGGCTGGAGCGGTGTCTGTATATGGGCAATCTGGATGCGCTGCGCGACTGGGGCCATGCGCGCGATTACGTGCAGATGCAGTGGCTGATGCTGCAATGCGATACGCCCGAGGATTTCGTCATTGCCAGCGGCGAGCAGCATTCGGTGCGTCAGTTCCTGATCTGGACCGCCGGAGAGCTGGGCATTTCGCTGGAATTCCGTGGCTCGGGGCCGGAGGAGATTGCCGTCGTCGCCTCGGTCAGCGGCGAGGATGCGCCTGCGCTGAAGCCCGGCGATGTGGTCATGCGGGTCGATCCGCAATATTTCCGCCCCGCCGAGGTCGCCACGCTTCTGGGGGATGCCGCCAAGGCGCGCGAGAAGCTGGGATGGGTGCCGCAGACCGGGCTGCGCGACATGATCGCGGAAATGGTGGCGGCCGATTTGTGGACCGCGCGCCGCCATGCGCTGCTGAAGGATCACGGGCTGGATCTGCCGGTCGCCGCCGGGGGCGCGTGATGCGGCTGCTGATCACCGGCGCGCATGGCATGGTGGGGCGCAATCTGCGCGCCCATCCGCAGATCGCCCGCTGGGAGGTTCTGGCCCCCACCCGCGCCGAGCTGGACCTGCAGGACGATGCCGCCTTGCGCAGCTATCTGGCGCGGCACCGTCCGGATGGCGTCGTCCATGCCGCGGGGCTGGTCGGCGGCATTCAGGCCAATATCGCCCAGCCCGTGCGATTTCTGGCCGAGAATGCGCGCATCGGTCTGAATCTGGTGCTGGCCTGCCGCGCGGCAGGCATCGGCACGCTGATCAATCTGAGCTCGAGCTGCGTCTATCCCGCCGCGCTTGGCCGCGATCTGTCCGAGGAGCAGATCCTGACCGGCGCGCTGGAGCCGACGAATGAAGGCTATGCGCTGGCCAAGATCATGGCCATGCGGCTGATCGAGTTTGCCCGCCGCGAGGATCCCGCTCTGAATTGGCGCACGCTGATCCCCTGCAATCTTTACGGGCCCTTTGACAGCTTCGACCCCGCGCGCTCGCATCTGCTGCCCGCTATCATCCACAAGCTGCATCATGCCAAGCGGACCCGCGCCGCGCAGGTCCAGATCTGGGGCGATGGCGAAGCCCGGCGCGAGTTCATGTATGCGCCCGATCTGGCCGATGCCATCCTGCGCGCGCTGGCCGATCCGGGCGCGCCTGCGCTGATGAATATCGGCGTGGGGCAGGATCACGCGATCAACGATTATTACCGCATCGCCGCCGGGGTGATCGGCTGGCAGGGCGATTTCAGCCATGATCTGACCAAGCCCGTGGGCATGCGCCAGAAGCTGCTGTCCGTCGCGCGCCAGACGCAATGGGGCTGGTCGCCCCGGACGGCGCTGGAGGACGGCATCGCCGCGACCTATGCGCATTATCTGAAGGTGACAGCATGATCCGCTTTCCGCTGGCCACCTCAAGCTGGGACGATGCCGAACAGGCGGCGCTGTCGCGCGTCATCGCCTCGGACCGCTATTCCATGGGCCCCGAGGTCGAGGCGTTCGAGCGGGATTTCGCCCGCTTCACCGGCAGCCGTTTCGCGGTGATGGTGAATTCGGGATCCTCGGCCAATCTGATCATGGTGGCCGCCCTGCGCTATACGCAGAACCCCGATCTGCGCCTGATGCCCGGCGATGAGGTGATCGTCCCCGCCGTCAGCTGGTCCACCACCTTCTTTCCGCTGCATCAATACGGGCTGCATCTGAAATTCGTCGATATCGACGCCGAGACGCTGAATTACGACCTGACGGCGCTGGCGGGTGCGATCGGCAGCCGGACCCGCGCCATCATGGCGGTGAACCTGCTGGGCAATCCCAATGATTTCGACGCCATCCGTGACCTGATCGGCAATCGCCGCATCGTGCTGATCGAGGATAACTGCGAATCCATGGGGGCAAGCCTGAACGGCAGGCAGGCGGGCACCTTCGGGGTGATGGGCACGTTTTCGTGCTTTTTCTCGCATCATATCTCGACCATGGAGGGCGGTCTGGTCGTCACCGATGACGAGGAGCTGTATCACATCATGCTGGCGCTGCGCGCCCATGGTTGGACGCGCAACCTGCCGCAACAAAATCGCCTGACCGGCACGAAAAGCGACGATCCGTTCGAGGAGAGTTTCCGCTTTGTGCTGCCGGGCTATAACCTGCGCCCGCTGGAGATGTCGGGCGCGCTGGGGCGGGCGCAGTTGCAAAAGCTGCCCGCGTTGACCCTTGGGCGACGTGCCAATGGCGCGCGCTGGCAGCAGGCGATGGCGGATCATCCGGTGCTGCGGATCCAGACCGAAACCGGCAGCAGCAGCTGGTTCGGCTTTTCGCTGGTCCTGCGTCCTGAAAGCGGTCTGACGCGCAAGCAGGTGCTGGCGCGCTTTGCGCAGATGGGCTTCGAGACGCGCCCCATCGTCAGCGGCGATTTCACCCGCAATCCGGTGCTGTCGCTGATGGATCACAGCCTGCACGGCCAGATGGTGAATGCGGCGCAGATCGACCGGCAGGGCTTTTTCATCGGCAATCATCATTACGACATCGGCGATGCAATCGACCTTGTTGCGGGGTTTCGCGGCTGAGCCAGCGGCCCTGACCGCCACCTGCCACCTGCGACAACCTGCCATTTTGGCGATGTGGACAGCGCAGCCGCGCTGCGGCATCATCCGGCCAATCGCATGGCGAGGAACGATGCGGACGAATTTGCGTGGTGTGGCGATGCTGTCTGCTGTGGCGGCGGCGCTTGTTTTGGTGATTACGTTTCTTTGGCACGATACGGCGCGGCCGCATACGCCCGTCCCGCCGGTCGTGATTGAAAAAGGCACGGCGGCAATGCCTCGGGTGGCCCTGATCGCGCCGCGCGAGGGGCTGCGTCCGCTGCCCTGGAATATTCTTGGACGAACGGCCAGCACGCCCGATAAAAAGGGCTATCTTCAGGAATGGCCTGGCTTTCATGCGGAAGGCCGCTTCACCGGCACAGGCGTTTATCTGCGCTTTCAGGACATGTCG
Source organism: Paracoccus shanxieyensis (assembly GCF_009711265.1). Taxonomy (GTDB): domain Bacteria; phylum Pseudomonadota; class Alphaproteobacteria; order Rhodobacterales; family Rhodobacteraceae; genus Paracoccus; species Paracoccus shanxieyensis. Next base: position 223,570 of record NZ_WMII01000003.1, on the reverse strand, counting down.
AACCGCTGGCGCGTGACGCTGGATGGCGGCGATGGTGGTCGGATCGACCTGGCGCGCCCCGGCGCGACCGATGTGCGGATTGACGGGCTGGTCCCCGGCGAACATCTGATCCGGGTCGAAAAGATCAGCGAATCCTCGATGCCCGCAAGTTTCGGCGGCGTCTTCATCGACGACAGCGCCAGCCCCCTGCCCGCGCCGGAACCTGCGGCGCGGCTGATCGAGTTCATCGGCGATTCGGATACGGTGGGCTTTGCCAATGGCGCGACCAGCCGCGACTGCACCGAGGAAGAGATCTTCGCCGCCACCGATACCTCGGCAAGCTTCGGCCCGCAGGTCGCGGCGGCGCTGGGGGCGGATTACCGGGTGATCGCGCGTTCGGGCATCGGGCTTTTGCGCAATTACGGCGGCGCCTCGCCCGAGACCACGATGCCCAGCCGCTATCCCTTGGCGCTGCCAAGCGACCCGCATGCGGCGGGCCAGCCACAGCGCCCTGCCGATATCGTCGTGACGGGGCTGGGCTCGAACGATTTCGGCTCGGACTTCGCGCCGGGCGAGGTCTGGCGCGATCAGGCCGCGCTCAGCCGCGATTTCGCCCCGGCGCTGACGGAATTCCTGCGCGCCCGCGTCCGGGAAAATCCGCAGGCGTTGCAGGTGCTGCTGGCCTTTGGCGAATATGGCGACGCCTTGGTCGGGCCCTATCGTCAGGCCGAGGCCGCGTTGAAATCCGATGGCGCGCGCGTCGTGCTGGTGGTGCTGCCAAAATTGCAGCGCAGTGCCTGTCTTTGGCACCCTTCAGCGCAGGATCACCGCATGATCGCCCGCGACATCATCCATGCCATCGAGGGAGCAGGCGCATGAAGTCTCTTCGTCCTTTGACCTATCGGCTGGGATTGCTGCTTGGACTTGGCGCGGGCGATCTGGCCGCCGCCTCGGCCGAGACATGGGAGGTTGCGCCCGCCGAGACCCGGCCCGTGCCACCCGCCATCCTGCTGCCCGATCAGATCGACCGGATCCGGCAGACCGAATTCACCACGCTGCCCCTGCTGGTGAAATCGCTGGAGGGCGACCCGGCCGAAGCGGTCGGGGCCACGCGCGCCTATCTGCTGACGGATGTCGATATCGTCGATGGCGTGCTCTATTCGCACGGGCTGTCGCTGCATCTGCGCAGCCGACGCCACAAGCTGGCCTTTGGCCAGATGCAGGACATGGGGCGCGGCGCGCTTTATGAAACATGGGTGGGCAACCGCTGGTTCGGCAACTGGCTGCTGGATGACTGCCTCAGCTATCGTCTGGCCGAAACCGCTGGCCAGCCGGTGACGACGATGCCCAAACGCGGCGGTCACATGCCGCGCTATGAAGATCTGCTGGGCGTCGCGCCGACCCGGCTGGCCGATGCGCATTTCGACGAATTGCTGATCTTTGAAGATCACGCCAATAACAGCCACCGCCTGAAGCGGGCGCAGGACATGCGCGACCGGCTTATCCCGCGCGCGGCGGGGCTGGAAAAGCCCGGCGTCTTTTTGCTGCGCGGCAATTCGGGCGATCTGCGCCACCTGACGAATGAAACCCAGATCGCCGAGCGCATGGCCCGCGACTTCGGCTTTCGCGTCATGTTTCCCGAAGATCACAGCGTCGAGGAACTGATGACCGCGTGCTGCGATGCCCGCGTGATCGCCGGGGTCGAGGGCAGCCAGCTGAACCACGGTGTCGCAGCGATGCCGCCCGGCGGCACCTTGCTGACGATCCAGCCGCCGGACCGCGCCACCACCGCGATGAAGCTGATGACCGACCGCTGGCAGCAGCGCTTCGCGATGGTCGTGGCACAAGGCAGCGCGCAGGCCTTTACCGCCGACTGGGATGACATCGCCAGAACGCTCGACCTTGTGGAGAGCAAAGTTTCGGAAAACTCGTCCTAAACGGCAGGTTGAGTTTCGCCACATCACACCGGATGCTAGCCATAACTGAATTCCAAGAATTTATTGAGTTACTCGCATGAGTCTGTTTGAAGTCATCCGCGGAGACTATATCCGCCATGGCCGCTCATTGACCGAAGCCGCCTTCGTGTCTCTGGCTGTCTATCGTTATGGTCGCTGGGCGATCGGGCTGAACAATCCGGCTGCGCGCTGGGTGGCGCAGAAATTCTATGCTCTGATGAAGATCTTCATCCTGAACGTGACCAAGGTCTGGATCCCGCCGCAGGTCAAGCTGGGCGAAGATTTCCACATCATCCATGCCGAGGGCTCGCTGTCGATCCATCCCGATGTGGTGATCGGCGACCGATGCGGGGTCATGCACAACGTGACCATCGGCACGAACATGCGCGGGCGCGCGCCCATCCTTGGGGATGACGTATTCATCGGGGTGAATTCGACGATCCTTGGCCCGATCAAGATCGGCGACCGGGTGCGGATCGGCGCGAATACCGCCGTTTCGACCAATGTGCCATCCGACAGCGTGGTCATCGGATCTCCGGCCAAGATCTATCCCAGCCTGCCGATTTTCGCCAAGAAGAAGCCCGCTCAGGAGCCTGTCGATGCGTGAAGATTTCGACCCTGCCTTGTTTGGCCGTAACATGTTCGACCGCGCCATGTGGCACATGCTGGCCGACAACCTGCCCGACAGCGCCGAAAAGATCGCTGCAATCGATGCCAGCCGCAGCGCACGCTACGGCGATCTGGCGGCCGAGGCCGGACGCGTCTGCGACTGGCTGCGCGCGCGCGGCATCCGGCCCGGCGACCGCGTGATCGTGCATCTGCGCAAGGGCATCGACGAGGTGACGGCGATGTTCGGCATCTGGAAGGCCGGGGGGGTGGTGGTCAACGTCAACAGTCACTGGACCCCGACGCAGCTGGCCTATGTCGCCAGGGACAGCCGCGCCCGCGCGGTGATCCTGACAAAGCCCGCCCTGAAGGCGCTGGAGGGCGACAACGCCCTGTCCCCGGACACGGCATTTCTGGTTCACGGCAAGGCCGAGGGTCTTGCCCAGGGCGCGGACCTCTGGACGGCGCTTGCCGCCGACAGTGGCTCCGCGCCCGACGAAACCGATCCGGCGGCGCTTGCGATGATCATCTATACCTCGGGCTCGACCGGCGCGCCCAAGGGTGTGATGCTGAGCCATCGCAATATCCGCGTGGGCGCGATCTCGGTCGCCGAATATCTGGGCCTGACCGCCGAGGACCGGCTGCTGTCCGTGCTGCCCTACAGCTTCGATGCCGGGCTGAACCAGTTGACGACAATGATGCTGCTGGGCGGCACCATCGTGCATCAGCCGCTGACCATGCCCGCCGAGATCGTGCGCATGGCGCGCGACCAGCAGGTGACGACGATTGCGGGCGTGCCGCCCTTGTGGAACCAGATCGTGCGGCTGCTGGATGCCAGCCCCACGCCCCTGCCCGCGCTGAAACGGGTGACGAATACCGGCGGCAAGATCCCCCCGAACATTCTGGAACTGATGCCCAAGGTCTTTCCGGGCGTCGAGATCTTCCTGATGTATGGCCTGACCGAGGCGTTTCGCTCGACCTATCTGCCGCCGGCGAAGTTCGCGGAGAAGATGGGCTCGATCGGGCGGCAGATCCCCAATGCGCAGGTCTTCGCCATCAAGCATGGCGAAGGCATTGCCGGACCGGGCGAACAGGGCGAACTGGTCCATGCCGGGCCGCTGGTCAGCATGGGTTATTGGGAAAAGCCCGAGGTCACCGCGCTGAAGATCCGCCCCTGCCCGGAACTGGCGCATCTGATCGGCGATGATCCGGTGGTCTATTCCGGCGATCTGGTCCGCGTCGATGAGGATGGCGATCTGTGGTTCGTCAGCCGCATGGATGAAATGATCAAGACGCTGGGCTTCCGCCTGTCGCCGACCGAGGTCGAGGATGCGCTGTCGCAAAGCGGTCTGGTCAGCGATGTCGTGGCCTACGGCGTCGATCACGCCGATTTTGGCCAAGCCGTTCACGTCGCGGTAACTTTTTTGCCCGATGCTGGGCTGGCCGCGCTGTCCCAGCATTGCGCCCGCACCATGCCGCATTATATGCGTCCCTTGCAGTTTCATGCCTGGGAAGGTGCGATGCCCCGGACGGCAAGCGGCAAGCTGGACCGTCCGGCGATCATCAGGGCCGCCAAGGCTGCAACCGACAAGATCGAAGCATAAGGAAGACCCATGAGCCTGAGCCAGCAAGACATCCTCGCCTATCTGCGCGACGATCTGAATGTCGATGAGGATATCGACGCGGGCACCGAGCTGTTTTCGGGCGGCATTCTGGATTCGGTCTCGATGGTCAGCCTGATTACCTTCATCGAGGAAAAGACCGGCGCCGTCATCCAGCCGGGCGATGTGACGCTTGAGAATTTCGACACGGTGGATCGGATCTCGGCCTATGTCGCCACGCTTGGATAATCATCTGGCTTTGGATCACCATCTGGCTGCGGCGGCCCAGCGGTTCGGGACGCCCGCCTATGTCTATTTCGCCGATGAGATCGCCGCCCGGCTTGACGGGCTGCGGCAGGCCTTCGGGCGCTGGTTCGCCGTCAGCTATGCGGTGAAAAGCAATCCCAACCCGGCCTTGCTGGGCTGGATGCGGGCGCATCTGGATTATCTGGACGTGTCTTCGGGCGGGGAATTCGCGCTGTCGCAGCAGGCGGGCTGGGATCCGGCATGGATCAGCTTCACCGGCCCCGCCAAGCGCGAGGTGGAACTGCGCAGGGCCATCACTGCAAATGTGGGGGAACTGGTTCTGGAAAGCCTGCGCGAGGCGCGGCTGGCCGACGCCATCGCGGCCGAGCTGGGCCGCGTGCAGCCCGTGCTGATCCGCCTTGCGCCCGACCGCGTGCCGAAAGGGTTCGGCGACCAGATGGCGGGCCGCCCCAGCGCCTTTGGCGTCGATGTCGAGGATGCGGCCGATATTCTGCCGCAGATCGCGGCGCTGCCCCATCTGCGCATCATCGGGCTGCATATCTATTCGGGCACGCAAAGCCTGAAAGCCGACGCGATCTGCGACAACTGGCGCATCTTCATGCAGGTGTTTTCCGACACCTGCGCCGCGCTGGATCTGCATCCGGAAAAGCTGATCTTCGGCTCGGGGCTGGGCATCCCCTATCATCCCGGCGAACAGGCGCTGGACCTTGCCGCCATCGCCCAGACCATCGGAGCCGAGCTTGACGCCTTCAAGGCGCGCTTTCCCGATGCCCGGCTGGTGCTGGAGCTGGGCCGCTATCTGGTCGGCCCGGCGGGCTATTTCGTGACGCAGGTCGTTTCGGTCAAGCAATCGCGCGGCAGCCGCATCGCCATTTGTGACGGCGGTCTGAACAACAATCTGGCCGCCTCGGGCAATTTCGGCATGGTGCTGCGCCGCAACTATGTCATGCACCGTGTCGACCGCGATCCCTCGGACGCGTGCGAGACCCTGCCGCACGACATCTCGGGTCCGCTCTGCACCTCGATCGACAAGCTGGGCGGAGCGGTGGCGCTGCCGCGACTGGACGAAGGCGATCTGCTGGCCATCCACGCCGCCGGAGCCTATGGTCCGACCGCAAGCCCGCTTCACTTCATCAGCCATCCCCTGCCGGTCGAGGTGATGGTTCTTGGCGGACAGTTGCAGGATATCACCCGTTTGCTCGGGGAAACCGGCTGAACAGCTTGGCCGATCCCGTTGCAAACGCGATAAAATGCCTGTCATCGCCATGAATAAATCACAATTTTTTCCTGTGGTTCAGGTTGTGCTTCCCGAAGCGCAAGGGCTATGATGCGGGCAAAATCCCTGAGCCTGTGAAGGATGCCGAATGGTCGAACAGAACCTGTTACTGCTGCTTGTTCTGACGCCATTCATCTCTGCTATTCTGGCGGCCACGCTGCCCGTCGGCTCGCGAAACGCCGAAACCTGGCTGGCGGGTCTGACCATGCTGGTCGCGCTGGCCATTCTGGCGGTGCTATACCCGGCGGTTGCCGATGGCGGGCGCATCATTGGCGAGTTTGAATGGGCCAACAGCATCGGTCTGGCCCTGACCTTCCGCATCGACGGCTTTGCATGGCTCTTCATGGTGCTGGTCGCCGGGATCGGCCTTCTGGTGCTGATCTATGCGCGCTATTACATGGCCGACGAAGACCCGGTGCCACGGCTTTATGCCTGCCTGCTGGCCTTTGCAGGCTCGATGGCGGGGCTGATCCTGTCGGGCAACATCATCATGCTGGTGGTGTTCTGGGAACTGACCAGCCTCGTGTCGTTCCTGCTGATCGGCTATTGGTATCAGCGTCAGGATGCCCGCGACGGCGCGCGCATGGCGCTGGTCATCACGGCATCGGGCGGGCTGTGCCTGCTGGTCGCGATGATCCTGATCGGGCAGATCGTCGGCAGCTACCAGCTGGACGACGTGCTTGCGGCGGGCCAGAAGATCACCTCGCATCCGCTGTATCCCGTGGTGCTGATCCTGTTCCTGCTGGGCGCCTTTACCAAATCCGCGCAGTTCCCGTTCCATTTCTGGCTGCCCAATGCCATGGCCGCGCCGACGCCGGTGTCGTCCTATCTGCATTCGGCGACCATGGTGAAGGCCGGGGTCTTCCTGCTGCTGCGCTTTCACCCGGCTTTGGGCGGCACGGATGCGTGGTTTCAGATCGTCACCGGAACGGGTCTGATCACGCTGCTGCTGGGTGCAGTGGTGGCGCTGTTCAAACACGATCTGAAAGGGCTTCTGGCCTATTCGACGATCAGCCATCTGGGCCTGATTACCGCGCTGGTGGGCATCGGCACGCCGCTGGCGCTGATCGCCGCGATCTTCCACATCGTGAACCACGCGGTCTTCAAGGCCTCGCTGTTCATGGCGGCGGGCATCATCGACCACGAGACCGGGACGCGCGACATGCGCCACCTGTCGGGCCTTGCGAAATTCATGCCGATCACGGCGACGCTGGCGATCATCGCCTCGGCCGCGATGGCGGGGGTGCCGCTGCTGAACGGTTTCCTGTCCAAGGAGATGTTCTTCGACGCCACCTACGAATGGAACAATGGCTCGGTTCTGGACAATGCCGCGCCCTATATCGCGGTGCTGGCAGGCGCGTTCAGCGCCGCCTATTCGCTGCGCTTCATCCTGACGGTGTTCTTTGGCCCCAAGGCCGAGAACCTGCCGCATGAACCGCACGAACCGCATGCCCTGATGCGGCTGCCGGTCATGCTGCTGGTGGTGATCTGTCTGGCCGTCGGCATCTTCCCGCAGGACACGCTGGGCAGCTGGCTGGAAAGCGCCAGCATCGCGGTGATCGGCCCCGACCTGCCCTATTACAGCCTGAAGATCTGGCACGGCGTCAACGCCCCCCTGATCATGAGCCTGATCGCCATGAGCCTGGGCATCCTGATCTATCTTCTGCCCCGCCGCTGGATCGATGCCGGCGAAGAGGGTTTCCGCGCCATGCGGGCGATCAATTTCGGGGTGATGTTTGAACGTGGCCTGAACCTGTTCACCAAGCGCCTGCCGCAGATCGGCCTGCGCCGCTTGTCGGCCAATGGCCTGCAGGCGCAACTGCGCGCCATGGTGCTGATGGGCATGGCGGGTGCCTATTTCGCGCTGGGCCCGCTGGACTGGAACATCCCCATCCCCGAGGTGACGACGCGCGAGCTGGTCTTTGCGCTGTTGTGGATCGTCGGGGCGGGCTGCGCCATCGGTGCGGCATGGCAGGCGAAATATCACCGCTTCGCCGCGCTGGTGCTGCTGGGCGGGGCGGGCATGGTGACCTGCGCCACCTTCGTCTGGCTGTCCGCGCCCGACCTTGCCGTGACGCAATTGCTGGTCGAGGTGGCGACGACCACGCTGCTTTTGCTGGGGATGCGCTGGCTGCCCAAGCGCGATCAGGAAATCCCGGGCGACTCGACGCTGCTGCAGCGCAGCCGCCGCTTCCGCGACCTGCTGATCGCCGTGTTCTGCGGCATCGGCATGACGGCGATTTCGCTGGCCGTGCTGCTGACCCGGCCCGGCACTTCGGTCGGCGACTGGTTCCTGCGCCATTCCTATACCGAGGGCGGTGGCACCAATGTCGTCAACGTCATTCTGGTCGATTTCCGCGCCTTCGACACGTTCGGAGAAATCGCGGTGCTGTGCATCGTCGGCCTGACCGTCTATGCGCTGCTGCGCCGCTTCCGCCCCGCCCCCGAAAGCGTCGAGCGTCCGCGCCCGCAGGTCGAGGCCGAGGAGCAGGCGCTGGAATCCTATCTGTTCGTGCCCGCCGTCATCATGCAGTGGATGTTTGCGCCGATCATCACGCTGGCCGCCTATCTGTTCTTCCGCGGCCATGACCTGCCCGGCGGCGGCTTCGCGGCGGGCGTGACCTTCGCCATCGGTCTGTTGCTGCAATATGTCGCGGCCAATGTGCGCTGGGTCGAGGCGCGGCTGACCATCCTGCCCATCCGCTGGATGGGCGCGGGCATCTGCATCGCGGCAGCGACCGGCGCGGGATCGTGGATCTTCGGCATGCCCTTCCTGACCACGCATTACCAATATGTCGACATCCCCCTGATCGGGAACGTTCCGGCCTCGACGGCGATGCTGTTCGATCTGGGGGTGTTCTCGCTGGTGGTGGGCGCGATCGTCATCATGCTGATCGCCATTGCCCACCAGTCGCTGCGCGTCGCCCCCCGCACCCGACCCGATGACGCCGAGACGGAGAAAAGCTGATGGAACTGATCCTTGCCCTTGCCATCGGCGTGTTGACCGGATCGGGCGTCTGGCTGCTGCTGCGGCCCCGGTCCTATCAGGTGATCGTCGGGCTGTGTCTGCTGGCTTACGGCGTCAACCTGTTCATCTTTGCGATGGGGCGGCTTTATGTCGGCGCGGCGCCGATCATGCCGAAGGGCGGCTTCGTCGATCCGACCGCCTATGCCGATCCGCTGCCGCAGGCGCTGGTGCTGACCGCCATCGTCATCAGCTTTGCCACGACGGCGCTGTTTCTGGTGGTGATGATCGCCTCGCGCGGGATTACCGGCACCGACCATGTTGACGGGAAGGAGCGCGGCCAGTGAACCCCGATCTTGTTCCCAATCACATGATCATCGCGCCGATCCTGATCCCGCTGGTCGCGGGCGCGATCATGCTGTTTTACAACGACCGCAACCGCCAGACCAAGCTGGTCATGGGGCTGGTGGCCGTCGCGCTGATGTTTCTCAGCTCGACCGAGCTGATGTCGGATGCCAAGACGCTGGGCGATCAGGGCCAGCAGGTCGTGCAGCTTTACCGGCTGGGTGACTGGCCGGTTCCGGTCGGCATCGTCTTGGTGCTGGACCGGCTGTCGGCCATGATGGTCATGCTGACCGCGCTGCTGGCTGCTCCGGCGCTGATCTATGCCGCCGCCGGCTGGCACGGCAAGGGACAGCATTACCACAGCATGTTCCAGTTTCTGCTGGCAGGCGTCAACGGCGCGTTTCTGACCGGCGATCTGTTCAACCTGTTCGTCTTCTTCGAAGTGATGCTGGCGGCGTCCTATGGCCTGATGCTGCATGGCTCGGGTCCGGACCGGATCAAGGCCGGGCTGCATTACATCGCGATCAACCTTGCGGCCTCGCTGTTCTTCCTGATCGGTGTGGCGCTGGTCTATGGCACCACCGGCACGCTGAACTTTGCCGATATCGGGCGTGAGCTGGCGGTGCTGGACGATGCGCAGCGCCTGCTGTTCCATGCGGCGGTGGCGTTTCTGGGCATCGCCTTCCTGACCAAGGCAGCGGTCTGGCCGCTGTGTTTCTGGCTGCCCACGACCTATGCTGCGGCGGCACCTCCGGCGGCGGCCATCATGGCGATCATGACCAAGGTGGGCATCTACGTCATCTTGCGCCTGACGCTGCTGATCCTTGGCCCGGATGCCGGCGAATCTGCGGGTTTCGGCGCGCCGGTCCTGATGATTGGCGGTGTGCTGACCATGGGCTTTGGCATGATCGGCATCATGGGATCGCCGGAACTGGCGCGCAAGGGCGGCTATCTGGCGATCATCTCGTCGGGGACGGTGCTGGCGGCGGTGGGCTTTGCGCAGGCGGGCGGTGGGCCCGAACTGCTGGCGGGCGCGCTTTACTATCTGATCGGCTCGACGGCGGCGGTCTCGGCCTTCTTCCTGATCGCCGAGCCGGTGACCCGCGACGATGAAGGGCAGGACGACGACCCCGCCCCCGAGGAGCCCGCCACCGAAGGCGAAGCCCAGCTTTGGGCTTGGACGCCGATGGGGCTGGATACGGTCGAGGACACGACCGACCCCGCCAGCGCCCGCACCGTGTCATGGCTGACCATGGCCATCTGTTTTGCGCTGATCGCGGCCATGCTGTCGGGCCTGCCGCCCATGCCGGGCTTCATCGGCAAATTCGCCATGCTGCGCGGCGCCATTCAGGAAAACATGTCCGTCGCGGGCCATGTTCCGGCGATGCTGTGGGTGTTTGCCGCCATGCTGATCCTGTCGGGGCTGGCGGCGCTGATTGCGCTTGTGCGCTTTGGCATCCGGCGGTTCTGGGCGCAGCAAGGCCCCTCGCCGCGCATCCTTGCGCTGGAGATCACGCCGGTGCTGATGCTGCTGGCGATGATCCTGCTGCTGACGGTGCGCGCGGATGCCGTGCTGGGCTATGCACGCGCCACCGCACAGGCGCTGCTGCATCCCGCCATCTACCGCGAAAGCGTGCTGCATGACGCCGAGCGCGTCGATGCCGCCCCGCCGACCAGCCTTGCGCCGACCGAAACGCCCGACGACATGCCGGAGGATCAGGAATGACCGGCCTTATCCCGCATCCGCTGATTTCGGCCGCGCTGGTCCTGATGTGGCTGTTGCTGACGCAATTCAGCCTTGGAAACCTTGTCCTTGGCACGCTGATCGCCTTGGCCGCCGGATGGGTGGTGCAGCGCCTGCATCCGCAAAAGCCGCGCATCCGGCGCTGGGGCCTGATCCCCAAGCTGATGGGCATCGTGGTCTGGGACATCCTGAAATCGAACATCTCGGTCGCGCGCGTGCTGCTGCTGGGGCCGAACCACCCGAAATATCACTCGGGCTTTGTCGAGTTGCAGTTGCGGCTGCGCGACCAGAACGCGCTGGCGCTGCTGGCCATCATCCTCAGCGCCACGCCCGGCACGGCCTGGCTGGAATACGAGGCCGAGGACGGCTATCTGCTGCTGCACGTCCTTGACCTGCGCAGCGAGGATGACTGGCAGAACCTGATCCGCGACCGCTACGAGGCCCTGCTGATGGAGATCTTCGAATGAGCGCGACCATCCTTCAATTCGCCCTGACCTATGCGCAGATCGCCATGATCATCGCGCTTGGCCTGTCGTGCTGGCGGATGCTGCGCGGCCCGCGCGCGCAGGACCGCGTGCTGGCGATGGACACGATGTATATCCAGTGCATGCTGCTGTTCCTGCTGATCGGCATGGGCAGCGGCAATGTGTTCTTTTTCGAATCCGCGCTGGTCATCGGCGTCCTGGGCTTCGTCACCACGGTCTGCGCCGCCAAGTTCCTGATGCGTGGCGAGGTGATCGAATGAGACCGTTTGAACAGCTTCCCCCCGTCGCCGCCATCATCATCGCGATTTTCGTGGTGCTGGGATCGACGCTGGCGCTGCTGGGCAGCGTCGGGCTTTTCCGGCTGAAAAGCTTTTATCAGCGGCTGCACGCGCCGACCATGGCCTATAGCTATGGCACGCTGCTGATCGTCGTGGGCTCGATGGCGATGTTTTCGCTGCTGGAAAAGCGGCCCGTCCTGCATGAGCTGGTGATCGGGGCCTTCATGCTGATCACACCGCCCATCACCCTGCTGATGCTGGGCCGGGCGGCGCTGCGGCGTGACCGCGACACCAAGCTGGGCCATGACGAAATCGTGCCGCCGCGCGTTCCTGCGGGCCAGCGTCTGGGCAAGGGCGCGCGGGACATGTCGGGCTATGGCGAAGGGATTCTGGATCGCAGCGTGTTGCCCGACAGCAAGTCCGAGACGCGCGAGCTGCGCGACCCGGACGATCTGCACGATCCGACCGATTAACCCCGGCGCGAGGCCGCCAGAACGGCACGCAAGGCTGCCGGGTCTACATCGTCGGTCACGAAGGACTGCCCGATGCCCCGCGCAAGGATGAAGCGCAGCTTGCCGTCCATCACCTTCTTGTCCTGCCCCATCAGCGCAATCAGCGCCTCGTCACCCGGCAGATCGCCGGGAATGTCGGCGATGCGCGCGGGCATGCCCATGGCGGCGAAATGCGCGGCCACACGCGACGGCGCTTCCTGACTGCACAGGCCCAGCCGGGCCGAAAGCTCGAAGGCCAGCGTGCAGCCGATCGCCACGCCTTCGCCATGCAGCAGCCTGTCGCTGTAGCCGGTGGCCGATTCCAGCGCATGACCGAAGGTATGGCCAAGGTTCAGCAGCGCGCGCTCACCCTGTTCGGTTTCGTCGCGCTGCACGATCCCGGCCTTCATCGCCACCGAATGGCGCACCGCGCGCTGCAGGGCCTCAGGATCGGTCGCCAATACCGGCCCGGCGGTTTCCAGCCATTCAAAGAAGCCCTCGTCCCCCAGCAGACCGTATTTCGCGACCTCGCCATAGCCGGCGCGGAAATCGCGCGGCGCCAGCGTGCCCAGCACGTCGATATCGGCCAGCACCAGCGAGGGCTGGTGAAAGGCCCCGATCAGGTTCTTGCCCTGCGGGCTGTTGATGCCGGTCTTGCCGCCGACGGAACTGTCGACCTGCGCCAGCAACGTCGTCGGGATCTGCACGAAACGCACGCCACGGCGCAGGATGGCACTGGCAAACCCGGCCAGATCACCAATGACCCCGCCACCAAGCGCGATGACCAGATCCTTGCGTTCGATCCGCTGCGCGATCAGCCATTCGACCGCCTGCCCCAGCCGGTCCCAGGATTTCGTCGCCTCGCCCGCGGGCAGGGCCAGCGCCTCGGCCTGCAGACCTGCGGTGTTCAGCGATGCGATCAGGCGCGGCAGGTGCGCGGCTGCGACCGTCGTATCCGTGACGATCGCCACGCGACGCTTGCCCGCCAAGGCCACGATCTCGGCGCCCGCGCGGTCCAGCAGCCCCTGCCCGATGCGCACGTCATAGGACCGCGTGCCCAGATCAACGCGGACGGTCTCGATGCTCATTTCGGCTCCAGAATCATCGGTTCAAGCGCGGCGATGCTGTCCAGAACCCGGTTCGTGGTGTCTTCGATGCTGTCGGCGCGGGTGGCCGTCACGCGCAGATCGGCTGAGGCGTAGATCGGGCTGCGTTCGGCCAGCAGCCGCTCCAGCGTGCCGCGCGGATCGACGGTCTGCAACAGCGGCCGCGTCGGGCGCGCGCGGACCCGATGCCACAGCGTTTCCGCATCGCAATCCAGCCAGACCGACACGCCATGCTGCGCGATGCGTTGGCGGTTCTGTTCGCGGATCCACGATCCGCCGCCGGTCGAGACGATGCTGGAACCCGACGCCAGCACCCGCGACAGCACCTCTGATTCGCGGGCGCGGAAGAAATCCTCACCGTCGCGGGCGAAGATTTCCGGGATGGTCATGGCGGCGGCCCGCTCGATCTCGGAATCGGTATCCCAGAACGGCCGACCCAGACGGCGCGCGAGTTCGGCCCCGATCGCGGTCTTGCCCGCCCCCATCATTCCGATCAGCACGATGTTCCGCCGCATCAGCCCCCCGTCAATCCTTCTGCGCGTCCCGCGCCGCCTCTATCGCTGAAGGGGCGCACGGGATATTGGTGGCACTGAATGGCGTGATCTTTCGGGAAATGCCATATATATTTCGCGCGAACCGGCGTCAGACCGGTCATGACGAACGCATTTGAGGCGGAAAGGGACAGTCGATGAGGCTTTTGCGAGTGGCGCTCGTGCTGGTGATTCTGGGTCTGGCGGGGCTGACCGGCTATGCCTATTTCGGCGATATGGATGCGGATCCCACCCAGACGCGGTTGCCGGTCGAGCTGAACCTTGGCGCGCCCGTGCCCGCCGCAGCACCCGAAACCCCCGCCGCCACGCCTGCGCCCGCCGCACCTGCACCTGCACCTGCCGCTCAGGGGCAAGATGCGCTGGATTAAGCCCATATCGCAGTCCGCAATCGGCAGCATGGCGCTGTGCGCGGCTCTGGCCATCGCGCCGGATGCCGCAGGCGCGCGCCCGCCGCTTTCGGCCAGCGACTGGCTTTCGGGCAGCATCCAGCAGCCCGACACAATTTCCGCATGGCGTCCCGGCACACCGCTGCCGCCCGAACTGCAACAGAAATCCCGGCGCGAGGTCGTGCGCAGCGGCGCGGTCGAGCCGGTGGGCGTCACCCGTCTGGGCGAAGGCAATCCCGACAGCAAGGGCACCGTGTCGCCGCGTGCGGCAGGTCTGCCCGCGGGTCTGTGGGGCGACAGCGACGGCACGGTGCTGGCCCAGCAGGTGCTGGCCTCGGACCCGCGGCTGCCCGCCTTGCGGCGGCTGGAGCGGCGGTTGCTTGCCGCGCAGTTGCAGCCGCCAAAGGCCGCCCCCGGCACTGAGGGCGCGCTGTTTCTGGCCCGCGTCGACAAGCTGCTGGACATGGGCGCGACGCGCGCCGCGAAAGAGCTTTTGCAGACCGCAGGCCCCGCCGATCCGCAGCGGTTCCGCAGGCTGTTCGACATTGCGCTGCTGTCGGGCGATCAGTCGCAGGCCTGCCAGATCATGGACCGCACGCCCGGTGTCGCGCCCAGTTTCCCGGCGCGGATCTTCTGTCTGGCGCTGGGTGGCGACTGGGCAGCGGCGGCGCTGGTCTATCAGGGCGCCGATGGGCTGGGCCAGTTGCAGCCGCAGGTGGCAACGCTGCTCGCGCATTATCTGGATGACGGATATTCCGAACAGGGCGACATCCTGCCGCCGCCGCAGGTCGTGACGCCGCTGGATCTGCGCCTGCACGAGGCCATCGGCCAGCCGCTGCCCTCATCGAACCTGCCGCTGGCCTTTGCGCTGGCGGATCTGGATGAAAACGGCGGCTGGAAGGCCCGTCTGGACGCGGCCGAGCGGCTGGCGCGCGCGGGCGCAATCCCCGCCTCGCGCCTGCGCGAGATCTATGTCGAACAAAAGCCCGCCGCATCCGGCGGCGCATGGGACCGGGCCGCCGCGATCCAGACACTGGACGCGGCGCTGAGCGCGCGGGACGCCGATGCCGTGGCAACCGCCCTGCCCGCGGCATTCGATCGCATGGTCGCAGCCGGGCTGGGTCCGGCGCTGGCCGATATGGCGGGCGCGCAGGCCGGGGCCATGGGGCTGACGGGACGCGCGGGCCAGATCGCGGTCTGGCTGGCATTGCAGGCCGGGCAATGGCAGGTCGTGGCCCAGCCCGCGCCGGATGCCCAGCCCTTCGACACATGGCTTCTGGATTTCGCCAGCGGTCTGGCCGAGGCGACACCGCCACGCGGCACCGGCTCGGACCGGGCGGCGACGCTGATCGGCGCCTTTGCCGCCGACAGCGCCCTGTCGCAGCGCTATGCCGAGCTTCTGGCCGCGAACCGCCGGGGCGAGGCGCTGCTGTCCGCCATCGCCGATGTCGATGCCGGGCTGGACGGCGATCTGCCCCGCGCGGCGCAGGGTCTGCGGGTGCTGCGCGCGCTGGATCAGCGCGATGTCGCCCGGCAGGCCGCGGTCGAGCTGGTGCTGGCCCCGGTCATCACCGTCGCGCCGGGCGCCATCCCGGCCGAGCCCTGAGCCGTGCCCGCCGCCGCTGTTCCCGTTGGCGACAAGCGCCGGATCTCGGCCTTTCTGGATGCGCAGGCCGCCGAACATGGCGCGGCGCGCAACACGCTGCTGGCCTATGGCCGCGACCTTGCCGATTTCGCGGCTTGGGTGGCGCTGCGTCAGGCCGATCTGCTGAGCGTGACCCGCGACATGATCGAGGATTACCTTGCCCATTGCGACGCGCAGGGCCTGTCCCGCGCCACACGCGCGCGGCGTCTGGCCTCGATCCGGCAGATGACGCGGTTCGCGCTGGACGAAAACTGGCGCGAGGATGACCCCGCAGGCCGCATCCCCGGACCGGGCCGCCCGCAGCGCCTGCCCAAGACGCTGGCGCGGGCCGAGGTGCAGGCGCTGCTGGATGCGCTGCCCCGCCTTGGCCGCAACAAACAGGAACGCGCCCGCAATCTGGTGCTGCTGGAGCTGATCTATGCCACCGGCATGCGCGTCAGCGAACTTGTCAGCCTGCCCATCGGCAGCTGCCGGGGCAATCCGCAAGTGCTGCTGATCCGCGGCAAGGGCGGCAAGGAACGCATGGTGCCGCTGAACGGCCCGGCGCGCGCAGCGCTGACGGCATGGGTGACGCTGCGCGACACCGCCGATCCCAAGACCGCGCTTGGCCGTCTGGTCGCGGGCAAGGGCGCGCGCTGGCTGTTTCCGGCCACCAGCGCACAGGGCCATATGACGCGGCAGGCGATGAACGGGCTTTTGAACCAGCTTGCGGTGGCGGCGGGGATCGACCCTGCCCGCGTGTCACCTCATGTGATCCGCCACGCCTTTGCCACGCATCTGCTGGAGGGCGGCGCGGATCTGCGGGCCATTCAAAGCCTGCTGGGCCATTCCGATCTGGGCACGACCGAGATCTATACCCATGTGCTGGATGCACGGATGCGGGATCTGGTTCTGAACCATCACCCGCTGGCCAAGGCGGGCGCAGGAAAAGCGCCCGACCCGAGCCTGTCCGACGATCAGTGATCGGCCATGCTGGCGGCGCGCTTGGCGTCCTCGGCGCTGGCGCCCGCGCCGTTGAAGAACGCGTTCAGCACGACCGCGGCGATGGTGGCCAGCAGGATGCCCGACTCGATCAGCGGGTGAATGGCGTGCGGCATCCATTGTTTGAAATCGGGGGCGATCAGCGGGATCATCCCGAAGCCCAAGGCGACGGCCACGACGAACAGGTTGTTGCGGTTGCTGGCGAAATCCACCGTCGACAGGATGCGGATGCCGGTGGCTGCGACCATGCCGAACATCACCAGCCCCGCACCGCCCAGAACCGCCGTGGGCAGCGATTCCACCGCAGCGCCCATTTTCGGCACCAGCCCGAACAGGATCAGGATCACCCCGCCCGTCACGCAGATGAAGCGCGACCGGATGCCCGTGACGCCGACCAGCCCGACATTCTGGCTGAACGAGGTATAGGGGAAGGTGTTGAAGATACCGCCGATCACCGTGCCCAGGCCGTCGGTGCGCAGACCGGCGGTCAGGCGCTGCGGCGTCACCTCGCGCCCGGTCATGTCGCCAAGCGCCAGGAACATGCCGGTGGATTCGATCATCACGACGATCATCACCAGCACCATGGTCAGGATCAGCACCGGATCAAAGATCGGCGTGCCGAAATGGAACGGCGTCACCAGCCCGAACCAATGCGCCTCGGCCACCTTCTCAAAGGTCATCTGCCCCAGAAGGATCGTCAGCAACGCGCCGACCAGCATGCCCAGCAGCACGGCGATATTGGCGACGAAGCCCTTGCCGAACCGGGCGATCAGCAGGATGGCGGCCAGCACCACGGCCGAGATCATGATGTTGACGGGACGAGCGTAAAGCGGGTTCTGCACGCTGGCCGCCGGGGCAAAGCCTTGCGGCAGCGCAGGCACGGCGCCGGTTCCCGACATCTCGCGAAGCTGGTTCAGCCAGCCCGCCGCGACCGGATCGACGATCTTTGGCGCGGTCGGCCCGACCGGGTTGCCAAAGATCCAGTTGATGCCCACGCGCATCAGCGTGATGCCGATGACCAGAATGATCGTGCCGGTGACCAGCGGCGGGAAAAACCGCAGCATCCGCCCGATGAACGGCGCGATCAGCATGGCGATCAGACCCGCGCCGATGATCGCCCCAAAGATCATCCGCGCGCCCTTGGGGCCCGGATAGGCCCCCGCCATCGCCACCATCGGCCCGACCGAGGCGAAGGTCACCCCCATCATCACCGGCAGCTGGATGCCGAACCAGCGCGTCACGCCCAGCGATTGAATGATCGTGGCGATGCCGCAGCAGAACAGATCGGCCGAGATCAGGAAGGCCACATCCTCGGGCGGCAGTTTCAGCGCGCGGCCCACGATCAGCGGCACGGCGACCGCGCCGGCATACATCACCAGCACATGCTGCAACCCCAGCGTGGTCATGCGCAGCGGCGGCAGGATTTCATCGACCGGATCTGGTTTTGCCATGTTTCCCCTCGTCTTGCGGACAGTTTTCCACGAGCTAGGCGGCTGACAACCTGAATGGCAATTTTTTTGCGACACCGCCTGCGGCAGCGGCAAATCAAGCCCGTTTTTTCGGCAAATCCGGCTGTGGATCGGCCAGTTTCCTGATCCGACGCGTGATTTTTCCGGTCAGTTCCAGATCCGACCAAAGCTGTCGCGCCTGCTGCAGCCGGGTCAAAGCGCCGTCAGCATCGCCGGTTTCCGAGGCACGCATGGCTGCCGAAAGCCTGAGCAGCGCATTTTCCGGCATCAGCGCCTCGGCGCTGTCCAGCCAGCGCCAGCCCGCCTTGGCATTTCCCGCCGTGAAACAAGCATCCGCCAGCCGCTTATGCGTCAGCGCATCGCCGGGATGCAGCCCGTCCAGCCAGTGCAGCAGGGCGAATGCGCGTTTCAGGCGGC
Organism: Paracoccus shanxieyensis; assembly: GCF_009711265.1. GTDB lineage: Bacteria > Pseudomonadota > Alphaproteobacteria > Rhodobacterales > Rhodobacteraceae > Paracoccus > Paracoccus shanxieyensis. Next base: position 205,023 of record NZ_WMII01000003.1, on the reverse strand, counting down.
CATGCAGACGCAGTTGCGCGGCGCAAAAGCCAAGGCGGCGCTGCGCCAGATCATCGGCCTGCGGCGTCTCGCCCGCCGCCAGCGCCGCCTCGGTCGCGGCCAGAAGATCGCGCGCGGGGGCCAGCTTCTGGCCAAGGTCGATGTCCACAAGCAGCGTGCGGCGGATATTCTGGTCGGTCACCAGTTCCAGCCAGTCGCTGCGCAGCACCCAAAGCGGCAGGGTCATCCCCTGCCGGGCGCTGTCATCCTGCGCCAGCAGGTCCAGCCCCTCGCGCTGGTGATCGGCGACAAGGCGCGGATCGAGCATCAGCGCCTGCGCCGCAGGCCCGCCATCCGACAACAGCCGATGCGCCAGCGCCGGCACGATCAGCCCCTGCGCGGCACGCCCGCTGAAACACAGCGACACGAATTGCGCCTCAAGGCTGGGATCTTTCGGATGCGGGCCGATATCGTCGTCGCCCAGAACCATCAGCACCTGCTGACAGCCCGGCTTGTCGCGGCTGCGCATCAGATCCGAGGTCAGACCGTGCCGCGCCAGCCGCCTTGCCCGGTTCTTCAAGCCCGCCGCCATCGCAGCCACGGCCAGTTCACGATAGACAAAGGGGAAACGCTCCATGAAATCGCTGCGGTCGGCCAGCGCGCCGACCAGTTCGGCGGCGCGGCCCGTGGCGATGGCATGGGCGCTGGCATAGGTCACCGACTGGGCCAGATCGCCCGGTGCGAAAAAGCTGTCGGGCTGGCCGATCACGCGGTCCAGCAGCGCATCGCTGGCGGCCTGTTTCGCGCCGGGCGCCAGCATATGCGGCAGGCCGATGATCCGCGCCCCGCCGATGATCGAGGCCGCCTGCGAAAACGCGCTTTGCACCGGCGCGCCCACACTGTCGCAGCCGCCCATCAGCAGCAGTTCCAGCAGATCTCGCTGCGCCGCGCTAAGGCTGGGGTCGTCAAACAGCCCCGCCACAGGCACGATGCGCGGGTCGCCCTGCGCCAGATGGGTGACGGCGGCGGGCGTGTCGGAAAAGGCGATGACCGGCCCGGTCGTCTGTGCGGCAAAGGCGCGGAAGAATTCGTCCGGCACATATTTACTGGGCCAGCAGGAATAGCTCCACGGATTGCTGTCCAGAATGTCGCCGCGCCGGACATGGATGGCGATGGGCTGGCCACCCCCGGCCTCGGCCAGCTTTTCGCGGGCATGGGCCATGGCGTCGCGGATCTGCGGCGCAAGCTCCAGCCCCTCGAAGATGCGGCGCACCTGCTGGGCGGCCGCCGCCGCGGGTTCGTCCATGAAGCGGATCAGCTCGGCCATCGAGTCGCACAGGAACCGCTCACCCCCGGCCAGACGCTGGGCGAAACGCTGGGAATTCATGTTGCGCGCGGTGCTGCGCAGCACCTCGCGGCCGCTGCGGTCGGGAATATGGTCGACGACCGTCACATGCGCCGCAAGGGCCGTGGGACCCAGAAAAACCGCCGGGTCCGACAGTTCGGGATAGGGGCCGTCCGGTTGGGACAGCCACAGATAACGCGATGATCCGCCAAACCTTTCAGAGATGCGCAGCATGTCCAGAAGGCAGATCAGCCGGGCGCCGATACGATCCTGTCGAAAGCCCCAGATCGGGTATTCCTGTGTCATGACGCATCTTTGCCGCTGCGGTCGCGGGTTGCAACCTGATGGCTGCCTGCATATCAGGAAGTGCCGCATCCTCCAGCACGGAAATGAGTCATGGATATCGCTGATCGCCGCAAGGCCGACCCCGCCCACTGGCGCCTTGCCGCCGCCATCCGCGCGCTTTCGATGGACGCCGTCGAGGCCGCCAATTCGGGCCATCCCGGCATGCCGATGGGCATGGCCGATGTCGCCACCGTGCTGTTTTCCAAGCACCTGAAATTCGACGCCTCGGCCCCGAACTGGTTCGACCGCGACCGCTTTGTGCTGTCGGCGGGTCATGGCTCGATGCTGGTCTATTCGCTGCTGCACCTGACCGGGTATGAGCAGATGAGCCTTGAGCAGATCAAGAACTTCCGCCAATGGGGCGCGATCACCGCGGGCCATCCCGAATACGGCCATGCCGAAGGCGTCGAGACGACGACCGGCCCCTTGGGTCAGGGCATCGCCACCGCCGTGGGCTTTGCCATCGCCGAAGAGGCGATGCGCGCGCAATACGGCGCCGATCTGTGCAGCCACAAGACCTGGGTCATCGCCGGCGACGGCTGTCTGATGGAGGGCATCAGCCAGGAAGCCATCGGCTTGGCCGGGATGCAGAAGCTGAAGAACCTGATCGTTCTTTGGGACAATAACGACATCACCATCGACGGGCGCGTGTCGCTGTCCGACAGCACCGATCAGTTGAAGCGGTTCGAGGCCTCGGGCTGGCGCGTGCTGGCCTGCGACGGCCATGACGCCGCCGATATCGACCGCGCGCTGAGCGATGCCGCCTCGGGCAAGGACGACCGCCCGGTCTTCGTGTCGTGCAAGACGATCATCGGCTATGGCGCGCCGAAGAAGCAGGACACCTCGGGCGCGCATGGCTCGCCGCTTGGGGCCGAGGAAATCGCCGCGACCCGCGCGGCCTATGGCTGGGACTATGGCTCATTCGTCATTCCCGCCGACATTCTTGACGAATGGCGTGCCATCGGCGCCAAGGGCCGCGCCGCGCGCGAGGCGTGGAATGCCCGCGTCGATGCCTCGGCCGAGCGTGACGAATTCGCCCGCCGCATTTCCGGCGCGGTCAGCGACAAGCTGGCGCCGACCATCGCCGCGCTGAAGGATCAGGCGGTTGCCTCCAAGCCCAAGGTCGCAACCCGCAAGGCCAGCGAGATGGTGCTGGAAGTCGTGAACCCCGAACTGCCCGAAACCATCGGCGGCAGCGCGGACCTGACCGGCTCGAACAACACCAAGACCAAGGATCTGGGCGTGTTTTCTGCGGAAAACCGCAAGGGCCGCTATATCAACTATGGCATCCGCGAACATGGCATGGCTGCGGCGATGAACGGCATCTGGCTGCATGGCGGCTTCCGCCCCTATGGCGGCACGTTCATGTGCTTCACCGACTATGCCCGCGGCGCGATGCGTCTGTCGGCGCTGATGGGTCTGCCGGTCGTCTATGTCATGACCCATGACAGCATCGGTCTGGGCGAGGACGGCCCGACCCACCAGCCGGTCGAGCATCTGGCCATGCTGCGCGCCACGCCCAACACCATGACCTTCCGCCCCTGCGACGTGATCGAGACCGCCGAGGCGTGGGAAATCGCGCTGTCGTCGGAAACCACGCCCTCGGTCTTGGCACTGTCGCGGCAGAACCTGCCGACGCTGCGCGAAGACGCGGGCGAGAACCTGACCGCCAAGGGGGCCTATGTGCTGCGCGAAGCCTCGGCCGAGGCGCAGGTGATCCTGATGGCGACCGGCTCCGAGGTCGAAATCGCCGTCGCCGCGCGCGACATGCTTGAGGCGCAGGGCGTGCCGACCCGCGTCGTGTCGGTGCCGTCGATGGAACTGTTCCGCGACCAGCCCGGCGATTACCGCAAAGAGGTCCTGCCCAAGGGCCCGGTGCGCATCGCCATCGAAGCCGCGATCCGTCAGCCGTGGGACTGGCTGCTGCTGGGCGAACGCGGGCGCGAGAAGAAGGCGGGCTTCATCGGCATGACCGGCTTTGGCGCGTCGGCCCCCGCGCCGGTGCTTTACAAGGAATTCGGCATCACCGCCGAGGCGACCGTGGCCGAAGCCCGGCGCCTGCTGGACTGATCCGCGCTGGACATTCCGCGAAACGGCCGCGTCATCTCGCAGCCGTTTTTCGTTTCCGGGCCATGGACCCGGCCGATCTGCGCGGGCATAAGCAGCCGCAGAGAGGTCAAGATGAGCCATCCAGACAGCGCCACCCTTCCGCCGATCCTTGCCGCGCCGGGCGATCCCGCGCGCCGGACACAGATGCGGGGCATCGCGCTGCTGCTGGCGGCAATCTTTACCTTCACGTTGATGGATGCCACCGCCAAGCACCTGACCGAAAGCTATCACCCGGCGCAACTGGTCTGGGTGCGCTTTGTGTCCAATCTGGCGCTGGTGCTTCTGGTCGTGCGGGGCGCGTTACCCCGAACGCTGCGCACCAAGCGGCCCAAGGTGCAGATCATGCGGGCGGTGATGCAGCTGTGTTCCATCGGGCTGTTCTTCACGGCGCTGCAGCATATCGGGCTGGCCGAGGCCACGGCGATCATGGATATCAACCCGGTGCTGATCACGCTGGCCGCAGCGATCTTTCTGGGCGAAGCCATCGGCATGCGCCGGATCATCGGCATCGCCGTCGCCCTGATCGGCGCGCTGATCATCATCCGCCCCGGTGCCGGCGTGTTTCAGCCTGCTGCGGTCCTGCCGCTGATCGCGGCCTTCACCTATGCCACCGGCGCGATCCTGACCCGGCTGGCCCGCGAAGATACGACCGCCACCTCGATGCTATGGTCGGCGCTGATCGGCACTGCCGTTACCTCGCTGGCCGTGCCGTTCTTCTGGCAGCCGATTGCTGTGGGCGACATCTGGGCCTTCGTGCTGCTGGGGGTGCTGGGCACCATCGCCCACGCTCTGCTGATCCGCGCCTTCGCGATGGCCGAGGCCTCGGCCATCGCGCCCTTCGGCTATACCGGCTTGATCTGGGCAGGGCTGTGGGGCTGGCTGATCTGGGGGCAGTTGCCGGATCTGTGGACCGTCATCGGGGCGTTGATCATTGTGGCGGCTGGCCTTTATGTCTGGTTTCGCGAAGCACGCGCCATGCAGAAGGCCCGGACATGAGCCAGACCGACACGACACCTCCTCTGCGCGACCGCGTGGCGAATGGCGCATTTCTGACGCTGATGGGGCTGGCCCGCATCCTGCCCTATAACCGCCGCGTGACGGTGATGGGCTGGTTCTTTGCGCATGTGCTGGGGCCGCTGGCGGGCTGGCGGGCGCGCATCCGGGACAATCTGGCCAAGGCCCGGCCAGATCTGACCCCGGCGCAGGTGGCGCATCTGACGCGCGCCGTGCCCAACAATGCCGGGCGATCCCTGGCCGAGATCTATTCGGGCGAGGAATTCACCGGCCGCATCCATGATGCCGATCCGCTGTGCGGGCCGGGACTTCCGGCGCTGGAACAGGCATTCGCCGCGCACCGCCCGGTGATTCTGGCGGTGGCGCATTTCGGCAATTACGACGCCATGCGCGCGGCGCTGACCGGGCGCGGCTGGCCGGTCGGCGCGCTGTATCGGCCGATGAACAACGAAGCCTTCAACCGCCATTACATCCCCGCCATGCAGGCCATCGCCGAGCCGATGTTTCCGCGCGGCCGGTCCGGTCTGGCGGCGATGCTGCGCTTTCTGAAAGGCGGCGGCTGGCTGTCTTTGGGCTATGACCAGTTCGACGATCACGGCGCGCTGTTGCGGTTCTTCGGACTGCCCACCCGCACCGTGCTGACCCCGGCAGAGCTTGCGATCCGCTATGAGGCCCTGATCCTGCCCATCGCGGGCATCCGCCAGCCCGACGGGCTGAGCTTCCGTGTCGAGGTGGGCGCGCCGATCCCGCATGGCGAGCCTGCGCAGATGATGCAGGCGCTGAACGACCACCTCGAGGCGCAGGTCCGCGACCATATGGATCAGTGGTTCTGGGTGCATCGGCGCTGGAAGCAGCGCGGAAACACCGACTAGCGGCAGATGATCGGGTCCGAAACCCTTTTCCTCGGGTTGTATGACAGGCTATAAGCGGCGCAAACAACCGCAGGCCATCAGGCCCGGCAGCAACGAAAACAGCCAGAGGACGGCATGAGCGACGACAACAAACACGACGGGCACGAGCGTCAGCACGAAGGTGACGTGGCTTTCATTCAGGCGCTGGCCGAGCTTTTGAACCGAAACGAGCTGACCGAAATTTCGGTCAAGCGCGAATACGGCGAAAATGACCGCCTGACTGTGGCGCTGTCCAAGCAGGGCAAACAGATCATCCAGACCGTCGCGGCAGCGCCTGCTGCGGCCCCGGCTCAGGCCGCGGCCTCGGCGGCAGCGGCCCCTGCAGCCGCCGCTGCGGTCAGCGACGATCCGGCCAGCCTGCCGGGCATCGTGACCTCGCCCATGGTCGGCACCGCCTATCTTGCCGCCGAGCCGGGTGCTGCGCCCTTCGTGACCGTCGGCAAACAGGTCAAGGAAGGCGAGACGCTGATGATCGTCGAGGCGATGAAGACGATGAACCACATCCCCTCGCCCCGCAGCGGCACCGTCAAGCGCATTCTGGTCGATGACGGCAACCCGGTCGAATTCGGCGCCCCCCTGATGGTCGTCGAGTGAGGCGGGCATGTTCGACAAGATCCTGATTGCCAATCGCGGCGAGATTGCGCTTCGCGTGATCCGCGCCTGCCGCGAGATGGGCATCGCCTCGGTCGCGGTGCATTCCACCGCCGACACCGATGCCATGCATGTGCGCATGGCCGACGAATCGGTCTGCATCGGCCCGCCTTCGTCCATGGACAGCTATCTGTCGCAACCCGCCATCATCTCGGCCTGCGAAATCACCGGCGCGCAGGCGATCCATCCGGGCTATGGGTTCCTGTCGGAAAATGCGGGCTTCGTGCAGATGGTCGAAGACCACGGCATCGCCTTCATCGGCCCCTCGGCGGAACATATCCGCATCATGGGCGACAAGATCACCGCCAAGGACACCGCCAAATCGCTGGGCATCCCGGTCGTGCCCGGCTCGGACGGGGGCGTGCCGGATGTCGAGGCCGCCCGTCGCGTGGCGGCCGAAATCGGCTATCCGGTCATCATCAAAGCCACGGCGGGCGGCGGCGGTCGCGGCATGAAGGTGGCGCTGGACGAGGCCTCGCTGGAGACCGCCTTCCGCACCGCGCGTTCGGAATCGAAAGCAGCCTTCGGCAATGACGAAGTCTATATCGAGAAATATCTGCAACGTCCGCGGCATATCGAAATCCAGGTCTTTGGCGACGGACGTGGCCGCGCCGTGCATCTGGGCGAGCGCGACTGTTCGCTGCAACGTCGCCACCAGAAAGTGCTGGAAGAGGCCCCCGGCCCCGTCATCACCGCCGAGCAACGTGCGCATATCGGCAAGATCTGCGCCGATGCCATGGCCAATCTGGGCTATCGCGGGGCGGGCACGATCGAATTCCTGTTCGAGGATGGCGAGTTCTACTTCATCGAGATGAACACCCGCCTGCAGGTGGAACATCCGGTGACCGAGGCGATCTTCGATGTCGATCTGGTGCGCCAGCAGATCCTTGTCGCGGCAGGTCAGGACATGGAGTTCCGGCAGGAAGACCTGAAGATCCGTGGCCACGCTATCGAGGTGCGGATCAACGCGGAAAAGCTGCCGAACTTCACACCCTCGCCGGGCAAGATCACCCAGTATCACGCCCCCGGCGGCCTTGGCGTTCGGATGGATTCGGCGATCTATGACGGCTACAAGATCCCGCCCTATTACGACAGCCTGATCGGCAAGCTGATCGTGCATGGCCGCGACCGGCCCGAGGCGCTGGCCCGTCTGGACCGTGCCCTGGGCGAACTGATCGTGGACGGTGTGGACACCACCGTGCCGCTGTTCCGTGCCCTGCTGGAAAATCCCGACATCCAAAGCGGCGACTATTCCATCCATTGGCTGGAAAAATGGCTGGCGCAGATGGCGGCGGGCAACTGAGGCGCCATGTCCCCTGGCCTGACTGCGGAAAAGATGCTGCTGGCTTATGCGCAGGGCATCTTTCCCATGGCCGAGGCGGCGGATGACGACCAGCTTTACTGGTTCGATCCGCCGGAACGCGGCATCCTGCCGGTCGGCGGGGTGCATGTCTCGCGCTCGATGCGGCGCTTTTTGCGGGATTGCCCGTGGCAGGTCAGCATCGACCGCGATTTTTCCGGGGTGATCGCCGGTTGTGCCGACCGCCCCGAGACCTGGATCAACGGCAGGCTTGTGGCGCTGTATGACCGGCTGTTCGCGATGGGCCAAGCGCATTCGCTGGAAATCTGGGACGACCGCCGCCTGATCGGCGGGATCTATGGGCTGTCGCTGGGCGGCGCGTTTTTCGCGGAAAGCATGTTCTCACGCCAGCCCAATGCCTCGAAAGCGGCGCTGATCTGGATGTCGGCGCATTTGCAGCGCTGCGGCTTCACGCTGTGGGATACGCAATATCCGACGCCGCATCTTGCCAGCATGGGCGGGCTGACAATCAGCCGGGGCGATTACCGGCGCAGGCTGGACGCGGCCTTGCAGCGGGCGGCGGATTTCACCGCAGCCGCCCTGCCCGACGCTCAGCTTCTGCTGCAGGACACCACCCAGACATCGTAACGCGGATCGTCCATTGCCGACAGCGCCGGGGATGAGGCGATCATCCAGCCGGCAAAGATGGTCTTGTTCAGGCGGCGGTCCTGCACGGTGAGTTCGGCAAACGCATCCGAGGCCGGGTCCGAGGCCGGATAGCGACACTCGGCCAGACTGACCTGAAGACGGCCGAATTCCATGGCCTGCCCCGCCGCCAGCGTGAAGGTCTGGGTCTGGCCGGTCACCTTGTCCAGACCGCGCAATTCGGCACCCATGCCGCGCGCGGTTTCAGGACCACGGGCGGCGGCGACCGCCGCCTCACGCTCGGCCGCCGAGGGCTCGGCGGGGGCCTGCGCGTCCGGATCCAGCGCCGGATCGACCAGCAGATCTTCGTCCGACAGCATCTCTTGCGCGTGAAGCGAAGTCGCCGTCAAGGCGGCGCAGACAAGGCAATAGCGCAAGGTGCGGATCATTCGCCCCCTCCCGAAGCTTGCGAATCCACGAATTTCATCATCAGGGAAATCAGGCTGACCGCGCCCTGAACATCCTCGATCTCATCCCCGGCCTGCAGCAGATCCGGAGCGCCGCCCGGCTGCAATTCGATATAGGCGCCGCCCAGCAGACCGTCCGACTGGATCAGCGCGGCGCTGTCGGTCGGCAGCTGAATGTCATTGGGGATGCGCAGCCGTGCCTCGGCCAGATAGGTCTGCGGATCCAGATCGATGCCGCTGACCCGCCCGACCTTGACGCCCGCGACCCGGATATCGGTGCCGGTCTCGATCCCGTCGACATTCGGAAAGGCGGCCCGCAGCTCATAGGTTCCGCTGCCCAGATGCCGCGCCGCGCCGCCCTGCGTGGACCAGACCAGAAACCCGGCCGCCACGGTCAGCACAGCAGCGCCCACCCAGAATTCGGCGCGTTCAGCCGGAGTTTGCATCGCTTACTCGGGCTGCCATGCGTCGTAATCGCGCCGCGCGGCAGGCTCGGCCTGATACAGCGAACCTGCCGGACGATAGGCGCCCGCGGTGCCGGTCTGGTTGGCCTGATGCGGCTTTTCCCAGGTCTGATGCGCCAGCGGTTCGGTCGTGGGGGGCTGCTTATAGGTGTGATGCAGCCAGCCATGCCATTCCGGCGACACCCGGCTTGCCTCGGATTCGCCGTTATAGATGACCCAGCGCCGCTTGCCGCCGCCCGATTGGTAATAGACGTTGCCCTGATCGTCCTGCCCGACCTTTTCGCCGTAAAGACGGGTCCAGACCTGAGTGTTGATGGTCTGGCTGTTCCACCAGGTCAGCGCGCGCAGGAGAAACGACATGGGTCAGAACCTCTTCGATCGGAGTTCAGGAAGATATGGCGCAAAGCCGGGCAAAGGTCCAGATGCTGCGCGCCCCGCCATTGGCAATCAGTCGGGTCCCCGGCGACATTGCGGCTGATCGCATTGCATCGGGATCAAAAAAGCCGGGCGCAAGGCCCGGCTTTTCGATGTCATCGCATCAAAGGCTCAGCCGGCAGAGGCGGTTTCCTTTTTCGCATCCGCATGGATCAGCAAGGGCTTGGCCTGCGGATTGTCGACCGACTCTTCGTTCACGACCACCTCGGACACGCTGTCCATGCCCGGCAGATCGAACATGCTGTCCAGCAGGATGTCTTCCATGATCGAGCGCAGACCGCGCGCGCCGGTCTTGCGTTTGATCGCGCGACGCGCGATCGCGACCAAGGCGTCATCGGTAAAGGTCAGCTTCACGTCTTCCAGATCGAACAGCCGCTGATACTGCTTGACCAGCGCATTCTTCGGCGCGGTCAGAATCGAGATCAGCGCGCCTTCGTCCAGATCGCCCAGCGTCGCAATGACCGGCAGACGGCCGACGAATTCCGGGATCAGACCGAATTTCAGCAGATCCTCGGGCTCGAGCTGCTTGAACAACTCGCCCACGCCCTTGTCGTCGTTTTCCTTGACCGCCGCGCCGAAGCCCATCGCGGTGCCCTTGTTGCGCTGCGCGATGATGCGGTCCAGACCGGCGAACGCGCCGCCGCAGATGAACAGGATGTTCGTGGTGTCCACCTGCAGGAATTCCTGCTGCGGATGCTTGCGCCCGCCCTGCGGCGGCACCGAGGCAACCGTGCCCTCCATGATCTTCAGCAGTGCCTGCTGCACGCCTTCGCCCGACACGTCGCGGGTGATCGAGGGGTTGTCGGATTTGCGGGTGATCTTGTCGACCTCGTCGATATAGACGATGCCGCGCTGCGCACGTTCGACATTGTATTCCGACGCCTGCAACAACTTCAGGATGATGTTTTCCACATCCTCGCCGACATAGCCGGCTTCGGTCAGCGTGGTCGCATCGGCCATGGTGAAGGGCACGTCCAGAATGCGCGCCAGCGTCTGCGCCAGCAGCGTCTTGCCGCAGCCGGTGGGGCCGATCAGCAGGATGTTCGACTTCGCCAGCTCGATATCGGTCTTCGAGCTGTGGTTCAGCCGCTTGTAGTGGTTGTGCACGGCGACGGACAGCACGCGCTTGGCATGTTCCTGACCGATGACATAATCGTCCAGCACATTGCAGATCTCGCGCGGGGACGGCACGCCATCGCCGGATTTCAGCGCCGAGGTCTTCGTCTCTTCGCGGATGATGTCCATGCACAGTTCGACGCATTCATCGCAGATGAATACGGTGGGACCGGCAATCAGCTTGCGCACCTCATGCTGGCTCTTGCCGCAGAAGCTGCAGTAAAGCGTGTTCTTGCTGTCGCCGCCGGTCGAATTGGCCATCTGATCGTTCCCTGTCTTTGTCGGAGGTCCGGCAAAATCGCCGGACGACCGCCTGTCATCACGCACGGCGTCCGCCGCGCAGGATTACCGGACATGTTACGGGCCACCCCGGCCCGTCACAATCCCCAAAACGCCCCTGTTTCGCAGGGACCGCCGAACGGGTCAGCTTCCCGGTTCGGCCTTGCCGCGGGCTTCCAGAATCTCGTCGATCAGGCCCCAGTCCTTGGCTTCTTGCGGGGACATGAACCGGTCGCGCTCCAGCGCCTGCTCGACCTCATCCAGCGTGCGGCCGGTATGTTTGACATAGATCTCATTCAGGCGGCGCTTCAGCTTTTCGGTTTCGCGCGCGTGGATCAGGATGTCGGTGGCCTGGCCCTGGAACCCGCCCGAGGGCTGGTGGACCATGACGCGCGAATTGGGCAGCGAGAACCGCGAGCCGGGCTGGCCTGCACAGAGCAGCAGCGAGCCCATCGAGGCCGCCTGCCCCACCACCAGCGTCGAGATGCGCGGCTTGATATATTGCATCGTGTCATAGATCGACAGGCCCGCGGTCACGACACCGCCGGGGCTGTTGATATACATGCTGATGTCCTTGGTCGGGTTTTCCGCCTCAAGAAACAGCAATTGCGCCGAAATCAGCGTGGCCATGCCGTCATGCACCGGCCCCGACAGGAAAATGATGCGTTCCTTCAGCAGGCGCGAGAAAATGTCATAGGCCCGTTCACCCCGGCTGGTCTGTTCCACGACCATCGGGACAAGGGTGTTCATATAGAATTCTGCCGGATCTTGCATGTGCTTCCTTGCCTTTGTCCCTGCCTGCTTTGGCCTACATCTTGATTCGCCCGCACGGACAGACCGCGTCGGCAAACCCATAAAGACGAAACCTTGACAGAGTCTTAGTAACGCCGGGCGGCGAGGACAAGAGAGCGATAAAATTTGCCCCTTTCCGCCCCGCCGTCTAACCTGCGCGCGAATGACGGAGAATGCGATGAAACTGATCGTGGGGCTGGGCAATCCCGGCGCGAAATACCAAGGCAACCGCCACAATATCGGCTTCATGGCCTTGGACCGGATTGCCGCCGATCACGGTTTCTCGCCCTGGCGCGCGCGGTTTCAGGGCGAGATTTCCGAAGGCCGGCTGGGCGGCGAACGCGTCACGCTGCTGAAACCCGCCACCTTCATGAACCTGTCGGGCCAGTCGGTCGGTGAGGCGATGCGCTATCTGAAGCTTGAGCCCGGCGATGTCATCGTCCTGCATGACGAGCTGGATCTGGCGCCGGGCAAGGTGCGGCTGAAACTGGGCGGCGGCCATGCCGGGCATAACGGGTTGCGCTCGATCCACCAGCATATCGGCGAGGCTTACGGGCGCATGCGCATCGGCATCGGGCATCCCGGCCACAAGGATCGCGTGGCGGGATATGTGCTGGACGATTTCGCCAAGACTGAGGCGGGAATGCTGGACGACCTGCTGCGCGGCATCTCGGACGGGGCCGGGGCTTTGGCTGCGGGCGAGGATGCGCGGTTTCTGAATGCGGTCGCAATGCGCATGTCGCCCCCACGAAACAGCGGCACCGCGCCGCAAACCGCAGCCGCAGCCGCAAAGTCCAGCCCTGCGCGCAATGAGCCGCGCGCCACAGCCCAGCCCGCCACCCGGCCAGCCCCGGAACGCCCGCCCGAATCTGACGCCCCGCAGACCCTGACAGACCGCCTGCGCGCGCTCAGCGAGCGTTTCCGGTGACGAAAGGTCAGCGAAAGGAGATCCGATCATGGACGCATCTTTGAACGTGCTGGGCGGGACGCTTGCCCCCTGTTCCAACCAGCCGCTGACAGGGTTTTTCCGCGACGGCTGCTGCAATACCGGCCCCGAGGACAGCGGGCGACATACCGTCTGCGTCGTGGTGACGGCAGAGTTTCTGGCGCTGTCGAAATATCTGGGCAACGATCTCAGCACGCCGCGGCCGGAATACCGCTTTGCCGGATTGAAGCCCGGCGACCGCTGGTGCCTGTGCGCCGCGCGTTTTCTGCAGGCCGCGCAGGAATTCGCCGCGCCGCAGGTGGTGCTGGAGGCCACGCATCAACGCACGCTGGACATCGTGCCGATGGAACTGCTGCGCAGCCATGCCGTGCCGGGCTAGCGCCCGGTTTCGGCCAGATAGTGACGCACCGCATCGACGACATGGCGAAAGCGGTCGCCGCCCAGATGCTTGCCGCCATACCAGCGCGTCACGATCACCACATGATCGGTCAGCCCGGCACGCTCCAGCATTTGCAGGATGATCTGCGCGGCCCCGCTTTCGCCGTCATCCTCCTTGACCGGCTCGCCCGACAGGATCCCGGCCCATGTGTTATGGGTGGCCTTGGCGAAGCGTTTGCTGCGCTTCAGGTCATCCAGCAGCGCCCCGGCCTCGGCGCGGGTGGTGGCGGGACCGCCCGAGACCGCGTATTTCGACCCGCGATCTGAAATGATCTTGTCAAAGACGGTCAGGCTCATGTCTTGCGGCGGACGTAAAGCTCCAGCCGGTGGCGGACGATTTCATAGCCCAGTTCGGCGGCGATCTCGGCTTGCAGCTTCTCGATCCGCTCGTTGACGAATTCGGTGACCTCGCCGGTTTCCACGTCGATCATGTGATCGTGATGCGTGCCGTCCGCAGGCTCGAACCGCGCGGCCTCGCCTTCAAATTCCAGCTTCAGGATCACGCCCTGCGCCTCAAGCGCCGACAGCGTGCGATAGACGGTCGCCAGCGACACGCCCGCCCCGGCCTCCGTGGCGCGCTGATAAAGCTGGTTCGCATCGGGATGATCGTCGGCCGCCGCCAGCACGCGCAGCAGGGCCGCCCGTTGCCGGGTGATCCTGACGCCTGCACGGCGCAGCGCCTGCTCGAATTCTTCCGCACGTTCCATGCCTCTGTTTGGCGCGGTTTTGCGAAAAACACAACGCCGGTCAGTTGCGAATGATTTACAACTGGCTTGACAGTTGCGAACCACTCGCAGATAATAGAGGCAAGCAGGAGAGCATGATGGATCGCAGAAGTTTTCTAGCCGCCGCAGTTGCCAGCTTGGCCACCCCCGCGCTGGCACAGGGCAGCCGCCCGAAGATCGCCACGACCTTCACCATTCTGGCCGATATGGCCCGCAATGTCGCAGGCGACCGCGCCGAGGTGGTGTCGATCACCAAGCCGGGGGCCGAGATCCACAATTACGAACCCACCCCCAGCGACCTGATCGGCGTGCGCGATGCGCAGCTGATCCTGCGCAATGGTCTGAACCTTGAACTGTGGTTCGAACAATTCCTGCGCAATCTGGGCGACATCCCCTCGGCCACGCTGGCCGAAGGCATCCAGCCGATGCCGATTTCGGGGGGCAGCTATCAGGGCAAGCCCAATCCCCATGCATGGATGTCGCTGGATTCGGCGATGATCTATGTCGACAATATCGCCGCCGCGCTGTCGCAGCTTGATCCGGCGGGCAGCGGCGATTACCGGGCCAATGCCGGACGCTACAAGGGCCAGATCGCCCAGACCATCGCGCCCATCCGCGACCGCGCCCGCGCCCTGCCCGAAGCGCGGCGCTGGCTGGTGACATCCGAGGGGGCGTTTTCCTATCTCGCGCGGGATTTCGGCCTGAATGAGCTTTATCTGTGGCCGATTAATGCCGATGCGCAGGGCACGCCGCAGCAGGTGCGCCGCGTGGTCGATGCCATCAAGCAGCATCAGATCCCGGTGGTGTTTTCCGAAAGCACCGTCTCGGACCGCCCGGCCCGGCAGATCGCTGCAGAAACCGGCGCGGCCTATGGGGGCGTGCTGTATGTCGACAGCCTGTCGGAAACGGATGGGCCGGTGCCGACCTATCTGGACCTGCTGCGGGTGACATCCGAAACCATCGTCGACGGGCTGTCGAATGGCTGAGGGCATCGCGGCACAGGGCCTGACCGTCACCTATCGCAACGGCTTCACCGCCTTGCGCGATGCCAGCTTCACCGTGCCGCAAGGCAGCGTCACCGCGCTTGTCGGCGTGAACGGGGCCGGGAAATCCACATTGTTCAAGGCGCTGATGGGCTTTGTCCCGGCCTCGCGCGGGACGGTTCAGGTTCTGGGCATGTCGGTCGCGCAGGCGCTGCGGCAGAACCTGATCGCCTATGTGCCGCAATCCGAGGAGGTGGACTGGACCTTTCCGGTGCTGGTGCAGGATGTGGTGATGATGGGCCGTTACGGCCATATGGGCTTTCTGCGCCGCGCCCGCGATGCCGACCGCCGCGCCGTCGATGAGGCCCTGGCCCGCGTCAACATGCAGGAGTTTCGCCACCGCCAGATCGGCGAGTTGTCGGGCGGCCAGAAAAAGCGCGTCTTTCTGGCGCGCGCGCTGGCGCAGGGCGCCTCGGTCATCCTGCTGGACGAACCCTTTACCGGCGTCGATGTAAAGACCGAGGCCGCGATCATCGAATTGCTGCGCCAGATGCGGGCCGAGGGCCGGGTGATGCTGGTTTCGACCCACGACCTGGGCTCGGTCCCGGAATTTTGCGACCGGGTGGTGCTGGTCAAGGGCACGGTGCTGGCGTCGGGCCCCACGCCCGAAGTCTTTACCCCCGAAAACCTGCGCGAGGCCTTTGGCGGCGTCTTGCGCCATTTCACGCTGGGCGGACCGAACCTGCATGACGATGACGACCCGCGCGGGCTGACGGTGCTGTCTGATGATGAACGGCCGCTGGTCTTTTACGACGGCAAGCAGCGCAATACGGAAGTTTCGCCCAAATGATCGACGCGCTGCTTGTGCCTTTTCAATACAGCTACATGTTCAATGCGATCTGGGTCTCGGCGCTGGTCGGCGCGGTCTGCGCCTTTCTGTCGGCCTATCTGATGCTGAAGGGCTGGTC
The DNA here is from genome assembly GCF_009711265.1 of Paracoccus shanxieyensis. Classification (GTDB taxonomy): domain Bacteria; phylum Pseudomonadota; class Alphaproteobacteria; order Rhodobacterales; family Rhodobacteraceae; genus Paracoccus; species Paracoccus shanxieyensis. Next base: position 189,111 of record NZ_WMII01000003.1, on the reverse strand, counting down.
GCTGATCGGCGATGCGCTGTCGCATTCCATCGTGCCGGGGGTGGCCGGAGCCTATATGCTGGGGCTGCCCTTCGCGCTGGGGGCGTTTCTGTCGGGCGGCCTGGCGGCGCTGACCATGCTGTTTCTGAACCAGCGCAGCGGTCTCAAGGAAGATGCGATCATCGGGCTGATCTTCACCGGCTTTTTCGGGCTGGGTCTGTTCATGGTGTCGCTGAACCCGATGGCTGTCAGCGTGCAGACGATCACCATGGGCAACATCCTTGCCATCACGCCCGCAGACACGCTGCAACTGGCGCTGATCGGCGGCGTCTCGCTGCTGATCCTGTCGCTGAAATGGCGTGACCTGATGGTGGTGTTCTTTGACGAAAACCACGCCCGCACCATCGGTCTGCGTCCGCAGGCGCTGCGGGTCTTGTTCTTCACGCTGCTGTCGGCCTCGACGGTGGCGGCGATGCAGACGGTGGGCGCGTTTCTGGTCGTGGCGCTGGTGGTGACACCGGGGGCCACGGCCTATCTGCTGACCGACCGCTTTCCGCGACTGATCGTGCTGTCCGTGGCGATCGGCGCGGGGACATCGGCGCTGGGGGCCTATATCTCGTTCTTTCTGGACGGGGCGACGGGCGGCGTGATCGTCTGCCTGCAAACGCTGATCTTTCTGAGCGCCTTTGTCTTTGCCCCCAAGCATGGGCTGCTGGCCGCCCGCCGCCGCAGCCGCGCGGTCTTGCAGGAGGCGCAATGATGGAATGGCTGACCCTGCCCTTCAGCTTTCCCTTCATGCGTGATGCGGCGCTGATCGGCTTGGCGATCTCGGTCCCGGCGGGGTTGTTGTCCTGCTTTCTGGTGCTGCGCGGCTGGTCGCTGATGGGCGATGCCATCAGCCATGCCATCCTGCCGGGCGTCGTGCTGGCCTATGTCGCGGGGCTGCCGCTGATCATCGGCGCTTTTGCGGCGGGGCTTGGCTCGGCGCTGATGGCGGGATGGTTGCAGGAAAACAGCCGCGTCAAGCGCGACACGGTGCTGGGCGTGGTGATGTCGGGCATGTTCGGGCTGGGGGTCGTGCTTTACACGGCCATTCCTTCCGACCTGCATCTGGACCACATCCTGTTTGGCAACATGCTGGGCATCGGACCCGAGGATCTGCGGCTGGCCGGTCTGATCTCGGCCGTGGTGGGTGCGCTGGTGCTGCTGAAATGGCGCGATCTTGCGCTGGTGGCCTTTGATCCGGTGCAGGCCCGGGTGTCCGGCCTGCGGACGCGCTGGCTGGATTACGGCATGCTGGCGATGATCTCGGCCACGGTGGTGGCCATGCTCAGTTCGGTCGGGATCATTCTGGCGGTGGCGCTGCTGATCGCGCCGGGGGCGGTCGCGTTTCTGATGACGCGTCGGCTGTCGGCAATGCTGGCGGTCGCGGTCGCTGTGGCGGCGGTCAGCACGCTGATCGGCGTCTGGTCCGCCTTCTGGCTGGACAGCGCCCCGGCCCCGACCATCGTTCTGGTGCTGACGGCGCAGTTCATTCTGGCCTTCTTGTGGCGAAACATTGCCACGCGGCGGAATGTCGCCGGTTGAACGACGCCCTGCGACTGGCCAAATATGAAAGGTGCACTGTAAACTTTTCATTATTGTTCAGAGTTTGCAAAGGCGGTCGCATGAGCCAGAGCATTAGTCACGATCCAACTGCCCATCCCGATGACCCGCATTATGTCAATCGGATGGGCTGGCTGCGCGCCTCGGTGCTGGGCGCGAATGACGGCATCGTTTCGGTCGGCGCGCTGATCGTCGGCGTCGCCGCCGCCAATCCCGGACCGGACCCGATCCTGATCGCGGGCGCGGCGGGCCTTGTGGCGGGCGCGCTGTCCATGGCCATGGGCGAATATGTCTCGGTCAGTTCGCAATCCGATACCGAACGCGCCGACATTGCCCGCGAACGTGCGGCCCTGCAGGACATGCCGGATCAGGAACTGCACGAGCTGGCCGCGATCTATGAATCGCGCGGCATGTCGCCCGGCACGGCCTTGCAGGCGGCGCGCGAGGTCAGCGAACGCGACGCTCTTGGCGCGCATATCCGCGACGAACTTGGCCTGTCGGACGCCTCGAGCGCCAATCCGGTGCAGGCGGCGCTGGCCTCGGCCGCGACCTTCAGCATCGCCGCCGCCGTGCCCTTGACCGCCGCCGTGCTGGCCCCGGAAAACGCGGTCATCGCCACGGTGCTGGTCGCCGTGCTGATCGCGCTGGCGCTGCTGGGGGCGCTGGGGGCATGGGCGGGTGGCGCGCATCCCGCGCGCGCCGTGCTGCGTGTCGTGGGCGGCGGCAGCGTCGCGCTGGCGATCACGGCGGGCATCGGCAGCCTGTTCGGCATCGCGGTCTGACGGCGCCTTGCCCCCCGCTGTCGTGATCCGCACCTGACCCTTCCGGGACCGTCGGACGGCAAAAAGCGCGCTTCGGACTTGCACCGGGCCGCCCGGTCGTCCATCTCGGGGGGCAAGGAGAGATCATGGAAAAACGCACCCTGCCCGAACGCCCCAACTGGCGCGCCGAGGCCGAGGAACTGGGCTTCACCTTCGCGGACATGGGCGGAGAACCCTATTGGGACGAAACCAGCGCCTATGCCTTCACCCTGCGCCAGATCGAGGAGGATCTGGAAGACCCGGCCGCCGAGCTGCATGCCATGTGCCGCGAGGCCGTGGACCGCATCACCCGCGACGAAGAGCTGATGCAGCGGATGGACATCCCCCGCACGCATTGGGATTTCGTCGCCGCAAGCTGGAGCCGGGGCGAGCCCGAGCTTTATGGCCGCATGGACCTGTCCTATGACGGCAAGGGTCCGGCCAAGCTGCTGGAATACAACGCCGACACCCCGACCTCGCTTTACGAATCCGCCTCGTTCCAGTGGCTGTGGTTTGAACAGCAGCAGGCGGCGGGCGTGCTGGGTGCGGATTGCGACCAGTTCAACGGCCTGCACGAGGCGCTGGTGGACCGCTTCGGCCAGATCTGCACCCCTGCCGAAGAGGTGCATTTTGCGGCCGACGCGCAGAACCCCGAAGATTACGCCACCGTCGAGGCGCTGGCATGGGCCGCGCGCGAGGCGGGTCTGGGCGCGCATTTCACCGATCTGGCGCAGATCGGCCTGACCGAGGAAGGCCAGTTCGCCGACGACCAGTCCCGCGTCATCGGCACGCTGTTCAAGCTTTACCCGTGGGAGGACATGCTGCGCGATGAATTCGCCGCGCATCTGCAATCCTCGGGGACGCGCTTCATCGAGCCGCCGTGGAAGGCGCTGCTGTCGAACAAGGCCATCCTGCCGGTGCTGTGGCAGATGTTCCCCGATCACCCGAACCTGCTGCCAGCGTTTTTCCATGCCGATATGCAGGATGCGCTGTCAGGCGGCAGCCCCGCGCCGGCCATTGCCGATGCCTTTGCGGCGGCAGGCGATATGCTGCGGGCGGGCCATGTCACGAAGCCCATCTTCTCGCGCGAGGGGGCGGGCGTCACCATCTATGAGAACGGCGCGGCCGTGGCCGAAACCGGCGATGCCAGCTATTCCCATCACCCGATGATCGTGCAGGCGCTGGCGGCCCTGCCCGATTTTCAGGGCTTCCACCCGGTCATCGGCGCGTGGATCGTCGGCGAGACCTGCGCGGGCATCGGCCTGCGCGAGGATCGCGCCCGCATCACCCATAACCTGTCGCGCTTCAAGCCGCATTTCATCGAGGGCTGAGACATGAAACCCCGGAAAAGATCCCGTCACGTCGCGCTGGTTCTGGCTGGCACCGCCACACTGGCCCTTGCCGGCTGCCGCGATGAACAGGTCGATGCGCAATCCTTTCCCGATCTGGAAAGCTGCGTCGCCGCCGCCAGGGAAAACAGCCTGTGGTTCACCGAGGAGGACTGCCGCACGAATTTCGCCGCGGCGCAGGCCGATTATGCCGAAACCGCGCCGCGCTACGAATCCAAGGAATTGTGCGAACAGGAACATGGCGTCGGCAATTGCGGCGGCGATCAGGCGCAGCAGTCGGGGGGCGGCATGGGGTCGATGTTCATGCCGCTGCTGATGGGCTATATGATGGGCTCGATGCTGTCGGGCGGGCGCGGGGTCAATTCGCAGCCGCTGGTGCGCACGGCGGACGGGCGCTATTCGACCCCCGCCGGAAACCAGAGCTTCGCGACCAATCGCGGCGCGGGTCAGGTGTCACCCAATGCCTTCCAGCGCGCCCCCTCGACCGTGGGCAAGCCACCGATGACCGCCAGTCAGGTGAACCAGCGCGGCGGCTTCGGTGCGTCGAACACCGCGCGGGCGGTGGGCAGCGGATCGTCGGGGACGCGGTCTTACGGCGGCTGAGTTATCGCTAACGCGGCTGACCTTGCGCATCCCGCGCGAAAGGCGCAACTTGCCCCCGACCCATTGCCGGAGGAAACGCCATGACGCCCGAGATCCAGTCCCAGAACAGCCGCGCCCTGTGCGCGCTTGCCCCGGTGATCCCGGTTCTGGTCGTCGGCGACGCCGCCCGGGCCGAGGGGCTGGCCACCGCGCTGGTTGCCGGTGGCCTGCCGGTCCTTGAGGTGACGCTGCGCACCCCCGCAGCACTGGATGTCATCCGCGAGATGTCCAAGGTCGAAGGCGGTCATGTCGGTGCGGGCACGGTGCTTAGCCCCGATGATGCGCGCCGCGCCAAGGATGCGGGCGCAAGCTTTGCCGTGGCCCCCGGCGCGACCGAACGTCTGGTGCGCGCCTGTCAGGAGATCGGCCTGCCGCTGCTGCCCGGTGCCGTCACCGCCTCCGAGGTGATGCGGGCGATGGAGTTCGGCTATTCCATGCTGAAATTCTTTCCCGCCGAGGCCGCAGGCGGTGTCAAGTCTCTGAAATCCTTGGCAGGTCCGCTGCCGCAGGTCAGTTTCTGCCCGACAGGCGGCGTGACCCCGACGAACGCGCCCGAATATCTGGCGCTGCCCAATGTCATCTGCGTCGGCGGCAGCTGGGTTGCGCCCGATACCGATGTGCTGTCGGGCAACTGGGACCAGATCGAGGCCCGCGCGCGCGAGGCCGCCTCTCTGAAACACGGCTGATGCGCGCCGACCTGCGCCCGGCGGGGCGCGACGGTGATATGCGCCCGGCGGGGCGCGATGGCGATATGCGCCGGGCGCGGCGGAATGTCGTGGTGCTGCTGGTGGCGCAGGGTCTGCTGGGCGCGCAGCTGTCGATGATCTTCATCGTCGGCGGGCTGGCGGGCAAGATGCTGAGCCCGAACCCCTGCATCGCCACCCTGCCCCTGTCCATGCTGGTCTTGGGCACGGCGTTGTCGGCGCGTCCGCTGGCGGGTTTCATGCGGCGGCACGGGCGGCGCGCGGGCTTTACGCTGGCCTGCGCGCTGGCCGCGATCGGCGCGATGATTGCCTCATATGCGCTGGTGATCGGGAATTTCTGGCTGTTCACACTGGCCGGGTTCCTGACCGGCATCTATCAGGCGGCGCAGGCGTTTTACCGCTTTGCCGCGACCGATTGCGCCCCGCCCGAGTTTCAGTCGCGGGCGATTTCATGGGTGCTGGCGGGCGGGCTGTTATCGGCGCTGACCGGACCGTTTCTGGTCCGCCTGACCGCCGAGATGACGGCGGTGCCGTTTCTGGCCACCTATGGCGCGATCATCGGGCTGAACCTGCTGGGGCCGCTGATCTTTGCCTTTCTGGACATCCCGAAACCCGCGCCGGTCAGCAGCACGGCGGGCACCGGGCGGCCTTTGCGGGAATTGATGCGCACGCCTGCGATTGCCGTGTCGGTGATCTGCGCCATGGTCAGCTATGCGCTGATGAACCTGGTCATGACCTCGACGCCGCTGGCGGTGGTGGGCTGTGGCTTTCAGACCTCGGACGCGGCCAGCATCGTGTCGCTGCATGTGCTGGCGATGTTTGCGCCCTCGTTCTTTACCGGCCATCTGATCGCGCGTTTCGGGGCCACGCGGATCGTCATGCTGGGGCTGGTGATCCTTGCCGCCGCAGGGGGAGTCGCATTGTCGGGCGTGGCGCTGGGGCAGTTTTATGTGGCGCTGCTGCTGCTGGGGCTGGGCTGGAATTTCGGCTTCATCGGCGCGACGGCCATGCTGACCCGCGCCTATCGCCCCGAGGAGCGTGAGCGGGTGCAAGGCCTGAACGATGCCATCGTCTTTGGCGGCGTGTTCGTGGCCTCGCTGTCCTCGGGTGGGCTGATGAACTGTATGGGCGGATCGGCGGAAGCCGGGTGGGATGCGGTCAATATCGCCATGCTGCCATTTCTGGCGCTGGCGGCAGTTGCCTTGTTGTGGCTGATGCGTCGCGGCACCGCGCAAGGCTGAGGCGCTGCCGGGGGCTCTGCCCCCCGCCGCTGCCGCCCCCTTAACGGGGGCCGCAGCGGCGTCCCCCGGAGTATTTTCGGAACAGAGACGTCAGAACAGCGATTTCTGATCCTTGGGGCTTTTCGATTTGCGCGCGGGCTTGGCCGGGGCCGTGTCCGGGCGCACCGTCAGGCGACCGTCGAGGAATTCCAGATCGAAGCGCGGGATCTGCGCGGCCTTTTCTGCGGTCGTCAGCAGACCTTCGGGGCCGTGGACCACGGCATAGCCCCGGCGCAGGGTCTCGCGGTAGCCCAAGGTCTGGCGCAGGCGGTCGATGCGGTCCAACTGGTCGCGGCGCGGCGGCAGCATCCGGCTGGCCGTCGCCAGAAGCCTGTGCGTCAGCCCTGTGATCCGGTCGCGGTCGCGCGCGATCTGGCGGGCGGCATCCGTCAGCGTGCGCATGCGCGCGCGGGTCAGCCGCTGGGCCATCTGGGTCAGCCGCTCGCGCTGGCGGGCGTGTCCGCGTGTGGCACCCTGCGGCAGGCGATGGGTCAGATCGGCCAGTCTTTCGCGGCGGTTGCGCAGATTGGCGCGCAGCACCGACAGCGACAGCGGCAATGCCGCCAGCCGGTCGCGGCGCCCGCGCATGAAGGTTTTCAGCGCCGGTTCCAGCCGGTCCGAGAACAGGTCGAACCGCTGTCTTGCCGGATCGGTCAGCGCCTGCGGACGTCCCAGCGCCCGGCCCAGATCGGTCAGCCGCTGGCGCTGGCGCTGGTGCCGGATCTGGCTGGCGCGGATCATCCGTGCGGCGTTTTCCGTCAGCCGCGCGGCCAGTTCGGCGCGCACCGGCACGGCGATTTCGGCGGCGGCGGTGGGCGTGGGCGCGCGGCGGTCGGAGGCGAAGTCGATCAGCGTCGTGTCGGTTTCATGCCCCACCGCCGAGATCAGCGGGATGGCGCTGTCGGCTGCGGCGCGCACCACCGCTTCTTCGTTAAAGCCCCACAGATCCTCGAGGCTGCCGCCACCGCGGGCGACGATGATCAGATCGGGGCGCGGCACCGGGCCATCGGGGGTCAGCGCGTTGAAGCCGCGAATGGCGGCGCAGACCTGCGGGGCGCAGGCCTCGCCCTGAACGGCGACGGGCCAGATCAGCACGCGGGTCGGAAAGCGGTCGCGCAGCCGGTGCAGGATGTCGCGGATCACCGCGCCCGAGGGCGAGGTCACGACGCCGATCACGCGCGGCAGATAGGGCAGCGGGCGTTTGCGGGCATCGTCGAACAACCCTTCGGCGGCCAGCGCCTTGCGGCGTTTCTCCAGCATCATCATCAGCGCGCCCGCGCCTGCCGGTTCGATCTCATCGACGATCAGCTGGTATTTCGACTGGCCGGGGAAGGTGGTCAGCCGGCCGGTGGCGATGACCTCGATGCCTTCCTCGGGGCGGGTCGAGAGTTTCGCGGCCTGCCCTTTCCACGTCACGGCCGCGATGATCGAGCGGTCGTCCTTGAGGTCGAAATAGAGATGCCCCGACGAGGGGCGCGACACGCGGCCGATTTCGCCCCGCACGCGGACGCGGCCGAATTCGCCTTCCAGCACGCGTTTGACCGCGCCCGAGATTTCCGAGACGGTGAATTCCGGGGCGTTGTTGCCGGGGGCGCTGTCTTCAAAAAGGTCCATGCCTGCGGTTCTGGCGCGACGGGGCGCCGGGATCAAGGGGATTGATCCGGGCCGGGTGCTTTCCTAGAAGGCCTCAGGCAGCGCGAAGGGAGCCATTGCAATGAACATCCTGATCCTTGGCAGTGGCGGGCGCGAACATGCGCTGGCATGGGCCATTCGCCAGAACCCGAAATGCGACCGGCTGTTCGTGGCGCCGGGCAATATCGGCATGGCCCCCCTGGCCGAGCTTGCCGCGCTGGACATCCTGTCGGGCGCTGCCGTCGTCGAATTCTGCGCCGAGAATGCCATCGATCTGGTGGTGATCGGACCCGAGGCGCCGCTGGCCGCCGGTGTCGCCGACGATCTGCGCGAGGCGGGGATTCTGGTCTTTGGCCCCTCGGCTGCGGCGGCGCGGCTGGAGGCATCGAAAAGCTTTACCAAAGAGATCTGCGATGCCTGCGGGGCCCCCACCGCCGCATGGGCGCGCTTCGATGCCGCCGAGCCCGCGCGGGCGCATATCGGCAAAACCGGCGCGCCGATCGTCATCAAGGCCGACGGGCTGGCCGCCGGCAAGGGCGTGACCGTTGCGATGACCGAAGAGGAGGCGATCGCCGCCATCGACGAGGCCTTTGGCGGCGCGTTCGGCGATGCCGGGGCCGAGGTGGTCATCGAGGAATTCATGTCCGGCGAGGAAGCCAGCTTCTTCATCCTGTGCGACGGTGTGGACTGCCTGCCCATCGGCACGGCGCAGGACCACAAGCGCGTCGGCGAAGGCGATACCGGGCCGAATACCGGCGGCATGGGGGCCTATTCCCCCGCGCCGGTGCTGACGGAGGCCATTCAGGAACAGGTGATGGCCCGCATCGTGCGCCCGACCGTCGCCGAAATGGCCGCGCGTGGCACGCCGTTTCAGGGGGTGCTTTATGCCGGTCTGATGATCCAGAACGGCGAGGCGCGGCTGGTCGAATACAATGTCCGCTTCGGCGACCCGGAATGTCAGGTTCTGATGATGCGTCTGGGCGCGCAGGCGCTGGATCTGATCCTGGCCTGTGCCGAAGGGCGGCTGGCCGATGCAGAGGTCATCTGGGCCGATGACCATGCGCTGACCGTGGTGCTGGCCGCCGACGGCTATCCGGGCAGCTATGTGAAAGGCTCCGAGATCCGTGGTCTTGAGGGCTTGCCGGCAGATTCGGCCCATATGGTGTTTCACGCCGGCACCGCGGAAAAGGATGGCAGGATCGTCGCGGTCGGGGGACGGGTTCTGACCGCGACCGGGCGTGGCGCGCTGCTGACCGAGGCCCATGCCCGCGCCTATGCTCTGGCCGATGCCATCGACTGGCCCGAGGGGTTTTACCGCCGCGATATCGGCTGGCGCGCATTCTGAGGCCTTTGGCCCGGCGGCAGCGCCGCATGAGTATTTGGGGAACAGAGAAACCAGCAGGGCGGCGCGAGGGATTGCACCGTCCTTTGCCTTTGCGGCCGCGAAATGCCGGTGGCGGATTTTTCGGTCTTTTCAAGCTGCACGGGGCGGGCCTATAGTCCGGCCATGACTCGGATGCGACACATCGCCACTGCCCGGAACGCGCCTGTCGGCGCGCGTTTCGCCGTGAGCCTCCGCGGTCTGCTGCTTCTTACGCTGCGCTGAGCGGGTCTTCCGGGCCGCCGCTCAGCTTGGTTCGAGCCCGGACCCTGCAAAAAGCGTAAGAAGGACTTTCCGAAAATGACCGACAAGAACCACGTTCTGATCTTTGACACCACGCTGCGCGATGGCGAGCAATCGCCCGGCGCGACCATGACCCATGCCGAAAAGCTGGAAATCGCCGGGATGCTGGACGAGATGGGCGTCGATGTGATCGAGGCCGGTTTCCCCATCGCCTCGGAGGGCGATTTCGCAGCCGTGAGCGAGATTGCCAAGCGTGCGCAGAACAGCGTGATCTGCGGGCTGGCCCGCGCGCAGCTGCCCGATATCGACCGCTGCTGGGAGGCGGTGAAACATGCGCGTCGCCCGCGCATCCATACCTTCATCGGCACCTCGCCGCTGCACCGGGCCATTCCCAATCTGGACATGGATCAGATGGCCGAGCGTATCCACCAGACCGTGACCCATGCCCGCAACCTGTGCGACAATGTGCAATGGTCGCCGATGGACGCCACCCGGACCGAGCATGACTATCTGTGCCGCGTGGTCGAGATCGCCATCAAGGCGGGCGCCACCACGATCAACATTCCCGACACCGTGGGCTATACCGCCCCGCGCGAAAGCGCCGCGCTGATCGCCATGCTGCTGGAGCGCGTGCCGGGCGCCGACGGGATCATCTTCGCCACGCATTGCCACAACGATCTGGGCATGGCGACCGCGAACAGTCTGGCCGCGGTCGAGGCGGGCGCGCGCCAGATCGAATGCACCATCAACGGTCTGGGCGAACGCGCGGGCAATACCGCGCTGGAGGAGGTCGTGATGGCGCTGAAGGTGCGCCATGACATCATGCCCTTTACCACCGGCATCGACACCACCAAGATCATGGGCCTGTCGCGGCGCGTGGCGCAGGCCTCGGGCTTTGCGGTGCAGCCGAACAAGGCCATCGTCGGCAAGAACGCCTTCCTGCACGAATCCGGCATCCATCAGGACGGCGTGCTGAAAAACGTCGAGACCTTCGAGATCATGCGCCCCGCTGATATCGGGCTGAACGAGGCCAATATCGCCATGGGCAAGCATTCGGGCCGGGCCGCGCTGCGCAGCAAGCTGCGCGATCTGGGCTATGAGGTCGGCGACAACCAGTTGAAGGATGTCTTCGTGCGGTTCAAGGCGCTGGCCGATCGCAAGAAGGAAATCTATGACGACGATCTGGTCGCGCTGATGCAGGACAGCGCCGCCAATACCGAGGCCGATTATCTGCAGGTCAAGCATTTGCGCGTGATCTGCGGCAGCGACGGACAATCGGCCGATCTGACCATGGTGGTCGGCGGCGAGGAAAAGACCGTCCATGCCACGGGCGATGGCCCGGTCGATGCCTGCTTCAACGCCGTCAAGGCGATCTGGCCGCATCAGGCCGTGCTGCAACTGTATCAGGTCCATGCCGTGACCGAAGGCACCGACGCGCAGGCCACTGTTTCCGTGCGCATGGAGGAAGAAGGCCGCATCGCCACGGGTCAGGCCGCCGATACCGATACAATCCTGGCGAGTGTTCGCGCCTATGTCGGCGCGCTGAACCGGCTGAAAGTGCGGCGCGAGATGGTGGGCGAAGGCTCGGACACCAAACAGGTCAGTATGTATTCGCACTGACGGCCTTGCCTTTCAGACAAAACGGGGGCGGTCGCAAGGCCGCCCCTGTCGCGTTCACGACGATGTCAGCGTGCGCCGGAACGCGCAGAGGCTGAAAATTTCGGGTTCCCGGCACGCAAATCGCGTCCTATATGTCCAGCACCCTGACAGAGCGCGACTCGGGCCGGGGCAATCGGGCAATAGCCGTCGATGAACGATGGCGAAACCGCCGCCTTGGCAGGGGTGGCAGAAGGGACAATGACATGGCATTTGGCGGATTGTTTTCCACCGACATCGCAATCGACCTCGGGACTGCGAACACGCTGATCTATGTCAAGGGCAAGGGCATCATCCTGAATGAGCCCTCGGTCGTGGCCTATCACGTCAAGGACGGCAAGAAACAGGTTCTGGCCGTGGGCGAGGACGCCAAGCTGATGCTGGGCCGCACGCCCGGCAGCATCGAGGCCATCCGCCCGATGCGCGAAGGCGTCATCGCCGATTTCGACAGCGCCGAAGAAATGATCAAGCATTTCATCAAGAAGGTGTTCCGCCGCACGACCTTTTCCAAGCCCAAGATCATCGTCTGCGTGCCGCATGGCGCGACGCCGGTGGAAAAGCGGGCGATCCGCCAGTCGGTGCTGTCGGCAGGCGCGCGCAAGGCGGGGCTGATCGCGGAACCGATCGCCGCGGCCATCGGTGCGGGCATGCCCATCACCGAGCCGACCGGCAGCATGGTCGTCGATATCGGCGGCGGCACCACGGAAGTCGCCGTGCTGTCCTTGGGCGATGTGGTCTATGCCCGCTCGGTCCGGATCGGGGGCGACCGGATGGACGATGCGCTGATCAATTATCTGCGCCGCAATCACAACCTGCTGGTCGGCGAATCGACGGCCGAGCGGGTCAAGACCCAGATCGGCACCGCGCGGATGCCCGATGACGGGCGCGGCGCCACGATCATGGTGCGCGGCCGCGATCTGCTGAACGGCATTCCCAAGGAAATGGAGATCACGCAGGCCATGGTCGCCGAGGCGCTGGCCGAACCCGTGCAGCAGATCTGCGAGGCCGTCATGGTGGCGCTGGAAGCCACGCCGCCCGATCTGGCCGCCGATATCGTCGACCGGGGCGTCATGCTGACCGGCGGCGGGGCCATGCTGGGCGAGCTGGATCTGGCGCTGCGCGAGCAGACCGGCCTGTCGATCAGTCTGGCTGACCAGCCGATGAGCTGCGTGGCGCTGGGAACCGGCAAGGCGCTGGAATACGAAAAGCAGCTGCGCCACGTCATCGACTACGACAGCTAAGGTTCAGGCCGTGGCACGCAAGGGCCCTGACTATGCGGCTCCGGTCCGGCGCATTCTGGTGTCGCTGCTGGTCCTGTTGCTGCTGGGCGTCTTTCTGTTCTGGCAGATCGACAGCCCGCGCGCCGAACGGATGCGTTCGGCCGTCATCGACCGTTTCGTGCCCAGCTTTGAATGGGTGCTGGCCCCCGTCACCCGGCTCAGCCGCATGGTGGCGGGGTTCGAATCCTATGCCCGGCTCTATGAGCAGAACCAGGAATTGCGGCGCGAGTTGCAGAAGATGTCGGCCTGGAAAGAGGCCGCCGTCCAGCTGGAGCAGGAAAACGCCAAGCTCTTGTCGCAAAACAATGTCCGCATCGACCCGGCGCTGACCAGCGTGTCGGGCGTGGTGCTGACCGATAGCGGCAGCGCCTTTCGGCAGTCGGTGCTGCTGAATGTCGGCGCGCGGGACGGCATTCTGGACGGCTGGGCCACCATGGACGGTCTGGGACTGGTCGGGCGCATCTCGGGCGTGGGCCAGACCACCAGCCGGGTGATGCTGCTGACCGATCCCAGCAGCCGGATCCCGGTGACGATCCTGCCCTCGGGGCATCATGCGCTGCTTTCGGGCGACAATACCGCCGTGCCGGCGCTGGATTTCATCGAAAGCCCCGAGGATCTGCGTCCCGGCGACCGCGTTGTCAGTTCCGGCGATGGCGGCGTGTTCCCTCCGGGCCTGCTGGTCGGACAGTTGGCGCAGGCCAGCGACGGGCGGTTGCGCGTGCGGCTGGCCGCCGATTACGGGCGGCTGGAATTCCTGCGCGTGCTGCGCAGCCACCCCTCGGAACGGCTGGCCGATACCGGGCTGCTGATCCCGCCGCCGCCCGCCGAATTCATCGGCCCGCCGATGCCCTTGCAGATCAACACAGATCCCGCAGCCCTGCCCCCCGCCGCGCCCGAGGATGGCAATGATTGAGGCGGCCCGGCGCGGGCGGCTGGCCGGGCAGGCCCTGTTCGTGGTGCTGTTCATCGCCATTCTGGCGGCGCGGCTTTTGCCCCTGAACCCCGGCAGGATCGGCTGGCCGGGCCCCGATCTCAGCATCTGTCTGGCGCTGGTCTGGATCCTGCGCCGCCCCGACACCCTGCCCGTCCTGCTGATCGCGGCGCTGTTTCTTCTGGAGGACATCCTGCTGTTGCGCCCGCTGGGATTGTGGGCCGCCATCGTCATCATCGGCACCGAAGCCGCCCGCAGGCGCGAGCAGCATTGGCGCGAGCTGCCATTCATGGTTGAATGGCTGCGTGTTGCAATCCTGCTTGCCCTGATGATGCTGGCCAATCGCTTTGCCCTTGCGCTGTTCTTCCTGCCCCTGCCACCCTTGGGACAGGTGATCTTGCAATTCATCGCCACGGCTGCGGCCTATCCGCTGGTGGCGGGGCTGCTTCACTGGCCATTTGGGCTGCGCCGCATTCCCGGCGACCCTGACACGAGGCATCGCTGACACATGCGCAAGTCGCAAAAGGAAATCGCGGAAAGCAGCCGGGGCATCTCGCGTCGGGTGCTGATGCTGGGGGTCATTCAGGCCTCGGTCATCAGCGTGCTGGGCTTGCGCCTGCGCTCGATGCAGCTGGAACATGCCGAGGAATTCCGGCTGCTGTCGGATGGCAACTCGATCAAGATCCGCCTGCTGCCGCCCGCGCGCGGGCTGATCCTTGACCGCAACGGCACGATCATCGCGGGCAACGAACAGAATTACCGCGTGACGCTGACCCGCGCCGATGCGGGCGACGTGTCGACGGTCATTGCCCGGCTGCGCAAGATCATCCCGATGAGCGACCGGCAGGTTTCGGACCTGATGGCCGAGATCCGGCGCCGCAGCGCCGTCACGCCCATCATGGTGGCCGACCGGCTGACATGGCAGGAGTTTTCCTCGGTCGCGCTGAACGCGCCCACCCTGCCCGGCGTCACCCCGGAATCGGGCCTGTCGCGCAGCTATCCGCGCGCGGGCGATTTCTCACATGTGCTGGGCTATGTCGGGCCGGTGTCGGATTACGACCTGTCCAAGATCGACAACCCCGATCCCGTGCTGCGCCTGCCCGAGTTTCAGCTGGGCAAGGTCGGCATGGAGGCGCGGCTGGAGGCCCCGCTGCGCGGCAAGGCCGGAAACCGCCGGGTTGAGGTGAACAGCGCAGGCCGCGAGATGCGCGAGCTGTCGCGCGTCGAAGGCCAGCAGGGCGCGACCGTGCAGACGACGCTGGATGCACGGTTGCAGAATTTCGCCACGCAAAGGCTGGGCAGCGAAAGCGCCGCCGCTGTGGTCATCGACGTGACGAATGGCGATATCGTGGCCATTTCGTCCTCGCCCGTGTTCGATCCGAACAAATTCGTGCGTGGCATCTCGGGGCCGGATTACCGCGAGTTGATGAACCACGACCACCGCCCGCTGGCCGACAAGACGGTGCAGGGCGCCTATCCGCCCGGATCGACCTTCAAGATGGTGACGCTTCTGGCGGGCCTCGAGGCGGGCGTCATCAACGCAGGCACGCGGTTTTACTGCCCCGGCTATCTACAACTGGCCGGGCGGCGCTTCCATTGCTGGAGCCGGGGCGGGCATGGCTCGGTCGATGCGATCGGCAGTTTGGAACATTCCTGCGATGTCTATTATTACGAACTGGCACAGCGCGTCGGCATCGACCGCATCGCCGCCATGGCCCGCAAGCTGGGCATCGGCGTGCGTCACGATCTGCCGATGTCGGCCATCACCGAAGGCATCGCGCCCGACCGGGCGTGGAAACGCGCGCGCTATAATCAGGAATGGCAGGTCGGCGATTCCGTCAACGCCTCGATCGGTCAGGGCTATGTGCTGGCCTCGCCGCTGCAACTGGCGGTGATGACGGCGCGCGTGGCGACCGGGCGCGAGGTCATCCCGCGGCTGGTGCGCTCGATCGACGGCGTGCCCGAGCCGGTGCCGGAATTTGCCGATCTGGGGCTGAACCCGCTGAACCTGCGCACGGCGCGCGGCGGCATGGATGCGGTGATGAATGCCGAACGCGGCACGGCGCGGCGGTCGCGCACCGTCGCGCCGGAATGGCTGATGGCGGGCAAGACCGGCACAAGTCAGGTGCGCAACATCACCGCCGCCGAACGCGCGCGCGGCGTGATCCGCAACGAACAACTGCCGTGGAACCGCCGCGACCACGCGCTGTTCGTCTGCTACGCGCCCTTTGACGCGCCGCGCTATGCGGTGTCCTGCGTGGTGGAACATGGCGGCGGCGGCTCGGCGGTTGCGGCACCCATTGCCCGCGACATCCTGCTGTTCGCGCTGGCGGGCGGGCTGCCGCCCATCACCGCCTATCCGGACGGCGAACGCGAGAAGGTGCAGGAAATCTGGTCGCGCATGAACCTGATGCCCCAGCCCACGACCAAGACCGTGCGCGCAAGAGCCTGACATGAGCTATCTGGATTACACCGTCGAACGGGTGCCGACCGGCTGGCGCAAGGTGCTGCACCTGAACTTTCCGCTGATTTTCCTTGTCACCGCCGTCAGTTGCATCGGTTTTCTGATGCTGTACTCTGTCTCGGGCGGCGATATCGACCAATGGGCCGGCCCGCAGATGGAGCGGTTCGTCGCGGGCATGGTCATCATGATCGCGCTGGCCTTCGTGCCGATCTGGTTCTGGCGCTCGATTTCGGTCTTTGCCTATGCCGCCTGCCTGCTGCTGCTGGTGCTGGTCGAGCTGATGGGCCATGTCGGCATGGGCGCGCAGCGCTGGCTGGTGCTGGGGCCGATCCGCATCCAGCCATCGGAGCTGACGAAAATCGCCTTCGTGATGACGCTGGCGGCCTATTACGACTGGCTGCCGGTGGAAAAGGTCTCGCGCCCGCTTTGGGTGCTGATCCCGGTGCTGCTGATCCTGACGCCGACGGCGCTGGTGCTGATGCAGCCCGACCTTGGCACTTCGGTCATGCTGATCGCCGGGGGCGGCATCGTCATGTTCGCGGCGGGGGTCAGCCTTTGGTATTTCGGCGCGGTCATCGCCATCGTCGTCGGGCTGGTCACGGCGGTGATGGAAAGCCGCGGCACGGACTGGCAGTTGCTGCACGATTATCAGTTCCGCCGCATCGACACATTTCTGGATCCCGGCTCGGACCCGCTTGGCGCAGGCTATAACATCATGCAGGCGCAGATCGCGCTGGGATCGGGCGGCTGGTCGGGGCGCGGCTTCATGCAGGGCACGCAGTCGCGGCTGAACTTTCTGCCCGAGAAACATACCGACTTCATCTTCACCTCGCTGGCCGAGGAGTTCGGCTTTATCGGCGCCATGTCGCTGTTGGCGCTTTATGTGCTGATCCTTGGCTTTTGCCTGCATTCCGCCCTGACCAACCGGGACCGCTTCGCCAGCCTGATGACCATCGGCATCGCGGGGACGTTCTTTCTGTATTTCGCCATCAATATGGCCACGGTGATGGGGATGCTGCCCGCCAAGGGCTCACCCCTGCCGCTGGTCAGCTATGGAGGGACTTCGCTGATGATCCTGCTGATGGGATTCGGCATCGTGCAATCCGCACATGTCCACAGGCCGCGCTGATGCGGGTGCTGTTTGCCGCCCCCGCGCGTCAATGGGACGAATGGGCCCCGGCCCTGCGCGCCGCCTGTCCCGAAATGACGCTGTGCCGCGACGGCGATCCGGCCAGCTTCGATGCGCTGATCTATGCCCCCGGCTATCCCGAGGATGGCTCGGTCCTGGATTTCACCCCCTTCACCCGCGCGCGGGTCGTGCAAAGCCTGTGGGCCGGGGTCGAGCGGATCGTGACCAATGCCACGCTGACCCAGCCTTTGTGCCGCATGGTCGATCCGGGGCTGGCGCGCGGCATGGCGGAATATTGCACCGGCTGGGCCATGCGCGCGCATCTGGGGATGCATCATTACCGGCAGGACGGCGAATGGCGCAACGGCATCGTGCCGCCGCTGGCCGGCGCGCGCGACATCACCATTCTGGGCATGGGCGAACTTGGCCGCGCCGTGGCGAAATCGCTGCTGGGTCTGGGCTTTCCGGTCACCGGCTGGTCGCAATCCGGGCAGCCCGTGCCGGGCGTGCGGGTGCTGGGCGGCGATGAACTGCCGCAGGCGCTGGCTTCGGCGCAGATCCTGATCTGCCTGTTGCCCGACACCGCAGGCACCCGCGATCTGCTGGATGCCGCGCGGCTGGCCATGCTGCCCAAGGGGGCCACGATAATCAATGCCGGGCGCGGCACGCTGATCGACGAGGCCGCACTTCTGGCCGCGCTGGACAGCGGCCATCTGGGCCATGCCGTGCTGGATGTCTTTCGCACCGAGCCGCTGCCCGCGACGCATCCCTTCTGGGCCAATCCGCATGTCACGGTGACGCCGCATGTCGCCGCCGACACCCGGCCCGAAACCGCAGCGCCGATTGCCGCCGAAAACCTGCGCCGCGCCATGACGGGTGCGCCGCTTCTGCATCTGGTCGACAGAAATCGCGGCTATTGAAACCGCTTGTTTACGCTTGATGCGGCAGCATGGTATCGGGCGGATCAAGGCGGTCGTGCAATCCATGGTTGCGACACCGCAAAGCGTATCGAAACGGCCCCGCGCCGATGGAGTGATGGCATGGTGATAACCCCGGTTCTTCTGGCTGGCGGCTCGGGCACGCGGCTGTGGCCCGTGTCGCGCAAAAGCTTTCCCAAGCAATTCGTGCCGCTGGTGGGCGAAGACACGCTGTTTCAGGCCTCGGCCAAGCGGCTGTCGGGCGACCGCTATGGCGCGCCGCTGGTGATGACCAATGCCGATTTCCGCTTCATCGTCGGCGAACAACTGGGCAAGATCGGCATCATCCCCTCGGGGATCCTGATCGAGCCTGCGGGCCGCAATACCGCCCCCGCCATTCTTGCAGCCGCGCTGACCGTGGCGCAGACCGATCCCGACGGGCTGCTGCTGGTCGCGCCCTCGGATCACGTCGTCCCCGATACCGAGGCCTTTGGCCATGGGGTCGATCTGGGCGTGCCTGCGGCGCAGGCCGGGCGCATCGTGACCTTCGGCATCGCCCCCACCCGGCCCGAGACCGGCTATGGCTATATGGAGGCCGAGGGCGCGGGCGAAGGGCCGCTGGTGCTGAAGCGTTTCGTGGAAAAGCCGGATCTGGCCAATGCCGAGGCGATGCTGGCGCAGGGCAATTTCCTGTGGAATGCCGGGATCTTCCTGTTCTCGGCCCGCACGCTGATTGCCGCGTTTGAAACCCATGCACCGGAATTCATGGCGCCCGTGCGCGCGGCGCTGACCGAGGCCAAGCGCGATCTTGGTTTCCTGCGCCTTGCGCCCGAGCCATGGGATCGGCTGCCCGACCTGTCGATCGATTATGCCGTGCTGGAAAAGGCCGACAACCTGTCGGTGGTGCGTTTTTCCGGGCATTGGTCGGATCTGGGCGGCTGGGACGCGATCTGGCGCGAGGTGCAGGACGATCACCCCGCCGAGCGCGGCGCGGTCACCGACGACCGCTCGACCGCCATCGACTGCGACAATGTGCTGCTGCGGTCGCAGGATGAGGGCATCGAGGTCGTGGGCATCGGCTTGCAGGACATCATGGTCGTGTCGACCAAGGATGCCGTGCTGGTCGCCGACATGAACCGGGCGCAGGACGTAAAGAAAGCGGTCGCTGCGCTGAAATCCAAGGGCGCGCGGCAGGCCGAAAGCTTCCTGCGCGACAACCGCCCATGGGGCTGGTATGAGACGCTGGCGCTGGCCGACCGCTTTCAGGTCAAACGGATCGTCGTCAATCCGGGTGCGGCCTTGTCGCTGCAATCGCATTTCCACCGCTCGGAACACTGGATCGTGGTGTCGGGCACGGCGCGGGTCACGGTGGACGATACCGTCACGCTGGTGACCGAGAATCAGTCGATCTATGTGCCGCTGGGCGCGGTGCATCGCATGGAAAATCCCGGCAAGGTGCCGATGGTGCTGATCGAGGTGCAGACCGGGGTGTATCTGGGGGAAGATGACATCGTGCGCTATGAGGATGTCTATTCGCGCAGCTGAGGGCATGGCGGGGGGCGCTGCCCCCCACGCCTGCGGCGTTCCCCCCGGAGTATTTGCAGAACAGAGAAACGCTTGCGGTGAAGGACTGACTGTGAGGCGCTTATGGTGCAGCGCTTATGGTGCGAGCAGGCGGCGGTAGAGCTGATCCAGAAACACCTGCGCCTCGGCAAAGGGGTCGTGCCCTTCGCCAAGGACGGCGCGGACCTGCACCTCGAAATCGGCATAATGCTGGGTCAGCGCCCAGATCGAGAACAGCAGGTGGCGTGGCTCGACCGGGGCGATGCGGCCTTGGGCCGACCATTGCGCGATGAGGGCGGATTTTTCCTCGACCAATGCGCGCAGTTCTCCGCCCAGGATCGGGGCAAGGCGGGGGGCGCCTTGCAGGATCTCATTGGCGAAAAGCCGGCTTTCCTGCGGATAGTCGCGCGACATTTCCAGCTTGCGGCGTGCATAGGCAAGAAGCTGGTCGGCCGCGTCGCCCTCTGCCTGAATTTCGCGCAGAGGTGCCAGCCACATTTCAAGCGCCGCTTGCAGCAATGCGACATGGATCGTGTCTTTCGAGGCGAAATAATACAGCACGTTCGGCTTTGAGAGCCCCGCTGCATCGGCGATCTGGTCGATGGTGGTTCCGGCAAAGCCGCGTGCCGAAAATTCCTGCAATGCTGCGGAAAGGATCAGCTCGCGGTTCTTTCTTTGGATGCGGCTTTCGCGGCGCGGCTTTTCGGTCATCGGAATTCCTGCGGTCTGAGCGATGCGCGCGTTCAGGCGCTTGACTGGCACTGGACCCGTGCTAGCCTGATCCTGACCAACTGGTCAATATTCGTGGATTGGCAAGGCCAGCTCACCGATTCCGCCGACCGCTCGCAGAAGCTGGCGGCAAGACAGGAAGGACGACCCGATGACCACAGCCCCCGGTGCGCCGGACATTTCCGGTATGCCAGCAGCCAATATGCGGATCGACAGCGACCGTCTGTGGGACAGCCTGGAACAGATGGCCCAGATTGGCCCCGGCATTGCGGGCGGCAACAACCGGCAGGCGCTGACCGATGCGGATACCGAGGGGCGGCGCCTGTTTCAGGGCTGGTGCGAGGACGCGGGCATGACGATGCGCGTCGATCAGATGGGGAACATGTTTTTTCGCCACGAGGGCACCGAGCCGGATCTGGATCCGGTCTATATCGGCAGCCATCTGGATACTCAGCCGACCGGAGGGCGCTATGACGGCGTTCTGGGCGTGCTGGCCGGGCTGGAGGTGATCCGCGCCATCCGCGACATGGGGCTACGCACCCGCCGCCCGATCGTGGTGACCAACTGGACCAATGAGGAAGGCACGCGGTTTGCGCCTGCCATGCTGGCCTCGGGCGTGTTTGCCGGGGTGATCGATCAGGACTTCGCCTATGCGCGCAAGGATGCGAAGGGGGCAAGCTTTGGCGACGAGCTGGCCCGGACCGGCTGGCGCGGCGATGAGGTGCCGGGGGATCGCCGCATCCATGCCATGTTCGAATATCACATCGAACAGGGTCCGATCCTTGAGGCCGAGGGCCAGCAGATCGGCGTGGTAACACATGGGCAGGGACTGCGCTGGATCGAATGCACGGTGACGGGCAAGGGGCAGCATACCGGCTCGACCCCGATGCGGATGCGCCGGAATGCCGGGCGCGGGCTGGCGCAGCTGACCGAGCTGGCGCATGAGATCGCGATGAGGCATCAGCCCAATGCGGTGGGGGCCATCGGCCATATCGACATCTTCCCCAACAGCCGCAACATCATCGTCGAAAAAGCGGTGTTCACCGTCGATTTCCGCAGCCATCTGCTGCCGGTTCTGTTGGCGATGACCGAGGAATTCATGGCGCGCGCGCCTGCGATCTGCGCCGATCTGGGCTGCGAATTCGACAGTCAGATCGTTGGTCAGTTCGACCCGCCCGCCTTCGATCCCGCGTTGGTCAAGACCGTGCGCGCGGCGGCCGAACGGCTGGGATACCGGCATATGGATATCGTTTCGGGGGCGGGGCATGATGCCTGCTGGATCAACAAGGTCGCGCCGACGGTGATGATCATGTGCCCCTGTGTCGACGGGCTGTCGCATAACGAGGCCGAGGAGATCAGCCCGGAATGGGCGGCCGCCGGGGCGGATGTGCTGCTGAACGCGGTGCTTGAGACCGCCGGGGTTCAGGCATGACGGCTGGCCTTGGCCGGGGGCGCTGCCCCCGCGCCATGGCCGCCCCCTTGATGGGGGCAGCCATGGCGTCCCCCGGAGTATTTTCGGAACAGAGAAGGATTACGCGATGAGCACGGTCATCAAGGGCGGCACCATCGTCACGGCGGATCTGAGCTATGAAGCGGATGTGCTGATCGAGGATGGGCGCATCGCAGCCATCGGGCCGGGGCTTTCGGGCGACACGGTTCTTGATGCCTCGGGCTGTGTGATCATGCCCGGCGGCATCGACCCGCATACGCATCTGGAGATGCCCTTCATGGGCACGCATTCCGCCGATGATTTCGAAAGCGGCACGCGGGCGGCGCTGGCGGGCGGCACGACGATGGTGGTGGATTTTGCCTTGCCTGCACCGGGTCAGGGTCTGCTGGATGCGCTGAAAGTCTGGGACAACAAGGTCGCGCGGGCGCATTGCGATTTTTCCTATCATATGGCCGTGACCTGGTGGGGGCAGCAGGTCTGGGACGAGATGGCCGAGGTGGTCGATCGCGGCATTACCAGCTTCAAGCATTTCATGGCCTATAAGGGCGCCCTGATGGTCAATGACGACGAGATGTTTTCGTCATTCCGCAGGGTTGGCGATCTGGGCGGCGTCGCCCTGGTTCATGCCGAAAACGGCGATGTCGTGGCCGAGCTTTCCGCCCGTCTTCTGGCCGAGGGCAATACCGGCCCCGAGGGTCACGCCTATTCCCGCCCGCCGCAGGTCGAGGGCGAGGCCACCAACCGTGCCATCATGATCGCCGATATGGCGGGCGTGCCGCTATATGTCGTCCATACCTCGTGCGAGGACAGCCACGAGGCGATCCGCCGCGCCCGCCAGCAGGGCAAGCGCGTCTGGGGCGAGCCGCTGATCCAGCATCTGGTGCTGGACGAGAGCGAGTACTTCAATGCCGATTGGGATCATGCCGCGCGGCGCGTCATGTCTCCTCCGTTCCGCAACAAGCTGCATCAGGACAGCCTGTGGGCCGGGCTGCAATCGGGCAGCCTGTCCTGCGTGGCGACCGATCACTGCGCCTTCACCACGGCGCAGAAACGCACCGGCATCGGCGATTTCACCAAGATCCCGAACGGCACCGGCGGGCTTGAGGACCGCATGCCCGTGCTTTGGACGCAGGGCGTCGGCACGGGCCGTCTGACGCCGAACGAGTTTGTCGCCGTCACCTCGACCAATATCGCGAAGATCCTGAACATGTATCCCAAGAAGGGCGCGGTTCTGGTCGGCAGCGATGCCGATCTGGTGGTCTGGGATCCCGAGGCGGAAAAGACCATTCACGCGTCGGACCAGCAATCGGCCATTGATTACAATGTCTTTGAGGGCATCAAGGTCAAGGGTCTGCCGCGCTTTACCCTGACGCGCGGCGTGGTCGCCGTCACCGAAGGCCGCGTGGACAGCCGCGAGGGGCATGGCGAATTCGTCGCCCGCGCGCCGCGTCCGGCGGTCAATCGCGCGCTGTCATCATGGAAGGATCTGACCGCGCCCCGCCCCGTCCAGCGCAGCGGCATTCCGGTCAGCGGGGTCTGAATTGAGCGTGATCGAGGCCAAGGGCGTCAACCTGACCTTTCAGACCCGCGATGGTCCGGTTCATGCGCTGAAAGATGTCAATCTCAGCATCGAAAAGGGCGATTTCGTCAGTTTCATCGGCCCCTCCGGCTGTGGCAAGACCACCTTCCTGCGGACGATGGCGGCGCTGGAAACCCCCAGTTCCGGCGTGCTGAGCGTCAATGGCATGACACCCGATCAGGCGCGGCAGCGGCGGGCCTATGGCTATGTCTTTCAGGCGCCGGGGCTTTACCCGTGGCGCACGATTTCCAGAAACATCGCGCTTCCCTTGGAAATCATGGGGTTTTCCAAGGCCGACCGTCAGCAGCGCGTGGCCCGCGTTCTGGATCTGGTCGAGCTTTCGGCCTTTGGCGGCAAGTTTCCCTGGCAATTGTCGGGCGGGATGCAGCAGCGCGCCAGCATCGCCCGCGCGCTGGCCTTCGATGCCGATATCCTGCTGATGGACGAACCTTTCGGTGCGCTGGATGAAATCGTGCGCGACCGTCTGAACGAGGCGCTGCTGGAGCTGTGGCAGAAGACCGGCAAGACGATCGCCTTTGTCACCCATTCGATCCCCGAGGCGGTGTATCTGTCGACCAAGATCGTGGTGATGAGCCCGCGTCCGGGCCGGATCACCCGGGTCATCGACAGCAGCCTGCCGCGCGAAAGGCCGCTGGACATCCGCGACAGCGAAGATTTCATCCGGCTGAGCCATGAGGTCCGCGATGCCCTGCGCGAGGGGCACGGCGATGACTGAGGCCCTGCCCCAAAGGATCCCGACATGAGGCGCGTTCTGCCGGTCCTCAGCGTGCTTTTGGCCATCGTGCTGGTCTGGTATGCGGCGGCGGTGCTGATGAATGCGCCATGGGCGCGCGATCAGGCGGCGCGGGCCGGGCAGGATCTGCCGCTGCCCGCGCTGATCGCCGCAACCATGGTGCAGGACCGCCCCGTCCTGCCCGCGCCGCATCAGGTGGCAAAAGGCCTGTGGGACGGGATCGCCGGGCAGAAGATCACCTCGAAACGGTCGCTGGTCTGGCATGGCTGGGTCACGCTGTCGGCGACGCTGGCGGGCTTTGCCATCGGCGCGCTGGCCGGGATCGCGCTGGCCACCGCCATCGTGCACAGCCGGGTGATGGAGCTGTCGATGATGCCATGGGCGATTGCCAGCCAGACCGTGCCGATCCTTGCCATCGCGCCCATGGTCATCGTGGTCTTTGCCAGCGCGGGTGTGACCGGGCTGATCCCAAAGGCGATGATTTCGGCATGGCTGTCGTTCTTTCCGGTGCTGGTCGGCATGGTCAAGGGGCTGCGCACGCCCGATGCAATGCAGATGGACCTGATGCGGTCCTGGAGCGCGTCCCGCGCGCAGACATTCTGGCGGCTGCGGCTGCCCTCGGCCCTGCCCTATCTGTTCGCCAGCCTGAAGGTCGCCGTTGCTGCCGCGCTGGTCGGCACCATCGTCGGCGAACTGCCTGCAGGCGCGACGGCGGGGCTTGGCGCGCGGTTGCTGTCGGGCAGCTATTACGGGCAGACGGTGCAGATCTGGGCGGCGCTGTTTGCCGCCGCGGGGCTGGCCGCGGTGCTGGTGGCGGCGATCGGCGCAATCGAGCGCCTGACCCTGCACCGCATGGGGCTGGCGCGATGATGCTGTTGCCCCTGGCCATGATCCTGCTGCCGCCCCTGGCCTTGAATATCTGGCTGGCGCGCAGCCCGTCACCTGTGGCGCGGGTGCTGATCCCGGTGATCTTTGGCGCGACGCTTCTGGCAGTGTGGGAATATGCGGTGGGGGCCTTCGGCATCCCTGCCGTGATCCTGCCCGCCCCCAGCGCCATCGGCGCAAGCTTTGCCGCGAATATTCCGCTGCTGTGGGGCGATTTCGTGCAGACCATCTTGAAGGGCGCACTCTCGGGCTGGCTGATCGGGGCCACGCTGGCGGTGGCGGTGGCGGTGCTGATCGATCGCAGCCCATTTCTGCAACGTGGCTTGCTGCCCATCGGCAATTTCGTCGCGGCTTTGCCCATCGTCGGCATCGCGCCCATTCTGGTCATGTGGTTCGGGTTCGACTGGCAATCCAAGGCCGCAGTCGTCGTGGTCATGGTGTTCTTTCCGATCCTTGTGAACATGGTCGAGGGGCTGAAGGCCACCGATGCGCTGGCTCGCGACCAGATCGCCGCATGGGGGGCAAGCTATGGGCAGGCTTTGGTCAAGCTGCGCCTGCCGCATGCGATGCCGTTCCTGTTCAACGGCTTGAAGATTACCACGACGCTGGCGCTGATCGGCGCCATCGTGGCCGAGTTCTTCGGCAGCCCGACACGGGGCATGGGGTTTCGCATCTCGACCGCGGTGGGACAGCTGAACATGGCGCTGGTCTGGGCCGAGATTCTGGTGGCGGCTTTGGCCGGAACGGCATTCTATGGCATCGTGGCGCTGATCGAACGGCGGGTGACATTCTGGCACCCCTCGGCGCGCAGGTAAGGGGCAAAGACCCCGGCAACAGTGGAGAGAGAGATGAAGGCCATTCTGGGGTTCGCGGGCGCTTTGGCGCTGATGTCGGGCATGGCGCAGGCGCAGGATGCGCTGCCTTTGACCGTGCAGCTTAAATGGGTCACGCAGGCCCAGTTCGACGGCTATTACGTCGCGCAGGACAAGGGCTTTTACGAAGAGGAAGGGCTGAATGTCACCATCAAGCCCGGCGGTCCCGATATTGCGCCGGTGCAGGTTCTGGCGGGCGGCGGCGCGGATGTCGTCGTCGAATGGATGCCCGCCGCGCTGGCCGCCCGCGAAAAGGGTTTGGCCATCGTCAATATCGCCCAGCCCTTCAAGAAATCCGGCATGATGCTGACCTGCCGCAAGGAAACCGGCATCACCTCGCCCGCCGATTTCAAGGGCAAGACGCTGGGCGTCTGGTTTTCCGGCAATGAATATCCGTTCCTGTCCTGGATGAACACGCTGGGGCTGAAGACCGATGGCGGTCCCGAGGGTGTGACGGTGCTGAAACAGGGCTTCAACGTCGATCCCTTGCTGCAGAAACAGGCCGATTGCATCAGCACCATGACCTATAACGAATATGGGCAGGTTCTGGATGCCGGCCTGTCGCCCGAGGATCTGGTGACGTTCAAATATGACGAACAAGGTGTTTCGACGCTGGAGGACGGGCTTTATGTGCTGGAGCCGACCTTGCAGGACAAGGACAAGGTCACCGCGCTGGTGCGCTTCGTGCGCGCCACGATGAAGGGCTTTGAATATGCCGCGGCGAACCCCAAGGAAGCCGCCGATATCGTGCTGGAAAACGACGAGACCGGCGCCCAGACCGAAGCGCATCAGCTGCGCATGGCCGAGGAAGTGGCGAAGCTGACCGAGGGCTCGACCGGGGTTCTGGATCCGGCGGATTATCAGCGCACGGTGGACACGCTGCTGTCGGGCGGCTCGGATCCGGTGATCACCAAGGCGCCTGAGGGGGCCTATGTCACTATGATCACCGATCGCGCTTTCGACTGACGGCAGGACGCCTCCGGCGGGAGTATTTCGGGAACGAAGAAGCGGGGGCGTTCGCGCCCTTGCATGGGGCGTGGTGACGGGGCATCAGGCAGCATGGAAACCACGCCGCAGAAATCGAACCGTCACGGGCTGCTGGATGACGCGCAGGGCATTGCCTATGGCGGGTTCATGGCCTCGGTCGGGGTGGTGCTGCTGACGCATCTGGGCTTTGTGACCGGGCAGACGGCGGGGCTGGCCATCCTGATCAGCTATGCGACGGGCTGGAGCTTCGGGCTGGTGTTCTTCGTGGTGAACCTGCCGTTTTACTGGCTGGGTTACCGCCGACTGGGGCTGCGCTTCGTGCTGAAAAGTCTGGCCGCCGTCACCTTGCTGTCGGTGCTGGTGACAGTGCTGCCGGGCCTGCTGCAATTCGGCGCGGTGCATCCGCTGGTCGGCGCGCTGCTGTTTGGCTGCATCACCGGATCGGCGCTGCTGGCGCTGTTCCGGCATGGCGCGTCGCTGGGCGGGATCGGGATCGTGGCGCTGTATCTGCAGGATGCGACGGGGTTCCGGGCTGGCTGGACGCAGCTGATCTTTGACGCCTGCCTGTTTGCCGTGGCCTTGGCGCTGCGCGACTGGCAGACCGTGGCATGGTCTGCCCTTGGCGCGCTGGTGCTGAACCTGGTCATCGCCATCAATCACCGGCGCGACCGTTACATCGCCTAGGCCGGAACACCCAGCGCGCGTTTGACATTCGCCGTCCAGCCCAGCAGATGCTGATCGCCCTGAATGATCGCCGGGCGTTTCATCAGCGAGGGCTTGGCTTTCAGCATGGCCAGCGGGGTCTGCGCCCGTTCGTCTTCGGACATGCCACGCCATGTCAGGCTGGCGCGATTGACCAGCTTGTCGCCGAAAGCCGCGATCATCGGCTGCCATTCGTCTTTGGAAAGCGGCGCGTCTTTCACATCGCGGAAATCGACGCTCCAGCCTTCGGTTTCCAGATCGGCGCGGGCTTTCTGGCAGGTGGAACAATGGCCTAGGCCGAACATTTGAAGCTTTTTCATGGTCACACGAACGGGATAAGGGGGATGCGGCCGCAGCCCGAAAGGGCCAGCGTCGCGGCAAGGGTCAGGATCAGGCGCATGAAGGTCTCCGTCATGCCATGGTGTCAGTATTGCCGGGAACGCGGCCGGGCTCAATGCCCGTCATGCAGCCGGGCCTTGATGCGGCGCAAGGACCACCAGACGCCGAACACGACCAGAGGCGTCAGCCCGGCGATCAGCACCGCCTTGTCGATATGCAGCGCATGGGCCAGCGGATACAGCGCATAGCCCAGAAGTCCGACCGCGTAATAGCTGATGGCGACGACGGACAGCCCTTCGACCGTATGCTGCAGCCGCAGTTGCAGATCGGCGCGGCGGTCCATCCGCTCCATGATTTCCTGGTTCTGGGCGCTGCGCCAGACATCGACGCGGGTGCGCAGCAATTCGCCGGCGCGCTCGGCCCGTTCCAGCATCGCCGTCAGCCGGCGTTCGGCGGATTTCACCGTGCGCATCGCGGGCTGATAGCGGCGCTGCATGAATTCGGTCAGCATCTGCCCGCCCATGAACCGGGTTTCGCGCAACGCCTCGACCCGGTCCATGACGATCGCTTCATAGGCAGAGGTCGCGCCGAAGCGGAAGCTGTTCTGGGTCGCGGCGCTTTCCAGTTGCGTCGAGACCGACAGCAGATCCTGCAAGACCAGATCGGCCGGGCGCGCATCATCGGCCATGCCCTGCACGATGGCGCTGAGCTGCGGGTCCAGCGCGTTCATGCGCTGGGTCAATTGCCGCGCCCGGCCAAGGCCCAGCATCGACATGGCGCGATAGGTCTCCAGATCCAGCAGGCGCTGGACCAGCCGCCCGATCCGTCCGCTGCCGGTATCGGGGCGCACGAAGACCGCAAAGCGCATCCAGCCCGCCGGGTCGATGCGGAAATCGCCCGCCACCACCGCCGATTGGTCCAGCACCCAGACCGAGGCAAGACTGTCCGCGGCGAACCAGTCCTCGAGCCGGGGCAGAAGATCGCGGGGATCTTCGGGCAGAACATCGACATGCACCATGACGGCTGCGGCGCGTTTGCCCGGTGCGGCGGCCTGCCAATCGGCGGGAAACACCTCGCCCGCCACCGGATCGAAGGGCCGGGGCGGCAAGCCGCGCGCGAAGGCTGCATAGGTCACGAATTCGGTATGGCTTTCCCAGCGCAGCTTGTAGCGGCCCAGATTGGCCTTGTAATGCCCCGCCTGCGGGTCAGGACGCGGCGCACCGTGCCGGGCGCAAAGCTGTGCCAGATGTTCGACATCGCGGCCCCGGTCACGATTGGCGGCGTCCAGCGGTTCCTTGATGGCCAGAAACACCGCCGTGCATGGCGCTTCGAGCCGCGGCGAGGGCCGGGCATGCAGCTCATTGACCAGTTCATAGCGCAGCGGGTGATCGGCATCGTCCATCATGATCGCATGAATATCAGCAGGCCGTATTGCGGCAAGCCGGAAAGCGGGCGCCGCAGCGCCGCACGGCAAAATGCCGCAGGATCAGGTTTTCGTGATCGCCCGCGCATTGCCGCATGGCGTGGATGCAGGCAAAATACCGCGCAAAACATATGCTGAGGGGCAGGCAAATGAAAAACTGGGTTGTCAGGGTTCTGGCATTGGGACTGATCCTGGGACTGGCCGCCTGTGCGCCCAGCAAGTTCAAGACCTATGACGGACCGCCGATCACGCAGGTCATCGTCAAAAAGGGCGAACGCAAGATGTACATGGTCAGCGGCAACCGCGCCGTGAAGGTCTATGACATCGGGCTGGGCACGCAGCCCATCGGCCACAAGAATTTTGAAGGCGATGGCAAGACCCCCGAGGGCGTCTATTACATCGACCGCCGCAACCCGAACAGCCGCTATCACCTGTCCGTCGGCGTGTCCTATCCCAATCCGCAGGATACCGCCTTCGCGCTGTCGCAGGGGCAAAGTCCCGGCGGCGACATCTTCATCCATGGCCAGGGCCCCGAGGGGAAGGTGCTTTCAAAGCAGCGCCGCGACTGGACCGTCGGCTGCATTGCGGTGACCGATGACGAGGTCGAGGACATCTACGCCATGCTGCGCGACGGAACCCCGATCATCATCGCCCCCTGAATCGGGCGTTTTGCAACCATAAGTAGCAAAGTATGCTGATCCTGCTGGGTTTTCCAGTATGGCAGACCTGTTCAAAAGGTCAGATAGAAATTGCGGGCCGGTCGGATTAACAACGTGGTAAATGCACCACCACCGACTGAGCCCCATGTACCTGCCTCCAGTCATCAATGAAGAACTGATCGATTCGATCGAAACCGAGGGCTATGTCCCCGGCCAGATCGAATCCGTCATGCGCTTCGGACCCAAATCGAGATGGCGTGCCGGCGCCATCGTCGAAAGCTCGTCCGAGCGTTCGCAGGCCGTAGCCACCCGCTGCGCCCTGCTGATCCCGCGCAGGGGAAAGCGCACGCGCAAGCTGGCGCTGCACCCTGCGTTGCCCGCCGATGTCATCAAATCCATGCTTAAGGCTCTTTGATCCCACCACCACACGGATCGGCGAAACGACGAAGGCGGGCCCGCTGAAGGCCCGCCTTAATCATTTTCTGATCTGCGCTAACATGTGGATATGGGTTTGGGGTATGCCGGTCGAGGCGTGTGGGTCGGAATAAATACGCCGGGCGCATCGGTTGGGCGCATCGGTTGGGCGCATCGGTTGGGCGCATCGGTTGGGCGCATCGGTTGGGCGCATCGGTTGGGCGCATCGGTTGGGCGCATCGGTTGGGCGCATCGGTTGGGCGCATCGGTTGGGCGCATATGAAAAAGGCGGGCTCGATGCCCGCCTTTTTCATGGCTCATGCCGGGACGGAACGGGCGGGGCTTTGTCAGCCCCGCCCCCCTGATCACTCGATCATCGGCAGAAGCTGGTCGATGGACTTCTTGGCATCGCCATAGAACATCCGCGTATTCTCCTTGTAGAACAGCGGATTTTCGATGCCCGAATAGCCCGTGCCCTGCCCGCGTTTGCTGACAAAGACCTGCTTGGCCTTCCAGACCTCCAGCACCGGCATGCCGGCGATGGGGCTGTTCGGGTCTTCCTGAGCGGCCGGGTTCACGATGTCGTTCGAGCCGATGACGATCACCACGTCGGTATTGGGGAAATCGTCGTTGATCTCATCCATTTCCAGCACGATGTCGTAAGGCACCTTTGCCTCGGCCAAGAGCACGTTCATGTGGCCCGGCAGACGGCCCGCGACGGGGTGAATGGCGAAACGCACATTCTTGCCGCGCGCGCGCAGCTTGCGGGTCAGTTCGCTGACCGATTGCTGCGCCTGTGCCACCGCCATGCCATAGCCCGGCACGATGATGATCTCATCGGCATCGTTCAGCGCCGAGGCCACGCCATCCGCGTCGATGGCGATCTGCTCTCCCTCGATCTCCATGGCCGGTCCCGCTTCGCCGCCGAAGCCGCCAAGGATGACGCTGACGAAATTGCGGTTCATCGCCTTGCACATGATATAGGACAGGATCGCCCCGGACGAGCCGACCAGCGCCCCGACCACGATCAAGAGGTCATTGCCCAGCGTAAAGCCGATGGCCGCGGCCGCCCAGCCGGAATAGCTGTTCAGCATCGACACCACGACCGGCATGTCCGCGCCGCCGATGCCCATGATCAGGTGATAGCCGATGAACATCGCCAGCAGCGTGATGACCAGCAGCCACAGCACGGGCGCACCGACCGAGCAATACAGGATCACCGCCAGCAGCGACAGGATCGCCGCGCCCGCATTCAGCGCGTGACCGCCGGGCAGCTTCTTCGGCTTGCCGTCGATCTTGCCCGCCAGTTTCCCGAAGGCCACGATCGAGCCGGTGAAGGTCACCGCACCGATGAAGATCCCCAGCGCGACCTCGACCTTCAGCATGGCGATCTCGGCAGGGGTTTTGTGGGCCAGAACGGCGGCGAAGCCCTCGAAATGCGCGGTGGCATCAGCGGCCTTGGCCCGCAGCACGCGGCCCAGTTCAAACTGCGCGTTGAAGCCGATCAGCACGGCGGCAAGGCCGACAAGGCTGTGCATCGCCGCGACAAGCTGCGGCATTTCCGTCATCTGCACGCGTTTGGCGACGATCCAGCCAATGCCGCCGCCAATGGCCAGCATGACCAGCGACAAGAACCAGTTGCCCGCGCCCGGCCCGAAGAGCGTGGCGACCACGGCCAGCGCCATGGCGGCAATGCCGTACCAGACCGCGCGCTTGGCGCTTTCCTGCCCCGAAAGTCCACCCAGCGACAGGATGAACAGGACGGCCGCGACCACATAGGCGGCGGTGCTTACTCCGAATTCCATCATGCCCTCCTTACGACTTCTGGAACATGGCCAGCATCCGGCGCGTGACCAGGAAGCCGCCAAAGATATTGACCCCGGCCATCAGCACCGACAGCGCGCCCAGCACCACGACCAGCCACGACCCCGAACCGATCTGCAGCAGCGCGCCGACGATGATGATCGAGGAAATGGCGTTGGTGATCGCCATCAGCGGCGTGTGCAGCGAATGGCTGACATTCCAGATGACCTGAAAGCCCACGAAACAGGCCAGAACGAAAACGATGAAATGCGCAAGAAAGCTGGGCGGTGCAACCCAGCCCACCAGCAGCATCACCAGCGCGCCTGCCGCAAGCAGCGTCACCTGCGACTTGGTCTGCGCCTTGAAGGCCGCGACTTCATTCGCCCGCTTTTCCTCGGGCGTCAGTTCGCGGGCCTTTTCCTTGGGCTTCTGTGCCGCGATAGCCGCGACCTTGGGCGGCGGCGGCGGCCATGTCACATCGCCGTCATGGGTAACGGTCGCGCCGCGGATCACGTCATCTTCCATGTTCTGGACGATGACGCCATCCTTGGCGGGGGTCAGGTCGGCCAGCATATGGCGGATGTTGTTGCCATAAAGCTCGGAGGCCTGTGCGCCCATCCGCGAAGGGAAATCGGTATAGCCGATGATGACGACGCCGTTTTCGGTGACGAAACGCTCATCCGGGATGGTCAGATCGCAGTTGCCGCCGCGTTCTGCGGCAAGGTCCACGATGACGCTGCCGGTCTTCATCGCCTGAACCATGTCCTCGGTCCACAGCTTCGGTGCCGGGCGGCCGGGGATCAGCGCCGTGGTGATGACGATATCCATCTGGGGCGCGAGTTCGCGGAATTTCTTCAGCTGCGCTTCGCGGAACTCGGGCGAGGACGGCGCCGCATAGCCGCCCGTGGTCGCGCCGTCGGTCTGGGCTTCGGAAAAGTCCAGATAGACGAATTCCGCGCCCATCGACTCGATCTGCTCGGCCACTTCCGGCCGCACGTCGAAGGCATAGACCTGCGCGCCCAGACTGGTCGCCGCACCGATGGCGGCAAGGCCTGCCACGCCCGCACCGACGATCAGCACCTTGGCCGGCGGCACCTTGCCCGCAGCCGTCACCTGACCCGTGAAGAAGCGGCCAAAATTGTTCGCAGCCTCGATCACCGCGCGATAGCCCGCGATATTCGCCATCGAGGACAGCGCGTCCATCTTTTGCGCGCGCGAGATGCGCGGCACCATGTCCATGGCGATGGCGGTGACGCCCTGTTCGCGCGCGGCCTCCAGCAGATCGGCATTCTGGGCGGGCCAGAAATGCGAAATCAGCGTCTGACCCCGGCGCATCTGGCCGATCTCATCGCTTTCGGGCGGGCGCACCTTGACCACGACATCCACGTCATTGATCAGGGCGCTGGCAGTCGGTTCGACCGTGATGCCTGCCGCCTGATAAGCGCCGTCCGAAAAGCCGGCACGGATGCCGGCGCCGGATTGCACGAAAACCTCGTGACCCAGCTTCTTCAGATGGGCTGCCGAGGACGGAGTGATGGCGACCCGCGCCTCACCCTCGAAACTCTCTTTCAAAGCGCCGATCTTCACGAAGGCACCTCCCCTGTTAGCGTCTTAACAGGGGCTGCATAGCATTGCGCAACAATCTTTCACAAGACCGTGACGGCGTAACATCATCCGTAAATGCGACGCCGCGTCATGCGACGGATCGACGCAAGCGGTCCGCCGAACGAAAAACCCGGTCGGCGCGATGGCCGACCGGGTTCGTTTTCCATGCAGACCGGCGGATCAGCCGCGCGCTTCGGCCTTGGCCTGAAGGCGGCGGGCATGCAGCACCGGCTCGGTATAGCCCGAGGGCTGCACGCGGCCCAGAAACACCAGATCGCAGGCGGCCTGAAATGCCACGCCGTCAAAGCCCGGCGCCATCGGACGATAGGCGGCATCGCCCGCATTCTGGCGGTCCACCACATCGGCCATCTTGCGCATCGCATCCATGACCTGCTGCTGGCTGACGACACCGTGGTGCAGCCAGTTCGCCAGCGACTGCGCCGAGATGCGCAGCGTGGCCCGGTCCTCCATCAGGCCGACATCATTGATATCGGGCACTTTCGAGCAGCCGACGCCCTGATCGATCCAGCGCACCACATAGCCAAGGATGCCCTGACAGTTGTTTTCCAACTCGCGCGTGATTTCCGCGTCCGAGTAGTTGCGCCCGGCGGTGACCGGGATGGTCAGCAGATCGTCCAGACGGGCGGGACGTTTCAGCGCCTCGATTTCGGCCTGACGGGCATGCACATCGACCTTGTGATAATGCGTCGCATGCAGGGTCGCGGCGGTCGGGCTGGGCACCCATGCGGTATTCGCGCCCGATTGCGGATGGCCGATCTTTTGCGCCAGCATGTCGGCCATGCGGTCGGGCATCGCCCACATGCCCTTGCCGATCTGCGCGCGGCCCGCCAGCCCGCAGGCCAGTCCGATATCGACGTTGCGATCCTCATAGGCGGAAATCCACGGCTGCGCCTTCATCTCGCCCTTGGCCAGCATCGCGCCCGCCTCCATCGAGGTGTGGTATTCATCCCCGGTGCGGTCCAGAAAGCCCGTGTTGATGAAGGCCACGCGATGTTTCGCGGCACGGATGCATTCGGCCAGATTGGCGCTGGTGCGGCGCTCTTCGTCCATGATGCCCAGCTTGACGGTGTTGCGCGGCAGGCCCAGCACCTCCTCGACGAAATCGAAGATCTCGCTGGCGAAGGCCACCTCTTCCGGGCCGTGCATCTTGGGCTTGACCACATAGATCGAGCCGGTAACCGAGTTGCCGCTGTCGCCCCTGGCCAGATCGCGCAGCGAACACAGCGTGGTCACCATCGCGTCCATCAGCCCTTCATAGACCTCGGCACCGTCGCGATCCAGAATGGCGGGCGTGGTCATCAGGTGGCCCACATTGCGCACCAGCATCAGCGAGCGGCCCTTGACCGTCACCTGACCCCCGTCCGGCCCGGTAAAAGTCACGTCCGGGTTCAGGCGGC
This sequence comes from Paracoccus shanxieyensis, assembly GCF_009711265.1. Taxonomy (GTDB): domain Bacteria; phylum Pseudomonadota; class Alphaproteobacteria; order Rhodobacterales; family Rhodobacteraceae; genus Paracoccus; species Paracoccus shanxieyensis. The sequence continues at coordinate 153,937 of NZ_WMII01000003.1, read as the reverse complement.
GGGTAAAGGTCTTGCCGCCCTTTTCGACGCTTTCCGACAGCGTGCCATCCATCAGGCCCAGCCAGTTGGAATAGGCCAGCGCCTTGTCCTCGCCATCGACGCAGGCCACCGAATCCTCGCAGTCGATGATGGCCGACAGCGCCGATTCCAGCACGATATCGGAAATGCCCGCCTTGTCCTGCCCGCCCACCGGGGTCGAGCGGTCGATGACCAGACGGATCAGCAGCCCGTTGTTGCGCAGGAAAATGTCGGTCGGCGCCTCGGCTGCCCCGATATGGCCCGCGAATTTCGCGCCGTCGCGCAGCGCCGGGACCAGCGCGCCATCCGCGACCGATACCGCGTCGATCTCCGCCCAGCTGCCCGAGGCCAAAGCCACCGCGCCATCCAGAAAATCGCGGCCCCACGCGATGACCCGCGCGCCACGCTGGGCGTCATAGCCCTTGCCCTGCGGCAGATCGCCCATGGCATCGGTGCCGTAAAGCGCATCGTAAAGGCTGCCCCAGCGGGCATTCGCGGCGTTCAGCGCATAGCGTGCATTGGTGATCGGCACGACAAGCTGCGGCCCGGCAAGATCGGCGAATTCGGGATCGGTGGCCGGGGTTTCAATCTGAAACGCCTCGCCCTCGGGGACCAGATAGCCGATCTCGGACAGGAAATCGCGGTATGCGCCCGCATCCCATGACGCGCCGCGCTGGCCCAGATGCCATGCGTCGATGGCCGATTGCAGCTCATCGCGGCGCGCCAGCAGCGCCTTGTTGCGCGGGCCGAATTCATGCAGCAAGCGCGACAGCCCGTCCCAGAAGCGTTCGGGCTGGATGCCGCTGCCGGGCAAGGCACGCTGATTGATGAAATTCGCCAGCGTCTCATCGACGCGCAGACCTGCCTTCTCGACCCGTGCCATCTGCCGTTATCTCCTTCCCAAATCCCGGTTTGTACACGGTGGTATGCCAAACCCGGGGGTGTTTCAACCGTGGCAACTTTATAGCCAGCGGATAATGACAGTTTACAAAAACGAAAAAACCGCCACCCGGTCAGACCGGATGGCGGCGATGTCGAAGGCTCAGCCGATCAGTTGCTGGTTGGAGCCGGGGTGGTCGTGCCAGCCTCGGGTGCGGGGGTCGTGGGTGCGGGCGTCGTGGTCGCCGGAGCGGCCGGTTCGACCGAGATCGCGTCATCCGCCGCGTCGGCTGCATTGTCCATCGCCTCGCCCGCAGCGTTCGCTGCGTCGCTGGCTGCGTCTTGCGCGGCACCGGCAGCTTCGCCCGCCGCATCGGCGGCGTTGTTGGCAGCGTCACCCGCGGCAGTGGCGGCATCGCTGGCCGCATCGGCGGCGGCATTGCCCGCGTCGCTGGCCGCTTCACCGGCGGCACTCGCGGCGTCGCTGGCGGCTTCGCCTGCCGCGTCGGCAGCGTTACCGGCCGCGGTTGCCGCGTCATTGGCCGCATCCGCCGCGCTGTCAGCCGCATCGGCAGCAGGCGTGGCCGGTTCCACCGGGGCGGTGGTCGTCGCGGCCGGGGCGGTCGTGGTCGCATCCGCAGCAGGCTCGGTCGTGGTGACGGCGGGTTCGTCGCCGGTCGTCACTTCGTTGCGGCTCATGAAGTATTGCAGCACGAAATAGGCGATCGCCAGTGCCAGCAGAATGCCGATGATCAGCGGCAGCGGCGAAGCGCGCCGTTCAACGGGTTCAACATAGGTCTGGTTGACCTGACCGGGACGATTGGGATCGACGGGATCAGTCCGGTTCGGGTCGTTCGGGTCGTAATTGGCCATCACGGCTCTCCTCAGGCTCATGTTCAGCGCGGGAAAGTCGTGAAGCCGGATGATCCGCAGCCCATCCTACAGCACGACTTGCGACCCGGCTATCCGGCAGTTAACAATCGAGTTTCCGCGTGAGTTCCGCGCCTTGCAAGTTTTTTTTCAGATTGGAGCAGTCGCCATGGCCGCCACCCAATATCTTGCCGACTGGCAAGCCTATCCCTTCCAGATCGACCAGACCCGGCTGACCTTTCATCTGGATCCGCGCGCGACCCGCGTGCTGTCGCAGATCGAATTCCGCCGCATCGCGCCGGGTGATCTGGTCCTGGACGGCGTGGGCCTGACGACCTTGCATCTGGCCATCGACGGCAAGCCCGTCACGGCTACGCCGGAAGGCGAACGGCTGGTCATCCGCGATCTGCCCGACGCCTTCACCTTTCAGGCCGAGGTGCAGATCGACCCGCAGGCCAATACCGCGCTGGAGGGGCTGTATCTCTCGGGCGGCATGTTCTGCACCCAATGCGAGGCGCAGGGCTTTCGCCACATCACATGGTATCCCGACCGCCCCGATGTGATGGCGCCGTTTCACGTCACCATCCATTCCGACATGCCGGTGCTGCTGTCGAACGGCAACCCGGTCAGCCAGTCGGCGGGCATGGCAGAATGGCACGATCCCTGGCCGAAACCGGCCTATCTGTTCGCGCTGGTGGCGGGCGATCTGCGGGCGGTGTCGGACAGCTTCACCACCATGTCGGGCGCGGATGTCGCGCTGAATGTCTGGGTGCGCCCGGGCGATGAACCCCGCGCGGGCTATGCGCTGGAAAGCCTGATCCGCTCGATGCAGTGGGACGAACGGGCCTATGGCCGGGAATACGATCTGTCGGTCTTCAACATCGTCGCCGTCGATGACTTCAACATGGGCGCGATGGAGAACAAGGGGCTGAACATCTTCAACTCGAAGCTGGTGCTGGCCACGGCGGAAACCGCCACCGATGGCGATTATGAACGCATCGAAGGCGTGATCGGGCACGAATATTTCCACAACTGGACCGGCAACCGCATCACCTGCCGCGACTGGTTCCAGCTTTGCCTGAAAGAGGGGCTGACGGTCTTTCGCGACCAGCAGTTCACCTCCGACATGCGCTCGGCCGCGGTCAAGCGCATCGCCGATGTCCAGACCCTGCGCGCCCGCCAGTTCCGCGAGGACGCAGGCCCGCTGGCCCATCCGCCGCGCCCCGATCACTATCAGGAAATCAACAATTTCTATACCGCGACCGTCTATGAAAAGGGCGCCGAGGTCATTGGAATGCTGAAGCGGCTGGTGGGCGACGACGCCTATCGCGCCGCGCTGGATCTGTATTTCAGCCGCCACGACGGTCAGGCCTGCACGATCGAGGACTGGATCGCCGTGTTCCAGGACGCGACCGGGCGCGACCTGACGCAGTTCAAGCTCTGGTATACCGATGCCGGCACGCCGCGCCTGACCATGACCGAGACCTTTACCGATGGCACGCTGGTTCTGGACTTTGCCCAGACCACAGCGCCCACGCCCGGGCAGCCGGAAAAACCCGCCCGCGTCATTCCCATCGCGCTTGGCCTGATCGGCCCGAATGGCGATCAGGTGCTGGACACCACGGTTCTGGAAATGACCGACGCCACGCAAAGCTTCCGCTTCGACGGTCTTGGCGCACGTCCGGTCGTGTCGCTGCTGCGCGGCTTCTCGGCCCCGGTGACGGTGACGCGCCAGATGAGCCCGGCCGATCAGGCGCTGCTGCTGGCCCATGACACCGATCCTTTTGCCCGCTGGCAGGCGGGCCACGATCTGGCGCTGGACGGGCTGATCGCACGGGCGACCGGCGCGACGGGCGGTGCGGAATTCATCCGCGCGCTGGCGGGCGTGCTGGACGATGCCCCGGCCGATCCGGCTTTCGCCGCGCTGTGCCTTGCCCTGCCCGGCGATGAGGAAATCGCCACCACCATCGCCACCCGTGGCGCGGTCCCCGACCCCGATGCCATCCACGCCGCGCGCCGCGCGATGATGACAGAGATCGCGACCGCCTATGAGGCGCAGTTCGCGGGGCTGTACGATGCGATGGCCACAGAGACCTATCACCCCGATGCAAAGGGCGCGGGCCGCCGCAGCCTGCGGCTGGCCTGCCTTGCCTATCTGTCGCGCCTTGATGGCGGCGACCGGGCTCAGCACCTCTTTGCCAGCGCGGACAATATGACCGAACGTCAGGGCGCGCTTGAGCAACTGATCGCCACCGGCCGGGCCGCGCAGCCGCTGGCGGAATTCGAGGCGCAGTTCCGCGACAACCGACTGGTGATGGACAAATGGTTCATGGTCCAACCCCTGCGCGCCGCGCCGGGCGATGCCGTGGCGCGGGCACGCGAGCTGGCGGCACGGCCTGATTTCGACTGGAAGAACCCCAACCGCTTCCGCGCGCTGATTGCGGGCCTGACGGCGAATCACGCAGCGTTCCACGCCGCAGATGGCTCGGGCTACGATTTTGTTGCGGAATGGCTGATGAAGCTGGATCCGGTGAATGCGCAGACGACCGCGCGCATGTCCTCGGCATTCGAGACCTTCGCCCGCTATGACACAGCCCGTCAGGCCAAGGCGCGGGCCGCCTTGCAACGCATCGCCGATCTGCCGGGACTTTCGCGCAACACCGCGGAAATGGTTACGCGCATCCTTGCCGGTCCTGCATGAGCCTGCACGAAGCGCCCTTGCAGCCCGCTTCCATGCGCGGCAATACTGCCGGCATGGAAGCCCGCGAAGACATGCAACACCGTCTTGATCCGCTGATACATGAGCGGGCGCCGTGGCTCTTTTCCGGACGCTGGCATCATAATCTGGCACGCCGCGCGCTGATGTGGTTGCTGCGCTATCCCCGCACGGTCGAACTTGGCGCGGAATTCCGCGACTTGCCCAGCGATGAAATCATGCGCCGCATGAGCCAGCTGATCGTGCGCGATCTGACGGTCGAGGGGCTGGAACATATCCCGGCAACCGGCCCGGCGCTGATCGTGTCGAACCACCCGACCGGCATCGCCGACGGCATCGTACTGAATGCCGTCGTGTCGGCGGTGCGCGATGACATGTTCATCTATGCCAATCACGATATCATGCGGGTGCTGCCGCAATTCGCCAATTTGATCGCGCCAGTCGAATGGCGCGCCGAAAAGCGCAGCCACGCCAAGACACGCGCCACGATGGACTATACCCGCGAAGCGATGGAACGCGGACGCATCGGTCTGATCTTCCCCTCGGGACGGCTGGCGAAACGCCATGGCCTGACGCTGCATGAACGTCCCTGGATGGCAAGTGCCGCAATGATCGCCAAGAAATTCGACGTGCCAGTGATCCCGCTGAACATCCGCGCCCGCAATTCATCCCTGTTCTATTTGCTGGACGCAATCCATCCCACGGTGCGCGACGTGACATTGTTCAACGAAGTCCTGAACAAATCCTCACAACCCTTCCGCGTCACCGTAGGCCCCGCCATCCTGCCCGCCACCCTGCCCGCGCGCAGCGAAGACGGCATCAACATGATGCGCGACACCGCGCTTTCCCTGCCCGCACCGGGCGAAAACGCCGTGAAATTGTCCCAGATCCGCCGCCTTTCTCAGGGCCGCAGAGCCTTGGCGAAACCCAGCACCATCGAATGATGCGCGACCGCCGCGCCCGGTGGACATCTCGCAACATGGGTATTTGAAAAACAAGGAAGATCAGAAGCGCCACGCTCGGGCATTCCTTGTTTTTCAAATACCCAAATCACAGCATCCGCCGCCAGAGATCACATCACCATATCGTCGCGGTGAATCAACGCCGCACGGCCGGGATAGCCAAGGATGGTCTCGATCTCATCGCTGCGATGCCCGGCTATGGCCCGAGCCTCGGTCGCGGAATAGCGGACCAGACCTGCGGCCAGGCGCGCACCTTTCGCGTCAAGAACGGCGACCGGATCGCCACGTCCGAAACGGCCAGCCACGGATGTGATCCCGGCGGGCAGCAGCGATTTTCCGTGACGCAGGGCATCGGCGGCGCCGGCATCGACGCTGATTTCGCCCTTGGGTTTCATCGCCGCGATCCAGCGTTTGCGGGCGGCCTGCGGGTCTGTATCGGGCAGGAACCAGCTGACGCGCGACCCGCTCGCCACCGCTGTCAGAGGGTTGAGGACCGAGCCTTCGGCGATGGCCATGGCGCAGCCGCCTGCGACCGCGGTGCGCGCGGCCATCAGTTTGGTCTTCATGCCGCCCTTGCTGAGACCCGAGATGGGATCGCCGCCCATGGCCTCGATATCCGGGGTGATCTGCTGGATTACCGGCAGGTGGCGGGCGGCCGGATCGGTCTTGGGATTGGCGGTATAAAGCCCGTCCACATCCGACAGCAGCAAAAGCTGATCGGCCCCGCAGGTCACCGCGATCTGCGCTGCCAGCCGGTCATTGTCGCCAAAGCGGATTTCATCCGTGGCCACGGTGTCGTTTTCGTTGACGATGGGCACCGTGCCCAAGGCCAGCAGCGTTTGCATGGTGGCGCGGCTGTTCAGATAGCGGCGGCGGTCGGTGCTGTCATCCAGTGTCAGCAGAAGCTGCGCGGTCTTGACGCCGTGCGGAGCCAGCGCCTCTTCATAGGCGCGGGCCAGACGGATCTGGCCCACCGCCGCTGCGGCCTGCGATTGCTCGACGCGCAGCGGACCGGCGGGCAGATCCAGCACCTTGCGCCCCAGCGCGATCGCGCCCGAGGAGACGAGCACCACATCCGTCCCCCGCGCCCGCGCCGCCGCCACGTCGTCACACAGCGCGCGCAGCCATTCGGCCCGCAGCCCCTGCGCATCGACCAGCAGGGCCGAGCCGATCTTGACAACAAGCCGCTGGGCGCGCGCCAGATCGGGCGTCACGGTTGCCACGATCCGCTGTCCTTTTCCTCGACCGGCTGGCGCGACGGCGCGATTTCCGACCACAGCGCACGCAGCACATCGGTCACCCCCTCGCGCGAGACGCCGGACATCAGATGGATCTTGCCGCCCAGTTCGGCCTGCAGCGCGGCCTGCTTTTCGGCGATCTCATCGGGCTCCATCGCGTCGATCTTGTTCAGCGCGGTAATGCGCGGCTTTTCTGCCAAGGCCGGGGAATAGGCCGCAAGTTCGTTCAGGATGGTGCGCGCATCGCCCGCCACATCGTCCGAGGTGCCGTCGATCAGATGCAGAAGCACGCGCGAGCGCTCGACATGGCCCAGAAACTGATCGCCAAGGCCACGCCCTTCGGACGCGCCTTCGATCAGGCCGGGAATGTCGGCCATGACGAATTCATAGGTATCGACACCCACCACGCCCAGATTGGGATGCAGCGTGGTGAAGGGGTAATCCGCGATCTTCGGCCGCGCATTCGACACCGCGGACAGGAAGGTCGATTTCCCGGCATTGGGCAGCCCCAACAGCCCGGCATCGGCGATCAGTTTCAGGCGCAGCCACAGCGTGCGTTCCACCCCCGGCAGCCCCGGATTGGCATTGCGCGGCGAGCGGTTGGTCGAGCTTTTGAAATGCAGGTTGCCAAAGCCGCCATTGCCGCCCTTGGCCAGCAGCACGCGCTGGCCCGGCTGCGTCACATCGGCGATGACGGTTTCCTGATCCTCGTCCAGGATCTCGGTCCCGACCGGGATGCTGAGAACGATATCGTCGCCCGAGGCGCCGGTGCGCTGCGAGCCCATGCCGTGCTGGCCGGATTTCGCAAAGAAATGCTGCTGAAAGCGGAAGTCGATCAGCGTGTTCAGCCCGCCCACGGCCTCGGCCCAGACATCGCCGCCGCGCCCGCCGTCACCGCCATCGGGACCGCCATATTCGATGAATTTTTCGCGACGGAACGACACGCATCCCGCGCCTCCGCCGCCCGAGCGGACATAGACTTTTGCGAGATCGAGAAACTTCACGTGCGCTATCCTTGGGCCCTGAAAGCAAAGCCGTGGGATACGCGCCCCGCCCGTCACTTTCAAGTCTAACGTGACTTTCACGTGAGAGGCAATTTAGATGGCCCGGAATCCCAAGGAGCCGCCATGCCTGCCATCACCTATGCCACCTTGCTGATCGCCATCACGCTGGAGGTCATCGGCACCAATTTCCTGCAGCGCAGCCAGCAATTCACCAAGCTGGCGCCGACGCTGGCGATGGGGCTGTGCTATGCGGCCTCGTTCTATTTCCTGTCGCTGGTCTTGCGCACCATGCCGCTGGGCGTGGCTTATGCGATCTGGAGCGGGCTGGGCATCGTTCTGGTGTCGATGATCGGATTCGTCGCTTTCGGGCAGAAGCTGGATCTGGCCGCCATCGTCGGGATCGGCCTGATCGTCGCGGGGGTCGTGGTCATCAACCTGCTGTCCGACAGCGTCACGCATTAGGCCCTGCCCTTAACTTTTCGGCAATCAAGGCTAGATAAGGTCGAAAGGAGAGGCGCGATGATCCAGTTCGACAACAGTTATGCCCGGCTTCCCGAAGGCTTCTTCACCCGCACCGCGCCGACGCCGGTGCGCGATGCCAGGCTGGTGGCGCTGAACCGGCCCCTGGCCGAACGGCTTGGGCTGGATGCGGACTGGCTGGCCGGGCCCGAGGGCTTGCAGATGCTGGCCGGAAACGCCCTGCCCGACGGGGCCGAGCCGATAGCGCAGGCCTATGCCGGCCATCAGTTCGGCGGGTTTTCCCCGCAACTTGGGGACGGGCGCGCGGTTCTGCTGGGCGAAATCGTGGCGCCGGATGGCATACGGTTCGACATCCAGTTGAAGGGTGCGGGGCCTACGCCGTTTTCGCGGCGCGGCGATGGCCGGGCATGGCTTGGGCCGGTTCTGCGCGAATATCTGGTCAGCGAATTCATGGCCGCCTTCGGCATCCCGACCACCCGCGCTCTGGCCGCCGTGAGCACGGGCGAACAGGTCATCCGCGAACAGTTGCTGCCCGGCGCGGTGCTGACCCGCGTGGCCTCCAGCCATATCCGGGTGGGCACGTTTGAATTCTATGCCGCGCGGGGCGATCTGGACCGGCTGCGGCTTCTGGCCCAGCATGTGATGGCGCGGCATTATCCCGACGCCAAGACCCCGGCCCAGCTTTTGCAGGCCGTGGTCGATGCGCAGGCCGCGACGATTGCCGGGTGGATGGGGCTGGGGTTCATTCATGGCGTCATGAACACCGACAACATGTCCGTCTCGGGCGAGACGATCGATTATGGCCCCTGCGCCTTCATGGACGGCTACAAGCCCGCGCAGGTGTTTTCCTCGATCGACGCGGGCGGGCGCTATGCGTGGAACGAACAGCCCAATATCGCGGTGTGGAATCTGGCGCAGCTTGCCAGTTGCCTTGTGCCGCTGATGGGCAATGACGACGCGGCGGTGGCCGAGGCCACGCGCATCGTTCACAGTTTCCCCGAGATCTACAAGGCCGAGGGGCATCGCCGCTTTGCCGCCAAGCTGGGCATCAGCACACCGCGCCCCGAGGATCAGGCGCTGATCGACCGGCTTCTGGACCTGATGGCGGCCGGGCGGGCGGATTTCACCCGCGTCTTTGCCGGGCTGTCGGACGGCACGGCGCGCGACGAATTCACCGACCGTGACGGCTATGATCTGTGGGCGCGCGACTGGCAGGCCCGCATTCAGGGTCTGGCCGATGCACCTGCCGTCATGGCGCGGGCCAATCCGCGCCGCATTCCGCGCAATCACCGGATCGAGCAGGCGATTGCCGCCGCCCGCGACGATGGGGATTTCACGCTGTTTCACCGGCTGGATGCCGCCTTGCGCGACCCCTTTACCGACCGCGCAGAATGGGATGATCTGGCGCAGGCGCCATTGGCCGATGAAATCGTCCAGCGCACCTTCTGTGGCACCTGAGGGCTTATGCGACACGACAGCCTGCGACTGGCCAGCTATAACCTGCACAAATGCCGCGGCATGACCGGGCCCTATGCGCCTGAACGCAACTTCAAGGTCATCGCCGATCTGGGCGCCGATGTGATCGCCCTGCAAGAGGTCGATTTCCGCATGGGCACCCGCCCCGAAGCCCTGCCCCGCGCCCAGATCCAGGAGGCGACGGGCATGGTCCCCGCCGCCTTCTATGGCACGGGCGAAAATTCGCTGGGCTGGCACGGGCAGACCATCCTGATGCGTCCCGAACTGATGCAGGGCGCGCAGGTCCGCCGCCTGCCCCTGCCGGGGATCGAGCCGCGCGGCGCGCTGGCGCTGCATCTGCCCGGCATCACCATCGTTGCGGTGCATCTGGGACTGGTGCGGTCGTCGCGGCGGGCGCAGTTGAAGCGGATCATCGAACAGGCCCGCCGCATGGGCCGCGACGACCGGCTGGTGCTGACCGGCGATTTCAACGAATGGCACGACAATCGCGGGCTCGAGGCGCTAGAGCCGATGCAGGTCATCGCCCCCGGCCCCAGCTGGCCCGCGCCCTTCCCCCGCCTGCGCTATGACCGCATCGCGGTGTCGCATGGCATCGAAGTCACCGGCCATGGCGTCTGGAACAGCCAGATCGCGCGCCTTGCCTCGGATCACCTGCCGATCTGGGCCGATATCCGGCTTCAGCCGCGCAGCGCGGCCAGCGGCGCCGGAAATTTGCGGCCTGTCAGCGATAACGGCCCGGAATGACGCTTTTCCGCACCTGCGAAGGTCGCTAAACAACCCTCAACCATTGTCACGAGAGGGACGGACATGACCGCCATCATCGACATTTTCGCACGCGAGATCCTGGACAGCCGCGGCAACCCGACCGTCGAGGTCGATGTCACGCTGGAAGACGGCACCATGGGCCGCGCCGCCGTGCCCTCGGGCGCCTCGACCGGCGCGCATGAAGCGGTGGAAAAGCGCGACGGCGACAAATCGCGCTATATGGGCAAGGGCGTGCTGGAAGCCGTCAGCGCCGTGAACGGTGAAATCGCCGAGAACCTGATCGGCGAAGATGTGACCGACCAGATCGGCATCGACCGCGCCATGATCGATCTGGACGGCACCCACAACAAGGGCCGTCTGGGCGCGAACGCCATTCTAGGTGTGTCGCTGGCCGTGGCGAAAGCCGCAGCCGAAGCCAGCGCGCAGCCGCTTTACCGCTATGTCGGCGGCACGGGCGCGCGCATCCTGCCGGTGCCGATGATGAACATCATCAATGGCGGCGAACATGCCGACAACCCGATCGACATTCAGGAATTCATGATCATGCCGGTTTCGGCGGAAAACATCCGCGACGCCGTGCGCATGGGTTCGGAAGTGTTCCACACGCTGAAAAAGGAACTGTCGGCGGCGGGCCTGTCCACCGGCATCGGCGATGAGGGCGGCTTTGCGCCGAACCTTTCCAGCACCCGCGACGCGCTGGATTTCGTGCTGAAGGCCATCGAAAAGGCCGGCTACCGCCCCGGCGACGATATCATGCTGGCGCTTGACTGCGCCTCGACCGAATATTTCAAGGGCGGCAAGTATGAGATGAAGGGCGAAGGGAAATCCCTGACCCCCGCCGAAAACGTCGATTATCTGAAGGCGCTGTGCGATGCCTATCCGATCCTGTCGATCGAGGACGGCTGTTCGGAAGACGACTGGGAAGGCTGGAAGCTTCTGACCGACACGCTGGGCGACCGCGTGCAACTGGTGGGCGACGATCTGTTCGTGACGAACCCCGCCCGTCTGGCCGAAGGCATCGCCAAGGGCTGCGGCAACTCGCTGCTGGTCAAGGTCAACCAGATCGGCACCCTGACCGAGACGCTGGACGCCGTGCGCATGGCCGACCGTGCCGGTTATACCTCGGTCATGTCGCACCGTTCGGGCGAAACCGAGGACGCGACCATCGCCGATCTGGCGGTGGCGACCAATTGCGGCCAGATCAAGACCGGTTCGCTGGCGCGGTCGGACCGGCTGGCGAAATACAACCAGCTGATCCGCATCGAAGAGGCGCTGGGTGCCTCGGCCGAATATGCGGGCCGTTCGATCCTGCGCGGCTGATCTTTCGGGACATGTTGAAAAGGGCGGCCTTCGGGCCGCCCTTTGTCATATCCACCAGCGATGGGTCAGCGCAAAGGCCCCCAAGGCCAGCCGCTTGCGGAATTCCGACGGGCTGGTCTGGGCCAGGGCCTCGATCCCCTGCGGCGCGGCGCGCAGCACCGGCCGGACGCCCGCCCCGGCAAACAGCACCGGCGCCAGACGGCGCGGCACAAGACGGCGCTGCCCGCGCGCATGATCCAGCCGCGCGGTGGCGCGGGCGGCCAGATCCGCCAGCACCTCCGGCGCGGGATCCCAAAGGCCAAGCCCGATGCCCTGCAAGGCGGGCAAGGCGGCCAGCCAGTTGGCGATGCCCACCCCTTCGGCCTGCGCGGCAAGGACGGGCATCGCCGCCTTCGGCCCATCAAGGGCCTCGGCGGCGAATTCGGCCAGCGGCACGGCAGTCGCGCGGACATAATCGCCGACCGCCTGCGGCCCGTCATGCGGCTCGCGCAGGGTGTCGCGGCGGCGGGGGTCGGCAAGCACGGCAAAACCGGCGGCGCGCGGCCCCCAGGCTTCGGCCAGGGGCGTCAGTAATTCATGCGATTGCGACTTGCCCGCGCCGATATCCTCAAGCCGTTCGACCCACCATTGCAGGCGCATCTCGGCGATCAGCGGCTCATTCGAGGCAAGGGGCGCGCGGGCCAGTTCCAGATTCAGCGCAAACAACGTCAGCAGCTTCGCCCGCGCCTCGGCGGGGGCCAGCAGACAGATGCCGAAGCGGTCCGGGTCATGCTCGCGCAGCGTGTCGGCGCACAGATCAAGGCTCATGCCGCGCCGATCCCGTCGCGGATCAGCTTCCAGCGGATCGCCTCGACCAGCGCCTCGAAACTGGCATCGACGATGTTGGGCGACACGCCCACGGTGGACCAGCGGCGGCCCTGATGATCGGCGCTTTCGATATTGACGCGCGTCGTCGCCTCGACCCCCGCGCCGGTGATGCGGACGCGGAAATCGGTCAGGTGCATGTCGCTGATCGCCGCCTGATAGGGACCAAGATCCTTGGCCAGCGCCCGCCACAGCGCGTTGACCGGGCCCAGATCGTCGCCTTCGGGGCCGATGCTTTCGCTGACCGACAGCATCCGCTGCCCGCCGATCTGCACCACGACCACGGCTTCCGATACCGAGATGCGTTTGCCCAAGGCATTCTTGCGTCGTTCGATGGTGACGCGGTAACGCTCGACATCGAAGAAATGCTGCATCCGGCCCAGCTCGGTCAAAGCCAGCAGCTCGAAACTGGCCTGCGCGCCGTCATAGGCATAGCCGGCATCCTCGCGCGTCTTGACCAGATCAAGGATGCGCGGCAGGGCCGGATCGTCGCGGCTGACGATGATGCCCGCCTCGGCCAGACGGGCGCGCAGGTTCGACTGGCCCGCCTGATTGGACATCGGAATGACGCGCTCATTGCCGACAAGGCTTGGGTCGATATGTTCATAGGTCGCGGGGTTTTTGACGATCGCGCTGGCATGCAGCCCGGCCTTGTGCGCAAAGGCCGAGGTTCCGGCATAGGGCGCGGCGCGGCTGGGCGCGCGGTTCAGGATCTCATCCAGCCTGCGAGAGATTCGGGTCAGCCCGGCCAGCCCCTGCAAGCCGGTGGTGAAGGCCGAGGCATAGGGCTGTTTCAACAGCAGCGTCGGGATCAGCGTCGTCAGGCTGGCATTGCCGCAGCGTTCGCCCAGACCGTTCAGCGTGCCTTGGATCTGGCGCGCGCGCGCATCGATGGCGGCCAGCGTGCAGGCAACGGCATTGCCGGTATCGTCATGGCAATGGATCCCCAGACGGTCGCCGGGCACGCCCGCCGCGATGACCTGCTGCGTGATCTGGCCCACCTGCCCCGGCAGCGTGCCGCCATTGGTGTCGCACAGCACCACCCAGCGCGCGCCCGCATCCAGCGCCGCGTGCAGACAGGACAGCGCATAATCGGCATCATCGGCATAGCCATCGAAGAAATGCTCGGCATCAAAGATCGCCTCGCGGCCCGCCGCCACCACATGCGCGACCGAGGCGCGGATATTCTCCAGATTATCCTGCAGCGAAATCCCCAGCGCCTCATGGACATGGAACGGATGCGTCTTGCCGACCAGACAGACCGCGCCCGTCCCGGCATCCAGCACCGCCGCCAGCACATCGTCATTCTGCGCCGAGCGGCCTGCCCGCTTGGTCATGCCAAAGGCGGTCATCATGGCGCGGGTGGCGGGCGCCGAGGCGAAGAAATCACTGTCCGTCGGGTTCGCCCCTGGCCAGCCGCCTTCGATGTAATCGACGCCAAGCGCATCCAGCATCTGCGCGATCTCGGCCTTTTCATCGGCCGAGAACTGCACGCCCTGCGTCTGCTGCCCGTCGCGCAGGGTGGTGTCGTAAAGATACAGCCGCTGGGTCACAGCAGCGCCCCAAGCGCCACCACGTCCAGACGCGGACCCGCGATCAGCTCGACCCCGGCCTTGGACATGCGCACCTCGACCCCGGCGCCGGTCAGTGCGGCTTTCAGCGCGTCCACGCCGGAAAAGTCCTTGCTGTCCATCGCCGCGCTGCGCAGATCGCCCAGCTTCTGCGTCAGCTTCGCCAGCGCTTCGGGAACCGAAAAGGTGACATTGGCAATGCTGGCAAGGTCATGCTGCATCCAGTCGCCCATATCTTCCTGCAGCAGCCCCATGAACCGGGCCGAGGCCAGCAGCGCCGCCGGGTCGTCCTTCAGCGTATACAGCACCGAAATCGCCCCCGCCGTGTTCAGGTCATCGGCCAGCGCCTCGATCACGCGCGGATCGGGGGCCGAGGGCGTCACGCCCTTGGTCAGCACGCGCCATTGCCACAGCGTATCCTCGGCCGCCTGCGCCTTTTCAGCGGTCCAGTCCATCGGCTTGCGGTAATGCGTCGACAGCAGCACGAAGCGGATCACCTCGCCCGGAACGCGCTTTTCCAACAGATCGCGGACGGTGAAGAAATTGCCCAGCGACTTGGACATCTTCTTGCCTTCGACCTGCAGCATCTCATTGTGCAGCCAGATGCGGGCAAATTCGCCATGCGGATGGGCGCAGCAGCTTTGCGCGATCTCATTCTCATGATGCGGGAATTGCAGGTCGATGCCGCCTGCATGGATGTCGAAGCTTTCGCCCAGCAATTCATGCGCCATGGCCGAGCATTCGATATGCCAGCCCGGACGCCCGCGGCCCCAGGGGCTGTCCCAGCCGGGCAGCCCGTCATCCGAGGGCTTCCACAGCACGAAATCCATCGGGTCTTCCTTGAAGGGTGCCACCTCGACCCGCGCGCCCGCGATCATGTCATCGACCGACCGGCCCGAAAGCTGGCCATAATCCTTGTAGCTGCGCACGCGGAACAGCGCGTGGCCGTCGCGGGCATAGGCATGGCCGCCCTCGATCAATTGCTGGATCATTGCGATCATCTGCGGGATGAAATCGGTGGCGCGCGGCTCATGGTCGGGGCGCAGGGCTGCCAGCGCGTCCATATCGGCGTGATACCATTCGATCGTCTCGGCGGTGCGTTCGCGGATCAGCTCTTCAAGCGAGCCGGGCGCGCCCATCTGCTGACGTTGCAGGGCGGTCGCGTTGATCTTGTCATCGACATCGGTGAAGTTGCGCACATAGGTCACATGATCCGCGCCAAAGACGTGATGCAGCAGGCGCACCAGCATGTCGATCACCACCACGGGCCGCGCGTTGCCCAGATGCGCGCGGTCATAGACCGTCGGGCCGCACAGATAGATGCGGATGTTCCGGGGGTCGATGGGCTGGAAGGCCTGCTTCCCGCGCGTCTTGGTATTTGTCAGTCTGATCTCGACCATAACTTCCCTCGGACTATGCCCCTGACGCGGGCGCATTGGTCACGAAGGAACGCCCGCCTGACTTTTTCAGCCGGTAATGATGCAGCGGATGGTGGCGGCGGCGAACTTCATGGCATTGCCATAAACCATCGCCTTGCCTCTGCCAAGAGACGCTGCAACAGTGCTGACATGAGCCGCGAACTGGTCAATGAAATCTGTGCCGCGCAGCCGGGGGCCGAATGGTCTGACCCGTGGGGCGGCGGGCATGATTGCTGGAAAGTCGGCGGCAAGATCTTTGCGATGGTGGGCACGGTCGGCACGCATCTGTCCGTCAAGACCGACAGCATCGAGATGGCCACGCTGCTGATAGAAACCGGCGTGGCAGAGCGCGCGCGCTATCTGCATCGCAGCTGGGTGGCGCTGCCGCTGGATGCCGCGCCTGATGAAATCGCCCATCGCATCCGCCACAGCTATCGGCTGGTCCGCGCGGGCCTGACGCGCAAGGCTCAGGCCGCGCTGCCACCGCTTTAGCGCGGCTTGGCCAAGCGCCGTCGCCCATCCGCAGACCCGCCACGAAAAAACCGGCCCCGTGTCAGGCGGAGCCGGTTTCCGGAAAAGGGTGGCATCACGCCACCCTGCCCCATGGAACCTGAAATCAGGCAGGAACCTGCGTCGCCAGCTGCTGCAGCAGCGCGTCCATCTGCTTGCACAGCGCGTCTTCGCTGGTCTGCTGTTCGGTCGCGGCATCGGCCAGCGAGCGTTCGACGCCCATGGCCGAAACGGTGCCTTCCTTGCCCTTGGCTTCGGCCGCATCGCCCTTGGCGGTGTCGCCTGCCGGGATCATGGTCAGAAGCCGGGTCTGGGTTTCGACCGCCTTGCCGTCGATGAAGCCCTTGTCCTGGCAATAGGCCAGAACGCCCAGCTGGTTGCGCGCGCTTTCATAGGCGGCACCGCTGTCCTGAACGGCGGGCGCGGCCTCGGCAGGCGCCTCGGTCGCCGCCGGTGCGGCGGGGGCTGCTTCCTGCGCGAAGGCCACGCCTGCGGTCAGGGTCGAGGCTGCCACGCAAAGCGCGGGAAGAATGGCGGAACGTGCGATCATCTTAGATCTCCGTCTGTTTCATGTGCGGTGAATCTGGCACGTCAATGCGGGGCCTGCAAATCCACCCCCGGCAGGAATTTGCTGGCAGACCCTAAAATCAGCGGAAAAGTACCAACGAGCCGGGCGACCAACTCACATTCGTGCGCGTGCCGACATCCTGCACATCGCGGCCAAAGACATTGCGCATGGCGATCCGCACCGGGCGGGCGCGACCGTCGCCGCTGGCCGAGCCATCCAGCCGCACGTCGTAATAGGTCATGTCGCCATAATACACGACCTCGTCGATGACGCCCGGCGTCTCGCGGCTTTGCGCGGGCTGGTTCGGCCCGATCAGCGTGACGGCTTCGGGGCGGAAGCCGACCATCGGGCCTTCGTCGCCCGCGTCGGATTTGCTGACATTGGCCAGCGGCACCTCGACGCGGCCCAGACCGGGCACGTCGACCTCGACCCCGGTGGCGGTTTCGCCAAGGATGCGCGCGGGCAGGAAGTTCATCACGCCGATGAAATTCGCCACGCGGCGGCTGGCGGGACGGGCATAAAGCGCCTCGGGGCCGTCAAGCTGGGCGATCTTGCCCTCGAACATGACGGCGATGCGGTCGGACATGACCAGCGCCTCTTCCTGATCGTGGGTGACCAGAACGAAGGTGATGCCGACCTGACGTTGCAGCTTGATCAGTTCCACCTGCATCTGTTCGCGCATCTTGCGGTCCAGCGCCGATAGCGGCTCATCCAGCAGCAGCACCTTGGGCTTCAGGATCAGCGCGCGGGCCAGCGCGACGCGCTGGCGCTGACCGCCGGACAGGGCGTGGCTGGCGCGCGTGCCATAGCCTTTCAGCCCGACCATGGCCAAGGCTTCCTCGACGGCCGCGGCCTTTTCGGCCTTGGATCGCGGATCGCGGCGCAGGCCGAAAGCCACGTTTTCGGCCACGGTCAGATGCGGAAAGATCGCATAGGACTGAAACACCATATTCGTGGGGCGGCGGTTCGCCGGCACGTTCTCCATGTTCTGCCCGTCGATCAGCACCACGCCATCGGTGATGTCTTCGAACCCGGCAATGGTGCGCAGAAGCGTGGTCTTGCCACAGCCAGACGGTCCCAGCAGCGAAAAGAACTCTCCTTCGCGAATGGTCAGGTCGATGCCGCGCAGCGCGTGATAGTCGCCGTAATATTTCTGCACCGCCCGGCATTCGATCATGGGCTTTGCGGCGGCCGTGCGGGCGCGATGTTCTGCGGTGCTGGTCGTCGTCACAGGAAGCCTCCGGTATCCTTGGCGCCGGTCTTCGCGATGCCGCGACGGCGGAAATATTCGGCAATGGTCAGCAGAATGATCGACATGACCACCAGCACCGTCCCCAGCGCCATGATCATCGGGATCTGCTTGGGGAATCGCAGCTGGCTGAAGATATAGGTCGGCAGCGTCGGCTCGTTCCCGGCCAGAAAGAAGGCGATGATGAATTCGTCCAGACTGATCGTGAAGCTCATCAGCAGCGACGAGATGATCCCCGGCATCACCAGCGGCAGGATCACCAGCCGGAACGCGCTGAGCTTTGTCTCGCCCAGATCATAGGCGGCTTCCTCAAGCGAGCGGTCCAGTGAATTGAACGCCGTCGACAGGATCACCGTGGCATAGGGCATGCAGATCAGCGTGTGGCCGACGATCACCGTCAGGATGTTCAGCTGCACCCCGATCGACAGCAGCACCACCAGAAGCGAGATCGAGACGATGATCTCGGGCAGCACCAAGGGCAGCATGATCAGCCCCATGATCGGCCCCTTGCCGGGAAACTGAAACCGGGTCGAGGCGCGGGCGGCAAAGATGCCAAGGCAGGTCGCAAACACCGCCGAGGACACGGCAATCGTCAGCGAATTGAACAGCGCCCGCCGCAACGAGGCATTGCCCCACATCTGCCCGAACCAGTCAGTCGTGAAGCCTTGCAGCGGGAAGGCGATGATCGTCCCGGAATTGAAGGCAAAGATCGGCAGCAGCAGGATCGGCGCATACAGAAACAGCAGATAGAAGATCGCGTAGACGCGCAGACCGCCGCCCCTCATTGCTTCACCTTCAGGAAACGGCGGTTCAGCGCCACGAAGATCAGCGACAGGATCGCCACGATCAGCATCGCCGTCACCGCCAGCGCCGAGCCCATGGGGCGGTTGTCCAGATCCAGCATCTGTGCCTGGATCATGTTGGCGATCATCGGGATCTTGCCGCCGCCGATCAGGGCCGGGGTGACGTAATCGCCGATGGTCGGGATAAAGACGATCAGCGAGGCCGCGACGACACCGGGCATCGCCAAGGGCAGCGTCACCCGCCAGAAGGTCATCAGGCGGCTTTCGCCAAGATCCCGTCCGGCCTCCAGCAGCGAGCGGTCGATCTTTTCCAGCGCGATGAAGATCGGCAGGATCGCAAAGGGCGCATAGGCATGGGCCAGCGTCATCACCATCGAATTCACGTTATACAGCAGAAAGGACAGCGGCTGGTCGATGATGCCGATGGATTTCAGCCCCGAATTCACCACGCCATTATAGCCAAGGATCACCTTCCACAGGAAAACCCGGATCAGATAGCTGGTCCAGAACGGGATGGTGATCAGAAACAGCCACATGGATTTCTTGCGCGGATCCACCACGAAGCTTAGGAAATAGGCAATCGGGAAGGCCAGCGCCACCGTGACCAGCGTCACCAGCGCCGCCACCCCCAGCGAGCGCAGCATGATCTTGTGAAAGATCGGGTCGGACCAGACGGCGCGATAGTTCTCCAGCGTGAATTCGCGGATCACCGTCAGATAGCCGTCGGTCAGAAAGGAATAGGCGACGATTGTCAGCAGCGGCGCGGCCATCACCAGCACGGCATAGCCAAGCGGCGGCGCGATCAGACCCAAGCCCTGCCTTGCCTGCGATCGGTCCCCTGATGCCATGCCGCACTCCTTGCCGCGTTGCGTTCAGGGCCGTAAGCCCCTGTCTGTCCCTATCTTAGTTTCCACAAACACCCGCGAAGGGGAAGCGGTTTTCCGCGCGCCGCCTGCATTGCCGCCAATTCTGCCCAAAGGCGCGGCTGCGCTATTCCGCCGCCTCGCCCGCGGGTGGCAGGGCGTCGCCGTCATGGTCCAGCGCGATGGCCTTTTGCGTGCGCGCGCCCAGTTCGCGCAGCATCTCGGCTTGACGGATGACATTGCCCGAGCCGCGCGTCAGCCGGTCCATCGCGGTCGCATGGCTTTTCTGCGCCCGCTCCAGATGCTGTCCGACATCCTCGATCGAGGACACGAAGCCGTGCAGCTTGTCGTAAAGCGCGCCTGCCCGCGCGGCGATTTGCATGGCGTTCGTCTCGCGCCGCTCGACGGTCCAGATGTGATCGACGGTGCGCAGCGTCAGCATCAGCGTGGTCGGCGTGGACAGGCCGACGCGGTTTTCCATGGCAAAGCGCGCCAGATCGGGATCGACGCGCAGCGCCTCGGAAAACGCGCCTTCGACGGGAATGAACATCAGCACATAATCGACCGAGCCGCCGGTCTCGCTCCGGTCGTCCAGCGCCTGATAGCCCTTGGCGGCAAGTTGCTGGACATGGGTGCGCACGGCCGCGACATGGCGGCGCAGGGCCGCGTCGCGCAAGGCGGGGTCTTCGGTGTTCACCGCCTCTTCATAGGCGTTCAGCGACACCTTGCTGTCGATCACCAGCAGCTTTTTCTGCGGCATGCGCACGATGACATCGGGCCGCCAGCGCTTGCCATCGGCATCGGTATGGCTGGTCTGCACATCGTAATGCGTGCCCGCGATCAGGCCGGAATCCTCAAGAATGCGCTCAAGAATCATCTCGCCCCATGCGCCACGCTTCTGGCTGTCGCCTTTCAGCGCGCGGGTCAGCGCCACAGCCTCCTGCGAGATCTGCTCCGAACGTTTGTGCAGATATTCGATCTGTTCCTTCAGCCGCGCGCGTTCTTCGTCGGTGGCCTTGTTGCGGGTCTGCAGCTCGGTCTGGAACCGGTTCACCTGTTCGCGAAACGGGTTCAGCAGCGCGTGCAACTGTTCGCCATGCGCCTTTTGCATTTCCGCGCCCTGCGATTTCAGCGTCTCATTCGCCATCAGGCGGAAATGGCCGGTCATCTCCTCGCGCAGTTCGCGCAGGGTGGCGATGTCGCGTTCCGCCGACTCGCGGTCCTTTTCGGCGGCAAGCCGGGTTTCGGCAAGCTGGCGATGGGCGGTGGACAGGGACTGGCGTTCGCGGTGCAGCACATCGGTCAGGCCGTCACGCTCTTCCAGCAGTTCCTGCATCCGCTGCGAAATCGACTCGGCCCGCGTCTCCAGCCGGCTGACGGCCAGAAGCTGGTCGCGCAGGTTCTGCGATTCGCTGTCCAGCCGCGCGCGCAGTTCGGTTTCGCGGCCCAGAAAATCCGCCGCCGCCGCCTTTTGCGAACGCCGTGTTCGCCACAGCGAAACGGCCAGCATCAGCAAAGCCAACGCCAGCAGCCCGGCCACAAGCTGCAGATTACCCGTATCTGCAAGCCATATCTGGATTTTCTGGCCAAGACCTTGCTGCATCAGGCTGTCTTCCGATCTGCGGGTGTTTCGATATTGCGCAAGACTGTTCACCTTTTGATCTGGAATTGCAAGGAAAAGCCCCCTTTGAAGCCTCGCTTTGTCTGACTAACTTTCAACAGGAATTGCCAATCAGGAGACCACCATGACCAAGACCGTCGCCGTCATCATCGGCTCGTTGCGGGAAGATTCGATCAACCGCAAGCTGACCCGCGCGCTGGAAAAGCTGGCCGAGGGCAAGCTGAGCTTCGTCGAGCTGAACATCGGCGCCCTGCCGCATTACAACGAGGATCTGTGGGAAACCGTGCCCGCCGAGGTGTCCGATCTGAAAGCCAAGGTCGAAGCCGCCGATGCCGTGCTGGCTGTGACCCCGGAATACAACCGCAGCTTCCCCGGCGTCATCAAGAACGCGCTGGACTGGGCCAGCCGTCCCTATGGCAAGAATTCATGGTCGGGCAAACCGGCGGCCGTCACCGGCACCTCGCCCGGCGTAATCGGCGCGGCGGTGGCCCAAGGCCATCTGAAGGCCGAAATGCTGAACCAGAACATGGTCGTGATGCACCAGCCCGAGGCCTATATCCACTGGAAGGCCGATGCCTTTGCCGATGACGGCAGCATCACCGACGAGGGCATCCGCAAATTCCTGCAAGCCTATGTCGATGCCTTTGCCGCTTTCATCGAAAAGCACGGCTGATGCCGGCGGGACGGTGGGCTACGCGCCCATCGTCCAGTTCCACAGCGCGCGGGCAGCGTCTTCGTCGTGAAGGCGCAGCTTGACCTCGCCCCGATCCTCGCGCGCGGTCGGGAATGCCGACAGAATGTCCTGCGCCTCGACCAGCCCGGCCCGGATCGCGGGACGGCGGGCATACCACAGCACCCAGCCCTGATTCAGCACCGCCGAGAACATCCAGTCATCGCCGCGATAGAACCGCAGATCCTGCTGGATGAAGCCGTTTTCCGTCAACTCGCGCCGCCACTCCGGCGGCAAGCTCACAGTCCCCAGCCAATCCCAAGCAGCGCGGGCGCCATCCTTGACGCCCGCAGCAGGTGTCAGATCGACGCTCATTGATCAAGGAACGACCGCAGCTTGCGCGACCGCGACGGGTGCTTCAGCTTGCGCAGCGCCTTCGCCTCGATCTGGCGGATGCGTTCGCGGGTGACGCTGAACTGCTGGCCGACTTCCTCAAGCGTGTGGTCGGTGTTCATGCCGATACCAAACCGCATCCGTAGCACACGTTCCTCGCGCGGGGTCAGGCTGGCCAGCACCCGCGTCGTGGTTTCCTTGAGGTTTTCCTGAATGGCGCTGTCCAGAGGCAGCACGGCATTCTTGTCCTCGATGAAATCGCCAAGCTGGCTGTCTTCCTCGTCCCCGATCGGGGTTTCCAGCGAAATCGGCTCCTTGGCGATCTTCATCACCTTGCGGACCTTTTCCAGCGGCATCTGCAGCTTTTCGGCCAGTTCCTCGGGCGTGGGCTCGCGGCCGATCTCGTGCAGCATCTGGCGGCCAGTGCGCACCAGCTTGTTGATCGTCTCGATCATATGGACCGGGATACGGATCGTGCGGGCCTGATCGGCGATCGAACGCGTGATCGCCTGCCGGATCCACCAGGTCGCATAGGTCGAGAACTTGTAGCCGCGCCGATACTCGAACTTGTCGACGGCCTTCATCAGGCCGATATTGCCTTCCTGAATAAGATCAAGGAATTGCAGGCCCCTGTTCGTGTATTTTTTAGCAATCGAGATCACCAGACGCAGGTTCGCCTCGACCATTTCCTTCTTGGCCTGACGCGCTTCCTTTTCGCCGCGCTGAACCTGGTTCACGATGCGGCGGAATTCCTCGATATCGACGCCGACGCGCTGCGAGATCATCGCCATGTCGCTGCGCAGGTTTTCGACCTGCGGGCGCGACTTCTCGAACAGGCTCTGCCAGCCACGGCCCTTGTTGGCCGACATGCGGTCAACCCAGGTCGGGTCCAGTTCGGCGCCGCGATAGGCGTCGATGAATTCGCGGCGATTGATGCGGGCGGCATCGGCCAGCTTCACCATGCCGGAATCGATGGTCACGATGCGGCGGTTGATGCCATAGATCTGGTCGACCAGCGCCTCGATCCGGTTGTTGTGCAGGTGCAATTCGTTGACCAGCGCCACAATGCGCGAGCGCAGATGCTGATAGGCGATTTCCTGCGCCGCCGAGAAGGTGCCATCCTCGTTCAGCGTGGCCGACATGCGGTTGTCCTGCATGTGCGACAGTTCTTCATAGCCCTGCGCGATGGATTCCAGCGTTTCCAGAACCTGCGGCTTCAACGAGGCTTCCATGGCCGACAGCGACAGGTTCTGCCCGTCATCGTCCTCATCCTCATCGTCGCCCCGGCCCATCGGGTTGCCGTCGGCATCCAGTTCCTCTTGCTGTTCCGAAGACCCGGCCGAGGCGGGACGCGCGGAATCGTCGGGCAGGACTTCTTCGTCCTCGCTGTCATCCTCCATCGAGCGGCCGAAGGTGGTTTCCAGATCGATCACGTCGCGCAGCAGAATGTCTTCGTCCAGAAGCTCCTGCCGCCACATGGTGATGGCCTTGAAGGTCAGCGGGCTTTCGCACAGCCCCGCGATCATCGTGTTGCGGCCCGCCTCGATCCGCTTGGCGATGGCGATCTCACCCTCGCGCGACAGCAGTTCGACCGAACCCATCTCGCGCAGATACATGCGCACGGGGTCGTCGGTGCGGTCCAGCTTTTCGGTTTCGGTGGTGGCCACGGCCACCTCGCGCGAGCCCGAGCTGGTCGTCGCGACCTCGCCCACGCTTTCGCCCTCATCGGATTCTTCATCGGTCTCGACGACGCGGATGTCCATTTCGGACAGCATCGACATCACATCCTCGATCTGGTCGGAACTGACCTGTTCGGGGGGCAGAACGGCATTCAGCTGGTCATAGGTGATGAAGCCGCGTTCACGCCCTTCGGCGATCATGCGTTTCACGGCGGCCTGGCTCATGTCCAGCGAATGATCGTCGTCCTTGGTGTCGGGCTTCTGGTCGTCGTCGTTGGCCATGCTGGCTCCCTTGAAGCGGTGATTCGCGAATCAGCGAATCGGGATCGGCTATCGGGCGTTTCTATCCGAGATCGCGGGCAGTTTCAAAGCCCACGCCGGGAATGGCCCAAGTGATTCGGGCTGGGATGCCTTGTCGCGCGGCACAGCCCTGATTTAACGGCGCGGCTTGCGCCAGATCTCGTTCTCCAGCGCGGCTTTCAGACCACGCGACAGGGCTTCGCGATTCTCGCCCAGATCCGAGATATCGGACAAGGACGGGCTGTCGGCCTGCTGCCGGGCGCGGGCGGATTGCGCGATGCGCCATGTCAGCCCCTCATCGGCCAGCCCTTCGATCTCGGCCTCGGCGCGGGCGATTTCCTCACGCGCGATGCGGCGGGCCTCGATGCGGTCCAGCGCATTCATCAGGATGCCGCCTGCGGAATTTTCGTCCTGCGGCCGCAGGATTGCCGGAGCCGCTTTCACATGGGGCTCGGCCATAATGCTTTCAAGGGCGCGCTGCCCGGCCTGCGACTGCGTGCCCGCCAGCAAGTCATGGACCAGCTGCGCGCGGTCGCTGTCCTGCGGTTCAAGCCGTTCCAGACGCGGTTCGACCGGACCGATCAGATGGGGATGCGTGGCGCAGATCGCAAGGATCATCGCCTCGATCATATCCTCGGCGGAATACTCATCCGCCCCCGGCGACGACAGCCGCGAGGCGCGGGTCGAGGCCACCGGCGCCACTGGCAGCACCACGCCGCGCATCCCCTTGGGCTGCCATGCCTGCTGCGACGGTTGCGCGGCGCGGGGCTGCGGATCGCGCCTGCGCGGGCTGAACAGTTCCCATTTCAGGTTTTTCAGCGTCTGGAAATAGTGGTCCCGCGTGTCCTTGTCGGCGATCTTGGCAATCGCGTCCCCCAGCGCCTTGTCCAGCGCCGCCTTGCGTTCGGGGCTGTCGAAGACCCGGCCTTCGGTTTCGCGCTTCCACAGCAGATCGACCAGAGGCCGCGACTGCTCCAACACCTCGGACATGGCCGGAGCGCCCTTGGCGCGGATCAGGTCATCGGGGTCCTGCCCCTCGGGCAGAAAGGCAAAGCGCAGCGCCTGCCCCGGCGCGGTCAAAGGCAGGCCCAGATCGATCAGCCGCATCGCCGCCCGCAGACCCGCCGTATCGCCATCCAGCGCGATCACCGGCTCGGGCGAGATGCGCCACATCAGGCGCAGCTGATCCTCGGTGATCGCCGTGCCCAAAGGCGCGACCGCGCCTTCAAAGCCCGCACGCACCAGCGCGATCACGTCCATATAGCCCTCGGCGACGATCAGCGGCTTGCCCTTGGCCACCGCCGCCCGCGCCGGGCCGACATTGTACAGATTGCGCCCCTTGTCGAACAAAGGCGTCTCGGGAGAGTTCAGGTATTTCGCCCGCGCATTGGGATCCATCGCCCGGCCACCAAAGGCGATGCAGCGCCCGCGCGCGTCCCGGATCGGAAAGATGATGCGCCCCCGGAAGCGGTCAAAGGGCGCGCCGCCGTCATCGGGCTTGGCGCACAGCCCCGCCTCGACGATCAGCGCCTCGGCGATGCCCTTGCTGCGCAGCGCGTTATATAGGCCCTGCCGCTGGTCGGGCGCATAGCCGATGCCGAATTGCTCGGCCGCCGCGCCGTCAAGCCCACGCCGTTTCAGATAGGCGCGCGCCTCCTCGGCCACGCCCATGCCAAGCTGCATCCGGAACCAGCGCACCGCCTGCTCCATCACCTCGACCAGTTCGGTGCGGCGGTCGGCGCGTTCGGCGGCGCGGGGGTCGCGCTCGGGCATCTGCAGCCCGGCTTCCGAGGCCATCAGTTCCACCGCTTCCATGAAGCTCATGCCCTCGGCCTCGCGCAGGAAGGTCAGCGCGTCGCCTTTGGCATGACAGCCGAAGCAGTAATAAAATCCCTTCTGGTCATCGACATGGAACGAGGCGGTCTTTTCGCCATGAAACGGGCATGGCGCCCACCAATCCCCCTTGGCCTGATTCGAGCGGCGCTGATCCCACACCACCTTGCGCCCGATGACGCGCGACAAAGGCACGCGGGCGCGGATCTCATCAAGGAACTGGGGTGGCAGGCTCATGCTGTCTTATATCGCGGTCCGGCGGGGCAAGGAAAACGGATTTACGCGCCCACCGCGCCGAAAACCAGATCGCGATAGATCGCGGTCACATGATCGCGGTCCAGCCGCCCGCCTTCGCGATACCAGTTGGTCACGCCGGTCAGCATGGCGATCAGCGCCATCGCGGTCAGGCGGCGGTCGGGCACGGTCATGCTGCCTTCGGCCTCGCCCGCGGTCAGGATGGCTTCAAGCCCGTCCTCATAGCGGCGGCGCAGGGCCGCGATCTCGCGCCGGTTTTCGGGCGTCAGGCTGCGCAACTCCATATAGGCCAGAAACACCGCTTCGGGGCGTTCCAGGCTGGTGGCGATGTGAAAGCGCAAGAACCCGTCCAGCCGCGCCAGCGCCGGTTGGCCGGGATCGTCGGGCCATTCGGCCAGCAGATCCTGCATATGCCCGCGCAGCAGATCGGCCAGCAGCGTCTGCTTGTCGGGAGTATAGGCGTAAAGCGCGCCGACCTGCAGGCCGACCTCGGCCGAGATCTGGCGCATTGACACCGCCGCATAGCCATGGCGCGCAAAAAGCCGCCGCGCCGCATCGCGGATCAGCGGGCCGGTGATCTCTGCCTTGGAGCCATGTGTTCGCGCCATCCGGTTTTTCTAGGCCGCGCGCCCGCTCAGGGAAAGACCGCATCTTGCCCCGGCCTTGACCAAGGGCCTATTGTTCCCGCGATTTCACGGGAAGGCGGACGGCATGAAGGCAGGTTGGATCGGATGCGCGGCAGTTCTGGCCCTTGCTGCCTGCGGTGACCCGATGGGCGATTACCCCAGCCTGATGCCGACCGATCAGCTGCTGGCCGATCCGGCGCTGCCTGCCCATGCACGCGACGCGGCCAACGATCCCGCAGCGACCGATGCGGCCCTGCAGGGCCGCGCCGCGGGGCTGGCGGGCGGTGTGGCAGGCGGTGCGGCGGGCACGGCTGCGGGTGCTGGCGATCTGGCGCGGCGGGCCGATGCCCTGCGCGCGCGCGCCGACGCGCTGTCGCGCCAAAGTCTGGATGCCTGCCCGGCAGACGACCCGGCCTGCGCCATGCCGCAACCCGCCGACGAATGACCGAGACGACCAAGGGAGAGGGACCGCATATGCCCGTGATTACCAACATCGAAGACCTGAAAGCCATCTATCGCCGCCGGGTGCCGAAGATGTTTTATGACTATGCCGAAAGCGGCAGCTACACCGAAAGCACCTTCCGCGAGAACACCACCGATTTCGCCCGGCTGAAGCTGCGCCAGAAGGTCGCGGTGGACATGACGGGCCGCACCACCGAAACCACCATGGTCGGCGAAAAGGTCGCGATGCCCGTGGGACTGGCCCCCGTCGGGCTGACCGGGATGCAATCCGCCGATGGCGAGATCAAGGCCGCGCTGGCCGCAAAGAAATTCGGCGTGCCCTTCACGCTGTCGACCATGTCCATCTGCTCGATCGAGGATGTGGCGGCGGCGACGCAGGCGCCGTTCTGGTTCCAGCTTTACGTCATGCGCGATCAGGATTTCCTTGAGGCGATCATCGAACGCGCCAAGCGGGCCAATTGCTCGGCGCTTGTGCTGACGCTGGATCTGCAGATTCTGGGCCAGCGCCACAAGGATCTGAAAAACGGCCTGTCGGCCCCGCCCAAGATGACGCTGCCGGTGATGCTGGATCTGGCGACGAAATGGCGCTGGGGGCTGGAGATGCTGCAGACCAAGCGGCGGTTCTTCGGCAATATCGTGGGCCATGCCAAGGGCGTCGGCGACACCTCGTCGCTGATGAGCTGGACCGCCGAGCAGTTCGACCCGCAGCTTGACTGGACCAAGATCGCCCGCATCCGCGATCTGTGGGGCGGCAAGCTGATCCTGAAAGGCATCAACGATCCCGAAGACGCCCGCATCGCCGCCGATTTCGGCGCGGATGCCATCGTCGTCAGCAATCACGGCGGCAGGCAGCTGGATGGCGCGGCAAGCTCGATCCGGATGCTGCCCGATATTGTCGAGGCGGTGGGCGACCGGATCGAGGTGCATCTGGACAGCGGCATCCGCTCGGGTCAGGACGTGCTGAAAGCGCTGGCGATGGGCGCACATGCGACCTATATCGGCCGCGCCTTCATCTATGGCCTTGGCGCCATGGGCGAGGCGGGCGTGACCAAGGCGCTGGAGGTGATCCGCAAGGAACTGGACATCACCATGGCGCTGTGCGGCGAACGCGATGTGAAAAATCTGGGCCGCCACAATCTGATGATCCCAAAGGACTTTCTTGAACCCTACCTGTGACGGACCATCCGGCCTGCGGCCTTTCGGGCCGCAGGATCAGGGCTCGACCATGGTGACGGCGGCGGCAACGGCGGCCGCGACCGGCGCGGCCTGCCCCATGCCGCCCGGCGCGGGCATGGCAAGGCCGTCACGCCGGGACCGCCGCGTCACGGTAACCCCGTAAATCATCGCGATCAGCGTCGGCAGACCGATGCCAAAGGCCATCAGCCCCAGCATGTGATGCACGTCCAGAAACTCGGCCAGACGGAACGCCCAGATGTGCAGGAAATAGATCGAGGCCGAAACCAGCCCCAGATCGACCGGCTGCGGCGGCATCTGCACCTGCAAGGCCAGCAGAAAGATCGCCGGAACCGCAAGATAGCTGGCCAACGGCACCTCGATCATCACGCCGGTGCCAAGATGGGCCTGCACGAACCACGCCTCGGCCGCCATCAGAAAGATGCCCAATGCCGACAGCGCCAGAGCCTGAGGCCGCGGCGGCACGGCGGCCAGCCCCTCGGTCTCGATCCGGCTGCGCAGCAGGAAACCAAGCGCCATGAAGGGGAAGCACATGAAGATCCCGTTGCGATAGCGCTGCACCGGGATATCTGCGATGCCAGTCAAGTCGGCATATTGCAGCAACACCCCGATGATGCCGCAGACCGCCGCCGGAAAAACGACAAACCAAAGCGCATGTTTCGGCGCGATGCGGGCCCCCAGCCAATGCAGCGCAATCACCGCCAGCCCGCCGAAGAACATACCGATCAGGAACCACAGGTGGAAAAAGCCCCACAGCAGGGTCGTTGCCAGCGACCGAAAGCCGGTGACCTGCCCGTGCCAGATCGGCAGATAGGCCAGCATCCAGAACAGATACAGCCCCATGACGCGGGTCAGCCATTTTCCGGCCTTGCCCCGCGCGATCGAAACCTGCAGGAAATAGCCCGCAATGATGCAGAACAGCGGCACAAGCATCCGCAGCAGCCCGTTGCCGAACACGAACACGCCGACCGACATGTTGTTTTGCAGCCAGTTCGTATGCGCCAGAACAACAAACAGCGCCAGAAAGGTCTTCAGATAATCAAGGGAATGAATACGGCGCAAATCTTTAACTCCGACCATTTAGACGGATTTGCGCCGATCAGAAGATTCTGGCAAGCGATTTATCGCCGAAAACACGTAATTTTAACTTCACAACCTTCCCGCAACACGCTATAGGCGCGCCTTCGGCCACGCACCCTTGGAGGATGGCCGAGCAACCTATGAAAAGGAATACCATCATGGCCAAAGAGATCCCGGATCTGGTGGCCGAGGCACGCGCGGGGACAGGCAAGGGGGCCGCCCGCCAAGCTCGCCGCGAAGGCAAGGTGCCCGGCATCGTTTATGGCGACGGCAAAGACCCGTCCCCCATCGCCCTCGACTTCAACTATCTGCTGACCAAGCTGCGTGCTGGCCGCTTCCTGTCCACGCTGTGGAACCTGAAAGTGGACGGCCAGGATGACGTGCGCGTCGTCTGCCGCGGCGTTCAGCGGGACGTGGTGAAAGACCTGCCGACGCATATCGACTTCATGCGCCTGCACCGCAACACCCGCGTGAACCTGTTCATCCATGTCGACTTCATCAATCACGACGAGGCCCCCGGCCTGAAGCGTGGCGGCACGCTGGTCGTGGTGCGCAACGAAGTCGAACTGATGGTCACCGCCTCGGACATTCCGGACCACATCACCGTGGACCTGACCGGCAAGCAGATCGGCGACACGATCCACATCGAAGACGTGGTTCTGCCGAAAGGCGTGAAGCCGACCATCGACCGCAACTTCGTCATCGCCAACATCGCGGCGCCCTCGGGCCTGCGTTCGGAAGACAATGCCGAAGCGGCCGAGGACGAGGCTGCCGAAGCCTGATTTCAGGCCTCGCGCTGACAGTATCGGGCGGTATCCTTGCGGATGCCGCCCTTTCTCATGCCGCGCCGGGATGCTATGACCCGCGCCTGACGTGAAGGGAATTGCGATGGAACAGGTCCATATCATCGGCGCAGGTCTGGCCGGATCCGAAGCCGCGTGGCAGATCGCGCAGGCGGGCGTGCAGGTGGTGCTGCATGAGATGCGCCCCAAGGTCGAAACCTTTGCCCACCGCACCGGCGATTGCGCCGAGATCGTCTGCTCGAACAGCTTCCGCTCGGACGATGACCAGATGAACGCCGTCGGTCAGTTGCATTGGGAAATGCGCGCGGCGGGCGGGCTGATCATGGCGATGGCAGACAAACATCGCCTGCCCGCGGGCGGGGCGCTGGCCGTGGACCGCGATGCGTTTTCGGCGGCGGTCACCGCGGCGCTGACCGATCACCCGCTGGTCAGCTTCGCGCCGGGTGAAATCACCGAACTGCCGACCGAAGGCCGCTGGATCGTCGCGACCGGCCCGCTGACCTCGGCGGCGCTGGGGCAGTCGATCCTGCAGGCGACCGGCGAAGGCGCGCTGGCCTTTTTCGACGCCATCGCCCCCATCGTCCATGCCGACAGCATCGATATGTCGATATGCTGGCTGCAAAGCCGCTATGACAAGGGCGAGACCGAGGCCGAGCGCACCGCCTATATCAACTGCCCGATGACCAAGGCTGATTACGAGGCCTTCATCGACGCGCTGCTGGCCGCCGACAAGACCGAGTTTTACGAAGGCGAAACGGCGGGGTATTTCGACGGCTGCCTGCCGATCGAGGTGATGGCCGAACGCGGACGCGAGACCCTGCGCCATGGCCCGATGAAGCCCGTGGGTCTGACCAACGCCCATAATCCCACGGAAAAAGCCTATGCCGTGGTGCAGTTGCGCCGCGATAACGCATTGGGAACGCTTTACAATATCGTGGGCTTCCAGACCAAGATGAAATACGGCGCCCAGACCGAGGTGTTCCGCCGCATCCCCGGTCTGCAACATGCCAGTTTCGCGCGTCTGGGCGGTATCCATCGCAACACCTTCCTGAATTCGCCCTTGCTGATCGACGACCGGCTGCGCCTGCGCACGCGCCCGAACCTGCGCTTCGCCGGTCAGGTGACCGGGGTCGAGGGCTATGTCGAATCCGCCGCCATGGGCCTGCTGGCGGGCCGCATGGCCGCCGCCGAGGCGCTGGGACGCGACCTGCCGCCGCCCTCGCCCGCGACCTCCATGGGCGCGCTGGTCAACCACATCACCGGCGGCGCGGATGCGAAGACCTTTCAGCCGATGAACGTGAATTTCGGGCTTTATCCGCCGCTGGATGAGATGCGCGGCGGTCGCAAGGGGCGCAAGGACCGCTATCCGGCCTATACCGACCGTGCCAAGGCGGATTTCCGGGCATGGCTGGCGGCACAGTAACGCGCTTTGCGCCCTCGCCCACCGGCCCGCTGCATCTGGGCCACGCCTTCGCGGCCCTGACCGCCGACCGGCTGGCGGATGCGGGCCGGTTCCTGCTGCGGATCGAGGATATCGACCGATCCCGCTGCTGCCCGGAATACGAGGCGCTGATCGCCGAGGATCTGCATTGGCTGGGCCTGACATGGCCGCAGCCCGTCCTGCGGCAGTCGGACCGCCTGCCCGCCTATCGCGCAGCGCTGGACCGGCTGGCGGAACTGGGCCTGACCTATCCCTGCCGCTGCAACCGCGCCGATATCCGCGCGGCCCTGTCGGCCCCTCAGGAAGGGGCGCCGCGCATCGGTCCGGACGGTCCAGTCTATCCCGGCACCTGCCGCCATCGCAGCATGGATGACGCGGACGAAGGCGACGCGATCCGTCTGAACGCAGCCCGCGCGGTTCAGCACCTGCGCCTCGGCACGCTGGGCTTTCACGATGAGGGTCTGGCGCAGGACATGCCGCTGTCGCCCGCGGGTTTCCTGACACAGATCGGCGATGTCGTACTGGCCCGGCGCGGCATGGGGACCAGCTATCACCTGTCGGTGGTGGTCGATGACGCCGCCCAAGGCATCACGCTGGTCACGCGGGGGCGCGATCTGCTGGACAGCACCCATATCCACATCCTGCTGCAACAGTTGCTGGACCTGCCCACGCCGCGATATCACCATCACCGGCTGATCCGCGACGATGCGGGCAAGCGGCTGGCCAAGCGTGACGATGCCCGCGCGCTGTGCCTTTACCGCGAACAGAGCATGACGCCCGGCCAGATCCGGGCGATGCTCGGCCTACTCTGACGGCTCCATGATCACAACCTCGGCCCCATCACGCACGGCGGTGTAAAAACAACTGCGCCGGTTGGTGTGGCAGGCCGGTCCGGTCTGATCGACCAGCACCAGCAGACAGTCGCGGTCGCAATCCACCCGCAACTCGACCAGCTTCTGCACATGACCCGAGCTTTCGCCCTTGACCCAGAATGCCTGCCGCGAGCGCGACCAATAGGTCACCTTGCCCGTCGCCACGGTCCGCGCCACAGCCTCGGCATTCATCCAAGCCACCATCAGTACCTCATGGCTGGCATGATCCTGCGCCACGACAGGCACAAGACCATGGGCATCATATTTCAGGCTGGCGGGATCGAACATCGGCTTTCCTTTCGGCAATGCGGCACCTATCTAATCGGGACGCACTCCCAGGGGAAGCCCAAGGCCCATGTCCGACAGCGATCTGATGCAGCTTTATTCCCGCCGGATCCTGGCGCTGGCGACCGATATCCCGCATCTGGGCAAGCTGGACGATGCCACGGGCAGCGCGCATCGCCGGTCGCCGCAATGCGGCTCGTCGGTCACGGCGCATGTGCGGATGGATCAGGGCCGCATCGCCGATTTCGCGCAAGAGGTGCGCGCCTGCGCCTTGGGCCAGGCCTCGGCGGGCGTGCTGGGTGGCGCCGTCATCGGACGCACCCGCGACGACATCCTGACCGCCCGCGACGAACTGACCGCCATGCTGAAATCCGGCGGCGCGGCCCCGCAGCCCCCCTTTGCCGCGCTGGAAACCCTGCTGCCCGCGCGCGAATTCCCCAACCGCCACGCCTCGATCCTGCTGGCATGGGAGGCAACTCTGGCCGCCATCGACGCGTCCTGAGGTTTCTCTGTTCCCCAAATACTCCCGGCGCAGCCGGAACATCCGACGTTCCCCCCATGAACGACATCCGCCCATGAAAAAGCCGGCCCCGTGACGGGACCGGCAGGTGCGCGCATGTCTTGACCGGGGGACGGTCGCGGCTTGTCCACAGGCAACGGGACAGCCGAAAAGCGCGGGGCAGGAAAAAATCGCAGGTCAGGCCGCAGGTCAGGCCGCAGTCAGGATCGGCGTGACCGAGGGCATGGAAAACAGGATGATGGCCGTCACCGAAATCGCAACGACGCCCACCAGATCGGCCAGAGTTTCGCGAGTCATATCAGTCTCTCCACGGTTTGTTTATACTTTGTTCTCATTGCAGCGGAACAAAGTAAAGAACTTTTTAAGAACATCTGTGGAAAACTTCAGACCCTCAGCGGCGCAGCTACCCGGCCGAGATCAGACGAATGGCCCGGTCCTGTTCCATCAGCCATAGCAGCGTGCGGATGGCGCGGCCCCGCTCGGTCTCCATCGCCGCGTCCCGCTCCAGAAAGGCCTGCGCATCCTTGCGTGCCAGCGCCATCAGGCCCGCCTGACGTTCCAGATCGGCAATGCGAAAGCGTGGCAGGCCCGATTGCGCGGTACCGATCACATCGCCCGCACCGCGCATCTCCAGATCCTCCTGCGCGATGCGGAAACCGTCCTCGGTCTCGCGCAGGATACCAAGGCGGCGCCGCCCGGTTTCCGACAAAGGCTCCTGATACAGCAGCAGACAGCTTGACGCGCCGCTGCCGCGACCCACGCGACCGCGCAACTGATGCAGCTGCGCAAGCCCGAAGCTTTCGGCACGCTCGATCACCATGATCGTGGCCTCGGGCACATCGACCCCGACCTCGATCACCGTGGTCGCCACCAGCAACGCCGCTTCGCCGCTGACAAAGGCCGCCATGGCGGCATCGCGTTCCTCGGCGGACATCTGGCCATGCACCATGCGGACCCGCGCCCCGAACCGCGCACGCAGGGCCTTGAACCGCTCCTCGGCGGCGATCAGATCGACTGCTTCGCTTTCCTCGACCAGCGGGCAGACCCAATAGGCCCGCGCCCCCCCGTCCAGCGCACGCGCCAGCCCGTCGATCACCTCGGACATGCGCTGGTCCGACATCACCGTCGTGCGGATCGGCTGCCGCCCCGGCGGCTTTTCGTCCAGCACCGACAGATCCATATCCCCGAACTGCGCCAGCGCCAATGAGCGCGGGATCGGCGTCGCGGTCATCACCAGCATGTCCGGCGGCAGATGCGCGCCCTTGGTGCCCAGCTCCATGCGTTGATTGACGCCGAAGCGGTGTTGTTCGTCAATGATCGCCAGACGCAGATCGTGAAAATTGACCGCCTTCTGGATGACGGCATGGGTGCCCACCAGAATGTCGATGCGGCCTTCGGCCAGATCGGTCAGGATGTTGGCCCGCGCATCGCCCTTGTCGCGCCCGGTCAAAGCCTCCAGCCGGATGCCCGCCAGCGCCGCCAAGGGCTGCAAGGCGCGGAAATGCTGGCGCGCAAGGATCTCGGTCGGGGCCATCAGCACGCCCTGCCCGCCCGCCTCGACCGCGACCAGCAGCGCCAGAAACGCGACCAGCGTCTTGCCCGCCCCCACATCGCCCTGCAGCAGCCGGTTCATCCGGCGCGGCGCGGCCATATCCTCGGCGATCTCGGCGACGGCGCGGGTCTGCGCGCCGGTCGGCGGCCATGGCAGACCGGCCAGCACCCTGTCGCGCAGCCCTGCGTCGCCGCGTGTCGCGATGCCCGACTGCCGGCGCCGGTCGCGGCGCAGCAGCGCCAGCGTCATCTGATGCGCAAACAACTCGTCATAGGCCAGCCGCGCCCGCGCCGGGTCGGTCGGCGACAGATCCTGCATCCCGCGCGGCGCATGGGCGCGCGCGATCGCCTCGGACCAGCCGGGCCAGCCTTCGCGCTGCATGACGCCGGGATCAATCCATTCGGCCACCTCGGGCAGCCGCATCATCGCCGCGCGCGCGGCCTTCTGCACGACGCCCTGCGTCAGCCGGCCGGACAGCGGATAGACCGGCTCGAACTCGGGCAAAGGCGGCGCGGTTTCGGTGCCGATATGGTCGGGATGCACCATCTGGGCGATGCCGTCGAACAGCTCGATCTTGCCCGAGATCACACGCCGCGCGCCGACAGGAAGCTGTGCATCGATCCAGTCCTTGCGGGCGTGAAAGAACACCAGTTGCAGGTCGGATGCGCCATCGCAGCACAGGACCCGCCATGGCCGCCCCTTCCCCGAAGGCGGGCTGTGCCGTTCGACCGTGACCGTCAGCGTGACCATTTCCGGCGGATGCGCGTCGGACAGGCGGGCAATCGGGCGACGGCGGATCCCCGAATGCGGCAGGGTCAGGATCAGATCGCGCGGGCGGGTGACGCCCATCTGGGCAAAGGCCTCGGCCACTTTCGGACCGACGCCGGGCAGCGTCTCCAGCCCCGCGAACAGCGGAAACAGCGCCGGAGGCCGGCCTATTGCGCGATCGCCAGCCATTCGTCCTCGGAAATCACCTTAATGCCCAGATCGGCCGCTTTCTTCGCCTTGGACCCCGCCCCCGGCCCCGCGATCAGCAGATCCGTCTTGGCCGAGACCGAGCCCGCCACATGCGCGCCAAGCGCCTCGGCCCGTGCTTTCGCCTCGGCGCGGGTCATCTTTTCCAGCGTGCCGGTAAAGACCAGCGTCTTGCCGGTGATCGCGCTGTCGGTCGCGCGCTGCTCCGGCAGCACGATGGTCCGAAGCGAAGCGCGCAGCCGGTCGATGGCCGCGCGTTCGCGTTCGTTTGCAAAGGCATCCGACAGCGACATGGCCAGAACCGGGCCGATGCCATTGGCCGAGGTCAGCCCCGACCACGCCGCATCGGCATCCGGCGCAACCTCGGCACGGGCGATCGCCGCATTGCGCGCCTCGCTGATGCGGGCGCGGCGGCCTTGCTGCGTCGCGGCCTCTCGTTCGGCCAGCGCGGCCAGATCGGCCTCGCGATGGGCCAGTGCGGCGGGGCGCGACAGATCCAGCGCCTGCGCCATGGCGTCCCAGTCGCCATAGTGGCGCGCCAGATCGCTGGCCGCCACCTCGCCGACATGGCGGATGCCAAGCGCAAAGATCAGGCGCGACAGGTCGATGCGGCGCTTGTCGTCGATGGCCTGAAACAGGTTGCGGGCGCTGGTCTCTCCCCAGCCCTTGATCTGGGCCAGCGGCGTGGCCGACAGCCGGTCCAGCGCGCCCGCCATGCCGCCCGAGGCAAGATGCAGCGCGTCCATGCCCAAAGATGTCATCAGATCGCGCGCCTCGGTATCGTCGTCGCGGTTCAGGACCGGCGCGCCGCCGGGCAGGATCTTTTTCGCATCGCGGTCATTGAGGCTGAAGATATCCGCAGGCTCGGCAATCCAGCCCAGACGATAGAACAGCTCGACCTGTTTGGCGCCCAGACCCTCGATGTCAAAGGCAGCGCGGGACACGAAATGGCGCAGCTTCTCCACCGCCTGCGCCGGACAGATCAGCCCCCCCGTGCAGCGCCGGACCGAGTCGCCCTCTTCCCGGATCGCGGGCGAGCCGCATTCCGGGCAGACCTGCGGAAATTCCCAACGCGCGCTGCCTTGCGGGCGGCGCGCAAGGTCGACATCCGCGACCTTGGGGATCACATCGCCCGCGCGATAGACCTCGACCCAGTCGCCGACACGGATGTCCTTGCCGCCCCGGATCTGACGCCCATCGGCGCCACGCCCGGCGATATAATCTTCATTGTGCAGCGTCGCGTTCGAGACCACGACCCCACCCACCGTCACCGGCGTCAGCCGCGCGACGGGGCTCAGCGCGCCGGTGCGTCCGACCTGAATGTCGATTGCCTCAAGCCGGGTCCAGGCGCGTTCGGCCGGAAACTTATGCGCCAGCGCCCATCGCGGCGTGGTCGAGCGCATGCCAAGACGCGCCTGATAGCCCAGATCGTTGACCTTGTAGACGACGCCGTCGATGTCATAGCCCAAGGTCGCGCGCTGCTGTTCGATCCCGGTCCATGTCGCGATCATCTCATCGGCCGAGGAGCAAAGCCGCATCAGCGGATTGGTGCGAAACCCCATCTGGGCCATGCGGGCCACGGCCTGCATCTGCGTGGTGGCCAGCGGTTCGCTGACCTCACCCCAGGCATAGGCAAAAAAGCGCAAGGGCCGCGCGGCCGTCACCGCCGCATCCAGCTGGCGCAACGAACCGGCGGCGGCGTTTCGGGGATTGGCAAAGACCCGTCCGCTGTCGGACTGGTTCAGCGTCTTGAAATCTTCGTGCGACATGTAGCATTCGCCGCGAATCTCGACGATCCGGGGAATGTCCTTGCCCTGCAGTTCATGCGGCACATCCGCGATGGTGCGGGCATTCGCGGTGACATTTTCGCCGACCGCCCCGTCGCCGCGCGTCGATGCCAGAACCAGCTTGCCCTCTTCATAGCGCAGCGACAGCGACAGCCCGTCGATCTTGGGTTCCGCCGTAATTTCCAGCGGCGCGGATCCAAGGCTGAGGAAACTGCGGATGCGCTGAAGGAACGCCGCGATATCCGCATCGTCAAAGGCGTTTTCCAGCGACAGCATGGGCAGGCGATGGGCCACCTTGGCGAAGCGTCCATCGGGCGCGGCGCCGACCTGCGTCGTCGGGCTGTCCTGAAGCGCAAGATCGGGAAAACGCGTCTCGATCGCGGCAAGGCGCTGCTTCTTGGCGTCATAATTCGCATCCGACAGGAACGGCGCATCATCGCCGTGATAGGACCTATTGGCGCGGGCAAGCTCATCGGAAAGCGCCGCGATCTCATCTGCGGCGGCCGAGGTATCCAGATCCTCGACCGGGGGGCGCAGATCGGCGGGGCCGGTGGTGGATTGATCCATGTCTTCGCGGGCCATCATCCCCTCCGCCAACTGGACCCGGGCGGGTCGATCTTTCGGGCCGGATTGATAGCGGGCCGGGCGGGGTCTTGTCCAGTCGCGAGCAGGCAGATCGCCGATGCCGTTCAGCGCAAGATGGCCGGACGGCATCGGCACAGAGGCATCCTATGCGCGCAGTGCCATACGTTCGGCGGTCTGGCCGTCGATGACCGGATCACGCAGCACATAGCCGCGCCCCCAGACCGTTTCGATATGGCTTTCCCCGCCAAGCGCCGCCGCCAGCTTCTTGCGCAGCTTGCAGACGAACACGTCGATGATCTTCAGTTCCGGTTCGTCCATGCCGCCGTAAAGATGGTTCAGGAACATCTCTTTGGTCAGCGTCGTGCCCTTGCGCAGGCTGAGCAGTTCAAGGATCTGATATTCCTTGCCCGTCAGATTGATCGTGCGCCCCGCCACCTCGACCGAGCGGGCGTCAAGGTTCACCACCATTTCGCCGGTGCGGATCACCGACTGGCTGTGCCCTTTCGAGCGGCGGATGATCGCCTGAATGCGCGCCACCAGCTCGTCCCGGTTGAAGGGTTTGGTCATATAGTCATCGGCCCCGAAGCCGAAGCCCTTCAGCTTGCTTTCCGTATCGTCCGAGCCGGTCAGGATCAGGATGGGCGTGTCGACACGCGACATGCGGATCTGGCGCAGAACCTCCATCCCGTGCATGTCGGGCAAGTCCAGATCCAGCAGGATCAGGTCGTAATCATAGAGCTTGGCGAGGTCGATGCCCTCTTCGCCCATATCGGTGCGATAGACGTTGTAATTCGCGTGGGTCAGCATCAATTCGATGCTGCGCGCCGTGGTCGGGTCATCCTCGACCAGAAGGATTCGCATGTCATTGCCCCTGGTTAATACCGGTTACTCATCATTCCTTGCATGAAATGGTTAATATCACGTTACCGTGCATTCGCCTTGAACAAAACAATCTAAAGCTGTCTGAACTTTTGCAGTTGCGTGATTTTCAACGCATTGCGGCCATGACGGGCGAAAGCGCGCGTCCAGGCGTCGAATTCCTCGCCGGTCAGGCCGTAGCGTTCGATCGCATCTTCGCGCATCAAAAGCCCATGTTGCACCGCTGCAACGACGATGGCCTTGCGGCGTGCAACCCAGCGTGTTTCGGCCGGAGGAAGATCGGCAAGGGTAAGAATGGTTCCGTCGGGCAGCACCGCCGTGCGCGGCCCCGGTGTCTTCTTCAGAAACATTGGCTTGATCCTGTCTGTCTTGCCCCTGTTCTGGCAGAAACTTCTTAAGCCGCCGTGAAATGTGACAGGATTTCCAAGGCGCCCGACCTTGAGAATCCGCAGAATTTTCCTATAAATGTAACGAAACACGCCGCGCGCCTGCCCAAGGCCTGCCGCATAAGGACGATCATGACAGCCCCGAATGCCACCCTGCGCGATGACGCGCGCGACATGCCATTGAACTCGCTGGGTTTTGCGAAGCCTCCGGCGCAGACACGCGTGGTCGTGGCCATGTCGGGCGGCGTCGACAGCTCGGTCGTGGCGGCGATGCTGGCCGAGGAAGGCTATGACGTGATCGGCGTGACCCTGCAGCTTTACGATCATGGCGCGGCGCTGGCGAAAAAGGGCGCCTGCTGTGCCGGGCAGGATATTCATGATGCGCGGCGCGTCGCGGAACGCATCGGCTTTCCGCATTATGTGCTTGATTACGAAAACAAGTTTCGCGAATCGGTGATCGAGGAATTTGCCGATGCCTATCTGGCCGGCGCGACCCCGGTTCCCTGCATCCGCTGCAATGAACGGGTGAAATTCCGCGACCTTCTGCAGACCGCGCGCGAGCTGGACGCCGATTGCATGGCGACGGGCCACTATATCCGCCGTTTCGATGGCGCGCAGGGGGCCGAGCTGCACATGGCCGCCGATTCCAATCGCGACCAGAGCTATTTCCTGTTCTCGACCACGGATGACCAGCTGGAATTCCTGCGCTTTCCGCTGGGCGGGCTGCAAAGCAAGGCCGAGACCCGGGCGCTGGCTTCGAAATTCGGGCTGGCGGTCGCCGACAAGCCCGACAGTCAGGACATCTGCTTCGTGCCGGATGGCAATTATGCCAGCGTGATCGAAAAGCTGCGCCCCGGTGCAGCCGATCCCGGCGAGATTGTCGATCTGGACGGCAATGTACTGGGCCAGCATCGCGGCGTGATCCACTATACCATCGGTCAGCGCCGCGGCCTTGGCATCGGCGGGCTGGGCGATCCGCTTTACGTCGTCCGGCTGGAGCCTGACAGCCGCCGCGTCGTTGTCGGCCCAAAACAGGCGCTGGCCACGAAAGTCGTGCCGGTGACCGAGGTGAACTGGCTGGGCGATGTCCCGTTTCAGGGCGAAATCGCCATCAATGCCCGCATTCGTTCGACCCGGCCGCCGCGCCCGGCCATCCTTCGCCCGACCGGCCCGAACCGCGCCGAGATCGAGCT
Source organism: Paracoccus shanxieyensis (assembly GCF_009711265.1). Lineage (GTDB taxonomy): Bacteria > Pseudomonadota > Alphaproteobacteria > Rhodobacterales > Rhodobacteraceae > Paracoccus > Paracoccus shanxieyensis. The sequence goes on along the minus strand of NZ_WMII01000003.1, from coordinate 112,972 downwards.
GCTGGCCCCCGAGGAAGGCGTCAGCCCCGGGCAGGCCTGCGTGTTTTATGCCACCGAAGGCACGCGCGTGCTGGGCGGCGGCTGGATCTCACACCGCCGCGGCGGCTAGCAGGCGCACCCGCTCGACCATTGCGCGCAGCCCGTTCGAGCGTTGCGCCGACAGATGTTCCTCCAGCCCCAGCCGCCGCAATTCGGCGGGGGCGTCGATGGCGGCGACCTGCCCGACCGGAACGCCGGAATACATCGCGTGCAGGATGGCGATCAGTCCGCGCACGATCAGCGCGTCGCTGTCGCCCTGAAAATCGAATGTCCCGGCCTCGATCCGGGGCATGATCCAGACCTGACTGGCACAGCCTTCGACCTTGGTGGCGGGCACCTGCAAGGCGGGATCCATCGGCGGCATGGCCTTACCCAGTTCGATGACGTGGCGATAACGCTCTTCCCAATCCTCCAGAAAATCGAAGGTCTCGGCGATTTCTTCAAAGGCGGGCGTGGCCATCTGGCATCCTTTCGCGTGCGGGCGCTTTGGCATAGCGCGCAGCCGCTGCAAGGTCAAAGAGGCTTTCGTCCCTGCCCGCTTTGCCTTATCAACGGGCGCAGAACCTCTGGGACATCAACGGGCCCGGACGACTGGGACGGGAATTGCGGACATGCGCTTCAGAACATTGGGCTATCTGTGCGTCGCGGGGCTGGTGCTGACCGGGTGCGGTCGGTTCGGCAGCGACAGCGGCCTGAACCCGCTGGGCTGGTTCGGTGGCAATTCGCAACCCCAGACGCTGGAGCCGGAAGGCGGCTATGTCACCGTCACGCAGGATCTGCGCCAGCCGCTGGCCCAGATCACCGGCGCCCGGTGGGAGCCGCTTTACGAGGGCCGGATGCTGGTCGTAACCGGGCTTGGCAACAGCAAGGGCTGGTGGGATGTGGCGCTTGTAACCGAAATGGCGATGCCCAGCGGGCGCATCCGTCCCGATCAGAATGGCGTCCTGCGCCTGCGCCTTGTCGGCAACCCGCCTGCCCCGCAAAGCGCCGCGGCGCGCAGCGCGGTCAATCCCGCCAGCGACACCATCACGACCGCGCTGACCCTGTCGCATGAGGCGATGGCGGGCCTGACGCAGGTGGTCATCACCGGCGCGGGAAATTCGGTGACCCTGCGCCCCTGACGCGCCGGGATCATGACGAAAAAGGGCGCCACTGCGGCGCCCTTTGGCATTTTTCAGGCCAGCCTCCCCGCCAGCCAGCGTCTTCGTCTCAGCCCATCTTGCGCAGATAGGTCCAGGTCGGCACGCGCGAATTGCGGGCAACGGACCAGCTTTCCGCATCGCCCAGATATTCAAAGCCGCAATTCGTCAGCACACGGGCCGAGCCGGGATTGTCCTGAAACGCCTCGGCAAACAATGTGCGCGAGCCATGCGGATTGGCCGCAGCCAAAGCCGCCACCGCCTCGGTCGCAAAGCCGGTATTCCAGAAACCCGCACCGACCCAGAAGCCCAGTTCGGACTGGTCACGCTCCAGCCGGGTCAGCGAGACCACGCCCAGAAGCTCGGCCAGCTTGTTCGTCGAGCCGTCGATCGCCCAGACATCTTCCTCACGCTCGGGCTGCATGGCGCGGCGGACATAGCTTTCCGTCGATCCCGGCGGCAGGGGATGCGGGATCGAGCGCGTGCCTTCGGCCACGCGGCGGTCCTGCGTGTAATGGGCGATCAGCCCCGCATCGGACGCGCGCAACGGGCGCAGCACGAAGCGTTCGGTCGCGATCACGGCCTGAGCATTCAGATCCGGCGCGATCAGGTTATTCATCTGTCTGTCCTCCCTCGTCCTCGAAATACATATGGGGTCGATCCCCCGAATGTCGAAGGGGACCGGCTTTCGCCGATCCCCCTATTTAGCACCGAAGTGTTAAAATCGGCTTATTCGGCAGCCTCAAGATTGGCCGGAAGCACGGAAATGAAGGTGCGACCCTTCAGACCCTTGCGGAAGGTCACGACGCCATCGGTCAGGGCGAACAGCGTGTGATCGCGGCCCATGCCCACGTTCGCGCCGGCCCACCAGGTGGTGCCGCGCTGACGCACGATGATGTTGCCTGCGACAGCCGACTGGCCGCCATACAGTTTCACGCCAAGACGACGACCAGCCGAATCGCGACCGTTGCGGGACGAACCGCCTGCTTTCTTATGTGCCATGGGTCAGTCTCCTTAGTTGGCGGTTGCGACATCATGCGCGTCGCGACGCGCAACGCGCGAACCGACGGCAGCTTTGACTTCGGTCTTGTCAGCGCCGCTTTCCAGCAGGTCGGTGACGCGCAGCAGGGTCAGTTGCTGACGGTGACCACGGGTGCGCTGCGAGCTGTGCTTGCGGCGGCGCTTGACATAGGTGATGACCTTGTCAGCCTTGATGGTGTCGATGACTTCGGCCTGAACCGCCGCACCCGAGACCAGCGGCGCACCAATGGTGGCACCGATCATCAGCACGTCGTTGAACTGCACCTTGTCACCGGCTTCGGCGTCCAGCTTTTCGACGCGCAGCACGTCACCGGCTTGGACCCGGTACTGCTTGCCGCCCGTCTTCAGAACTGCGAACATTCGCTTCTTCCTTTTCTGCCGCATCCTTTGGCCCCTGCATGGTGCAGGCGTTTCGGGGAAAGCCCCGCCTTCGGACAGCGCACCCTTCTTGTGGGTGAGATTAAAAATAACGACCGGCAACGGGCATGCACCCGGCCGGTGGCTGCCATATGGGGGATTCGTCGCCCGAAGTCAACAAAATTAGGCCGCCAGCTCTCCGGCCAGCGAGTTCGAGGAGCTGGCCCGGATCCGCACCCGCACCAGATCGCCGACCTGCGCATCGGGCGCATCGACGAATACCGCGTGCAGGTAATCCGACTTGCCGATCATCTGCCCCGGCAGACGGCCCGGCTTTTCAAACAGCACGCCCATTTCGCGGCCCACCATGCCCTCTTGCGTGGCCTTTTGCTGATGGGTCAGCAGGGCCTGCAATTCCTGCAGCCGGGCATCAGCCACGGCGCTGTCCACCTCGGGGCGGTCATAGGCGGGCGTGCCCGGACGCGGCGAATATTTGAAGCTGTAGGCCATGCCGAAGCCGACCTTGCGCACCAGATCCAGCGTGTCGCGATGGTCCTGATCGGTTTCGCCGGGAAAGCCCACGATGAAATCCGAGGTCAGCACGATATCGGGCCGCGCCTCGCGGATGCGGTCGATCAGGCGCAGATACTGTTCAGCGGTATGCTTGCGGTTCATCGCCTTCAGGATGCGGTCGCTGCCCGACTGGACCGGCAGATGCAGATAGGGCATCAGCTTCGGCTCGTGGCGGTGCGCCTCGATCAGATCGTCGGCCATGTCATTGGGGTGGCTGGTCGTATAGCGGATGCGCTCCAACCCGTCGATTTCGGCCAGATTGCGGATCAGGCGGCCAAAGCCCCATTCGCCGCCCTGCCCCTCGCCGTGCCAGCCATTGACGTTCTGGCCCAAGAGCGTGATCTCGCGCACGCCGCGCGCCACCAGATCGCGGGCCTCGGCCATGATGCGGCTGACGGGTCGGCTGACTTCGGCCCCGCGGGTATAGGGCACGACGCAGAAGGCGCAGAACTTGTCGCAGCCTTCCTGCACGGTCAGGAACGCAGCGGGCGCACGACGGGTCGCTGCGGGTTTCGGCAGATGCTCGAACTTGTCCTCGGCGGGGAATTCCGTATCGACGCCGCCGCCCGCGCGGGCCATGGCGGGCAGGCGGTGATAGGCCTGCGGGCCGACGACCAGATCGACGATGGGCATGCGGCGCTGGATCTCGGCGCCTTCGGCCTGAGCCACGCAGCCCGCCACGCCGATCTTCAGATCCGGGCGTTCGGCTTTCAGAGGCTTCAGGCGGCCCAGATCGGAATACAGCTTTTCGGCGGCTTTTTCGCGGATATGGCAGGTGTTCAGCAGCACCATGTCCGCGTCGGCCTGATTTTCGGTCAGCACATAACCCTCGGCGCCCATGGCTTCTGCCATGCGCTGGCTGTCATAGACATTCATCTGGCAGCCATAGGTCTTGATGAATAGCTTTTTGGTGGCCGTGGTGGCTTGGTCCGTCATGCCGCGCTGTCCTTGAGGTTCCGGCGCTGATACAGCAAAGCAGCCCCGTTGAAAAGTCCGCGCCGCATGACCGACCTGACCACCATCCCCACCATCGGCCCCGCCACCGCCAAGGCGCTGATCGCCGCCGGCGTGCCGGATGCCGAAACATTGCGGGCCATGGGCGCGCATCAGGCCTATCGCGCGCTGCTGGTCGCGGGCGGCAAGCCGCATTTCATCTGGTACTATGTGCTGGAGATGGCATTGCAAGGCCGTCCGTGGAACGATTGCCGGGGCGAGGAAAAGGCCATGCTGCGCCGCCGCTTCGACGCGCTGGTCGCCGAGACGCGCGGCGCGCCCAGCGGCATCGAGGCCGCGTTGCGCGACATCGGCCTGCTGCCGCCTCAGCGCAACTGACGGGCCATGAAGCGACCGGCGCGGCGCCATGCCTCGTCATTGTCGCCGCGAAAATTGAACTCGCGATGGATCAGCAGCTTTTCGGCCTGAACATCGATGGTGCTCGCAAACACCTGCAGGATCAGCGTGCTGGTTTTCTGCACCACGACGAAAAGCCCCTGCTCCGCGCCACGCTGGCGCAGCAGCCGCATCAGGCAATCCTGGGTCTGACGCGGGCAGGCCTCGGCAATGCTGTCCTGCGGCACCAGCGCGCCGCCCAGTTCGTCAGCCAGCGTCTGCGCCAACAGATCCAGCCGCCTTGCGTGATCGGCGCGTTGGTCCTGCGCCTCATGCGAGGTGTCCAGCAGCTTGACCGGCAGGATCGCCAACCCTTCGGCAAGGGCCGGGACCGGCAGAAGCGCAAGGATCAGGGCAAGACGGCGCATGGTGCCATGGCTGCGCCTGACAGCGCCGGTTGGCAAGTCGGACAAACGTCGCGCACGCACAGCAGCCCCCGGCATTCTGGCCCATTGAACGCCCCCCCGCGCCCGGCTAGCCTGCGGCAGAATTTTCCATAAGCAGAGGGTGACCCCATGAACCAACCGCAAAGCTGGGAAGCGCGCGCCGAGGAGTTTTCCCTTTACGGCTTTACCGACATGCCCTCGGTCCATGACCGCGGCACCGTCGTCGTGACGCATGGCGAAGGGCCCTATGTCGTCGATGTGCATGGCCGCCGCTATCTGGATGCCAATTCCGGGCTGTGGAACATGGTCGCGGGCTTTGACCACAAGGGCATGATCGACGCGGCCAAGGCGCAATATGAGCGGTTTCCGGGCTATCACGCGTTTTTCGGCCGCATGTCCGACCAGACGGTGATGCTGTCGGAAAAGCTGGTCGAGGTCTCTCCGTTCGCGTCGGGCAAGGTCTTCTATACCAATTCGGGATCCGAGGCGAATGACACGATGGTCAAGATGCTGTGGTTCCTGCACGCCGCCGAAGGCAAGCCGCAGAAACGCAAGATCCTGACGCGCTGGAACGCCTATCACGGGGTGACGGCGGTGTCGGCTTCGATGACGGGCAAGCCCTATAACTCGGTCTTCGGCCTGCCGATGGAGGGGTTCATCCACCTGACCTGTCCGCATTACTGGCGCTTTGGCGAAAAGGACGAAACCGAAGAGCAGTTCGTCGCCCGCCTCGCGCGTGAGCTTGAGGACGTGATCGCCCGCGAAGGTGCCGACACCATCGCCGGTTTCTTTGCCGAACCCGTGCAGGGCGCGGGCGGCGTGATCCCGCCCGCCAAGGGCTATTTTCAGGCCATCCTGCCGATCCTGAAGAAACACGATATCCCGATGATCTCGGATGAGGTCATCACCGGCTTCGGCCGCACCGGCAACACCTGGGGCGCCGAAACCTATGGTTTCATGCCCGATGCCATCATTTCGTCAAAGAACCTGACGGCGGGGTTTTTCCCGATGGGCGCGGTGATCCTTGGCCCGGAACTGGCCAAGCGCGTCGGCGATGCCGTCGAGGCGATCGAGGAATTTCCGCATGGCTTCACCGCCTCGGGCCATCCGGTCGGCTGCGCGATTGCGCTGAAGGCCATCGACGTGGTGATGAACGAGGGGCTGGCGCAGAACGTCCGCGACCTTGCCCCGCGCTTTGAACAGGAACTGCAGCGATTGGCGCAAAAGCCCAATATCGGCGAATATCGCGGCGTGGGCTTCATGTGGGCGCTGGAGGCGGTCAAGGACAAGGCCACGAAAACCCCCTTCGACGGCAAGCTGTCGGTCAGCGAACGCATCGCCAATACCTGCACCGATCTTGGGCTGATCTGCCGCCCCTTGGGTCAGTCGGTGGTGCTGGCCCCGCCCTTCATCCTGACGGCGGCGCAGATGGATGAGATGTTCCAGAAGCTGGAAGCCGCGCTGGACAAGGTATTCGCCGAAGTGGCCTGAGCGCCGCGGCGGCCCCTACCAGGGGTCGCCACCCCCCAGAACCGCGCGGGCCATCTGCACCCGCTCGGGCCGGATCCCGGCGCTTGCGGCGAAATCCAGCACGCGCTGATCCTGCTCCAGCAGAAAATCCAGCACGAATTGCGCGAATTCGGGGCGCGCCGACATGGCGCGCAGCCCGGCCACGTCGCTGCCCGATTGCGCCAGCAGCGCCTGAACCAGATCGGCATCAGCGGCAATATGCCCAAATCCGGCATCGGCAATGTCTCTGGCTTCGTTCGGGGTCATGGCGGCCTTTGAAATCTGACGCTTGGCAACACTTTGTTAACCAATTCCGGCGCAAGATGGCGGCAGGTTCAGCAGGTGTAAAGCGTACAGATGAACATGGCAGGCCGCATTCTGATCGTGGACAGCGTCCCGACCAATCGCATCACCACCAAGGTGCGGTTGACCTCGGCCTGCTATGACGTGACGGCGGTGGGCTCGGGGGCCGAGGCCTTGCGGCAGGCGCGCCTGACCCAGCCGCAGATCGTGCTGATCGGCACCGCGCTGCATGACATGACGCCCCCCGCGCTGTGCGCGGCGCTGCGCGACCTGCCCGGCGGCACGGATCTGCCCATCCTTGTTCACGCGCTTGAGGTCGGCGCGCGCATCGCCGCGCTGAAGGCCGGGGCCTCGGCGCTGATCGACGCGCTGGGGGATGAACTGACGCTGCTGGCCCGTATCCGCGGCCTGATGCGCGCCGATGAGCTTGAGCCCAGCGGCATGGCCGAGGCGCAGGCGGGCTTTATGCATGACGACCGCCCCCGCGCCGTCTTTGTCGCCGACCAGCCGGCAACCGCGCTGGGATGGCGTCACGCCTTGCAGACGCGGCTGGATTTTTCGATTCTGATCCGCGATCCCGAAGGCGCGCTTGCCGATGCGGCGCGCGGGCGGGTGCCGGATCTTTACCTGATCGCCGCCGATATCCAGCAATCCGGAGACGGGTTGCGGCTGCTGTCGGAACTGCGCTCGCGGCCCTTGTCGCGCGATGCCGGGTTCATCATCGTGCTGCGCCCCGAACGCAGCGAAATGACCTCGGTCGCGCTGGATCTGGGGGCGGGCGACGTGCTGCCGACCGAATTCGGCAATGCGGCCACGGCGACAGAGGCCGCGTTCCGCCTTGAGACGCAGCTGTCGCGCAAGCGCGAGGCCGACCGCCGCAAGCAGGAAACCCGGCGCAATGTGGCCTTTGCCATGACCGACCCGCTGACCGGGCTTTACAATCGCCGCTATGCCATGCCGCGACTGGCCGCGCTGTTCGACGCCTCGCGCAACAATGGCGAGGCGGTCGCGGTCATCGTCATGGATCTGGACCGCTTCAAGCAGGTGAATGACGTGCATGGCCATGCCGCGGGCGATGCGGTGCTGACGACCATCGCGACCCGTCTGGCCGAAACCCTGCCGCCCGAGGCGCTGCTGGCCCGCATCGGCGGCGAGGAGTTTCTGGCCGTGCTGCCCGGCCTGGTCGCCCGCGACGCCCGCGCCATCGCCGAGGAGCTGCGCGAATGCGTCATGGAAACCCCGGTGCCTTTGCCCGCGGGATGCAGCGCCGACACGCTGTCGGTGACGATCTCGGCCGGGATCGCGCTGGCCGATGACCATATGGCCGATGCCGATATCCTGATCGCCCATGCCGACCGCGCGCTGCTGACAGCCAAGTCCTCGGGGCGCAACCGCATCGTCATGGCCAGTTCGGCCATCGCGGCCTGACTGCGACATTCGGCGTGCTTTCCTTTCATCGCGGGACTGCCTACATTCAGGGCACGCGATCCCAAGGATATGCCATGGCTCAGGAAAACGACGCCCTGCCCGACCGCCCCGTCAAGACGGCGATGCTGCGCGGTGCCATGCGCCGCTGCCCCGCCTGCGGTCGGGGCGCGCTGTTTCAGGGCTATCTGACGGTGCGCGACCACTGCCCGCATTGCCATGAGGATCTGTCGCATCAACGCGCCGATGACGGCCCGGCCTATCTGACGATCCTGCTGGTGTCGCATCTGGGCGCGCCGCTGCTGCTGGCGGTGTTTCTGGCGTGGCGGCCCTCGGCCATGTCGATGCTGCTGGGTTTTGGGCTTGGGGCGATCGTGCTGTCCTTGGGGCTGCTGCCGGTCATCAAGGGGGCATTCGTGGGCTTTCAATGGGCACGGCGGATGCATGGCTTCGGCGAAAAGCCACAGGGGCAGCCGGTATGACCGCAGCCGATATGACCGACGCGCCGATCCGTGACGCGGCCACGCTGATCGTGCTGGACCGCGATGCCGCAGACGGGCCTTCGGTGCTGATGGGGCAGCGCGGCGCGAATGCGGTTTTCATGCCCTCGAAAAGCGTGTTTCCGGGCGGCGCGGTGGATGCGGCGGATGCCGCGTTTCAGGCCGATCTGCCGCCAGACCTGCTGCGCCTGCTGCAAGCCGAGCCGCGCGCCGGATCGGGCGTCACGCCGCACGCCATCGTCGCCGCCGCCCTGCGCGAATTGCTTGAGGAGACCGGGCTGATGACCGGCAGGCCGGGCCATGCGCCGCAAGGTTGGGACCGTTACGCCGCAGCCGGGCTTGCGCCCGACGCCTCGCGGCTGACCTTCATGTTCCGCGCCATCACGCCGCCCGGCCGGACGCGGCGCTTCGATGCGCGTTTCCTGCTGCTGGACGCCACGCATATCCATGGTGACCGCCACGATTTCAGCGCCGCCGATGATGAGCTGTCGCATCTGCATTGGGTGCCGCTTGCCAAGGCGCGCGCACTGGATCTGCCCTTCGTGACCGAGGTCGTGCTGGCCGAGATCGCGCAGCTCGCGGCCAGCGGGCGGCAGCCGGACTCGGTGCCGTTTTTCGACAATCGCGGCGCGCAGCCCCGCTTCACGCGGATCGCCTAGCGCCCGGTGAAGGCCGCCGCGCGCTTGCCCAGAAAGGCCGCAACGCCTTCGCGGAAGTCCTCGGTCGCGGCCAGTTCGGCCTGAAGCCGCGCCTCGACCTCAAGCTGTGCGGCCATGTCGTTATTGCCCGAGGCCGTCAGCGCATCGCGCACCGCCAGATAGGCCCGCGTCGGCCCCGTGGACAGGGCTGCGGCGCGCGCCGCGACCCGCGCCTCGAATTCGGCATCCGGCGCGGCTTCCCAGATCAGCCCCCAATCCGCCGCCTGCCCGGCGCTGAGAGGTTCGGCAAACAGCATCATCCCCTTGGCGCGGGCCAGACCCACCGCGCGCGGGATGATATGCGTGCCCCCCGCATCCGGCATCAAGGCGATGCGGGTAAAGGCTTGGATCAGCACGGCGCTTTCCGTTGCGATGACGACATCGGCAGCCAGCGCCAGATTGGCCCCCGCCCCGGCAGCGACGCCGTTCACCGCAGCGATCACCGGCACGCGCGCGCCGGTGATCGCCGCCAGCATCGGCTCATATTCCTCGCGCAGGACGCGGCCCACATCCAGCCCGGCCTCGGCATCGGTCAGATCCTGACCCGAGCAGAAGGCGCGCCCCGTCCCGGTCAGCACCGCGCAGCGCGTGTCTTCGGGCAGATCGTTGAACGCCTGGGCGATTTCAAGCCGCATGGTGCGGTTCAGGGCATTCATCACCTCGGGCCGGTTAAGCACGATGCGCGTGATGCCGTCCTGATGCGTGACGGCGATGGTCTGATGGCTCATGTCTTCCCCCCATTTCGGGGCCATCCTGCCCGCGCGCGCCGGTGGCGCAAAGCGCGACCTCGCGTCAGTCGCGCATGATCCGGTCCAGCCGGGCCTTCTCATCCTCGGTCAGGCGTTCGGGGGCGGGCTCGGTCGGCGCGGCACGCGACCGGATGAACTGCCAGCCGATCAGCAGGCCCAGAAGCGCCATGACCGGTCCGGCCAGATACAGCAGCCAGTTGATGCCCTGCGCGCGCGGCTGAAACAGCACATATTCCCCGAAGCGGTCGACCACCGCATCGACCGCCGCGTCATTGCTGTCGCCCGCAACCAGCCGTTCGCGCAGGTAAAGCCGCAGATCGCGGCTGATCGGCGCGTTCGATTCGTCGATGGTTTCGCCCGCGCAGACCGGACAACGCAGGATCTTCGAGATCTCACGCGCGCGGGCCTCAAGCGCGGGGTCGGACAGCACCTCATCGGGCTGAACGGCAAGGGCGGGGCTTGCAAGCAGCATCAGACAGATCAGCAGATAGCGCATCGGATCACTCGGCGGGCTGGGCGGCGCGAACGGGCTGGCGCGCACCGGCGGCCACGCGGTAACGCCGGTCCGACAGGCTGACGAACCCGCCAAGCGCCATCAGCGCACAGCCCAGCCAGATCCACGCGGCAAAGGGCTTGATATAACTGCGCACCGCCCAGCCACCGTCCTGCTGCGGATCGCCGATGACCAGATAAAGATCGCGAAACAGCCCGCTCTGGATCGCCGCTTCGGTCGTGGGCATGCCCTGCACGGTGTAAAGCCGTTTTTCGGGATGCAGCAGCGCGACCTGCCGCCCATCCCGGTCGACGCGCATGGTGGCGATCGTGGCGTCGTAATTCGGGCCGGGGCGGTCCTGCACATCCTCCAGCGTGATCTGATAGCCCGCGACATCGAAGCGTTCGCCGACCTTGACCACGCGAATATCCTCGACCTGCCATGCCATCAGCAGGCTGACCCCGATGAAAGTGACGCCGACCCCGGCATGGGAAATCGCCTTGCCCCAATCGGCGCGCGGCAGGCGCAACAGCCGCGACCAGCCGGAATTGCCGGTCCGCAGCCACAGATCCACGACCGCGCCCGCGACCAGCCATGCCCCCAGCCCCGCGCCGATCACCGCCAACGCCGAATGCCCGGTCGAGACGGCAAAGACCAGCGCCGCCACGGCCAGCGCAAACAGCAGCGCGCCTTTCAGCGGCGCGGCGACGCGCGCCAGTTGTCCACGTTTCCACGGGATGATCGCGCCCAGCGGCAGCACGATGGCGATGGCGATCATGAAGGGGGTGAAGGCCTTTTCAAAGAAGGGCGGGCCGACCGACAGCTTGCGGTCCCACAGCATCTCGGCCACCAGCGGCCAGACGGTGCCGATGAAGACCACGAAGCACGACACCGCCAGCAGGATATTGTTCAGCACCAGCCCCCCCTCGCGCGAGATGGGGGCAAAGACGCCCTTGGCCTGCATCGAGGCCGCGCGGAACGTATACAGCACCAGCGCGCCGCCGGTGAAAAACCCAAGGATCGCCAGAATGAACACGCCCCGCTCGGGGTCCGAAGCAAAGCTGTGCACCGATGTGATGACACCCGAGCGCACGATGAACGTGCCGATCAGCGAAAAGCCGAAGGCCATGATCGCCAAGAGGATGGTCCAGCTTTTCAGCACCTCGCGCTTTTCGACGACGATGGCGGAATGCAGCAGCGCACCCGCGATCAGCCATGGCATGAAGCTGGCATTTTCGACCGGATCCCAGAACCAGAACCCGCCCCAGCCAAGTTCGTAATAGGCCCACCACGATCCCAGCGCGATGCCGATGGTCAGAAACACCCATGCCGCCAGCGTCCAGGGCCGCACCCAGCGCGCCCACGCGGCGTCGACGCGGCCTTCGATCAGGGCGGCCACGGCAAAGCTGAAGGCCATGCTCAGCCCGACATAGCCAAGATACAGAAACGGCGGATGGAAGGCCAAGCCCGGATCCTGCAGCAGCGGGTTCAGGTCGCGCCCGTTGAAAGGGGCCGCATCCATGCGCCAGAACGGGTTCGAGGTGAACAGGATGAAGGCCAGAAACGCCACGCCGATCGAGCCCTGCACCGACAGCACGCGCGCCCGCAGGCTGGGCGGCAGGTTCGCATCAAAGACCGCCGCAGCCGCGCCGAACAGCGCAAGGATCAGCACCCACAGCAGCATCGACCCTTCGTGGTTCCCCCACACCCCCGAAATCTTGTAGATCATCGGTTTCGCGGTATGCGAATTCTCATAGACCAGTTTCAGCGAGAAATCCGAGGTGACAAAGGCCACCGTCAGCGCCGCAAAGGAAATCGCGATCAGCCCGAACTGCGCCACGGCGGCGGGGCGGGCGCTGTCGATCCAGCCGCTCCAGCCCTTGCTGGCACCGATCATCGGCACGATCATCTGAAAGATGGCCACCGCAAAGGCAAGCGTCAGGGCAAAATGGCCGATTTCCGCAATCACTGGCTGTCCTCCGGGTAGCTGCCCCGAAGGATAGCGGCGGTCCGGCAGGCAAGCCAGCCCTCCGAACCGCCTATATCGTCACATTGTGTCGCGTGCCGCCTGTTCCTCGGCCCAGTCGCGCAGCGCGGGATTATCGCCGAAACTGTCGCTGGAGGCTGCCGCGGATGACGGCGCGGCTTGCGGCGGGCGCGTGTCAAAGCGCGGGCGGACGCGGAAGTAATGCGCCTCGCGCGCGCCGAAATAGAAGCTGATGATCGCCCCCAGCAGCCACCACAGCGGTTCCGGCACAAGGTTCAGGTTCTCCATGCGCAGGCCGAATCCCTGCGGCTCGACCATGGCATAGACGAACAGCCCCATGGTCCCCAGCGTCAGAACCGGACGCGGCAGACGGTTCAACCCGTTCATGAAATCGTCGAACCAGCCGCGCCGTGCTGCCGCGAATTCGCCCGTCATCTGCGACATGGCGCGGGCATAGGCTTCCTCGTCCAGTTCCATCTTGCGGGTGGCGTTTTCGCGAAACACCTCGGCCACGCCGGTCGCGGCATTCGCGACGGTGGTGACGGCGGTGCTGGCGCCCAGAAAGCGGTCCATCATCCCCATGCTGCGATCCTCGCCTGATGCTGTGTGGGTGACAAGTGATACCGGGCCGAAATGAACTCCTCGGCCCGCGTGATCCAGCCGCCTTTGCCGCCCGCCCGCGTGCGGGCATATTTGCGGCTGGCCGGGCGGGCGTCGCCAAGCGCGTAGTAGTAATTCCGCCGCTCGATCCCATAGGCATCGGCAAAGAAGCCCTGCGCCGCCGCCTCGGCCTGTTGTGCGGCCAGGATGGTGCGCGGCCCGATCATCCCGTCATCGGTCGCGGCAAAGCCCATGCGCGTGCACAGCCGCTGCAGGATCTTGACCGCATTGCTTCCGGCATTCACATACATGTCGAACACCGACGCCTGAACCGAAGCAGGCAGTTCGGCCAGACGCGGCCTGCGGAAGTAATATTCCACGAAGATGCGCTGTGCGTCCGTGCGGGTCAGCGCCTTGACATCCGCCACGTCGATCCGGCCGTTTCCGGTCTTGTCGATCCCCAGCCGTTGCAGCGTCGCCAGCGTCACGCCGTAATTCGTCGCCCCGCCCGGATCGTCGGGGTCGTTGACGTAGCCCCCTTCACGCGCGACGATTTCCGCCGCGATCTGTTCCACCGTCTTCATCCCAGCCCCCACTTGGAAAAGCGGGGCCTAGGCTGAGCTTCGCCGGTTAACCCTTTGTTAACCTGCCGGGCGTTGCACGGCTGCGGGCGGGCTCATGAATTGGGATCTTCGTAGACGCCCTGCGCTTTCAGCGAATCGATCACCTCGCGCGGCATGTAATTCTCATCATGCTTGGCCAGAATTTCGCTGGCGACGAAGGTCTCGCCCTCCATGCGGCCCGTGCCGATCATGCCCTGGCTTTCCGCAAACAGATCCGGCAGCACCCCGGTAAACCGGACCGGGACCGAGGCCCCGCCATCCGTCACGCGAAAACTGACGGTCTCGCCCGCGCCCCGCTGCAACGTGCCTTCCTCGACCAGACCGCCAAGGCGGAACACCTCGCCCGGCGCGGGCGGCTCGGACGCCATCTGGCTGGGCGAGCGGTACAGGTTGATCCCGTCACGAAAGCCGTATCCGATCAGTCCCACCGCAAGGATCAAGGCGATCAAGGCGGCGACGATAATCTGGATGCGGCGCTTTTTCTTCAGTGACTTCATGGATCAACCTTGGCTTTCTCAGGAAGATTCGAACCTGATCGGATAGCGGAGGAACTGCGTGGCCTTGCCCGACACGCGCTCGGGATTGCCGGTGGTCAGAAAGCGCGACTGCCCGCCCTGACCCAGAAACTCGGGACGACGCTGCAAATAATCGCCCAGACTTTCGGCGACCAGTTGCGGCTGGGAATAGACCTTCACATCTGGCCCCAAAGCCTTCTGAAAAGCAGCCTGGACCAAGGGATAATGCGTGCAGCCAAGGATCGCCGCCTCGGGATGGGGCATCCGGCGCAGCAGCGCCTCGACATGGCTGGTGACCAGCGCCTCGGCCAGGATTTCATCGCCCTGCTCGATGGCATCGACGACACCGCCGCAGGGCTGCGCCTCGACATCGACGCCGATGGCGCGAAAGGCCAGTTCGCGCTGAAAGGCGCGGCTGGCGACGGTGGCGGGCGTGGCAAACAGCGCGACATGCTTCACCGCGACCTCGCGCGGGGGGGAATTGTCGCCCCAGCGCCGCTCGGTCAGGGCCTCGATCATCGGCACGAAGACCCCCAGCACGCGCTTGTCGGCGGGCAGCCAAGTTTCCTGCATCCGCTTCAGCGCCGCAGCCGAGGCGGTATTGCAGGCCAGAATGACCAGATCACAGCCCTCGTCCCACAGCCGCGACACGCCGGCGCAGGTCAGGTTGAAGATATCTTCCGCGTCGCGCACACCATAGGGCGTGTGCTTGTTGTCGCCCAGATAGACCAGCGGCAATTCGGGATGACGGGCGGCAACGGCGTCCAGAACGGTCAACCCACCAAGACCCGAATCGAAGATGCCCACTGCCATGACTAGCCCTTTCCGCTCGCAACGCGCCTTTTTAGGACGCGTTGCCCGGCTTGTCACTCCGCCGCTTGCAGGATGGGCGCACCGCCCGCGCGAAAGGCATCCAGCAGCTCCTGGCGACGTTTCGCCGCCTTTTCAGCCGCTGCATCCTTGACGAGCCCGTAACCCCGCACCTCCAGCGGCAGCTCGGCCAGCTCGCGCGCGATGGGCAATGTCGCGGATGTGATCCCGGCCAGCACCTCGCGCATGTCGGTTTCGTATTGCGCGATGGCGGCGCGTTCGGCGCGGCGCTCGGGCATCCAGCCAAAGGGATCAAGGACCGAGCCGCGCAGCCGCTTCATCCGCGCCAGCACACGAAACACCGGCAGAACCCATGCGCCGAATTCGCGCTTCAAGGGCCGCCCGTCCGGATCGCGTCCGGGCAGGATCGGCGGCGCCAGATGAAAGCTCAGCCGCGCACCTGGCTCGAATTCCTCGGCGATCTGCCCGGCGGTGGTCAGATGCAGGCGGGCGACTTCGTATTCGTCCTTATAGGCCAGCAGCTTGTAAAACCCGCGCGCCACGCTGTCGCACAGGTCCCGCGGCGCCAGCGCAACCAGCGCGCGGAAGCGGTCCGCCAGCGCCTGATCCTGATACTCGACCAGACGGCTGGCGCGATATTCGACCGGGTCGGGCGACAGCGTGGTGACATTCGGCCCCGCCGCGATGCGGCCCGCCGCCTGCGGATCCAGCATGGCCCAGCGACCGATCTGGAAGGCCCGCTGATTTTCCGCGACCTTGGCGCCGTTCAACTCGATCGCGCGCAGGATCGCGGCTTCGGTCAGCGGGATCAGGCCGCGCTGCCACGCCGCCCCCAGCACCAGCATGTTGGAATATATCGAATCGCCCAAAAGCCGCAGCGCCAGCGTCGAGGCATCGAAGAACCCCACCTTGTCACCCAGCCGGGCCTGCAGCGACATGCGCAGCCGGTCGGCAGGGATCTGGAAATCGCGGTTCTTGGTGAATTCGCCGGTGACGATCTCATGTTCGTTGACCACGCCGCCGGTCCGGCCCTGCGTCATCAGCCCGATGGTCTTGGCGCCTGCCGTCACCACCAGATCGCCGCCAATAATGCAGTCGGCCTCGCCCACGGCGACCCGGATGGCGCTGATGTCTTGCGGCCGGTTGGCCAGCCGCAGGTGGATATGCACCGCGCCGCCCTTCTGGGCCAGCCCCGCCATCTCCATCATGCCCGCGCCCTTGCCGTCGATATGCGCGGCCTGCGCCAGAACCGCGCCGATGGTCACGACGCCCGTGCCGCCGACGCCGGTGATGACGACGTTGTGCGTGCAGTGGATCGCAGGCAGCACTGGCTGGGGCATCTGCGGCAGGTCCAGCGCCTGCGCCTGTGCGCGCCTGGGCTTTGCCCCCCGGACCGAGACGAAACTGGGGCAGAAGCCTTTGACGCAACTGTAATCCTTGTTGCAGCCGGATTGGTCGATGGCGCGCTTGCGGCCCAGTTCGGTATCCTGCGGCACGATCGAGACGCAGTTCGACTGCACGCCGCAATCGCCGCAACCCTCGCAGACCTCGGGATTGATCCAGATGCGGCGGTCGGGATCGGCGAATTTTCCGCGTTTGCGGCGGCGGCGTTTCTCGGCGGCGCAGGTCTGGATATAGACGATGGCGCTGACGCCCTGCACCTGCTCAAGCTCTTTCTGCACGGCCAGCATCGCGGCGCGTTCCTCGAACCGCAGGCCATCGGGAAATTGCGCGCGGTCGATCTGTTCCTTTTCGTCATAGACGGCGATGACGGGCGACACGCCCATGGCCTGCAACTCGCGGACGATCTGCGGCGCGGTCAGCCCGCCTTCATTGGGCTGGCCGCCGGTCATGGCGACGGCATCGTTGAACAGCAGCTTATAGGTGATATTCGCCCCCGCAGCCAAAGCCGCGCGGATCGCCAGAGACCCGGAATGATTATAGGTTCCGTCGCCAAGATTTTGGAAAACATGCGATCTTTTGCTGAACGGACCTTCGCCGATCCAGTTCGCGCCCTCGGCCCCCATATGGGTAAAGCCCACAGTATCGCGGTCCATCCACTGCACCATATAGTGACAGCCGATCCCGGCATAGGCCCGCGCGCCATCCGGAAGCCGGGTCGATGTGTTATGCGGACAACCCGAACAAAACCAAGGGGTTCTTGTAGAAATCTCAGGTGCATTATCATTGCGGCGCACTTCGGTCAGACGCTGCAATCCCGCCTTGATCGCCTCGGTGCCCCGGCCTTCCTCGATCAGGATGCCGCCCAGCTTTTCGGCGATCATCACCGGGTCCAGCGCATAGCGCGTCGGAAACAGTTCGGCCCCGGTGCGGTCATGCTTCCAGCCCAGCACGCGGCGGCCATGACGATTGTCAAAGATCGCCTCTTTGACCTGCACCTCGATCAGCTTGCGCTTTTCCTCGACCACGACCACGACTTCCAGCTTTTCGGACCATTCCTGAAAGCTGCGCATGTCCATGGGCCAGGTCTGCCCCACCTTATAGGTCGAGATACCCAGCCGCTCGGCCTCGGCCTGATCGATGCCCAACAGCGACAGCGCATGGACCAGATCCAGCCAGTTCTTGCCCGCGGCGACAAAGCCGATCTTGGCCGTCGGCTTGTCCCAGACTGGATGGTCGATGCGGTTGGCGCGGGAAAACGCCTCGGCCGCGAAGCGCTTATAGTCGATCATCCGCGCTTCCTGCGCGATGGGCGTGTCGCCCAGCCGGATGTTCAGCCCACCCTGAGGCATGGCAAAATCCGGCGCGACAAAGCGCAGCCGCATCGGGTCGCCATCGACGACACTGGTGGCCTCGACCGTGTCCTTCATCGTCTTCAGCCCGGTCCAGACCCCGGCAAACCGCGACAGCGCAAAGCCGTAAAGCCCGTAATCCAGAATTTCCTGCACACCGGCCGGGGACAGGACGGGGATATAGGCATCCACCATCGCCCAATCCGACTGATGCAGTACGGTCGAGCTTTCGCCGGTGTGATCGTCCCCCATCGCCATGACAACACCGCCAAAGCGCGACGAGCCCGCCATATTGGCGTGACGCATCACATCGCCCGACCGATCCACCCCCGGCCCCTTGCCATACCACAGCGCAAAGACGCCATCATGGCGCCCCTCGCCGCGCAATTCGGCCTGCTGGCTGCCCCAGATGGCGGTGGCGGCCAGATCTTCGTTCAGACCGGGCTGGAACAGCACCTGCGCGGCGGTCAGTTCCTGTTTCGACTTCATCATCTGCAGATCGACGCCGCCAAGGGGCGATCCGCGATAGCCGGTAACAAGGCCCGCCGTATCCAGACCCGCGGCCTTGTCCCGCGCGGCCTGCATCATCATCAGGCGCACCAGCGCCTGCGTTCCGTTCAGCAGCACATGTCGTTTCGACAGATCGAACCGGTCCGACAGGGTAAAATCCTGCACACTCATCTGGCCCTCCCAAGCTGGATGACTGGTATGGTGGCATTATAGGTCAGAAAAGCTGACTGACGAAGGAATTTTTCTTCACACTCTTGCGTCTTGCCCCGTTGCGCTTAGATGCTAAGGGTTGCAAAATTTGCATAGCTGATCACGCACGAAAGCACCGTCATGGACTGGGACAAGTTAAGAATATTTCACGCCGTCGCGGATGCGGGGTCGTTGACCCATGCTGGCGATGTGCTGCACCTGTCCCAATCCGCTGTCAGCCGGCAGATCCGTGCGCTGGAAGATTCGCTTGGAACCACGCTTTTTCACCGCCATGCCCGTGGCCTGATTCTGACGGAACAGGGCGAATTGCTGTTTGAGGCCACGTCCTCGATGGTGCGCAAGCTGGACACAACCGCCGCGCGCATCAAGGACAGCGAAGAACATGTCTTTGGCGAATTGAAGGTCACCACGACAACGGGCTTCGGCACGATGTGGCTGGTGCCACGTCTGGCCAAGCTTTACGACCGCTATCCCGATCTGAAAATCGACCTGATGCTGGAAGAGCGGGTACTGGACCTTCCCATGCGCGAGGCGGACGTAGCCATCCGCATGAAGGAACCCAGCCAGCAGGATCTGATCCGCCGCCGCCTGCTGAACATCCGCATGCGGCTTTATGCGACGCCGGAATATCTGGCGCGGGCCGGAACGCCCCGCTCGGTCGAGGAACTGGGCCCGCACCGCTTGATCTGCCAGGCGCCGCAGACGCCGCAGGTCAGTTCGGGCGCGGTGCTGGCGCAGATGCTGCTGGCGCAGAACATGACCTCATCGCTGCTGGTGAACAATTATTTCGGCGTGCTGCAAGGCGTTCTGAACCATGTTGGCGTGGGGATCCTGCCGGATTACCTGACCGCCGATTTTCCGAACCTGACGCGCGTGCTGCCCGATATCGAAAGCAATGAAGTGCCGGTTTTTCTGGCATTCCCCGAAGAGCTGCGCACCTCCCGCCGCGTCGCGGCGTTCCGCGATTTCGTGCTGGAGGAGATTCAGGCCATCCGCAAGAACCAGACCGAGGCTGAGGCGCTGCTGGCCAGCCGGGGCTGAACCGCGCGGAATCCTGCGGTTCCGCTATGGTAAAAATGAGCCATTCCGAAACTGCATATCCGTCATGACAGTGATTTCGGCTTTCAGTCTTGAACGGTTCGCAAACTGCACATATTTCGGACTGCGAGGGCGATGATTTGAGGAAACTCGCATCACCTTCAACCTCCCTGTTGGACTTAGGCCGGGCTTCATGCCCGGCTTTTTTTTGCCCTGTCGCGCCCTATGGCCGTCTCGCAGTGCATCTTGGCCCGTGCCGCCTCTTTCCTAAATCCTCAGCGCCCCTTAAAAGGCGGCAAACCGGGGAATAAGGGCGCCAGCATGACCGAACCGCAGATCACCACCGACCTGATTGCCGCGCATGGCCTGAAGCCCGACGAATATCAGCGCATTCTGGATATTATCGGGCGCGAACCGACCTTCACCGAACTGGGCATCTTTTCGGCGATGTGGAACGAACATTGTTCCTACAAGTCCTCGAAGAAATGGCTGCGCACCTTGCCGACCAGCGGCCCGCAGGTCATCTGCGGCCCGGGCGAGAATGCGGGCGTCGTCGATATCGGCGACGGTCAGGCCGTGGTCTTCAAGATGGAAAGCCATAACCACCCCAGCTATATCGAACCGCATCAGGGCGCGGCCACCGGCGTCGGCGGTATCCTGCGCGACGTGTTCACCATGGGCGCGCGCCCGATTGCCGCGATGGATGCGCTGTCCTTCGGTCTGCCCAGCCATCCGAAAACCGCGCATCTGGTCAAGGGCGTGGTCGAGGGCATTGGCGCCTATGGCAACGCCTTCGGCGTGCCGAATGTCGGCGGCGAGGTGCGGTTTCACGCCAGCTATAACGGCAACTGCCTTGTGAATGCCTTTGCGGCGGGTCTGGCCGATACCGACAAGATCTTCTATTCGGCCGCGTCGGGCGTGGGCATGCCCGTTGTCTATCTTGGCGCCAAGACCGGCCGCGATGGCGTCGGCGGTGCGACCATGGCCTCGGCGGAATTCGACGACACGATCGAGGAAAAGCGCCCCTCCGTGCAGGTCGGAGACCCCTTCACCGAAAAATGCCTGCTGGAAGCCTGCCTTGAACTGATGAAGACCGACAGCGTGATCTCGATCCAGGACATGGGCGCGGCGGGTCTGACCTGTTCTGCCGTGGAAATGGGCGACAAGGGCGGTCTGGGCATCAAACTGGTGCTGGACAACGTGCCGCAGCGCGAAACCGCAATGACCGCATATGAGATGATGCTGTCGGAATCGCAGGAACGCATGTTGATGGTCCTGAAGCCCGAAAAAGAGGCTGAGGCCCGCGCGATCTTTGAAAAATGGGATCTGGATTTCGCCATCGTCGGGGAAACCATCGCCGAGGACCGCTTCCTGATCGTGCATGGCAATGAGGTCAAGGCAGACCTGCCGCTGTCGAAACTGTCCTCCAGCGCGCCGGAATATGACCGTCCGTGGGTCGAAACGCCCGCGGCTGCGGCCATGCCCGCCCTGCCCGAGATCAGCCCGATTGCAGCGCTGAAGGCGCTGATCGGCAAGCCGAGCTATGCCCACAAGGCATGGGTCTGGCAGCAATATGACACGCAGGTCGGTGCAGATACCGTGCGTCGGCCAGGTCTGGGCGCAGGCGTCGTCCGGGTGCATGGCACCGACAAGGCGCTGGCCTTCACCAGCGACGTGACCCCGCGCTATGTCAAGGCAAACCCCTTTGAAGGCGGCAAGCAGGCCGTGGCCGAAGCCTATCGCAACCTGACGGCCTGCGGTGCGCTGCCCTTGGCCACGACCGACAACCTGAATTTCGGCAATCCCGAAAAGCCCGAGATCATGGGCCAGTTGGTCGGCGCGATCAAAGGCATAGGCGAGGCCTGCGCGGCGCTGGATTTCCCGATCGTGTCGGGCAACGTCTCGCTTTACAATGAAACGGACGGCAAGGGCATTCTGCCCACCCCCACCATCGGCGGCGTCGGCCTGATCGCCAATCTGGACGATCTGATTGCGGGCCTGCCCTCGGATGGGGATGTGGCGCTGGTCATTGGCACGACCGAAGGCCATCTGGGCCAGTCCGCGCTGGCCGCCGAAGCTTTTGGCATCGAGGCGGGCGATGCGCCGCATGTCGATCTGGCGGCGGAACGCAAGAATGGCGAATTCCTGCGCGCGAACCGCAAGCTGCTCAGCTCGGCCAGCGACCTGTCGGATGGCGGGCTTGCGCTGGCAGCGTTCGAGATGGCCGAGGCGGCAGGCACCGGCGTCACGCTGGACAGTGCCGACATCGGCCAGCTTTTTGGCGAGGATCAGGCCCGCTATCTGGTCGCCTGCTCGGCCACCAATGCCGAGGCGCTGCAGCAGGCCGCTGCGGAAGACGGGGTCGCGGTTTCGGTCGTGGGCCGCTTTGGCGGCGCATCGGTCAGCATGGGGGGCGAGGCCGCCGATCTGGCGCAGCTGTCGACGCTGTATCGCAGCGCCTTTGAAGAGCAGCTTAATCTGGCCGTCGCCTGATCCGAAACATCGCTGGCAGCGCCTGCATGGCGCTGCTAGCCTGCGCGGCAGTTCAGCTTGGGGGGAAACGGCATGAGCGGCTGCGCCTGTGGGCATCACCACCACCACGATCATCACCATCAACAGGGTCGCCCCCTGCACATCGCACGCCCGCTTGCGGCGCTGTCGGGGCGGCTGATCTGTCAGGACATGCCGCAGATGCTGCTGGCGCTGGACCTGCTGCCCGACCATGTGACGCTGACCCGCGCCGAGCCCGGCAATCTGCGCTTTGACGTGACCCAGACCGATGATCCGATGGTCTGGCAGGTGGATGAGCTTTTCGCCGATGACGCCGCCTTCCAGCAGCATCAGGCCCGCACCAAAGCCAGCCGCTGGGGCATCGACAGCGCCGCGATCCGGCGCGATTTCACCCGCAGCGAGGCCCTGCCGCATCTACGTCCGGAAAAGCCGCAGGATGCCGATGCCATCGCGGCGCTGCTGCGTCTTGCCTTTGACGGCGATGATGAGTCGCGGCTTGTCTCGGCGCTGCGCCGCGACGGCGATCTGGCGCTGTCCATGGTGGCGGAATTCGGCGGCGCGGTCGTCGCGCATCTGGCGCTGTCGCCGCTGCAGGCCGCAGGCCCGGCGCTGGCGCTGGCGCCGGTCGCGGTGCATCCGGCGGTGCAAAGACGCGGCATCGGCGCGGCGATGATCCATGAGGTGCTGACCCAGCTTGCCGATCACACCGTCGTCGTGCTGGGCGATCCCGCTTACTATACAGGCTTGGGATTTGCGCCGGTCGATCTGGCATCGCCCTATGCCGGGCCGCATCTGATGGCGCTGGGACCGGCACTGCCAAAAGGCAGCGCCATCCATCACGCCAGGGCATTTGCCGAACTTTAGGCGCTGACCTCCTGCGCGGGCACGCGCAGGCGCAGGCGGCGCACGCGCCGAGGATCGGTCTCAAGGATCTCGAACTCGGCGCCGCTGTCATGGGGGATGATCTCGCCCACGGCGGGAACCCGGCCGGTCAGCATGAAGATCAGCCCGCCCAGCGTGTCGATTTCATCGTCTTCCGAGCTGAGCCGCAGACCGGTTTCGCGTTCGACAGCTTCCAGAGGCACGCGCGACTGGATCATCCAGCGGCCCGGCGCTTCGGGAACCATCAGGCCGTCCTCGATCTCGTCATGTTCGTCCTCGATGGCACCGATGACCTGTTCGATCAGATCCTCGATGGTGACCAGCCCGTCGACCCCGCCATATTCGTCGATGACCAGCGCCATGTGGATGCGCTTTTGCTGCATCTGCGCCAGCAGCACGCCAATCGACATGGACGGCGGCACATAAAGCAACGGCCGCAGCATCGGGCGCAGCGCGAAGGCCGGCGCGTCCGAGCCGAAGCCATGTTTCAGCGCCAGATCCTTGAGGTGGATCAGACCCAGCGGCGTGTCCAGCGTCCCGCGATAGACGGGGATGCGCGAAAAGCCGTGTTCGCGAAACATCTCGACAAGTTCCGGCAGCGTCGAGGTCGAGGCCGCGGCCACGATCTCGGCCTTGGGGATCAGCACATCGTCGACCCGCATCCGGCGCAGGTTGCCGATGCCCGGCGCGCCATTGTCGGATTTATCCTGATCCTCGGCCTGCCCGGCCCCCTCGCCTTCGGCGTCACCGGCCCCGAACGCGCCCAGCAGGCGTCCCAGAAAGCCGCGCTGCTGCGGCGCGTCCCGTCCGTCCCCGCTGGTTCCATCCGCCCATGAGGCGGGTTCTGCGGCAACGGAGGTGTCGGGACTTCGGTCGTTTGTCATGTTTCCAGTTCCAGATAGGGATCGGGTATGCCCAGCTTGCCAAGGATCGAACGCTCGGCGTCCTCCATGGTCTCGGCATCCAGATCGTCGATATGATCATATCCTGCAAGATGCAGCATTGCATGCACCAATAGATGCGTGGCGTGATCGGCAAAAGGCTTGCCCTGCGCCTCGGCCTCGCGCTGACAGGTGTCGAATGAGATGGCGATATCGCCAAGCTCTTCGATGTCGTGCAATTCGGGCGCAACGCCCGGCGCGCGGGCGTCGAATTCGATGGCGGGCCAGCTGAGGACATTGGTCGGCTTCGGCTTGCCCCGGAATTCCGCGTTCAGCCCGGCGATGCGGTCATCGTCGCAGCCCATGACCACGACCTGAAAATCGTCCAAGTCCAGCCATTCGCCGACAGCCCGCGCCGCACGTTCGGACATGCCCAGCAGATCGGCATCGTCCCAGCGCGCATCCTCGATCACCAGATCGACGATGCCCGGACTGTCGTCATCGGGCTCAGACATCTCCGCCCCCCGAGGCCAGACGCGGCTCCCGGCGCGGGATGCGCTGGCCACGTTCGTCAAAGACCTCGCCGCGCGCCAAGGCGGCTTCGGCCTCGCTGTCATAGGCTTCGATGATGCGGGCCACCAGCGGGTGACGCACCACGTCCTTGGCGGTGAAATAGCTGAAGCTGATGCCCTTCACGTCCTTCAGGATCTTTTCGGCATCGGTCAGACCGGAATGCACGCCGCGCGGCAGGTCGATCTGCGTGCGGTCGCCGGTGATGACCATGCGCGAGCCTTCGCCCAGACGGGTCAGGAACATCTTCATCTGCATGGTGGTGGCGTTCTGCGCCTCATCCAGCACGACGAAGGCGTTCGACAGCGTGCGGCCGCGCATGAAGGCCAGAGGCGCGATCTCGATGCGCTTTTCCTCCATCAGCTTCTGCATCTGCTTGCCGGGCAGAAAGTCGTTCAGCGCGTCGTAAAGCGGCTGCATATAGGGATCGACCTTTTCCTTCATGTCGCCGGGCAGAAAGCCCAGACGCTCGCCCGCCTCGACAGCAGGGCGCGACAGGATGATCTTGTCGACATGGCCGCCGATCAGCATGGTCACACCGACGGCGACCGCCAGATAGGTCTTGCCGGTGCCCGCAGGCCCGATGCCGAAAGCCAATTCATTGGCGAACAGGTTGCGGACATATTCCTTTTGCGCCTCGGTGCGCGGCTCGACCGTCTTCTTGCGCGTGCGCAATTCGACATGGCCAGCCTGAAACATCTCAAGCTGCTCGGCGGGGCTGAGGCTTTCCTGCGCGGGTTCGACGCCCATGCGCAGCGCGGCCTCGACCTCGGGCATCTCGACGTGGCGGCCCTGTTCCAGCCGGGCATAAAGCCCGTTCAGCACCTGCGACGCCTCGGCCTGCGCATCGGCGGGGCCGACCACGGACAGAAGGTTGCCACGGCGCAGAACATGCACCTTCAGGGCCTCCTCGATCCGGGCAAGGTGCCTGTCATGGGGGCCGCAAAGATCGATCAGCAGCCTGTTGTCGGGGAATTCCAGCAGGGTTTCGCCGGGGTTTGCGGTCTCGGGGGTGTTTGGGGACAGGCCCAAATTCTTCTCCGGTCAGGTCGATATTACAGGTTCATGGTTGCAACTGCGCGGGATTCGCACAAGAGGCCGCAGCTTGGTGGCGCGGTTTTGCGCAAGACGTGGTGCAAATATAGGCACTCACCCCGCAACATGCGAGCCGCGCGCCCGCCCGGCGATGAAATCCTGCAAATACGCATCCGGCGCGCTGTCCATCGCCGCGACCGTCCCCTGCCAGCGGATGCGGCCCCGGTCCAGCAGCGCCACCCGATCGCCGATGGCCCGGACCGAGGTCATGTCATGGGTGATCGTGATCGCCGTCGCGCCGGTTTCATCGACGATTTCGCGGATCAGCGCATTGATGGCGGCGGCGCGGATCGGGTCCAGACCCGTCGTCGGCTCATCGAAAAAGATCACGCGCGGATCGGCGGCGATGGCCCGCGCCAGCCCGGCGCGCTTGCGCATTCCACCCGACAGCGCTGCAGGGAACAGATCCGCCACCTCGGGGCCAAGACCGACGCGCGCCAGCTTGGCAATCGCCACCTCGCGTGCCTGCGCCTTGGGCATCGTGCGCAGCAGGCGAAAGGCCACGTTGCGCCAGATGGGCAGGCTGTCGAACAGTGCCGCGTTCTGAAACAGCATCCCAAAACCCTGCATGAAGGCGTCGCGCTGCGGCATCAGCGGCTGGCCCTGCCACAGGATCTGGCCGGCATCGGCGGTCTCAAGCCCCAGAATGCAGCGCAGCAGCACGGATTTTCCGGTCCCCGAGCCGCCGATGATGACAAGGCTTTCGCCCTGCGCCAGCGTCAGGTCGATGCCGTCCAGCACCTGCTTGGGGCCAAAACTTTTCGACAGGCCGCGCAACTCGATCATCGGAAGAACAGCCCCGTCAGGATGAAATTCGCCGCCAGAATGCCGACCGAGGCCGCGACGACCGCGCTGGTCGTCGCCCGCCCGACGCCCGCCGCGCCGTTCCCGGCCGTCATGCCGAACCAGCAGCCCGACAGCGCCACGATGCCGCCGAAGAACGCGCCCTTGATCAGCCCCGACAGCACATCCCAGCTTTCCAGATAGGCCCAGCTGTTCGAGATATAGGTGGTCGAGTTGAACCCCAGCGCATTCACCCCCACCAGCCAGCCGCCCATGATGCCGATCACATCGCCCACGCCCACCAGAACCGGCACGCACAGGATCGCGGCCCACAGCCGGGGCGACACCAGCCAGCGCATCGGATCGGTCGACAATGTGACCAGCGCGTCGATCTGTTCGGTCACGCGCATCGTGCCCAGCTCCGCCGCGATGGCGCTGGCGACGCGTGCCGCCACCATCAGCCCGCCCAGCACCGGGCCAAGCTCGCGCGCCATGCCGATGGCGACGATGGCAGGAACCACGTCCGAGGCCTGAAACCGGGCGCCGCCGGAATGGATCTGCAAGGCCAGCGCCGCGCCGGTGAACAAAGCCGTCAGCCCCACGACCGGCAGCGACAGCCAGCCGATATGCAGGATCTGCCGCGCCAGTTCGGTGGGATGGGCGGCAAGCCCCGCCAACCCGCGTGCGCCGAAAATCGACACCCGGCCAATCGCTCGGATCAGCGCGATGCTGGCGCGCCCGGTCAGTCTGACAGGATTCACAGATAGGTCCGCGGGTAACGCTGCCCCAATGAGGTCAGGATCTCATAGCCGATGGTCCCGGACCGCTCGGCCAGGGCATCGACGCCCTGATGCGCGTTCAGGATCTCCAGCGCGGGCGGAATATCGGGCAGGTCGGTGACATCCACCGTGATCAGATCCATCGAGATACGCCCGATCACCGGGCAGGCCCGATCCCCGGCCCACAGCGTCAGATCGCCGCCTCGCGCCAGCGCACGTGCCAGCCCATCGGCATAGCCCGCCGCGACCGTCGCCACCCGCGACGGGCGCGAGGCCGTCCAGCTATAGCCATATCCCACCGATTCCCCCGGCTGGACATCGCGCGTCTGGATGACCTTC
This sequence comes from Paracoccus shanxieyensis, assembly GCF_009711265.1. Taxonomy (GTDB): domain Bacteria; phylum Pseudomonadota; class Alphaproteobacteria; order Rhodobacterales; family Rhodobacteraceae; genus Paracoccus; species Paracoccus shanxieyensis. The sequence continues at coordinate 85,464 of NZ_WMII01000003.1, read as the reverse complement.
AGCCCCAGCGTCACCACCGGCTGCGCCTTGGCAAAGGGCAGGCCGCCATACATGCCGACGCCAAGCCGGACCAGATCGAAATGGAAATCCGCCCCCAGCAGCGTGCCGCCGGTCGCCGCCAGCGACAGCGGCGCGGTAACGCCCGTGGTCATGGTGCGGAACGCATCAAGCTGGGCGGCATTGGCGGGGTGATCCGGCTCATCGGCGCAGGCCAGATGCGACATGACCAGTTGCGGCGCCGCAGCCAGCGCCTCGGTCCGGACGGCGGCCCATTCGCCCGGCTCAAAGCCCAGACGGTTCATGCCACTGTCCAGCTGGATGCCGAACGGCCCGCGCGGACGCAGCGCCCGGTCGCGGAAGAACTGCGCGGGACTGTTCAGCAGCGGGATCAGGCCCGCCAGATCCTCGCCCTCCATATGGCCCGACAGCACGAAGATGCGGGCATCCTGGGGCAGATGCGGCCGGATCGCGCGGCCTTCGCTGGCAAGGGCCACGAAGAAATCCCGCGCCCCCGCCTGATACAGCGCAGGCGCCACCCGCACGGCACCAAGGCCATAGGCATCCGCCTTGACCACCGCCCCCGGACGCGCCGTCGGCGCCATGTCGGCAAGGGCTTTCCAGTTGGCCCGAATGGCCGAAAGATCGATGATGAGTCCCATGCCCAGCGGCATGGCCCCTGCCCCGGCATTCGTCAAGCCATTTGCAGTTTTGCCATTTGCAAGGCGATGGCATTAACGCATTTGCAAATTTCCGCATTTCCGCTTTCCGCGATGCGGCACAGGCTCTAACCTGATGCAAATGCAGGAGGTGAACACATGAAGGATATCCTTGACGAGTTGGAGGCCCGCCGCCGCGACGCCCGTCTGGGTGGCGGTCAGCGCCGCATCGACGCGCAGCATGCCCGCGGCAAGCTGACCGCGCGCGAGCGGCTGGAACTGCTGCTGGACGAAGGCTCGTTCGAGGAATTCGACATGTTCGTGCGCCACCGCTCGACCGATTTCGGGATCGAGGCGGACCGCCCTTACGGCGATGGCGTGGTGACCGGCTGGGGCACGATCAACGGTCGCATGGTCTATGTGTTTTCGCAGGATTTTACGGTGTTCGGCGGCTCGCTGTCGGAAACCCATGCGCAGAAGATCTGCAAGATCATGGACATGGCGCTGCAAAACGGCGCGCCGGTGATCGGGTTGAACGATTCGGGCGGCGCGCGGATTCAGGAAGGCGTGGCCTCGCTTGCGGGCTATGCCGATGTGTTCCAGCGCAATGTGCTGGCCTCGGGCGTGGTGCCGCAGATCAGCGTCATCATGGGCCCCTGCGCAGGCGGCGCGGTCTATTCTCCGGCGATGACCGACTTCATCTTCATGGTCAAGGACAGCTCATACATGTTCGTGACCGGCCCCGATGTGGTCAAGACCGTCACCAATGAGGTGGTGACGGCGGAACAGCTGGGCGGCGCGTCCACGCATACGAAAAAATCCTCGGTCGCGGATGGCGCTTTTGAAAACGATGTCGAGGCCATGGTCGAAATCCGCCGCCTTGTCGATTTCCTGCCGCTGAACAACCGCGAGAAAGCCCCCACCCGGCCCTTCTTCGACGACCCCCAGCGCATCGAGCCCAGTCTGGACACGCTGATCCCCGACAATCCGAACCAGCCCTACGACATGAAAGAGCTGATCCTGAAATTGGCGGATGAGGGCGATTTCTACGAGATCCAGAAGGATTTCGCCGGAAACATCGTTACCGGCTTCATCCGGCTGGAAGGTCAGACCGTCGGTGTCGTCGCCAATCAGCCCATGGTGCTGGCGGGCTGTCTGGACATCGATTCCAGCCGCAAGGCCGCGCGGTTTGTGCGCTTTTGCGATGCCTTTGAAATTCCGATCCTGACGCTGGTCGACGTGCCGGGCTTTCTGCCGGGCACCGATCAGGAATATGGCGGCGTCATCAAGCATGGCGCGAAGCTGCTGTTCGCCTATGGCGAGGCGACGGTGCCCAAGGTCACGGTCATCACCCGCAAGGCCTATGGCGGCGCTTACGACGTGATGGCCAGCAAGCATCTGCGCGGCGATTTCAACTATGCCTGGCCCACGGCGGAAATCGCCGTGATGGGGGCGAAAGGCGCGGTCGAGATCCTGTATCGCAGCGAATTGGGCGACGCCGAAAAGATCGCGGCCCGCACCAAGGATTATGAGGACCGCTTTGCCAACCCCTTCGTCGCCGCCGAAAAGGGCTTCATCGACGAGGTGATCCAGCCGCGTTCGACCCGCAGGCGCGTGGCCCGCGCCTTTGCCAGCCTGCGCGGCAAGCGGCTGACGAACCCCTGGAAAAAGCACGACAACATCCCGCTGTAGTTCAGATGTCCCGTTTCCCGATCCTGTGCGCGCTGTCGCTTGCCGCAGCCTTGCCCGCCAATGCCGAGGATGTGAAAGGCATGGCCATAACCCTGCCTTCGGGCGCGACCGCGCTGTGGCAGGAAACGCGGCAGGATGCCCAAGGCGACGGGCCGACCTATCGGTTCCGCTTCATCATCGCCGATCTGGCGCAGCGGGTTCCCGCCACCACCGGCCCCGCCACCGAAACGGAAGATCTGGAGGATATGCCCGAGGATATGCCCGAGTCTGGCGACCCTCAGGCTGACGCGACCTCGGTCCAGATCGACGGCGCACCCGAGGACGCCGCCGAGGACGACGAGACCGAGGCGCAGGCGGATGCGATGCTGGACGACCCTGCCCTGCCCGCCGCGCCCGACGCGCTGATGCAGGATCCGATCCATGCCGATGTGGTGTGGCTGTGCCAGAACTGGGCGCTGCCGCGCGCGCTGCAAGACCAGCCACGGGTGCGCCAGATCGTGCTCAGCATTGCCGATCGCGAACTGCCCTTTGGCGCCTATGATCCCGATGCCCTGCAGCTTTTCGAGGCCTTTGCCGTGCCCGCCGACCGCGACATCTGCGAGTGGGCACCATGGTGATGGCGGAAACCCGCCCTGATGCAAGCCTGCCACAGGCAGGAAAATGCACAGAAAACAGCACGCGGCTTGCCTGTGCGGCCATTGCTGGCATGTCTATGCTTTCGCATCGGCCGCATGTTGTGGCCGAATCTCAACCGAGCAGTCGGGACATTACGATCCCGCCCTACAGGAGCACGACACAATGTCGAAAAAGCTTGCACTCGCCCTGGTCCTCGTTGGCCTTGCCGCCGCCTGCGCCAAGAAAGAGCCCGAAGTCATGCCCGCACCGGTCGTGGCCCCCGAGCCCGTCTTCCAAGGCAAATACGGCGCCAACTAAGCCATTTGCCGAGCGCGGGCTGCACGGCGGCCCGCGCCCACCGCGCCCGCCCCTGACCGCGCTTGAACGCTTCCTTCAAGAACGGGGCACCCCATGCTGAAGCATCGCGGCTTTCCGGGCCGCCTTCCCGGAACCGATTTCCAGTTCACCATCCGCCGCGCCAACAAGAAGGGCGCCACGCCCATCGTGCGGCGTGAACGCTTTCGCGACCGCAAACCCGCCGACAAGCGCGCCGATACCGGCTTCATGGCCGCGCTGATCCAGAAATTTGGCGACGAGCCCTTTGAGCGGGGCAATCTGGATGCCGGACGCCTGTCATGGCTGATCGGACGCGAGGTGATGGCGGTCGGCAAGCTGGACCCGACCAGCTATGACCAGATGTTCCGCGTCGACATGAAACGCGCCGAAGCCAGCTTCCCGGAACTTTTCGCCGCCGAACCCGAACAGTTCGACTGGGACGATCTGGACTGGGATGAGGACGACTGGGACGAGGAAGACGCGTGATGGGCGGATTGCCGCGTAATGTCGGATTTTCACATCGTTGTCAGTTTCTTCCGATGATTCCGCGTGCAATATTGCTGTCATCGTCACCACTTACGGCCCGCAGGCGGGCTTATAAAACAGGCAAAGAGCTATGCAAAAATCCGTCATTCTCCGTCTTACCGGCGCGGCCCTGCTGGTCGCTGGTCTTGCCGCTTGCGAAAGCAACGGCTACGGCGGCTCGACCCTTTCGCCCGACGCGCAGCGCGCGGCTGGCGGTGCTTTGGCCGGTGCAGCCGTCGCCAAGATCATCGACGGTAACGTCGGCACGGGCGCGCTTATCGGTGCCGCCGGTGGCGCATTGTGCGACGACGCAGGCGTCTGTCAGCGCCGCTACTGATCTCTGCAACCAGATCTTGACCGGTGCGCCTGAGGCGCATCGGCCCGATCAGAAGGATCACGACACATGCCGAAGAAAATCGTCCTTGTTCTGGGCCTCGCGCTTACCGGCCTTGCCGGCTGCACGCAGGGGATCAACCCGACCGACACCGACCGTGCGCTTATCGGCGCGGGCGTCGGTGCGACCATCGCCCATGTCGGCGGTCACAATGTCGTCCGCGGCGCAGCCATTGGCGGCGCAGCAGGTGCGTTGTGCAACGACGTGCGTCTTTGCGAATGATCTGACCCGCGCCTGTCGCGTGTCCTGTTCGTCTGGCCGTCCCGACCTGTCGTCGGGGCGGCTTTTTCATGCCTGCATCTAGGGAGGACGTAGCTTGTTCCAGAAGATCCTGATCGCCAACCGGGGTGAAATCGCCTGCCGGGTCATCAAGACGGCCCGCAAGATGGGGATCAGGACGGTCGCCGTCTATTCCGATGCCGACCGGAATGCGCTGCATGTGAAGATGGCCGATGAGGCCGTCCATATCGGCCCGCCGCCCGCGAACCAGTCCTATATCGTCATCGACAAGATCATGGACGCCATCCGCCAGACCGGCGCGCAGGCCGTGCATCCCGGCTATGGCTTCCTGTCCGAGAACCGGAAATTCGCCGAGGCGCTGGAGCGCGAAGGCGTGGTCTTCATCGGCCCGCCCTCGGGCGCGATCGAAGCGATGGGCGACAAGATCACCTCGAAGAAGATCGCACAAGAGGCGGGCGTCAGCACCGTGCCGGGCTATATGGGCCTGATCGCCGATGCCGATGAGGCGGTGCGGATCTCGAACCAGATCGGCTATCCGGTCATGATCAAGGCCAGCGCCGGGGGTGGTGGCAAGGGGATGCGCATCGCCTGGACCGATCAGGAGGCGCGCGAAGGCTTCCAGTCCTCGAAGAACGAGGCGGCGGCCAGCTTTGGCGACGACCGCATCTTCATTGAGAAATTCGTCACCCAGCCGCGCCATATCGAAATTCAGGTGCTGGCCGACAGCCACGGCAATTGCGTCTATCTGCATGAACGCGAATGTTCGATCCAGCGCCGCAATCAGAAGGTCATCGAGGAAGCGCCCTCGCCGTTTCTGGATCCGGCGACGCGCAAGGCGATGGGCAAACAGGCCTGCGCGCTGGCCAAGGCCGTCGGCTATACCAGCGCGGGCACGGTGGAATTCATCGTCGATGGCGCGCGTAATTTCTATTTCCTTGAGATGAACACCCGGCTGCAGGTCGAACATCCGGTGACCGAACTGATCACCGGGGTCGATCTGGTGGAACAGATGATCCGCGTGGCCGATGGTCAGGCGCTGCCCTTTGCGCAATCGGACCTGACGATCAACGGCTGGGCCATGGAAAGCCGGCTTTACGCCGAAGACCCCTATCGCAACTTCCTGCCCTCGATCGGGCGGCTGACGCGCTATCTTCCGCCGGCGGAAACCGCCACGCCCACGCATGTCGTGCGCAATGATACCGGCGTCTATGAGGGCGGCGAGATCAGCATGTTCTATGATCCGATGATCGCCAAGCTGTGCACATGGGCGCCGACGCGCGCGCAGGCGATTGCCGGAATGCGGCAGGCGCTGGACGAATTTCAGGTCGAAGGCATCGGCCATAACCTGCCCTTTCTGTCGGCGGTGATGGACCATCCGAAATTCGTCGCGGGCGACATCACCACCGCCTTCATCGCCGAGGAATATCCCGAAGGTTTCCTTGGCGCGACCCTGCCCGACGACCAGCTTGCCCGCATCGCCGCCGCCGCTGCCGCCATGCATCGCGTGGCCGAAATCCGGCGGGCGCGCATCTCGGGTCGGCTGGACAATCACGAACGCCATGTCGGCGAGCATTGGGTGGTAAGCTTGGCCGGACAGGATCACCCCGTCCGCATCACCGCCGACCGTCAGGGATCCACCGTCGAGATGGAGGGCCGCAAGCTGCGCGTCGAAAGCGGCTGGCTGCCCGGCCAGAGCCTTGCGCGGCTTTCCGTGGATGGCGAGCCCCTGGTGATGAAGGTCGACCGCCTGCCCTCGGGCTTGCGGCTGCGCACGGGCGGGGCGGATCTGAAATGCCATGTCCGCCGCCCCCGTGCCGCCGAACTGGCACGGCTGATGCCGGAGAAACTGCCGCCGGATACCTCGAAATTCCTGCTATGTCCGATGCCGGGGCTGGTCGTGCGCATCGACGTGGCGCCGGGCGACGAGGTGCAGGAAGGTCAGGCGCTGGCCACGGTCGAGGCGATGAAGATGGAAAACATCCTGCGCGCCGAACGCAAGGCGGTGGTGAAATCCGTCAATGCCGCGCCGGGTGAAAGCCTGAAGGTCGATGACGTGATCATCGAATTCGAGTGAGCCATGCTAAAAGGTCAGGGCAGCATCCTTAATCCCACCGTCATGGCGGCGCTGGTCGCCGCCTGCGTGGCGATGCTGGCATGGCCGGTCAATGACTGGCTGAACCGCCGCCGCGACCGTGCGCTGCGCACCGAACGTGTCAGCGATGTCCAGCGCGCGCTGCTGGCCGAGATCCGCGCCCATGTCGTGGCGCTGGAAGGTCAGCGGCTGGATGCGTCAGAGCGGGTGGCGCTGCTGGACAGCCTGCACGACCAGAACCGCATTCCCTTCGTGCCCGCGCAGGCCAATGACCGGATTTTCTCGGCGATCATCGAGGATGTGCATATCCTGCCCGCCGATGTCATCGACCCGGTGGTGACCTATTACCGGCAATTGTCGATCATGGCCGCCTTGGCCGAAGCGATGCACAAACAGGCCAATACGGATCACGCCCGCGCGGTGGCCATGTTCGGCGATTATCTGGAACTCAGCGAGGCCGCGCTGGAAAGCGGGCAAGAGGCGCTGCGACTGCTGATGACCAGCGTGTTCTTCGGCGAAGATGCGCTGCGCCAGATGCTGGACGAGGAAAAAGCGGCGGTGCTTGCGGCGCGTCAGGCGGAACTGTCGCGGCTGGCGTCAAGCCTGCCTGCCGAGCTGGAAGAGTTGCGCGCCCGGCTCAATACGCGATTTTCGGACCGGAGCGGCCTTTGATGGGTTTCAGACCGACGATAACGGCCATCTCATTCGCGGTGCGCGCGCTGCGCAGCCGTTCGACCAATTGCTGGGTATCGGGGTCCAGACGGCGGCGCTTGGGCGGAGCGGCGGGCTCGCTGATGCGCGGCTGGGTCGATTTGGACATGGCACGGTCCCTTTCATCGGGGCAGACCTTCCGCCCTGTTTCCAAGATAATGCGCCGGGCGCCGTCCCGCAATGAAGTCGTTGCGAATTTCCAGACAATCCCCCGCGTCACGCGGCTGACAAGGGACGGCGTGGCAATCTATGGCAGACCGGCGCGGCCGATTTCCTGCAGGCGCAGCGGAAACTTGTCGATGGCGCGCGAAATCTCTCGCACCGACCATGGCGCGGGTTTGCGTTGCTTGACCTGCCCGTCCTTGTCCATCAGCACCAGCGAGAACCCCTCGGGGCGCAATTGCCGCCGCCAGACGGACGCCGCCGCCGGATCGCTGTCGGTGATGACCACGACATCGCGCAGGTTCAGCGCCGTGGGATCGCGTTCCAGCATGGCGATCTGGTCGGTAAAGGCCGGATCCGAGGCGCTGTCGGCAAAGACCACCACCGGGCGGGCCTGCCACATGAAGTCCTGCGGGTCGGCCTCGGCGGCGGGCAGGATGCGCAACTCGCGCGGATTCCCGCGATCCGTGGCGCTGCTTTCAGAGCGCGCCGCCGGAACCTCGCTGCGCACATATGGCTGGTGGCCGTCGCCCTCGGGGCGCGAGCCCATCGCCGCCACCAGCGGCACAACTGCCAAAAAGATCAACCGATTCAGTTTCATCGTACCCCCGTCCCTACCTTCATATAGGCACGCGACGGCCATGCGAAAGGATGCAAGATGAGCGAGAGCGACAAAGCCAGTCTTGAAACATGGCAAAAACTGGCCAGCAAAGAGCTGAAGGGCGCCGATCCGTCCAGCCTGAACTGGCAGACGCTGGAGGGGATCGAGGTCAAGCCGCTTTATACCCAGGACGATCTGGCGGGCCTTGCGCATCTGGGCAGCCTGCCGGGGATTGCGCCCTTCACGCGTGGCCCGCGCGCGACGATGTATGCCGGACGGCCGTGGACAATCCGGCAATATGCCGGGTTTTCGACGGCCGAGGAGTCGAATGCGTTTTACCGCCGCGCGCTGGCGGCGGGGCAGCAGGGCGTGTCGGTGGCCTTCGATCTGGCCACGCATCGCGGCTATGACAGCGACCATCCGCGCGTCGAGGGTGACGTGGGCAAGGCCGGGGTCGCCATCGATTCTGTCGAGGACATGAAGATCCTGTTCGACGGCATTCCGCTGGATAAAGTTTCCGTGTCCATGACGATGAACGGCGCGGTAATCCCGATTCTGGCCAGTTTCATCGTCACCGGCGAAGAACAGGGCCATGACCGGTCGCTGCTGTCCGGCACGATCCAGAACGACATCCTGAAAGAGTTCATGGTGCGGAACACCTATATCTATCCGCCCGAACCCTCGATGCGCATCATTGCCGACATCATCGAATATACCAGCAATGAGATGCCCAAGTTCAACTCGATCTCGATCTCCGGCTATCACATGCAGGAGGCGGGCGCGAACCTTGTGCAGGAGCTGGCCTATACGCTGGCCGACGGGCGCGAATATGTCCGCGCGGCGCTGAGCGCCGGGATGGATGTGGACCAGTTCGCCGGGCGGCTGTCGTTCTTTTTCGCCATCGGCATGAACTTCTTCATGGAGGCCGCCAAGCTGCGCGCGGCGCGGCTGCTGTGGACGCGGATCATGCAGGAATTCGCGCCGAAAAAGCCCGGCAGTCTGATGCTGCGCACGCATTGCCAGACCTCGGGCGTCAGCCTGCAGGAACAGGATCCCTATAACAACGTCATCCGCACCGCCTATGAGGCGATGGCGGCGGCACTGGGCGGCACGCAATCGCTGCACACCAACGCGCTGGACGAAGCCATCGCCCTGCCCACCGAATTCAGCGCCCGCATCGCCCGCAACACCCAGCTGATCCTGCAAGAGGAAACCGGCATCACCCATGTCGTCGACCCGCTGGCGGGCAGCTATTACGTCGAAAGCCTGACCGCCGAGCTGGCCGACAAGGCCTGGGCGCTGATCGAGGAGGTCGAGGCGATGGGCGGCATGACCAAGGCCGTCGCCTCGGGGATGCCCAAGCTGCGGATCGAAGAGACGGCGGCGCGGCGGCAGGCCCAGATCGACCGGGGCGAGGATGTGATCGTCGGTGTGAACAAGTATCGGCTGGCCAAGGAGGATCCGATCGACATTCTGGACATCGACAATGTGAAGGTGCGCGATGCCCAGATCGCCCGGCTGGAGCGCATCCGCGCCACCCGCGATCAGGCGGCCTGCGATGCGGCGCTGCTGGAACTGGGCCGCCGCACGGTGGAAGGCGGCAATCTGCTGGAGGCGGCGGTCGAATGCGCCCGCGCGCGCGCCAGCGTCGGCGAGATCAGTCTGGCGATGGAAGGCACCTTCGGGCGCCACAGGGCAGAGGTGAAGACATTGGCAGGGGTTTATGGTGCCGCCTATGAGGGCGATGCGGAATTCGCGGCGATCCAGCGCGACATCGAGGCATTTGCCGAAGAGGAAGGCCGCCGCCCGCGGATGCTGGTGGTGAAGATGGGTCAGGACGGCCATGATCGTGGCGCCAAGGTGATCGCCACAGCCTTCGCCGATATCGGCTTTGACGTGGATGTCGGCCCGCTGTTTCAGACCCCCGAGGAAGCCGCGCAGGACGCGGTGGACAACGACGTGCATGTCGTGGGCATTTCCTCGCAGGCGGCGGGGCACAAGACGCTGGCTCCGAAGCTGATCGCCGCGCTGAAGGCACAGGGGGCCGAGGAGATTCTGGTGATCTGCGGCGGGGTGATCCCGCAGCAGGATTACGAGTTTCTGCGCGCCGCCGGAGTGAAGGCGATTTTCGGGCCGGGGACCAACATCCCCTCGGCCGCGCGCGATATCCTGAACCTGATCCGCGCCGCGCGCGATGCCTGAGCGCCGGGGCTTGCGGCTGCCTTGCGTTGGGTATTTGTAAAACAAGGAAACCTTCATGCGGCGCGCCGATGGCCGGGACCGGTCCGGATTGCGCGCGCCGCAGGATCGCTTGTGGAACATGGACATGAACATTCGCCCCGTCCGGCCGGACGATCTGCCTGCCATTCTGGCCTTCTGGAACCCGATCATCCGCGAGACGACGATCATCTTTTCCAGTGAGGAGCGCAGCCTTGAGACCTTGGGCGCGATGATCGCCACCCGCCGCGCGGCGGGGCGCGAGATGCTGGTGGCCGAGGCCGAGGACGGCATTCTTGGCATCGCGACCTATGACCAGTATCGCGGCGGTAATGGCTATCGCCATGCCATGGAGCATACCGTGCTGCTGGCCCCCGCCGCGCGCGGCAAGGGCACGGGCCGGGCGCTGATGGCCGCGATCTGCGCGCATGCGAAGGCCGCGGGCGCGCATACCATGGTGGCCGCCGTCGCCTCGGAAAATCCGGACGGCATCGCCTTTCACGAGGCCATCGGCTTTCAGCGCGTCGGCCTGATGCCGCAATCGGGTCGCAAGTTCGACCGTTGGCTGGATCTGGTGCTGTTGCAGAAGATCCTGTGAGCCTTGCCTGCGCCCCGGTCGCGTGACAGTCTGGCGCGAAAACACGAGGACGGCATGAACGACGGGCGCAACGGCACGGTCAAGCAGATCATCTGCATCAAATGGGGCACGAAATTCGGGCCGGAATTCGTGAACCGGCTGCATGCGATGGTGGCCAGAAACATCACGCCGCCGTTCCGGCTGTATTGCTTTACCGATGATGGGGCGGGGCTGCATCCCGACATCGCCGTGCGGCCCCTGCCGGAATTCGAATATCAGGCGCCGCAGCGCACCAAGGGGAAATGGCCGAAATCCCGACTTTGGGGCGATCTGGGCGATGTGACCGGCGTCGTGCTGTTTTTGGATCTGGATGTCATCATCACCGGCAGTCTGGACGATTTCTTCAGCCATGGCGATCCTGACGACACCTATGTCGGGCTGAACCCGAATACGCCGCTGGAGAAGATGGGCCAGACCTCGGTCTATCGGATGCGGGTGGGCAAGCTGAAGCCGCTGCAGGCGATCTTTGCCGCCGATCCGCAGGCCGCCGCCGACAAGTTCAAATATGAGCAGCGCTTCGTCACCCGCAATGCCCCCGGCGGCGTCAAGTTCTGGCCCAAGGGCTGGCTGGCGCATTTCCGCATGCATTGCATTCCGAACTTTCCGCTGAACTATCTGCGCGAGGCCCGGATCCCGGCCGGCACGAGGATCGTGATCTTTCCCGGCGATCTGAACCCGCCCGACGCCATTGCCGGTCGCTGGAGCGAGAACGACAGCCACCGCGAGCCGGGCGATCATTTGCGCGCCACCTTCGACGGGCGGCGGCGCGAAAGCCTGGGCAAGCATCTGCGGCATTATCTGCTGCCCGTGCCATGGGTGAAAGACCTGTGGCGCGAATAGGCCCCCCGCCCGAGACGCATTATGATCTGCCCGCCGATTTCGCGGCGGCGCTGGGGCAATGCGTGGCCAGTTTCGGCTGGCTGGAGGAGATCCTGAAGCGCGCCATCTTTGCGCTGGACCGCGCCCGGCTGGCCGATGATCTGACGCCGCAGGAATTGCAGGTCTGGCTGGCCAAGATGGGCGATCTTGCCGATGATTCCATGGGGACGCTGATCGACCGGCTGGACAGCGCCATGCGCCGCCATGCCGGTCTGCACGACCGCGATGCCATCACCGATCACCTGCATGACATCAAGCGGCACAGAAACCATCTGTGCCATGCCTCGTGGCGGCCGACGGACGACCCCGGCCTGTGGCACCCGGCCTTTGTCAACACGCAGGGCGTGCCCTTCGAGCATCCGCTGGGCATCGGCGATCTGCGCAGGATCCTGCACGACACGGTTCAGATCGGCCAGCGCGTCATCGGCGTGATGCGCGTGACCGGCATCGACGGCTACTGGGCGGGCGACGATCAGGTCTAAGCCGCGTTGCAACAGCCTGCGGCATCCGCTAACACGCCTTGACCCATAAGAACGAGCTTCACATGAACGCCCAGAACAAGGGGCAAGACGCCTCTCCGCTTCGTCTTGGCATCGCTGGCCTGGGCACGGTTGGCACCGGGACCGTCAAGATCATCCAGAACCATGCGGCGATGCTGTCGATGCGTGCCGGGCGGCCCGTGGCGATCACCGCCGTCAGCGCCCGCGACAAGATGAAGAACCGCGATGTCGACCTGTCGGCCTATGGCTGGGAACAGGATGCGCGCGCCCTGGCGGTGCGCAACGATATCGACGTGTTCGTGGAACTGGTCGGCGGCGACGAAGGCATCGCGCGCGAGGCGGTGACCGCCGCGTTGAAGGCGGGCAAGGACGTGGTGACCGCCAACAAGGCGCTGCTGGCGATCCATGGGCAGGAACTGGCCGAACTGGCCGAGGCCAATGGCTGCGTGCTGCGCTTCGAGGCCGCCGTCGCGGGCGGCATCCCCGTCATCAAGGCGATGACGGAATCGCTGGCCGGCAACGAGATCCGCCGCGTCATGGGCGTGATGAACGGCACCTGCAACTATATCCTGACCCGTATGGAAAGCGCGGGGCTGCCCTATGAGACCGTCTTCGAGGAAGCCCGCCAGCTTGGCTATCTTGAGGCCGATCCGACGCTGGACGTGGGCGGCATCGACGCCAGCCACAAGCTGGCGATCCTGTCCTCGATCGCCTTCGGCACCCGGCCCGCATTCGATGCCGTCGAGATCGAAGGCATCGAGCGCGTCAGCATCGACGACATCCGCCGCGCCGCCGATATGGGATACCGCATCAAGCTTCTGGGCGTGGCGCAGATGACCGGGCGCGGGCTGGAACAGCGCATGTCGCCCTGTCTGGTGCCTGCCGACAGCCCGCTGGGCCAGTTGCAGGGCGGCACCAACATGGTCGTGATCGAGGGCGACTCGGTCGGGCAGATCGTGCTGCGGGGCGCGGGCGCGGGCGAAGGCCCGACCGCCAGCGCCGTGATGTCGGACATCATCGAGATCGCGCGCGGCGTGCGGATGCCCAGCTTTGGCCAGCCCGCCACGCAGCTGAGCCAGCCGCAGGCCGCGCGCACCGCCGTTCCTGCCGCCTATTACCTGCGCTTGTCCTTGACCGACAAGCCGGGGGCGCTGGCCAAGGTCGCCTCGATTCTGGGCGAGGCCGGGATCAGCATCGACCGGATGCGTCAATATGGCCATCAGCACACGGCGGGCAGCGCGCCGGTGCTGATCGTCACGCATAAGACCACGCCCGATGCCATCGATCATGCCATCGCCGAATTGCCGCGCACCGGCGTCATTCAGGGCGATCCGGTCGAATTGCGGATCGAGGAAGTCTGAAGAACCGAAGGCCCGCCATCGCGCGGGCCTTTTTCATCAGCTTTGCGACAGGTGGCGCAGCCCGTGCGTCACATCCGCCCGCACCGCCAGCCGCAGCCCCGGCTCATCCCCGGCCCGCAGCGAGGCAAGGATCATGCGGTGATGGCGCGGCGGCTCTTGCCGCTTCACGCGGCCGTAAAGCGCCCGCATGGTCGGGCCAAGCTGCAGCCAGACGGTTTCCAGGATGGCCAGCATCGCCGGGGCCTGCGCGCGCAGATACAGCGTGCGGTGAAATTCCAGATTGGTGCGGATATAGCCCACGGCGTCATGCGCCTCGGCCGCCTCGCCGATCGAGGCGTTGATCAGCGCCAGCCGGTCGATCAGCGCCTGATGCGCGCGCGGCAGGGCGCGGGTGGCCAGCTCGGGTTCGATCAGGGCGCGCAGCGCGGCCAGTTCCTCGATGCGTTCCACCGACAGTTCGGGCGTGGTGATGCGGCCCGAGGATGACAGCGTCAGCGCGCCTTCGGCCACCAGACGCCGCACCGCCTCGCGCGCGGGGGTCATCGAGACGCGGTGCTCCGCCGCCAGACCGCGCAGCGTCATCGCCTGCCCCGGCGGCAGTTCGCCCAGCATGATCCGGCCGCGCATATGGCGATACAGGCGTTCATGGGCCGGGGCGTCGGACGGGCGGGAGGCGGCGATGTTCATTCCGTCTCTGTGATCACAAAACAGGTGGGCGTCAATCGGTGTTTTCGCGAAAGCGCCATGCCATCAGGTCATGGCCGTGACGCTTCAGCCACGTGCGGTGCTGCTGATAGTCCGGCATCAGCCGTTCGGTCGCGGCCCAGAAGGCGGGCGAATGGTCCATATGCGCCAGATGCGCGACCTCATGGGCCGCGACGTAATCCAGCACCTCGGGCGGGGCCATGGCCAGCCGCCACGAAAACATCAGCCGCCCATCCTGCGTGCAACTGCCCCAGCGCGACCGGGTATCGCGCAGACTGATGGCGGTGAAGGCCTTGCCCAGCTTCGCGGCGTGTCGGTCACAGGCCGGAACCAGCCGCGCGTGGGCAATCTGGCGCAACCATGCCTGCACGACCACCCCGGCCGGACGCGCCGCCGGGATCAGCAGCGCATCGCCTTCGACCCGTGGCGCGCCGCGCATCTGTGCGACCGGCGCTATCCGCAGCAGCCGGCCTTCGACCGGCAGCAGCGCGCCATGCGCCACAAGCTGCTGGCGCGGCATCTCGGCGCGGACCTGCCGCAGCCATTCCACGCGGGATTCGACGAAGGCGCGGCCATCCTTCAGGCTGGCGCGCTGCGGCAGGGTTAGCACCACCTGCCCCTCGGCCCGCGTCACCCGCAGGATCATGCGCCGCGCGCGCGACGACCGGCGCAGCAGCACCGCGATATCGCCATCGACCAGAATGCTTTCCTGAGCCACGCCGCCGAACCACCTCTTGAACATGCCTGCGTCCTGTCCTAGCTATTCGCACTTGGCCGCGCCCTTCCCGCAAGGGGAAAAGGCTTTGACAGCCTGCGCCACATGTGGCACGGGACAGCGGATTTACCTAACTGCGGCGGAAAGAGAATACCATGCCCAAAGAGGAATGGGGCACCAAGCGTCAGTGCCCCCATTGTGCGACCCGCTTCTACGACCTGCTGAACGACCCGATGACCTGCCCGGAATGCGGCAATCAGTTCACCGCGGAAAGCCTTGCCAATGGCCGCTCGCGCTCGCTGATCTCGGAGAAGACCGCAGCTCGGAATGAAGAACAGAACGATCTGGTCGATGACGAGGATCTGGATCAGGACAGCGACAACGGCGATCTGGACGATGATCTGCTGGACGATGACGATGACGATGGCGATGTCTCGCTGGACGAGATCGCCGATGTCGCGGATTCCGACGACGACTGATCCGGCATCCGGGTCATGAACGAAAACGCCCCGGCCGCGACTGCGGACCGGGGCGTTCTTTTTTCGGAGTTTTCGGGATCAGGCCGCGCGCGTGACCAAGGCCGCATCGACCTTTTTCTGCGCGCCCATTTCATCCATGCCACCGACCGCCGCGACTTCGCGGGTCAGACGGTCCAGCGCGGCTTCGTAAAGCTGACGCTCGGAATAGGATTGCTCGCGCTGATCGTCATTGCGGTGCAGGTCGCGCACGACTTCCGCAATCGACATCAGATCGCCCGAGTTGATCTTTTGTTCGTATTCCTGCGCGCGACGCGACCACATGGCGCGCTTGACGCGGGCCTTGCCCTTCAGCGTCTCAAGGGCGCGATCCACCAGATCGGGGCTCGACAGGCCGCGCATCCCGATTTCCGAGGCGCGCGCGGTGGGCACACGCAGGGTCATCTTGTCCTTTTCAAACGAGATGACGAACATCTCCAGACGCAGGCCCGCAATCTCCTGCTCTTCGATCGACACGATCCGCCCGACACCGTGGGTCGGATAGACCACGAAATCATCGGGGCGGAATTCGGTTTTCTTGGACTTCGACATAAAGCTTCCTTCACAGCGGCGCTTCTTCTGGGCGCAAAAAGCCCGAAGGCGGGTCATACCCGTCCTCTGGGCCACCATTCTTGTTCTTGCATCCGGGCCGGGCAGTCGGTCGGACAGGGGCAGCATCACCCAAGGACCGCAGACGGCTTATGGGCAATATATGTCACGAAGGTATCACAATTTTCGCCCGAAATCAAAGCCGATGCCGCAGATGCGGCACGATGCTTACAGTGGCGGCATAATGCTTTGCGATCAGGGCGCTAATACGATCCTGCCCGATGCAGATGGGATGCTGCAGCGCGCGAATCAAGGGGCCGCGCGCCAGAATGCCACAGGGATCAATCGCCCTCGCCCGGCGCTTCCGAGAAGTATTTCTCAAGCTTGTCGGACTGGCCGTCCATTTCCTGATATCCCGGCATCGGATCTTTCTTGCGGGTGATGACCGGCCAGAGTTCCGAATATTTGCGGTTGAATTCGACCCATTTATCCATGTCCGGCTCGGTATCCGGACGGATCGCATCCGCCGGGCATTCCGGTTCGCAGACGCCGCAGTCGATGCATTCGTCGGGATGGATGACCAGCGTGTTTTCACCCTCGTAGAAACAGTCCACGGGGCACACCTCGACGCAATCGGTGTATTTGCACATGATGCAATTATCGGTGACAACGTAGGTCATGGGTCTGTTCCTGCTTCCTGGCCGGCTAGTTACGCTTGGCTGAGGTGTCATTCAAGGCCGGCAGGTCCGAAAAGACCCGCATCCGACGGGCCGGCCAGCCTTGCGGATGCTTGTTCCTTCAAAAACGCCCAAGGCGAAACGCTTTCCCGCGTTCCACCAAGGCCAATCGCAGAATCAGCCCGGCAGTTCCTCGTAAAGCGTCGCGGCCTCGGTGGCGGGGCCGCGCCTTTCGCCCAGATCGACCACGCGCAGCACCTGAACCCTACCATGCGCCGAAACGGTCACCGTATCGCCGCCGCGCACGGTCTGGGCAGGTTTGCGGCAGGAATTGCCGTTCAGCCTGATCCCCCCGGCGCTGATCGCATCCGCCGCAAGCGTGCGGGTGCGAAACAGGCGCGCGTGATGCAGCCAGCGATCCAGACGAATCCCGGCTGCGGCGCCATCGCTCACGATTTGTTTTTCAACGAGGCAAGGATGGCGAAGGGGCTGTCCGGATCCATCGGCTTGTCGGCCTTGGGCGGGCGGGCCTCGAAGCTTTTGGGACTGTCATGGCGCGGTTTGCCCTTGCCGTCATGGCGGGGCTTGCCCTTGAAGTTGCCGCGTTCCTGACGTTCGCCGCGTTCCCCGCGGTTGTCATCCCGGCACGGCTTGCCCTCGGACCGGGGCTTGCCTTCACCCTGAGCCTGAGCGCCCTGACCGCCAGCTTGCGCATCGCGGTCGCGGCGCGGGCCGCGTTCGCCCTGCGGGCGCGGGCCACGCTCGGCGCGGTCGCCGCCGGCTTTGCGGTCGCCGCCCCGATCGCCACCCCGATCACCGCCGCGCTCGCCACCCCGTTCGGGGCGACGGTTGCCGCGCGGGCGCGGAGCCCATGTGAAGGTGTAGAAGGTCTCGACCTCGGGCGGAGCTTCGGCGGCGGGTTCCTCGGTCACGGCATCCTCAGTCGCGGCATCCTCGGTCGCGGGGGCTTCGGCATCCTCGACCTTGCGGGCGGCCTGTTCTGCTTCCCATTTGGCGCGGGTTTCCGCAGCAAGGACGCTTTCTTCCTCGGTCAACGGATGTTCGCCATCGCCCGCCTCGGGGGCAGGTGCCGCGACCGGCGCGGCTTCGGCGCGGGCCTTGGGACGTTCGCCCTTTTCGGCGCGGTAGCCCAGACCTTCCATCAGCCCCGAGAACTGTTCCAGCGTCATGCCGGTGATCGACAGCATGTCGGGCGTCGCCTCAAAGCCCGCGCGGCTGTCTTGCGCGCGCAGCATGTCGGCCAGACGTTCCAGCATGTCGATGCGGATCGCACGGTCGCCCGCCGGGTGATAGCCCGACAGCGTGTAATAGCCCTTGGGCACATCGGGCAGGTTCGGGATCGTCACCAGACCCGGCGGCGGGCTTTCGGGGAATTCACCCAGATCCTGCGCCAGACCCCACAGCACCAGACGCAGGCGCGTCGGAGCGGGTTTCAGCAGCGCGGGCTGGAAAACGGTGAACTGGCCGAAGCGCACGCCATGCTTGCGCAGCAGGCCGCGCGCGTCCTGGTCCAGTTCCTTGACCTCGGTCGCGATGCCGTCGCGCGGGATCACGCCCAGCGATTCCACCAGACGGAAGGCAAAGCCACGGGCCAGCCCGGTCAGCGTTTCGTCGTTTTTCAAGGCCAGCAGCGGCTCGAAGGCCGTGGCAATCTTGCGGTCGATGAAATGCTGCAGACGGCGGCGGACCTTTTCGGCGATCTCGGGACCGGCCTCTTCGTCGACGAAAGGCTCGACCCCGGCTTTCAGCGGCTCACCGCCCTTGACCAGCTTGCCGACGGCCGAACTGCCCCACATCAGGCCGCCCTGTTCGGTAAAGTCCAGCTCGGTGTCCGGCGCGTTATAGAACCGGTCGGCCCGCAGGTGGAATTCGGGTTTCAGCGCCTCATAGGCGGCGCGCGAGAGCATCTTCGCCTCGTCCCCGGTTGCATTCGGATCGGCGCGGAAGCGGAATCCCTCCAGACGGCCGGCGAATTCGCCCTCGACCGTCACTTCGCCCTTGTCGTTCACCTCGGCCAAAAGGCTCTCCTTCTGTTTGAGCCGGCGCAGTAGCACTGACGTGCGCCGGTCCACGAATCTTTGCGTCAATGCGGCATGCAGCGCATCAGACAAGCGATCTTCTACAGCGCGGGTTTCCCCCCGCCAATGGCTTTCGTCAGAAACCCAACCCGTGCGCTGCGCCACATAGGTCCAAGTGCGGATATATGCCAAACGTTTCGACAAAGTGTCGATGTCGCCCTGCACCTTGTCGATGCGCTGGATCTGGCCCGCCAGCCAATCCCCCGGCACATGCCCATCCTGCAAAAACCCATAGATGCGCGCCAGAAGCGTAGAATGTTCTGCCGGAGATATCGAGCGAAAATCCGGCACGCGGCACACATCCCACAGCAGCCGCACATCCTTGGGGTGGGTCAATCGGTCGCGGATCTCGGGCATCGCGGTCAGCGCCTTCAGCGCCCGCAGGTCGTCCGCTTCGCGCCCCCGCGACAGCCATTCGCTGTCGGGCGAGGTCTCGAGGCTTTGGATCAGCCGGTCCACCGTGCCATATTCGATATTGGCGTTGCGCCACATCAGGCGGCTGATCGGCTGGAAACGGTGGTTCTCGATCGCCTCGATCAAACCCTCGTCCAAGGGGCTCGCATCGCCGGTGACGCCGAAGGTGCCCGGCTCGGTATGCCGCCCTGCCCGGCCCGCGATCTGGCCCAGTTCGTGCGGAAACAGCGGGCGGTAACGGCGGCCGTCGAATTTTTCGGTTCCCGAAAAGGCGACATGGCGGATATCCAGATTCAGCCCCATGCCGATGGCGTCCGTGGCGACCAGAAAATCGACCTCGCCCGCCTGATACATGGCGACCTGTGCATTGCGCGTGCGGGGCGACAGCGCGCCCATGACCACGGCGCAGCCGCCTTTCTGCCGCCGGATCAGCTCGGCGGTGGCATAGACCTCATCGACCGAAAAACTGACGATGGCCGAGCGCGGCGGCATCCGGCTGATCTTTTTCGACCCGGCCCAGCTGAGCGTGGAAAACCGCTCGCGCCGCATGAACTGCACGCCCGGCACCAGCGCCGCGATGGCGGGGCGCATGGTGTCGCTGCCCAGAAACAGCGTCTCATGCAGGCCGCGCGCGTGCAGCAGGCGGTCGGTGAAGACATGGCCGCGTTCGGGATCGGCGCAAAGCTGGATCTCGTCGATGGCGACGAAATCGGCACCGACCATCGGCATCGCCTCGGTGGTGGCGACCCAATATTGCACCCGCTCGGGGATGATGCGTTCCTCGCCCGTGACCAGCGCCACGACCGAGGGGCCGCGCGCCTTGACGATCCGGTCATAGACCTCGCGCGCCAGCAGGCGCAGCGGCAGGCCGATGACGCCGGTGCGATGCGCCAGCATTCGTTCGATGGCGTAATGCGTCTTGCCGGTATTGGTCGGGCCAAGAACCGCCGTGACCCGTGATCTGTCCTGCATCTCAGGCGTCCGTGCCTTCGCTTTGAGCTTCCAGCCGCGTCACGGCATCGGCCGCGTCCTGCTGATGGGGGTGGATCTTCAGGCTGGCGCGATAGGCGTCCAGCGCGCGGTCGTTATCGCCCAATTCCTCGAACATCGCGCCAAGCTGGGTCAAGGCGCCGAAATGGCGCGGCTCAAGCTTCAGCGTTTCGGCCATGTCGGCAATGGCCACGCCGTAATCGCCCTGCAGATAGAAGGCCACGCCGCGCAGATACCAGCCGCCCGCGAAATCGGGGGCATGATCGGTCAGCGCCGTCAGATGCCCGATGGCGCTGCCGGTATCGCCTGCATCCAGCGCCGCCTCGCCGCGTTTCAGCAGCATGTCCATGCTGGCCGAGCCGGAGCGCGACCAGATGCGCAGGATATCGGTTTCGGCGCGCGACCACGCCTCGCCCTCGGGTTCGGCCAGTTCGGCAAACAGCGCGTCCAGATCCTCACGCTCGCGCAGGCGGGCCTCGGCGGTGGGTTCGGGGGGCGCGGCGGGTTCAGTCAGCGCCTCATCAGGCGGGGCCTGATCGTCGGGAGCGTCCTGCGGCGAATCGTCCTCGGGCGGCGCGTTCTCGGGCTGTGCGTTCTCGGGCGGGGCGTCGGTCTGGACCGGGATCACGCGATACCCGGCAGACGCAGGCTCGGCAAAGCCCGGCGCGACGGCCGCGGGCCACAGGATTAACCCTGCCGCAACGGCAATGTGGAAATGGGGGACTGGCCAACGCATAAGCACTATGTAACTGTCCACCCAATCCATTTCCAGACACAGTCAGGGGAGTTTTCCATATGAGCAAAGTGGTCGAGGCCGCAGTGGCCGCGCTGGACTCGAAAGCCAAGGGCTTCGACGGCACCGCCAAATTCGTGATCGAGGGCGAAGGTGCCGTCTATATCGACGCCAATGGCGCGCGTGCCGCCGATGACGAAGCCGACGTGACCCTGACCGCCAGCCGCGAAACCTTCGAGGGGCTGCTGTCGGGCGATGTGAACCCGACCATGGCGTTCATGACCGGCAAGCTGAAGGTCGATGGCTCGATGGGCACGGCCATGAAACTGGGCTCGATTCTGGGCTAAGCGCCATGCGCCCCGCACCTTTTCACAGGTTGCCAGACGACCCCGCCTCGATAGCCCGGCCGTTCTGGCTGCGCGCCGAGGATGGGGTGAAGCTGCGGGGCGCGCATTGGACGACCGGCGGTGCGGCAGGATCGGTCCTGCTGTTTCCCGGCCGCACCGAATATGTCGAGAAATACGACGAGGTGGCCACGCAACTGGCGACCGAGGGCTATGACGTGATCGCGCTGGACTGGCGCGGTCAGGGCATGTCGGACCGCCTGCTGTCCGATCCACGCCCCGGCCATGTCGGGCGTTTCCGCGATTATCAACTGGACGTGCTGGAGCTGGTGGTGGCCGCGCAGGAACGCGCGCTGCCGCAGCCTTGGCATCTGCTGGCGCATTCCATGGGCGGCGCCATCGGTTTGACGGCCTTGCAGGATGGGCTGCCTGTCGTCTCGGCGGTGTTTTCCGCGCCGATGTTCGGGCTGGCGCTGTCGCCTGCGCTGCGCAGGCTGGCCGGGATCCTGTCGGGCGGCGCGCAATCCATCGGGCTGGGCAGCCGGGCCGCCATCGGCTCGGGCGGGTATGAGCCGCTGGTGCTGAAAACCGGATTTCACGACAATCTGCTGACCTGCGACGCCCTGCGCTGGGGGCGCATGATCCGCGAAGCCGACGCATGGCCCGATCTCAGCATCGGCGGCGTCACGAACCACTGGCTGCGCGAGGCCCTGAGCGAATGCGACCGGCTGGCGGCGACGGACCTGCCCGCCATCCCCACGCTGATCACGCTTGGCGGGGATGAGCGCATCGTATCCGGCGCGGCCATCCGGCAGCGCATCGCGGATTGGCCCGGCGCGCAATTGCTGGAACTGGCCGGGGCCCGGCACGAGGCGATGATGGAACGCGACGACATCCGCGACCATTTCATGACCGCCGCAATCGCGCATTTTCAGGCGGCCTCTCTGGCGATGTGATGTCGCCATGGGTTGCGGCCCGTGGGTCAAACCGTCAAATCTTGGGCAACCGAAAGGATTGACCATGACGACCTCCCACTCGAATCGCCTTTTGCGCCACGCCCGTCCGCAGATCCTTGCCCGCGACGAGGCCGCATCCGCGGCGCCGGTTGCGGATCTTGGCACGCTGCCCGACTGGGATCTGACCGATCTGTATCCCGCCCCGGACGCCCCGGAACTGCAGGCGGATCTGGACACGCTTTCCGCCGCCTGCACGCAATTCGCCAAGGATTACGAAGGGCGGCTGGCCACGCTGGACGGCCCGAAGATGCTGGATTGTATCGAACGCTATCAGCAGATCGACGTGCTGGCCGGGCGGATCATGTCCTATGCCGGGCTGCGCTATTACCAGAACACCACCGATGCGGGCCGCGCCAAGTTCATGGGCGATCTGCAGGACCGCATCACCGACGACACGACAAAGCTGGTTTTCTTCAGCCTTGAGTTCAACCGCATCCCCGATGACCGCTATGCCGAGGTCTTTGCACAGGATGGCGGCCCGGCGCGCTACAAGCCCGTCTTTGACCGGATGCGCGCCATGCGCCCCTATCAGCTGTCCGATGAGCTTGAGCGATTCCTGCACGACAATTCCGTCGTCGGCGCTGCGGCATGGAACCGGCTGTTCGATGAAACCACCGCCGGGCTGACCTTCGATGTGGGCGGCGACACGCTGGGCATCGAAGCCACGCTGAACCTGATGACCGATCACGACCGCGCACGGCGCGAGGCGGCATCGCAGGCGCTGGCCGAAACCTTTGGCAAGAATATCAAGCTGTTTGCCCGCATCACCAATACGCTGGCCAAGGAAAAGGCGGTCGAGGACAAGTGGCGCAAGATGCCCACCCCGCAGACCGCCCGTCACCTGTCGAACCATGTCGAACCCGAGGTGGTCGAGGCATTGCGGGCTGCCGTCACCGCCGCCTATCCGCGCCTGTCGCATCGCTATTACCGGCTGAAGGCGAAATGGCTGGGTCTGGACAAGCTGCAGGTCTGGGACCGCAACGCGCCGCTGCCGACCGAAACCCCGCGCACCATCGCATGGCCCGAGGCGCAGGCGACCGTGCTGGACGCCTATGCCGGGTTCTCGCCCAAGCTGGCGGAACTGGCGCAGCCGTTCTTTGACAAGGGCTGGATCGACGCGGGCGTGAAGCCGGGCAAGGCACCGGGGGCCTTTGCGCATCCGACCGTGACGACGGTGCATCCCTATGTGCTGCTGAACTATCTGGGCAAGCCGCGCGATGTGATGACGCTGGCGCATGAGCTGGGCCACGGCGTGCATCAGCGCCTTGCGGCGGCGCAGGGCGAATTGCTGGCCTCGACACCGCTGACGCTGGCGGAAACCGCGTCGGTCTTTGGCGAGATGCTGACCTTCCGGGCGCTGCTGGCCAAGACCACGGAACCCGCGCAGCGCAAGGCGCTGATCGCCGGCAAGGTCGAGGACATGATCAACACGGTCATCCGCCAGATCGCGTTCTATGACTTTGAATGCAAGCTGCACGCCGCCCGCGCGCAGGGTGAACTGACGCCCGACGACATCAACGCGCTGTGGATGTCGGTGCAGGGTGAAAGCCTTGGCGATGCGTTTGAATTCATGCCGGGCTATGAAACCTTCTGGACCTATATCCCGCATTTCATCCACTCGCCCTTCTATGTCTATGCCTATGCCTTCGGCGACGGGCTGGTGAACGCGCTTTACGCCGCCTATGAAGACGGGCTGCCCGACTTCCAGCAGAAATATTTTGCCATGCTGTCGGCGGGCGGGTCGCAGCATCACAAGGAACTGCTGGCCCCCTTCGGGTTGGACGCCTCGGACCCGGCCTTCTGGGACAAGGGCCTGTCGATGATCGAAAAGCTGATCGACGAGCTTGAGGCGATGGAGGCATGATCGCACTGGCCCCGCTTGGGCGCGATCAGCGCGCCCGGGTGGACCATATCGCGGTGGCCCCGGAACAAGAGCCGTTCTGCGGCTCAATCGCGCATCATTTCGCGCTGGATGAGCCGGAATGCGATTTCCACATCATCCTGCGCGATGCCCGCGTGGTGGGGTTCTTCAAGGTCGATCGCGCCTTTGCCGAGCGCTAT
This sequence comes from Paracoccus shanxieyensis, assembly GCF_009711265.1. Taxonomy (GTDB): domain Bacteria; phylum Pseudomonadota; class Alphaproteobacteria; order Rhodobacterales; family Rhodobacteraceae; genus Paracoccus; species Paracoccus shanxieyensis. The sequence goes on along the minus strand of NZ_WMII01000003.1, from coordinate 61,028 downwards.
GATTTCGTGGCGCCGGACGAAATCGGCCTGCGCGGCGTGATGATCGACCGCGCCGAACAGGGGCGCGGAACGGGTAAGGCCGCGATGCGGGCGCTTGGCCCCTATCTGGCCACGCGCTATGGCGCGCAGACCTGCGTGCTGACGGTGAATGTGGTCAATCCCGGCGCGCGTGCCGCCTATCTTGCGGGCGGGTTTCGCGACGATGGCGCGCTGTATCACGGCGGCCAGCTTGGACCGCAACATATCCTGCGGCTTGATCTGCGCCAGAATACGGTCGCCTGACGCGCGAATGTCGCCTAACCTTGCGCCAAAGCATCGGGGGACTTCATGCGCGTGTTGAAACGCCTGTTTCTGACCATATTCGGCCTTGCCGCGCTGGCGGCGGCCATCGTCGCGATCTTTGGCCCGGCCTTCATGGAGCGGCGGCTGAACCACCTGACAGGCCCCGCCGAGGGCTTTGCCGTCTCGCCCGAGGCGGATGCCCTGCACCGCAGTCTGGTCATCGGCGACTGGCATTCGGATGCGCTGCTGTGGGATCGCGACATCCTGAAGCGGGTGGATCGCGGCCATACCGACATCCCCCGCCTGATCGAGGGCAACGTCGCGGTGCAGGTGTTCACGACGGTGACGAAAAGCCCGCGCGGCCAGAATTACAGCCACAATACTGCCGATGCGCCGGACAATATCACCCCCCTGTTCATCGGCCAGCTTCGCCCGATCCCAAGCTGGTTCAGCCTGAAGGAACGCGCGCTGGTGCAGGCCGCCGCATTGGCACGCGCCGCCGAACGCGCGCCCGATCAGCTGCGCATCATCCGCTCGGCGCAGGATCTGCAGGAATTGCTGGACGCACGGCGCAATGGCGCAAAGACCGTGGGCGCCATCCTTGGTTCGGAAGGCGCGCACCCGCTTGAGGGCGATATCGCCAATCTGCGCGTGCTCTACGGCGCGGGCTTCCGGCTGCTGGGCCTGACGCATTTCTTTGACAACGAACTGGGCGGCAGCCTGCATGGCGAAGGCGGCACGGGATCGGGGCTATCCGCCTTTGGGCGCGAGGTGGTGCAGGAAATGCAGCAGCGCCGCATGATCATCGATCTGGCCCATGCCAGCCCGCAGATGGTGCGCGACGTGCTGGCCATGCCCGGCACGAAGCCGATCCTGTCCCATACCGGCATCCACGGCCAATGCGCCAGCCCGCGCAATCTGCAAGACGATCTGCTGCGCGCCATCGCGCAAAAAGGCGGCGTGATCGGCGTGGGCTTCTGGACCGATGTGAATTGCGGCTCGGCCCCGGCTGACATTGCCCGCTCGATTCAGGCGGCCATCGCGCTGGTCGGCGAAGATCATGTGTCGCTGGGATCGGATTACGATGGCTCGGTCGATGCGCCCTTCGATGCGGCGCACCTTGCATCGCTGACGCAAGCGCTGATGGATGCGGGGCTGACGGACGATCAGATCGAAAAGGTCATGGGCGGCAATATGATGCGCTATCTTGCCGAAACGCTTTAAGGAGCCGAGCATGCTGGAACTGTATGGTGTCACCCGGTCGCGCGCCTCGCGCATCGTCTGGCTGTGTCACGAACTGGGCCTGCCATTCCGGCAGATCCCGGTCATTCAGGCCTATCGCCTGCCCGATCCCACGGCCGCCGACGCGCCCCTGAACACGCTGTCGCCGGAATTTCTGGCGCTGTCCCCGGCGGGCGCGATCCCGGTCATTCGCGATGGCGATCTGGTCTTGATGGAATCGCTGGCCTGCAATCTGCATATCGCGCGCCATCATGGCGGCGCGCTTGGCCCCGCCGATGCCGCCCAGGACGCGCTGATGCAGCAATGGTCGCTTTACGGCGCAACCGCCATCGAACCCGATGCGCTGACGATCCTGTATCTGCACAAGCCCGGACAGGCCCAGCCCGGCGCGGCGCAGGCGCAAGTGGCCAACGCGGCCGAGCGGCTGATCCGGCCCCTGCGCGTCATCGACCAGCAGCTTGCCTTGCACGGCCATATGGTCGCCGACCGCTTTACCGTGGCCGATATCAACATGGCCGAAATCATCCGCTATGCACAAAGCCATCACGAATTGATGTCGCAATTCCCGGCGGTGCTGAGCTGGCTGGAACGCTGTCAATCGCGCGACGCGTTCCGCAAAATGTGGCAAGAGCGGCTGGCCGAGCCGGAATAGCGCCACAATCCATTGTGTCGCGGGCGCAGGCGAACGCTTCCCCTTGCCCCACCCCGCCCCGGCATGAGATAACGCCGGACCATAAGAACAAGACGAGCAGGACCATGGCCGACGACCTTTTCCCCATCTCGGACAAAGCCACCGAAAGCTATTCGGCCTCGTCCATCGAGGTTCTCGAAGGTCTTGAGCCGGTCCGCAAACGCCCCGGCATGTATATCGGCGGCACCGACGAACGCGCGCTGCACCACCTTGTCGCCGAGATTCTGGACAACTCGATGGATGAGGCCGTGGCCGGTCACGCCAACCGCATCGAGGTCGAGTTGCTGGCCGATTTCAGCGTGGTGGTGCGCGATAACGGTCGCGGCATCCCGATCGACCCGCATCCGAAATTCCCCGGCAAATCGGCGCTGGAGGTGATCCTGTGCACGCTGCATGCGGGCGGCAAGTTCTCGGGCGATGCCTATCAGACCTCGGGCGGGTTGCATGGCGTGGGCGCCTCGGTGGTCAATGCGCTGTCGGATACGATGGTCGTGCAGGTCGCGCGCAACAAGGAACTGTTCGAGCAGCGCTTTTCGCGCGGCATCCCGCTGGGCCCGGTCGAAAAGATCGGCGCGGCCCCAAACCGGCGCGGCACGACCGTAACCTTCCACGCCGACGAGGAGATCTTCGGCCATCACCGTTTCAAGCCCGCGCGGCTGATCAAGATGGTGAAATCCAAGGCCTATCTGTTTTCGGGCGTCGAGATCCGCTGGAAATCCGAGATCGACGACGGCGAAACCCCGGTCGAGGCGACGTTCCACTTTCCCGGCGGTCTGGCCGACTACCTGACCGAGACGCTGGGCAGCAGCAGCACCTATGCCGACCGGCCCTTTGCCGGCAGCGTGGATTTCAAGGAGAAATTCAACGCGCCGGGCAAGGTGGATTGGGCGATCAACTGGACGCCGTCGCGCGACGGCTTCATCCAGTCCTATTGCAACACCGTGCCCACGCCCGAAGGCGGCACGCATGAGGCGGGCTTTTGGTCGGCGATCCTGAAGGGCATTCGCGGCTATGGTGAGCTGATCAACAACAAGAAAGCCGCCAATATCACCCGCGACGACCTGCTGACCGGCGGCTGCGCGCTGGTGTCATGCTTCATCCGAGAGCCGGAATTCGTCGGCCAGACCAAGGACCGGCTGGCCACCGTCGAGGCCGCGCGTTTGGTCGAAGGCGCCGTGCGCGACCATTTCGACAACTGGCTGGCGGCGGATACCAAATCGGCGGGGGCCATTCTTGATTTCCTTGTCCTGCGCGCCGAAGAACGCCTGCGCCGACGGCAGGAAAAGGAAACCGCCCGCAAGACCGCCACCAAGAAGCTGCGCCTGCCCGGCAAGCTGGTCGATTGTTCGGCCACCAACCGCGAAGGCACGGAACTGTTCATCGTCGAAGGCGACAGCGCCGGGGGCAGCGCCAAGATGGCGCGGGAACGCAACAAGCAGGCGTTGCTGCCCTTGCGCGGCAAGATCCTGAACGTGCTGGGCGCGGCAAGTTCGAAACTGGGCCAGAATCAGGAAATCAACGATCTGTGTCAGGCGCTTGGCGTCGGCATGGGATCGCGCTTCAATGTCGATGATCTGCGCTATGACAAGATCATCATCATGACCGATGCCGATGTGGACGGCGCGCATATCGCCTCGTTGCTGATGACGTTCTTCTTTACTCAGATGCGGCCCCTGATCGACAAGGGGCATCTGTATCTGGCCTGCCCGCCGCTGTATCGCCTGACGCAGGGCGCGCATCGCATCTATGTCGCCGACGATGCCGAAAAAGAGGCGATGCTGGCCAAGGGGCTGGGCGGCAAGGGCAAGATCGACGTGCAGCGCTTCAAGGGTCTGGGCGAAATGGACGCCAAGGATCTGAAGGACACGACGATGAACCCCGCCACCCGCAAGCTGATCCGCGTCAGCATCGATGATGATGAGGGCGGCGAGACCGGCGATCTGGTCGAGCGTCTGATGGGCAAGAAGCCCGAGCTGCGCTTCCAGTTCATTCAGGAAAACGCCCGCTTCGCCGATGCCGAAGAACTGGATGTCTGATCCCCGCCCTGCGGGCAGGCAGGGCCTTTCAGCCGCGCAATGGCTTTGATCCCGCGCGCGGCTGAAAGGCCGGGGCGGTCCTTGCAGGCATAGCCCGGCGCCACGGGGACGCCGGTTTGCCGCGCCGGATCAGGCGCTGCGTACATCCAGATGGATCACCCGGTCCATGCGCGCGGCCAGATCGGGGTTATGCGTCGCGATCAGCGCCGCCAGCCCGGTTTCCCGCACCAGCGTCATCAGCACATCGAACACCCGGTCCGAGGTCGCCGGATCCAGATTGCCCGTCGGCTCATCCGCCAGCAGCAGTTTCGGACCATTGGCCAAGGCCCGACAAAACGCGACGCGCTGCTGTTCGCCGCCCGAAAGCTGGGCCGGGCGATGCTGGGCGCGATGGCTCAGCCCGACACGGGCCAGCAGATCGGCCGCCCGCGCCCGTGCCCCGCTGTCCGAGACGCCATTGGCCAGCTGCGGCAGCACGATGTTTTCCGTGGCCGAGAATTCCGGCAGCAGATGGTGGAACTGATAGACGAATCCCAGCGCCTCGCGCCGCGCGCCGGTCCGCGCCTTGTCCGACTGGCCGGTCATATCCTTGCCATCCAACAGCACGCGGCCCGTATCGGGCGTGTCCAGCAGCCCGGCGATATGCAGCAGCGTGGATTTCCCCGCGCCCGAAGGCGCGACCAGCGCCACCACCTCGCCCCGCCCGACGCGCAGGGACAGATCCGACAGCACCGGAACCGGGGCCGGACCGCCCTTGCCATAGGTCTTGCAGATGTTTTCCAGCAGCAGGACATCACTCATAGCGCAGCGCCTCGACAGGGTTCATGCGGGCGGCACGCCGCGCGGGAAAGATCGTGACGATGAAGGACAGCGCCAGCGACAGCGCGACGGCACGGAAGATGTCCCATGCCCGCAGATCGGCGGTCAGCTGATAGATGCCGCGCACCTCGGGCTGCCAGGCGTTGCCGCCGGTCAGCGCATTCAGCGCCGACATGATGTGATCGACATTCAACGACAGAAGCACGCCCAGCACCACGCCCGCAATCGTGCCCAGCACCCCGGTAAAGGCACCGCACAGAAAGAAGATCCGCAGGATCGCGCCCTCGGTCAGGCCCATGGTGCGCAGGATGCCGATATCGCGGCCCTTGTTCTTGACCAGCATGATCAGCCCCGAGGTGATGTTCATCGAGGCGATCAGCACAAGGATCGACAGGATGATGAACATCACGTCATCCTCCATATCCAAAGCGGCAAGGAACGACCCCGAGGCATCGCGCCATGTCCAGACCTGCCCGCCCTCGCCCGCCGCAGCCAGCAGATCGGGCGTCCAGCGATCGACCTTTTCCGGGTCATCGACATAGACCTGAATTTCGTCCGCCACGCCGTCGCGGTTGAAATAGCTTTGCGCCTCGGCAAAGGGCATGAAGATGCGCGCCTGATCGATGTCATAGCGCCCGGCCGAGAAGATATAGGTGACCTCATAGGTCTCGATCCGGGGATTGGTGCCGAAGGCGGTCTTGGCCCCGTCGGGCGCGACAAGCTGCACCCGGTCGCCCACGCCGACGCCCAATTCGCGCGCAAGCCCCACGCCCATGGCGATGCCATGGTCGAAATTTTCCAGATCGCCGGTCGAGGTGTCGGGGTTCACGATGCCCGGCATGGATTTCAGCGCGTCCAGCGTGATGCCGTACACATCGCCCAGCCCCGCCGCATCGCCCTGCTTGGCCATGACCTTGCCGCGCACCGCCGGATAGGCATGGGTGACGCCGGGAATGGCCGCGATGCGCGCCGTCACCGCGTCGTAATCCTGCACCTTGCCGGGCTGGATATAGGTCTCGTCGGTCAGGTCGTTGTAAAAGCTGGTCGGCGCGTAATAGACCGTGCTGTGGGCATTCGCCCCAAGGATCGTATCGACGAAATCGGCCCGAAATCCGGCCCGCACCGCCAGCGTCGCAATCAGCGCCATGACGCCCAGCGTGATGCCGATCAGGCTGATCCACGTCATCACGCTGACCCCGCCCTCGGCCCGGCGGGCGCGCAGATAGCGCCATGCGATCAGGAATTCATAGCGAGAGAAAGCGCGCGGACTGGCCATCGGTCACCTTGGGATTGGACTGGGGGACTGATTGGCAAGGATGGGCGGCGAAGGCAAGGCTACAAGGCCGTGAGGGGGAAATGCGCCCTTTGCGCCAGACGGCGAACCGTGTTCAATGCGCTTGGGGAAACAAGGGACAGATCACCACAGATGAACGATACAAGGCAGCAGCACAACGTCGCGTGCCATTGCGGCGCCGTTCAGTTCAAGGCGCGTCTGACGGATGGGTTCAACACGATCCGACGGTGTTCGTGCAGCTATTGCCGGATGCGGGGCGCCATTGCCGTTTCGGCGCGGCTTCAGGATATCGAGTTCGTGGCGGGCGAAGGCAATCTGACGCTGTATCAATTCAATACCGGCACCGCGAAGCATTACTTCTGCAAGACCTGCGGCATCTATACCCATCACAAGCGCCGCTCGGATCCAGACCAGTTCGGGATCAATGTCGCCTGCATCGAAGGCATCAGCCCGTTCGATTTTCCCGAAGTCGTCGTGACGGACGGCATTTTGCACCCTTCGGATTCCGATGGTCGCTCGCGGATTGCCGGGATGCTGCGCTACAGCCCGACCGAATAAGGCCGGGCCTTAGAACGGCCCCGGCCTGCGTTCTTCCGACAGCATGACGTTCGCCTCGACCTGCCCCACGCCCGGCAGGGTCATGATGCGGCGGCGCAGGATGCGTTCGAAATCGGCGATGTCGCGGGCATGGATGCGCAGGCGGTAATCGAACTGGCCAAGGACGTGCTGGACGACCTGTACCTCGGGGATGGCGGTCACCGCGCGCTCGAACTCCTCAAGGCTGGTGCGGCCCTTGGCGGCAAGGCGGATGCCCAGAAACACCGTGACGCCAAAGCCAAGCGCCGCGGTGTCCACCACCACGCGCCGTCCGGCGATCACCCCTGCATCGGTCAGCCGCTTGATGCGGCGCCACGCGGCGGGCTGGGTCAGGCCGATCTCGCGCCCGATCTCGGCCGCGCTCAGCGTCGCGTCGGCAGCCAGCAGCCGCAGGATGGCAAGGTCGGTCGCATCGGGGGCGATCGCGGGCAAGGTCACAGCGGCAGCTCCTGCACATCCTTGATGGTCGAGACCAGCATCAGCGCATCGCTGTCCGAGACATGCGGCAGGGTCAGGATGCTGTCGCGATAGATCTGCTGCCAATGCGCCATGTCCCGCGCGATGACCGACAGCCGGAAATCGACCGAGCCCAGAAAGGTCTGGATCTCGGTCACCTCGGGGACAAGGCGGGCGGCGGCGATGAAATCGTCGAAGGCGCGGGGATGCGACTTGTCCAGCGTGAAACGCAGACTGACCTGCACCTCATATCCCAGCTTGCGCCAGTCGATGCGGGTTTCGGTGGCTTGGATCACCCCGCTGTCGCGCAGACGTTCCAGCCTGCGCCACAGGCTGGCAGGCGTCACCCCTGCCCGCTGGGCCAGTTCGGCATTGCCGATGCCGGGATCGGCCAGAAGCTGGCGAAGTATGCGTCGGTCAGTCGCGTCAGGCATGATTTTTTCACATAAGTATGTTCATACTTATTATCTTCGCCCATAAACTTCTGAAAGCGCAAAAATTGCACGCATCCTAATTCGCCCCGCTGCTAAAACCTCTGCAGCGAATGAGGAGAGACAAATGCGCGTTTACTATGATCGCGATTGCGATGTGAACCTGATCAAGGACAAGAAAGTCGCCATGCTGGGCTATGGCAGCCAGGGCCACGCCCATGCGCTGAACCTGCGCGACTCGGGCGCCAAGAACCTGGTCGTCGCCCTGCGCGAAGGTTCGGCCTCGGCCAAGAAAGCCGAAGCCGAGGGGCTGAAGGTCATGGGGATCGCCGAAGCTGCGGCCTGGGCCGACCTGATCATGTTCACCATGCCCGACGAATTGCAGGCCGAGACCTACAAGAAATACGTGCATGACAACATCCGCGAAGGCGCGGCCATTGCCTTTGCCCATGGCCTGAACGTGCATTTCGGCCTGATCGAGCCGAAACCCGGCGTCGATGTCATCATGATGGCGCCCAAGGGTCCGGGCCACACCGTGCGCGGCGAATACACCAAGGGCGGCGGCGTGCCCTGCCTGTTCGCGGTGCATCATGACGCGACCGGCAAGGCGCAGGACATCGCGCTGTCCTATTGCTCGGCCATCGGCGGCGGTCGCTCGGGCATCATCGAAACCAACTTCCGTCAGGAATGCGAAACCGACCTGTTCGGCGAGCAAGCGGTCCTGTGCGGCGGTCTGGTCGAACTGATCCGCATGGGCTTCGAGACGCTGGTCGAGGCGGGCTATGAGCCCGAGATGGCCTATTTCGAGTGCCTGCACGAGGTGAAGCTGATCGTCGACCTGATCTATGAAGGCGGCATCGCGAACATGAACTACTCGATCTCGAACACCGCCGAATATGGCGAGTATGTCTCGGGTCCGCGCATCCTGCCCTATGACGAAACCAAGGCCCGCATGAAAGCCGTGCTGACCGACATCCAGACCGGCAAATTCGTGCGCGACTTCATGCAGGAAAACGCCGTGGGCCAGCCCTTCTTCAAGGCGACCCGCCGCATCAACGATGAGCATGAGATCGAGAAAGTCGGCGAGAAACTGCGCGCCATGATGCCGTGGATTTCCAAAGGCAAGATGGTCGACAAAGAGCGCAACTGATCCTTTCAGATCGCAAGAATGGAAAAGCCCCGCAGATGCGGGGCTTTTTTATTGGACGGGAAGACGGGTTTGCGGACGGAGCGGACGCTCCACCTACTGCGCCCCGGCCAACTTAACCATCGCAGCAGCGAATGCCTCAGGGGCTTCTTGCGGGAGGTTGTGGCCCGCTCCATCTATGATCCTGCGCTCATAGAACCCGGTGTAATGCGCGCGGTCAGAATCTTGCTCTACAGGTGGATCGACCCCGTCATCCCGCCCTTGGAGCACGATACAAGGCACGGAAATATCAGGCTGGGCTGACAGACGTTCTTCGATTTCGTCATAGCTTGGATCACCTGAAATACCGCCGAAACGGTGCCGGTAGGAATGTAGCACGATCTCCACAAAGTCCGGGTTTTCGAACGAGAGGGCTGTGGCAGCCCAAGTTGCATCGTCGAACCGCCAACTTGGCGACCAGAGTGACCAGATATAGCGGCACAGGTCATGCCTGTTCTGGGTCAACCCAAACCGCCCCCGTTCAGTATGGAAATAATACATATACCAGTAACGGGCTTCCTTTACAGGCGGAGCCGGTTGCCGAGCGTTTGCAATGTCTTGGATATTATAGCCTTGGCCACAACTCACAAGGCCGCGCACCCGCTCCGGCCAAAGCGCCGCGACTATACAGGCCGCACGTCCACCCCAGTCATATCCGCCCAGGAGGGCGCGTTTGATGCCAAGCGCGTCCATGAATGCCAAGAGATCAGCGCCGAGCGCGGCTTGTTGTCCGGAACGCATTGTTTCGGATGAGAGGAAGCGGGTCGGCCCATAACCGCGCAGATAGGGGACGAGGCAACGGAAACCCCGCCCGGCAAGGTCGGCAGACACGGCGTCATAGGCGTGTGCGTCATAGGGAAAGCCATGAAGCATGATAACCGGATCGCCGTGCTCCGGTCCGACCTCATGATAGTGGATCTCAAGACAGCCCGCGCTTACAGCCTTCATCAAGCCTTACCTCATCTTCCCTGCAATATTCAGAGACTAAGACACGGAGTCCAACGTCCGCTAACGGCTCATTTCGACAGCGCCTTATTCCTCCAACACCTCAAGCACGCCCGGAACCACCCGCAGCGCCTGACGGGCGGGGGTGGTCAGGGGCGCGTCCTCGGTGATCTCGATATCGACCAGATCGTCACCGTCCTTCAGCCGCAGCGTAATCGGGCCGCGCGCGCGCGAGGGGGCGTTCACCTCGGCCTGAATGCGGGCCAGCGCCTCGGCGATGCCGGGGATGGCGTCAAGGCCGGTGATTTCCACCGCCAGCCGGTTCGCGCCGGCATCCGCCACCGCCTGTTCCAGCGGCGTGACCGAGCGCGCCAGCAGCTTGACCTGATCGCCCGAAGGTTCGACCTGCACCTGCAAGACCACATTCGCGCCCGGCTCCAGATGCTGGCGATGCGCGTCCAGCGTATCGGAAAACACCGTCACCTCATAAAGCCCGGTCGGATCGGACAGGCCGACGAAGGCAAAGCGGGTGCCGCGCGCGGATTTCTTTTCCTGCCGGAAGGCCACCGTTCCGGCAAGCGAGGCGACCAGCGCGCCGTCCATGGCGGCCTGCGTCACCTCGGCCAGCGTCTGCACATTCTTGCGCCGCAGCGCGGGCAGGTAATCGTCCAGCGGATGGCCCGACAGGTAAAAGCCGACCGCGGCATGTTCCTCGCCCAGCTTTTCCGTGGGCATCCAGATCGGCGCGGTGACCGGGCGCGGCGGCGGCAGATCCTCTCCGCCCCCGAACAGCGAACTTTGCGACGAGGCCGCCTGCGCCTGCACCGCCGCGGACCACGCCACCAGACCGTCCAGCGATTTCATCACCTTCGCGCGGTTTTCCTCCAGCAGATCGAAGGCGCCTGCCCGGGCCAGCATCTCAAGCGGGCGCTTGCCGACGCGGCGCATGTCGACGCGGCGCGCGAAATCATGCAGATCGCGGAACGGCTGGTCGCCGCGCGCCTGCACGATCAGGTTCATCGCCTCGACCCCCACGCCTTTCAGCGCGCCAAGCGCATAGTGGATGCGCCCCTCGCGCACGCTGAACGTCGCAATCGAGCGGTTGACGCAGGGCGGCACCGTTTCGATCCCCATGCGGTCGGCTTCGCGCTTATAGACGGCCAGCTTGTCGGTCAGATGGATATCGCAGTTCATCACGGCGGCCATGAATTCGACCGGATGGTTGGCCTTCAGCCATGCCGTCTGATAGCTGACCACGGCATAGGCGGCGGCGTGGGATTTGTTGAAGCCGTAATTCGCAAATTTCTCCAGCAGGTCGAAGACCTCGCCCGCCTTCTTCTTGTCGACGCCATTGGCCAGCGAGCCTTCGACGAATTTCGGCCGCTCCTTGGCCATTTCCTCGGCGATCTTCTTACCCATGGCGCGGCGCAGCAGGTCGGCGCCGCCAAGGCTGTAGCCCGCCATGACCTGCGCGATCTGCATCACCTGTTCCTGATAGACGATGATGCCCTGCGTTTCGGCCAGAATGGGGTCGATGCTGGGATGCAGCGATTCCAGTTCGCGCAGGCCGTTCTTGACCTCGCAATAGGTCGGGATGTTTTCCATCGGGCCGGGACGATAAAGCGCGACAAGCGCCACGATATCCTCGATGCAGGTGGGCTTCATGCGCCGCAGCGCATCCATCATGCCGCTGGATTCCACCTGAAACACCGCGACCGTGCGGGCCGAGGCGAACAGCTCATAGCTGGCCGTGTCCTCCAGCGGAATGGCGTTGATCTGATTTTCCGCGCCGTCCGCGGGCTGGTAAAGCTGGCGCCCATCGGCGGCGACATGCAGCGGACGCCCGCCGCCATTCACCAGATCGACGGCGTTCTGGATCACGGTCAGCGTCTTCAGGCCCAGAAAGTCGAATTTGACCAGCCCGGCCTGTTCGACCCATTTCATGTTGAACTGCGTGGCAGGCATGTCGGATGCCGGATCGCGGTAAAGCGGCACCAGACGGTCCAGCGGACGGTCCCCGATCACCACGCCCGCGGCATGGGTCGAGGCGTTGCGCAACAGCCCCTCCAGCTTGGCCGCGTAATCCAGCAGGCGGCCCACGACCTCTTCCTTGGCGGCTTCGCGCAGGCGCGGCTCATCGGCCAGCGCCTTGGTGACGCTGACAGGCTTCACGCCCTCGACCGGGATCATCTTGGACAAGCGGTCCACCTGCCCAAAGGGCAGTTGCAGCACGCGGCCCACATCGCGCACGGCGGCCTTGGACAGCAGCGCGCCGAAGGTGATGATCTGGCCCACCTTGTCGCGGCCGTATTTTTCCTGAACGTATTGGATCACCTCCTCGCGGCGATCCATGCAGAAGTCGATGTCGAAGTCGGGCATCGAGACGCGTTCCGGGTTCAGGAAGCGTTCAAACAGCAGGCTGTAGCGCAGCGGATCAAGGTCGGTGATGGTCAGCGCATAGGCCACAAGGCTGCCCGCCCCCGAGCCGCGCCCCGGCCCGACCGGGATGCCATGATCCTTGGCCCATTTGATGAAATCCGCCACGATCAGGAAATAGCCGGGAAAGCCCATCTGTTCGATGATGCCCAGCTCGAACCGCAGCCGGTCTTCGTATTCGGCGACCGGCACGGCATGGGGGATGATCGCCAGACGCGCCCGGAGGCCGTCCCATGACTGGCGGCGCAATTCCTCGATCTCGTCATCCGCAAAGCGCGGCAGGATCGGCTTGTGCTTCTTGACGGCAAAGGCGCAGCGCCGGGCGATTTCCACGGTATTGTCGATCGCCTCGGGCAGGTCGGCAAACAGCGTCGCCATCTCGGCGGCGGTCTTGAAGTAATGCTGCGGTGTCAGGCGGCGGCGCGGCGCGGTCTGATCGACATAGGACCGGTCGGCAATGCAGATCAGCGCGTCATGCGCGTCGTAAAGATCGGCCTTGGGGAAATAGACATCATTCGTGGCGACAAGCGGCAGATCCAGCGCATAGGCGATGTCGATCATGCCGCCTTCGCTGGCAGCCTCGGCCGCCATCGGCTTGCCATTGCCGTCGCGGTGGCGCTGCAATTCGACGTAAAGCCGGGTCGGGAAGGCTGCTGCCAGTTCCTCGGCCAGACTGCGGGCATCGGGCAGCCGCCCCTGCGCCACCAACTGCCCCAAGGGCCCGCCCGCCCCGCCGGTCAGGCAGATCAGCCCCTCGGCATGATCGCGCAATTCCACCACGGTGATATGGGGCAGCGCGCTGCCGTCGCGCAGATACAGGCAGGTGGACAGCGCCATCAGGTTCAGCCAGCCCGCCTCGTTCTGGGCCAGCAGCACGACAGGCCCGGTGGCCGCCGCCTGCAGCACGACCTGACAGCCGATGATCGGCTGCACCCCCGCATCCTGCGCCTTGATCGAGAATTCCAGTGCCGCAAACAGCGCATTGCTGTCGGTCAGCGCCACGGCGGGCATGCCATTCGTCGCGGCCAAATCTGCCAGTTTCTTGACGGGGATCGCGCCCTCCAGCAGCGAATGCTCGGAATGGGTGCGCAGGTGGATGAATCGGGGAGTGTTCTCGGCCATGCCCTTATCTAGGCGTCTTGGCCGGGGCTTCGCAATCGCCGGAAACGCAAAAGGCCGGGATCACGTCCCGGCCCTGTCTCGATCTGGCGTCACGATCTGGTGCGGCTTATTCCAGATGGCTTTCCAGAAACCACAGATCCTTGTCAGCGGTGCGCGAGGCCCCCGTCAGCAGATCGGCCGTGTCGGCATCACCGGCCTCGTCGGTGGTGTCGATCGCCTCGCGGACCTTGGCGCCATAGTCGCGCATCCGTTCGCAGATCGCCTTGATGTGATCTTCGGCTTTGGTCAGATCGGTCGGGTATTCCTTGAGCGAGCTGGCCTTGGCGGCTTTCTCGACCGTGCCGATGGCCACGCCGTCCAGCTGCTGCACGCGCTCGGCGATCTCATCGACATGGACCTGAAGATTGGCAAAGACCTGATCGAAAAGCTCGTGAACGGCGATGAAGTTGCGGCCCTTCACGTTCCAATGCGCCTGCTTGATGGCGGCAGACAGCGCCACGGCATCGGCCAGACGCGCGTTCAATTCGTCGATTGCGGTCTTGCGGGCATTGTCCGTCAGACCCATCAGATTGACTGCCATGACAGTCTCCTTTGGTTGGTTTCGCCTCACCAACACCGGCGGAAGGGGCCGGGTTCCATGCACCAAAGACCGATGAACACAAAGAAAAAGGCGACGCTTCTCCTCGGAAAAGCATCGCCCAAATTCGCGAAATGCGAAGGCTCGGATCAGACCGCGCCCTGGATGAATTTCACCGCATCGCCAAAGGTCTGGATGGTTTCCGCAGCGTCATCCGGGATCTCGATGCCGAATTCTTCCTCGAAAGCCATGACCAGCTCCACAGTGTCCAGAGAGTCGGCGCCCAGATCGTCGATGAACGAGGCGCTTTCCGTCACCTTGTCCTCGTCAACGCCCAGATGCTCGACGACGATTTTCTTCACGCGATCAGCGATATCGCTCATGTCTCTTCCTCATTTTCGCGGGCATCCGCCCAGATGTGCCGACCGTAGCCGACGACAGCCCAAGGCGGATGCCCTGAAGCCTTATTCGCGGGATATAGCACGGGAACGTGATCTTGCAACCCGGATAAAACCAAGATCACAGCATCGCCATCCCGCCATTCACATGCAGCGTGGCGCCGGTGACATAACCTGCCTCGGAACTGGACAGATACAGCGCTGCCGCGGCAATGTCCTGCGCCGCACCCATGCGGCCTGCGGGGATCTGCGTCAGGATGCGGCCCTTCTGCTCGTCGTTCAGCTTGTCGGTCATCGCGGTCTCGATGAAGCCCGGCGCGATGCAGTTGACGGTGATGCCGCGACTGGCGACCTCATAGGCCAGACTTTTCGACATGCCGACCAGCCCGGCCTTGGCCGCCGCATAATTGCCCTGCCCCGGATTGCCGGTGGCCCCCACGACCGAGGTGATGTTGACGATCCGGCCCCAGCGCGCCTTCATCATGCCGCGCAGCACGCCCCGGCACAGCCGAAAGCTCGAGGTCAGGTTCACATCCAGTACCTGCGCCCATTCTTCATCCGACATGCGCATGAACAGGTTGTCGCGGGTGATGCCCGCATTGTTCACCAGCACGTCGACCGACCCCATGGCCGCCGCAGCCGCCTTCGGCAGCGCCTCGACGGCCTCGGCATCGCCCAGATTGGCGGTCACGACATGGGCGCGGCTACCCAGCTTCTCGGCCAGTTCGCGCAAGGGCGCCTCGCGCGTGCCCGACAGCGCGACACTCGCGCCCGCCGCATGCAGCGCCTCGGCAATCGCGCCCCCGATCCCGCCCGAGGCACCCGTGACCAAAGCATTCTTGCCCGTCAGATCAAACATGACATCTTCCTTGTTTTTCCAATACCCCGGGGGAGTCCCGCAGGGACGGGGGCAGCGCCCCCGGCAACCTCAGCCCTTCAGCGCCGCGATATCCGCGGGCAGGCCGACATTCTTCACCACCGCCTCTTTCGCGATGCGCTTGATCATGCCCGACAGCGCCTTGCCGGCGCCGATCTCCCAGAACTCGGTCACCCCGGCATCGGCCAGATAGCCGACCGATTCCCGCCAGCGCACCGATCCCGTGACCTGCTCGACCAGCAATTGCCGGATCTCGGCCGGGTCGGTGACGGCGCTGGCGCGCACATTGGCCACCAGCGGCACGGCAGGGGCGGCGATCTCGACCGCGGCCAAAGCCTCGGCCATCACGGCGGCGGCGGGCTGCATCAGCGCCGAATGGAACGGGGCCGAGACCGGCAGCATCAGCGCCCGCTTGGCGCCCCGCTCCTTGGCCAGCGCGGCAGCCCGTTCGACCGCGCCTTTGTGGCCCGAAACCACGACCTGCGCCGGGTCGTTGTCATTGGCGGCCTGACAGACCTCGCCCTGCGCGGCCTCGCGGGCCAGATCCTCGACGGCGGCAAAGTCCAGCCCAAGGATCGCGGCCATGGCCCCCACGCCCACCGGCACGGCTTCCTGCATGGCCTGCCCGCGCAGCCGCAACAGCCGCGCCGTATCGGCAAGGCTCAGCGCGCCCGCCGCACACAGCGCGGAATATTCGCCCAGGCTGTGGCCCGCGACAAAGGCTGCGTCGCCGATGCCGAACCCCTCGGCCTCCAGCGCCCGCAGCGCCGCGATCGAGGTGGCCATCAGCGCCGGCTGCGCATTCTGCGTCAGCGTCAGCGTGTCGATATCGCCGTTCCAGATCAGATCGGACAGGTCCTCACCCAAGGCCGCATCGACCTCGGCAAAGACCTCACGCGCGGCGGGATAGGCCTCGGCCAGATCACGGCCCATGCCGATGACCTGAGCGCCCTGTCCCGGAAATACGAATGCCCGCATTCTGCAGTTTCCCTCTGCTTTCTATATTTCACACAGCCTTAGCCTTTGCCGCGCCCTACGGCAACCGCCGGGGGATCAGCGGGGAATGACGATCTCGGCGCGCAATCCCCCCAGCCGCTCGGCATCGACCAGCCGCAATTGCCCGCCATGCGCGCGGGCGATATCGGCGGCGATGGCAAGGCCCAGCCCCACGCCCTGCCCCCGGTTCTGATTGCGTGCCGCATCCAGCCGGGTAAAGGGCTTCAACGCCTCGTCGCGCTGCTCGCGTGGGATGCCCGGCCCGTCATCCTCGACCGAGACGCGGAAATAGCTGGGGCCCAAAGCCGCCTCGACCTCGGCGCGGTTGCCATAGCGCACGGCATTGCCGATCAGGTTCTCGACCGCGCGGCGCAGGCTGTCGGCGCGGAACGTGGCGCGGCCATTCATCTCCCCCTGCATCTTGCGCAGCTTCACCGCCTGCCCGCCGCGCTGCGCATCCGCGACGATGCCCTGCACGAACGCCAGCGCCGGGACGGCCAGAGGCGGCGCATCCTGGGCCGCGTCGCGCGCATGATCCAGAAAGGCGTCGATCATCTTGCCCATGGCGGCGACATCGCTTTCCAGCCCGGCGATCTCCTCGGGTTCGGGCGGCAGATCCGGGCTCAGCATCGACAGCCCCAGCCGCAACCGCGTCAGCGGCGTGCGCAGGTCGTGGCTGACCCCCGACAGCATCTGCTTGCGCTGCTCATTCTGCCGCTCGATCCGGGCGCGCATTTCCAGAAATGCCGTGCCGGCGCTGCGGATCTCGCTGGCGCCGCCGGCGCGATAGGGGATGATACGCCCCTTGCCATATCCCTCGGCGGCGCGCGCCAACCGTTTGATCGGCCGCAACTGGTTGCGCAGAAACACCGTGGCAATCGCCGTCATCAGCAGCGAGGTGCCGATCATCAGCACCAGCAACTGGTGCGGGTTCGAGGCGCTGACCCGTTCGCGCGGAAACACCAGCTCATAGGCGCCATACCGGCCGTTCAGCGTGATGCGCACCTCGCGCCGCTGACTCAGATCCACGCCTTCCACCTGCGCGACGCTTTTGTGCAATTCCTCGATGACCACGCGGCCCGACAGATCATAGAACACCCGGTAATCGCGCGGCTGCTGCCGGGCGGGCAGGAACAGTTCCAGATCCAGCGGCACCGCCACGCGCTGCGCCTCGATCCGCGCCATCTGCATGTCCGACGCCTCATCGATACGCGAAGCGATCAGCGCGATCTCGCGCGTCATGCCCGCCGTCATCTGCCGCGTCACATCCTCGAAATGGCGCTGCAGGAACATCACCGTGACGACGATGGTCACCACGACCACCGGCAGGAACAGGATCAGCGCGGCGCGGCCATAAAGCCCGCGCGGCATCAGCTTTTTCAACCAGTCGAAATCCATCAGCGCCTCATACCGGGACTTTCGCAGCGCGCCCGGCGCGGGTTAGGTTAGCGCCATGACAACTATCCCGACAAGCATCCCGGAAGCCCTGCGGGTCGTGACCGCCGACAATCCGTCGCCCCTGACCGGGCCGGGGACCAATTCCTTTTTGCTGGGGCGCGGCAGCGTCGCGGTGATCGACCCCGGACCCGACCTGCCCGCGCATCGCGCCGCCCTGATCGAGGCCGCGCGTCCCGGCCGCATCACGCATATCTTCGTGACCCATGCGCATCTGGACCATTCCGGCGGCGCACGCGCGCTGGCGCAGGAGACCCGCGCACAGATCTATGGCTTCGGCCCGCCCGAGGCAGGCCGTTCCCCCATGATGCGCCGTCTGGCCGCCGATGGGGCGCTGCAAGGCGGCGAGGGGCTGGACCGCGACTTTCGCCCCGATACCCGGCTGATCGACGGCCAAACCATCGAAAGCGACGAATGGTCGCTGACCGCCCTGCATACGCCCGGCCATTTTGCGGGCCATCTTTGCTTTCAGTCCGGCAGGGACATCTTTTGCGGCGATGTGGTGATGGGTTGGTCCTCGACGCTGATTTCGCCGCCCGACGGGGATCTGCTGGACTATTTCCGTTCGGTCGAGCGGTTGCAGCTTGCCAGGGCGCAGCGGCTGCTGCCCGCCCATGGTGCGCCCATCACCGATCCCGCCGCCCGCCTGTCCGAGCTTGCCGCCCATCGCCGCGCCCGCACCGCGCAGATTCTGGCGGCATTGCGCGACGGGCCTGCCGATGCCGCGGATCTGGTGCGACGAATCTATGACATCCCCCAAGCACTGCACCCCGCCGCCCGCCGCAATGTGCTGGCCCATCTGATCGCCATGACGGAAATCGGCGTCGTCGAGCCCTTGGATGCCCTGTCATCGGCATCTGTTTTCAAGGCGTTATAGCGGATTTCTGGAATTTTCACGGCTGGCGGATTTTATGTGAAAAAATTGCAAACGCCTCTGGACGCCCCCGAACGGCATCGCTATACACCCCCTCGTGTTCCGGCGTAGCTCAGCGGTAGAGCAGTTGACTGTTAATCAATTGGTCGTAGGTTCGATCCCTACCGCCGGAGCCAAAATTTACCAAGCTACGAGAATTGTTGCGCAAATCATCCCTGCGGGGTGGTGTGCGACAAGGGTGTCATACGTATGACACCTGCAGGCCACGGCGAGGCAGCCCGATAAGGGGGTATTGCCTTGGGCTTGCAGACGCATGTTTTCCGTCGTGGCGCGACCTATGTCTGGCGCCGGCGGCTGCCCCTTTCGCTGGGCGGTGCGCTGATGCAGGTCAGCCTGCGCACCCGCGATCCCTTGATTGCCCGGCGCCTTGCCTTACTTCTGGGGGCAGAGGGGTGTCGGGTGTTCGACCAGATGATGCAAAGCAAACTGAGCCGGGACGAAGCGCGCAGCCTGTTGCAGGCGGCGATTCTGCGGGCTTTGGATCAGATCGAGGCGACCCGCGCCAATATTCCCGACCGTCCCGCCCCGGACGCTTGGCAGCAGGCGCTGAGCGCCGATTGGGTGATGGGCAAGGCCTGCGAACTGGTGGGCCATCGCGGTGCGGCAGCCGCGCCGGTTCCCGAGGATGACCGCGACGCCATGCGCGCTGAGGGCCGCAGCGATGTCGAAATTGCTGCGGTCAGCCACCATGTCGACCTGCTTGCGCAGAATTTTGACCGCGACCCGCGACTCGGTCCGAACCGCCCGGGATTCGATCTGATGTGCAGGGCACTGGGCCGGGACAAATTCAGTCAAGGCGAGGTGAATCACGGGCGCCAGATCGTGCAGCGCGGGCGTGGCGCGGCCTATCAGATCGCCAGCCTAGGGCATCTGACTGCGATCGAAACCGCTGCCGCCGAGGCCATGGACTTGGCCGAGGGCCGCAAGCCTGCTACAGAACCTGCACCGGTGTCGCAGCCGGTTCAGCAGCAGCCAATGCCGATTACCCCGGTTGAACCGCCCCCGGCAGAGCCGACAGCACCAGACCCATCCCCCGCAGAACCGACCCCGCTTTATGATCCTTCGATTGCGGCGCTGGCCGACCGGTTGATGGCGCAGAAGAAGCGTCAGAAGATGTCGGCGCAAATGATCGACCAGATGCGCAAGGTCTATGACCTGTTCATTGAGGCCACCGGGGTCAGTGACATCCGACAGTTGCGGCAGGAACATCTGGCCCGCTTCATCGACGTGCTGAACCAGCTGCCCAAGTCCTATCGCAAGTCGCCCAAGGACCGACTGAAGTCGCTGGCCCAGATCCTTGATGCCGCGCAGGGCAAGCCGGTCGGGCTGTCGCCGACGACGATCAACCGCAACATCGACTACATCGGCCAGCTTCTGAAAAAGGCGCGCAGCGAGGGCTTTGCTTCGGTGGTGATGCTGGATGCCGGCAGCCTGCGCGAACGCAAAAGCCGCCGCGACCGGGACGAGCGTCCGGCCTTCACCCTCGAGGATATCGGCAAGATCTTCAGCCACCCGATCTGGCACGGCTGGAAGAGCAAACGCCATTGGCAAGAGCCGGGCCCGAACCTGATCCGCGACGGGCTGTTCTGGGTGCCAATGATTGCGGCCTTGACCGGCGCGCGCCGGGCCGAGATCGCGGGCCTGAAGGCCGAGGATCTGGAAATCATCGACGGTATCCCGGTGATGCATTTCCGGCCGAACCCGAACCGGGGCCTGAAGAACCTGGTGTCGGAGCGCACCCTGCCGCTGCATCCGCAGCTGGTCGCGCTTGGGCTGATGGAGCATGCCCGCCTGGCGCTGAAGGGTCCGCGGGGCGATCTGTTCCCCGATCAGCGCCCGACCTCAGGCACCAAGTTCGGCGATCCGCTCGACTACCGCTTCCGGCTGCTGATCCAGCGCCAGCTTTCGGGCAATCCCGAGGGCAAGGTGCTGCACAGCTTCCGGCACTATGTCGCGACTCAGCTGGGCCGGATCGAGGGCTTGCGTGAGCAGGTGCGCAAGGACATCCTTGGCCATGCGGGCGACTCGATCACCGCCGAGCGCTATAGCGAGACGACCCCGCTGGCCGCCAAGCTGGCCGCTCTTCGTCAACTGCCCCCGCTGCCCGTGCGTGATCTCGCGGCAGATGTTCGGACAGTTGAACCTGTGCGGGCCGTGGCCCGCAAAACCCGCAAGGATGGGCCTTGCCCGTCCGCGCAGTCGCCCTTTGGGCGACGGAGCGCCTCCCCGGCGTAAGGGGCAGACCATCGAGGTAGCTTTAGCTACCTATAGTCTGTCACTATGGGTAGGCCGAAGGCACCAAAACACCCCTCCAATCTTCCGCGTGCGGACCTCTTCTTCCTGCCGCGATGTGGCCCTCTGATCCCGCCGGTCGCAGCACTCGTCCGGCGCATCGTTCGCCGCGATCTGCCGCCGGAATTCGGCATCTGCCGCAATGGCGCCGACATATTTCTGAAATTCGAGGCCATTAGCGCCTTAGGTTTTTTCGCGAATGCGCGATACTTGGACAGCCATGATCCAAACCAGGGACCCAATCATGGCCTTTCAGTTCGTCCATATCGAGACCTACGCAGAGCAACCCAAAGCCGTTAAAGGCGCCCCGGACCAGTTCAACAGTGCCGAACAGGTGTTGGGTGAGGCCGCGCGGGAGGGTCACTTTTCACAGCATGTCGAGAACCCGCAAGAAGCAATACATCTGAGTTTTCCCGGCTCGATCACTCTGGCCGAGCTGCGGGAAAAGCGCTCAGTGCTTCTCGCCGGGATCCGCGAAACCGTGACAAGCGCGAACGGAAGGACCTATCAGCGCAGACTGCGTGCCGATGCAGCCACCCTCTATACCGAGATCCATTCGCATCCGATGACGCCGCAGGACATGACGGCTGATCCGAAAAATAAACGTGAGATCGCCAATTGGGCCGCACGTATCGCCATGGACTTCACGGCCCGTATGCCAGACGGCATTGACTGGACGGCCGTCCTGCATCCGGACGAGAGCCATGTGCATATCCACATTCTCGCCATCAACACGCCCGATCCAAAGCTTGACGCCAACAAGCTGCATGTCGGCAAATGCGCCGCCGCCCGGTGGCGCATTTGCAACGACAGCGATGTCATCGCCCCGCTGCCAAAACCGGAACTGATGGCGCGTCCCCTGAAGCCGAAAAAAGAACGCCCCAGCAAAAATCGCCAGACCCAGGCCAAGCGCGATGCGCGCCATGCAGAAGCTGTTGCCGCCTGGGAAGAATCCTGCGTGCCGATCGACGCTGAAAATACCGACCGCATGTCGCAATGGGAGACCGCAAACACGGCCCACCTCAAAGCTGCTCGCCAGCTGCGGGGAAAATCCGGCGTCCAGCGCGCATTCAACGACGAGATGAAGGCCTTTCAGGATCGCTATTATGAAGCCGTCGGCAAATATTGCGGCCTGCTGCGCGTGGGTCCGCACCTCGCGCGAAAATCGACCAAGGCCTATGCCGCCGATAAGGTCCAGGCAAAGCAGATCGCCGAGACCCTTGCCGAGTCCGAGCGGACAAAGGAGCAGTTGTTGGAGCAACGTAAAGGTTTGGACAGACATCAGGCCGAGTTGTCGCAGATCCACCACGAGCAGAAGATCAGGCAAGAATCCCTGCAGGCGCGAGAGGAGCGCCTGATCGCCGATCAGACGGAACTCGCCCGCAGGGAAGATATGATCCGGGAAAAGGTAAAGGTGGCACGGCAGGATCTGGAACGGGAAAGATCTGAATTAGCGGCGGCGCAGCGCGAGAAAGAGCAACAGCTTGCGGGGCAAGCTGCTGCCTTGAAGAAAAAAGAACATGAACTGGTTCAGACAGCGATTGCCCTCAAGAACCGGCGTAAAGAGTTCGACGACGCCGTCGAAGCCATGGATGAGGTGCTCACCGCCGTCGAATCCGGTGACACCACGGTCGAGGGCGGAAAGCTGAATTTCCAGCGCATGCCCGCATTCTTGCGGAACATGCTTGGCATTGCCCCTGAGCAGCACAGCCCGATACAGAAACTCGTGGGACGGTTCATCAACGTGATCAACCGCGTCCAACAGGGCATTGATGCGATGCGATTTGGACGCGGGTCCGATAACGACAGCCAGTCACCGGAGCTCTAAGCACGATCGCCGTGCCTTGCGGCGGTAGGCCGCCAGATGGCTGGGTGTCAACATCTTTGATTCCGTGGTGACTAAGCGCCCTCACTGCCCCACCACATAGACCAGCGGTGTCCTGCCCTCTGCGCCTTCGACGGCATAGATCGCGATTTCCCGGCGGATGGGCTCGATGCCGGTGGTGTTTTTCAGGGGATCATAGGGCGGGTTGGCGGTCAGGGGGTGGCCTGCGCCGGCGGCATAGGTCGGGACGCCGCGGCCGCCGGTGACCGGGGCTTTGCGGGCCTGGCGGATGTCCTCGCGGTCGTAATCGGCGATGGTGGCGAGGCCCTCGAAGGCGCCGGCGGCATCGCCGAGGAAGGTTTTGAAGGCCGCCTCGGCGCTGGCGGCGGGGCGCTGCTCGATGACGCCGTAAGCGCCGGTCAGGACATGGCTGCCGTCCTTGGGTTCAAAGATCAGCACGGCGCAGCGGTCCAGTGCCTCGGGGGTGTAGCAGGCCAGGCCCGCGCCAAGGCCGCGGGTATCGACCGCACCGGCGCCGCTGCCGTAAAGCAGGTCGGTCACGCCGACATTGATATGCTCGCCGTCCTGCGGCATCCAGGCCCCCTCGCGCTGCTGCAGATAGAGCCGGAAGCCCTTGGCAGGGTCATGCGCCTCGTTCTGCTGCACGGCGCCGTCTTTCCACAGATAGGCCACGCGCCGGACATTGCCCCAGGGCACGAGGTCGCTGCTGGCCATCACCGGCCAGAGCGGCTGCAGCTGCTGTTTCGCCGCATCCCAGGTGGTGCCCAGCGGCGGGATGCCGGCGGCGGTCAGGATCTTTTGCCGCGCCGCCTCGGTCTGCGCGGCCATGGCGGCAGGGTCAGCAGCGATCACGTCGGGCGGGGTGATCTGGCCGATCTCGCTGCCCCGGGCGGTGGAATAGGTGACGCTGGCGACATGGCCCTCATAGCCCTCGCTGCGGGTCTGCGATTTGCGGATGTCACGCACCGTCACCAGGGCCAGCAGGCTGTCCTGGCCGATCTTCTTGCGCAGGGCGCGGCCCTGATCGCGCGTCGCCGGGAACAGCGCGACATCCTGCCAGTTGCGAAAGAACAGGCTGCGGCCCCTCGGGTCCAGCGGCAGGCGCGAGGTCGGGGTGAAGATGCTGACCGGAAAGCCGCCGCGCGCCGCGTCGTAATCGCCGAAATCGGCGCGGATCGACAGCACTACCTCGGCGGTGGCGGGGTCGATCGTGGCGCGGCTGGCGGCAAGGCGGGCCATGACCTTGGCCAGCGCCTCATCGCGGCTGAACTCATCGGCGGCGAGATATTCGGGGTCCTTCAGCGCCAGGGCCTTGAGGTCGGGCGCGGTGCCGTCGAGGGTTTCCAGGAATGCGCCCCACCAGGCGGCATCGGGGTCGGTGTAGGTTTCGGCCAGCGACGGGGTGGCCAGGATCAGGCCAAGGCAGGTGGTCAGGGCGAGGGTCTTGAGCATGGGGCGTCCTCCGGATGCAGGCAAAGGCGGGCTGGCCGCCGCGCGGCGACGCGGCGGGGGATGGCTGGGGGATCAGAGTGTTGGGTGGCGTGTCGTGCGTGCGGTGCGCAGATTGCGTTCGTCAACTGAGCGCCCCGCGCGTCGCCGCCCGGCTAAGCGGGAAACCCTTAGCGGATCAGCGCCGCGAAGCTGGAGTAGACGCGCTCGGGCATCACTCGATAGCCGAGGCCCTGCAGCCTGGCCTCGATGCTGCGCCCGGGCGCCACGCCCGGATGGCAGGCGCGCAGATACATGTTTGCGACCAGTTCGGTCGCGCCAAAGATTTGGCCCAGGTTCAGGCCCTGATAGCCGCCGCCCGGCAGCCCATAGGCCGGGCGGGCGGTGCTGCAAAAGAACCGCACTTCGGACGGCGCCTCGAATTGCAGGCGCTTTCTTGGCGTATCGGGCCGGTCGGAAACCGCCTCGCGCAGCACGACCCGCACCAGCTGGCCCGGCACCCGCGCCGAGCCCTGGGCCTCAACCCGGCGCCCGCTCTGGTCGTAATGCAGG
Organism: Paracoccus shanxieyensis; assembly: GCF_009711265.1. GTDB lineage: Bacteria > Pseudomonadota > Alphaproteobacteria > Rhodobacterales > Rhodobacteraceae > Paracoccus > Paracoccus shanxieyensis. The sequence continues at coordinate 36,115 of NZ_WMII01000003.1, read as the reverse complement.
CATTCGCCCATCTTGCAACGGCCAAGATAGGTCTCGGCCGCGACCGGGCTGGCCAAGGCAGCCAGCGCCAGGGCGAGGACAAGGGATTTGGGATTCATGCGGGCCTCCTGCGAAAGACATGAGAGATCAAAGGGGATTGCGGGCGGATATCCCTACCGGAACCAGTATTCCTGGCCGCGGCTGAAGATCACGCCGCCGGATTGCACGACCATCCCCAGCGCGACGGCACCGCAAGCGACGGCGCCGATCCAGATGCCCGCCGCCCCGAAGATCACGAGGCCCGCCAGAAGCACGGCCAGCTGCCGCCGCAGCTTCGGGATCTTTTCCGGGCCGACGACGCGGCCACCGGCGATGCGGCCGGCGCCACGCTCGGCGTGGCAGGCCGGGCAGATGCGGGCGCTGCGTTTGACCGGCGTGCCGCAGTGGCCGCAGTCGATGGTGGGGGATTGCTCAGGCATCACAGGCCTCCGTCAGATCACGCTTTGAATTCACAGCATTTACGGTATAGCATTCTTCCCGAACCATCCGGAGCACAGCCCTTGTCGATCAAACCCGCGCCCCGCACCGTCGAACCCCTTGTGGAGGCCTTCGCCACCGTCCTGCGCCGCCGCCGTCTGGCGCAGGACCTGTCGCAAGAGGCGCTGGCGCGGCGCGCCGATGTCTCGATGCGCTTCGTTTCTCTGCTGGAGCTTGGCCGCCACATGCCGACGATCAACACCATGCAAAAGCTCGCCCGGGGGCTGGGTGTGCCGCTGTCGGATCTGGTCCGCGAGGCCGAAGCGGAACCCGCGAAGGAATAGCGCGGCGGCGGCATCAGCCCTTCTCCTGCGCCGCCAGCAGCCGCAGCGCATCTGCCAGAACGCCCGCCTCGAACTCGGGCCGCAGCTGGCCGTCGAGCGACAGCAGCGCGATTTTCAGACGCAATTCGGCCAGATTCCCGGCGGGGCGCGCCGCAAGCCCGATCTCGAGATCGCGGATGCGGTGCTGGATCCGGTCCATCTCGGCCATCGCCGCGCGACCCTCTTCGCTGGCCGCGAACCCTGCTTCGGCTGCATGAGCATCGCAGGCGGCATGATCGCTCCACGCCTGCGCCAGCGCCGACCGGGTTGTCAGGAACGCCCGATCAATCTCGGGGTCAGCATCATTCCACGTCCCGGCGATCTGCAAAAGCTGCGACAGGCCGTCCAGCCCGTCTGCCGAAACACCATCCAGACCACCGCTGTCGATTTCCGGTCCCTGCATCGGCCACCCCTGAACACTGGTTGAAACTCACTGCACTATGTGAGCAATATGCAGTGATATTTGCAAGAGGGGCAGCGACAATTATTTCCGGCATCAAAACACGGCCCGCAGATCCGCTCATTCCCGCCTTCGCCACGGTGCTGCGACGGCGCCGCGAGGCGCTGGATCTGTCGCAAGAGGCGCTGGCCCGCCGCGCCGGGATCTCGACGGTCTTCGTTGGCAGGGTCGAAGGCCTGCACAATCAGCCGACGATCAACTCCATGCAGAAGCTGGCGAAAGGGTTGAACGCGCGGCTCTCGGATCTCATCCGAGAGGCCGAGGGGCTGGCGGGACGGTGAAGCGAAGGGTTGGCTTGGCGCAAAGGCATGCTGGGAGTATTCCGGATCAACCGGGATCCAAGCGATGGCAATCTTTCGCGGCCTTGATTGCACTGCAGGGCTCGGACCGCACCCTCCGGACAATGGCGCGGCGGCCCACCGCAGTCAGTAATCGTCGAGATGCAGGCCCTGCGCTGCAACCCGCGTTCAGAATGATCATATGGTGATAAGCCTCATTTGATCATGGCTCGTCTGACGGCGCGGGATCGGGACCGGCGGTTCGCCGTCCAGCCATCATCCGCTAAAATCCTTAACAAACAGTTGCCACTTCGGCGCTGTAGGTGCTTTGCCCGGCCCCGCCTGCGGGTTAGGCAGGAATGAACCCTCCGAGACCGTCTGATGAACCTCGTCCTTGCCGCCCTGACCCTCATTCTCGCCTGCGCGCTGCCCGCCTCTGCCAGCGAAACGATCGGCCCCGATCTGCGCGGTGTGGCCTCGGTGATCGACGGCGACACCATAGAGATCCACGGCGCCCGGATCCGGCTGAACGGCATCGACGCGCCGGAAAGCGGGCAACTTTGCCAGGACGCGCGTGGCAAAGCCTGGCGCTGTGGCCAGCAGGCCTCGCTGGCGCTGTCGGACCGGATCGGGCGGCGGGTGGTCAACTGCCAGCAGACCGACACCGACCGCTATGGCCGCATCGTCGCGGATTGCTTTGCGGGCCGGACGAACCTGAACCGCTGGATGGTGCGCGAGGGCTGGGCCTTGGCCTATCGCCAATATTCGACCGCCTATGCCGCCGCCGAGGACCAGGCCCGCACGCACCAGCGCGGGATCTGGCAAGGGCATTTCGACATGCCCTGGGACTGGCGGGCGGAACGCCGCAGCGGTCAGAATACAACACCGCCGATGTCGCGGCTTTACGAACTCGCCGGGCAAACCTGGTCCTGCAGCCCCCGCCGAACCTGCACCCGGATCGGTAGCTGCGAGGAGGCGCGCTGGTATCTTCAGAACTGCCCATGGGGCGGCAAGCTCGACCGAGATGGCGACGGGATCCCCTGCGAGAGCATCTGCTGAGGGAGATGCGGGCGGTCGCGCATGCGGGGTGCCGGGGCGTGTCAGCCGCGATACGCCGCTTCGTCGGTTTACTTGGCCTCCTCTGCCAGCCGCGTTACCGACCAGCCGCCGCTGTGCCCTTTGCGCAACCAGGCCGCGACCAGCTGAAAGCCGCTCTGCGGCCAGTCATTCGGCGTGTCGATCAGCACCAGCTCGGCAATACCGAACCCGGCCTCGTCCAGATCACGCAACCGCGCCTTGGTCGTCAGGTTGGTCAACGGCGCCAGCCAGACGATGTTCGGCGCGATCCGCATGGCATGGCGCGTGAAATCGCGCAGCCGCGACCAAGGCGGATTGGTCATCACCCAATCGACCGGCCCCTGCCAATCCAGGAAATCGCGGCCCTCGGTGATTTCGCACCAATCCTGGTGCAGATGGGCAGGAAAGTGCCTGTGGAACGCCCCTTGGCCTCTGGCCGGGTCAAGCACCTTGCCCGTCATCCGGCCGGCGAAATGCGCGATCACCGCTGCCGCAAGATCCAGCGGCGTCATCACCAGATCCTGTGCCGGGGCATTGGTCGCCGGAACCAGACCGCGACGTCCTGCAGGGTTCGCCCGCAACACCCGCTTGATGCCAAGCGCCGCCGCTGCGCGGACCACTGTCGCCACCGTCGCGCCCAGATCCCGCTCGAGCGCAATGATCACCGGTCGGCTGACCCCGATCCGAGCGGCCAGTTGGGCCTGGCTCAGCCCCCGCGCCACCCGCCGGTCCGCCAGAGCCCGCGCTGCCTGCACGCGATCCGGCGCCCATCCCCAGCGCAGATCCAGCACTGCCATCAAAGCAACCAGCGCCCGCACACCGCCACTGCCCCGCTCAAGCGCCCGCAGCGTCGGCAGGCTGATCCCGGCCGAGGCCGCGACTGAAGCCTGCGTCAGGCCGAGTTGGCGACGCGTTGTGCGCAAGGCGTCCATGTCAAGAATTGCTTTCTTTTCATTAACCAAAAAGGAAAAGATCTATGACACAATCTGCACAAAATCATTGGATCGGCGCCAGACGGAAAACGTCAAGAAGGGCGGGAAGCCGACATGCGGCGGCGCGGCAGGGCAGTCGCGGCAATCTGGGTTAGCGGACGTTCGTGCCTGGCCCAGCGAGGATCCACGATTAGCGCGAGGAAGCTGATATGGTCGGCTGCCGCCGAATTTCATACGATAGAGCGGAGTCTGCGGAAGTAAGCTTATGCCGCTCTTCGGCATGCTGATCGACGGCCCGCAATCACCATTCTCGTCGTGTTGGTCAGGGGGGCGGCGATATGGCGAGTTCGGTCACCCGACATGAAAAGAAGCCCGCCTGCAGGGGCGGGCTTGTGGAAGTGGCTTCCGACAACCGGTTACTTCTTCGAAGCCTTGCCGGAGGCGTTGATGGCCGTCACCGCAAGCGCAGTGAGCTTGTTGTTGGCGGCCTTCTCCTCGTCGAGGATCGAGGTTAAAAGCGTATGCGCTTCCTCATTCCCCAGAACCTTGGCCCATTCGCGCAGCGTGCCATAGCGGGCGATCTCGTAATGCTCCACCGCCTGCGCGGCACCGATCAGCGCGACATCCAGCGCGTGTCCGCTGGCGTCCTCGATCAGGCCGTCAGCCTCTTTCAGAAGGCCATCCATGGCATCACATTTCTCGCCCTTGGCTTCCTTGCCGATCGACTTGAAAACGGCTTCGAGCGTCTTGATGTGCCCCTTCGTCTCCTTGAGATGATCGTCCATCGCCTTTTTCAGCTCGGCGCTGCTGACCGCCTTGGAAACCTTGGGCAGCGCCTTGGACAGCGCGTTCTCGGCCCAATAGATATCCTCCAGCGTATGTTCGAATGCGTCGTTCAGCGTCTTCATCAGATATTCTCCTTGGTTGTGTAGACGTTGTTGAACCGGCGCCTGGAACGTTATCCAGGCGCCTTCCGGACTTTCACGGCACCTCCGCGATCAGGCCAGATCACGGACCTTCGGCTCGCGATCCCAGTAGCGCAGCTTGGCCGCCTCAGGCAGGCCGGCCAGATCGGTGACGCCCTCATCCGGCTCGACACCGGCGCGGTCCATCAGCGCCTTGGCCCCTTCGGTCGCGCCGATGGCCTTTAGATGCGCGAACGCATCCGACACGAACGCCACAGCCGCACTATCCTTGGCCAGCTTGGCCGCCGCCTCGTTCGTCAGCACCAGCGCCACCGCGTCGAACAGCACCGAGGGCGAGCCGGCCAATTGACCGTCCGCCTTCATCGTGCCGCCATCCAGCGGCAGGCCGCCGACCTTGGGCGCAACGGTGAAGACGGTGCCCTTGGCGGACTCGACCGCCTTTTTCAGCGCCTCGATGTCGGACTTGCTCGACCCCTCGTCGAAAAGTATCGCGACCTGACGGCCTTCCAGCGACCTGTTCCAGTTCTTCTGGATCGACAGCGCGTCGGACGGGTCAAGATCGACCGGTTCCTTGAACGGCTTGACCGGCTTCGGCAGATCCATCCCCAAACCCTTGGCGACACGCTTGCCGAGATCGGGATGAACCACCTGAAGATGGCTCAGCATACGTTCGCGGATATGGTCCAGAGAGACCTTGGACAGCTCGAACACGATGGCCGAGGCAACATGCGCCTGTTCGTTCTCGGTCAGCGAGTTCCAGTACATCCGCGGCTGGCTGTAGAAATCACCGAAGCTTTCCGCGCGGATCCTCAGCTTCTCGCCCTCGACCCGCTGCTCGGCGGTGCTGAAACCGGTGCTCACGGGGCGCGGACCGGGATCCTCGCCCGCCTCGTTCAGGCTGTTCGGTTCGTAATTCGCGCGGCCTTTCGGCACATGGGTCTGCATCAGCCCGTCGCGCTGCATATTGGCGAAGGGGCATTTCGGCGCGTTGATCGGGATCTGGTGGAAATTCGTCGTCCCCAGCCGCGATTTCTGCGTGTCGAGATAGGAAAACAGCCGGCCCTGAAGCAGCGGATCATCGGTGAAGTCGATTCCCGGCACCACATTCGAGGGCAGGAAAGCGGCCTGTTCGGTCTCGGCAAAGAAATTGTCGGGATTGCGGTCCAGCACCATGCGGCCGATCACGCGCAGCGGAACGACCTCCTCAGGGATGAGCTTGGTGGCATCCAGCACGTCATAAGGCAGCGATTCGGCCAGCTCCCGATCAAAGACCTGCACCGCGAACTCCCATTCCGGGTAGTCGCCTCGGTCGATCGCTTCCCACAGGTCGCGACGGTGGAAGTCGTTATCCGCCCCCTGTGTCTTGGCCGATTCATCCCAGATGACCGATTGCGTGCCCAGCTTGGGCCGCCAGTGGAACTTGCAGAAGCTCTCCTGACCCGCCTCGTTCACCAGCTTGAAGGTGTGGACGCCAAAGCCCTCCATCATCCGCAGGCTGCGGGGAATGCCGCGGTCCGACATCGCCCACATCAGGGTGTGGAAGGTTTCGGGCATCAGCGAGATGAAATCCCAGAAGGTGTCATGGGCCGAGGCCGCCTGCGGATAGGCGCGGTCGGCCTCCATCTTGACCGAATGGATGAGGTCGGGAAACTTGATCGCGTCCTGAATGAAGAAGACCGGGATATTGTTGCCGACCAGATCCCAGTTTCCTTCATCGGTATAGAATTTCACCGCAAATCCGCGCACGTCGCGCGGCGTGTCGACCGAACCCGCGCCACCCGCCACCGTCGAGAAGCGGGTAAAGACCTGCGTTTTCTTGCCCTTCTTCGAGAAGAGGCTGGCGCGGCTGAGCTCCGGGATCGGATCGGTGCATTCGAAATAGCCATGCGCGGCCGAGCCGCGCGCGTGCACGATCCGCTCGGGGATGCGCTCGTGGTCGAAGTGGAAGATCTTCTCGCGCAGCACGAAATCTTCCAGCAGGGTCGGCCCGCGCGATCCGGCCTTGAGGCTGTTCTCGTTATCCGAGATCGGAACGCCGAAATTCGTCGTCATTGCGGGCGTATCGCCGCTTGCGATCTGATGCGTCTCGCCCGCGTTTCCGGTGTCGGTTGTAAAGTCCTTGTCCTCGGCCATCGACCCTACCTTTCAGAGGTGGATTAAGCTTTGCCGGCGCGCCCATGGCGGACCGTGCCAGCAAAACTGCCGAGGTCACAAGCGGTTCCACCGATTATCCTATCTGAAGCCGAAAACCGCCTCGTCTGGGTCGGTGCGCCCTGCGATCTTCGCGGCGATGATCTGGGTGCCGATCACCGAGAAGGTGATGCCATTACCACCAAAGCCCATGATCGTGTGGATGCGGCTGTATCCGGGCACCGTGTCGATGATTGGCAGCCCGTCCTTTGTCACGCTGAACGGGGCCGACCAGGTGTAGACCGGCTTGCCGATGTCCACCCCCGTCACGTCGCGCAGTTTCTCGGCGATGACCTTTGCCTTCCGCGCCAGCTTCGCGGGGTCCGAGTTGGTGCTTGCCGCATCCTCGTCCTCGCCGCCCGCGATGATCCGGCCCGACGCATCGGTCCTGAAGTAGAGATAAGGCTCGGCAGCCTCCCAGACGATGGTGGCCCGCATCCAGTCCGGAAGGGTCTTCATCGGCCGCGACGCCAGCGCCCAGGTCGAGGTGACGCGGTGGGACGGGCTTCGCATCTGCGCCAGATGTTCATAGCCGGTGCAGAAGACCGCGTGATCCGCGGTCAGCACCTCGCCCTGCCGCGTCGCCAGCGCGATCCCCCCGGGCAGTTCGGCCAGATCGGTGATCTCGACCGGCGAGATCACCCGCGCCCCGCGGCCCATCGCACAGGCCAACAGCCCCGCCGTCAATTGCGCCGGATTGGCCGAGGCCGAATCCGGCGACAGGATCGCCGCCTGGCGATCGATGCCGAACCGCTCCATCAGATCGGCACGGGTGAGATATGCGGCGGCAATGCCGATCTTGGCCCGCGCCTCGGCCTCGGCCTGCAGGGCGCGCTTGCCCATCTGGTTGCCCGCCAGATACAGCGCCGGCTTGCGTTCCATCGAGCAGTCGATCCGCAGCTCGTTGACCAGATCCACCAGATCATTCGTCGCCTTGACCGAGCGGAGCCAGGCCGCATCGGCCTTCTTCGGGCCGATCTGCTTTTGCAACCGTGTCAGCGACACATCGATCTCGTGCTGGATCATCGCCGTCGAGGCCGGCGTCGAGCCGCGCACCGGCAGGCGGCGGTCGAGAATCAGCACCGAACGCCCCGCCCTGCTCAGCGACTCGGCCATCAGGGCGCCGCTGATCCCCGCACCGACGACGATGACATCCACATGACCGGCATCCGCCTCGCGCTCGGCCGTCACGGTCGAATGTGGAGTCTTGACCCAGAACGGGGTGCCTGTCCTGAGGTCATCCTTGCGGGTCTCGGCGTCGCGATCTGGCATCTCTCTCTCTCCGAACGGGGCGATTGGCATCTGCCAATGCACTGTGAAACGAAACGTTCCGCGCAATCCCCGGAAAGACGCCACAGCGGCTAGGGCGGACGAGTTGATTTTTGCAAGTCCCGGTCCAAACGCGCTTGCAGGGACGCCACAAGCATTCCATATACCATCCATACAGATGGAGAATACCATGGAGAACATCACCCGCCTGCCGGAAAGACAGGCCGAACCTGAAAAGATCACCATCAACCTCGGCCATGTCGATCTGGGCCGGATCGACCTGCTGGTGCGCGAGGGCTTCTATGCCAACCGGACGGATTTCATCCGCACCGCGATCCGCAACCAGCTGACCAGCGAGGGCCGTTCGGTCGCGCAATCTATCGACCGTTATCAGCTCGAACTGGGATTGTTCGACATTACGCGCGCCGATCTCGAGGCCATGGCGACGGCTGGTGAGAAACTTCACCTCAAGGTCGTCGGGCTGGCCAGAATTGCGGCGGATGTCACGCCGGAACTGGCCGAAGCGACGATCGGCTCGCTGAACGTCTTGGGGTCGCTTCAGGCGTCGAAGGCCGTGAAGGCCGCGCTCAAGGACCGCACCACCTGAGGCTGACCGCCTCATCACAAGGAAGACACCAATGACCAATGATTTCACGACGGCCATGCGCCGGGCGCTTGTGAGGTCTCGTGCCCTCGATCCCGCGGCTGCGACCTCGCTGGTCCAGGAGGTTCTGGGCGCCAACGGGATCGCGCTTCCCGGCGGCCTCGACAGGCAGCCGACCCGGGCACCGCTTGAAAACCCTTTCTCCAGCCTGTTGCGCGACGGTTGCCAGCCCTGCGCCGGCGGCGGCTTGATGCAGGGGCTGAACCTGCCCGGCCTCTCCGGCCTGCCCGCTGGCGTTACGATCGAAGTGCCCGAAGGCGCCCGCTATGAGCGGCGTCAGCATTCCGGCCCCGCCGGATCGCGCAACTATACGCTCTACATTCCGACGGACCGTCCCGAGGGGCTTCAGGGCGTCGTGTTGATGCTGCATGGCTGCACCCAGTCCCCCGATGATTTCGCGCGGGGGACTCGGATGAACGAGGCGGCCGAGCAGGCCGGCTTCCTCATCGCCTATCCCGAGCAGTCGCGCGCCCACAACATGCAGTCCTGCTGGAACTGGTTCCGCCCGGAGGATCAGGCACGGGACCGGGGCGAGCCGGGGATTCTCGCCGGACTTGCCCGAGACCTGCTGGAGGAGTTCGGCCTGGCCGATGGTCGGGCCTTCGTGGCCGGGCTGTCGGCGGGCGGCGCGATGGCGGCAATCATGGTCGATGCCTATCCCGACCTCTTCGCAGCGGCCGGCGTGCATTCCGGCCTTCCCAGCGGTGCGGCCAGCGATGTCGTCTCGGCCTTTGCCGCCATGCGGGGCGAGGGCGATGCCCGGCCCCGGTCGCGAAAGACGCCGGTGATCGTCTTCCACGGCATGTCGGACGCAACTGTCGCACCGATCAACGGCGACCGGCTGATCAGCGGCTCCGGCATCGAGACGCGGCACGAGGGCAACGGTCGTACTTGGTCGCGACTGGTGGGCAGCGATGGCTCGGAGCTTTGGCGTGTCGAGCGGGCCGGCCATGCCTGGTTCGGCGGCGATCCGTCAGGCTCCTATGCCGATCCGCTTGGGCCTGATGCCTCGGCCGAGATGCTGCGCTTCTTCACCAGCCTTCCTTGGCGTTGAAAATCTGCTCGGCATAGATCACGCCCAGGCCGTAGCCGCCGACAACGACGCTGTCATCTTCCCAGGTGCTCATCGTGGTGCGATCTTGCTGGTCGGGGAAGACGGCGTGGATTTCCGGGAAGATCGCCCCCGAAAAGCTGTCGGCGGCCGCCGTGGTCAGGATCGTCGGCACCTCGAATAGCTTCGCGCTTTTCGCCAGCCCTCGGTGTTGTTGCGCAGTTCGGCCAATGACACGCGCTAAGGGCCCGTTCCTTGACCTTACCGGCCAAGAGATCAAGAAATCTCAGTTTCTCAATGATTAGGGAGAGGGGGATTCTGCTTCTGCAACGCCGGCCGCAGTCCATGACTTCCCTTGACAATGGGGACATTGATCTGGGGTCATGGCAAGATTGCCGGCCAGCACGAAGCCGCAGATACAGCATGCAAGGCGTTGGTTGTCCCTGATCTTGTCGCCCGGCCCGACAGTGACCGGGGGCTTGATATCCCATGGCGGCTCAATCGGAAGGCCTAGCCGAGGCTGCGGCTGACTGAACGTGCTGAACCGGCCCGATGACTCAAAATAGGCCATACGGACCTCGCCGAGGTTTCTGTAGCCGTTTTCCCGCAACTCTTCGAACAACTCGCTCTGGCCCAGTTTGCGGCGGCGAAGAATGCGGGTATCAATCACCCCGTCACGAATGACTTCAGCCGTTGTGCCATCCAACGCCTTCTCGATTGGTCGGAATCTGAAGATCAAGACATCCAGCAACCTGTTGATGACCACGACCAGAGTGATGACCAGCATCGAGTAAAAGATGGGAACATCGGCATAGAACATGCCATCGCCAACGGCCGATCCAAGCGCGATGACCAGTAGAAACTCCACCACCGAGATCTGGGCGATGCCACGCCCACCAACCCATCGGATCAGCAGCAAGGCATAGGCATAGATTAAGAAGGTCCGAAAGACGATCTCCAAGTAGAACAGCGCCGGATCGGAACCCAGAAACATCCTGACCAGATCAAAGGGAACAACCGGATCATCCATTTCTGATCTGCGCTTTCATACAGGGGACGGGCCGCGAGCCTCGCGTGATAACGGGCAGCCAGTTCGCCAAGTTCCGCCTCTGTCTCCGTCTGGCCTTGAACGCTCTCGCACGCCCCCGTCAACACGGACATCAGTGGAACGACACTGGCTCCCGACGGCGCGTCGAAGGCTCACATCACGTGCCGCACGGTCGTTGGCGTCCAGCTTCGCGCCCATTGCTGTTCGGCTTCATGTACTGTCAGCAACTCGCCTTTCTGTCCCTCAGCCTTCCGAAATGTCGTCCAAATCTCGCTAAACGCTTCGGTTCACCCCCGCTTTTATGGCGCATAGGCGATGAAGATGAGCCTTCTTCGCTGATCCGCCTTTCCTCGCTGATGCGGCGAACATTCAGCGCTCGCAGCGAACACCTGCTTCGTCCCCGCTCTGCCGCTATTGAGGTGGTGGAAATGCTGCAATGAGTATCGAACGGCAGGTCTGGTGAATGCCGCATAGCAGCACGGCGCTCTCGTGAACGGCGGCAGTGGGCCGAGTGCAGGTGGGTTTGACCTGCCCCTTTCCCCTCACCTGAAATCCCTTGTCCTGACCCGGATCGTATCGAGATGCAGATCTGGGATGAACATGTCGCGGGGCTTCGGGTGGCGAGCATCCGGGGTTGGACTGGCATTGTGGAACTCGTCGCCGCGGCCATGCGGCAGGGGGAAGGCGCCGCGGTGGCCGACGCTGGCGAGGGCGTCCGAGAGATCGGTCAGGCGGTGGACGACAAAATGCACCACCTCGCCCTCGCGCTGGATCATGCCGCGCGCAGCGATCATGCTGGCCGCGAGGATGATGCGGCGATTGGCCTCGAAGACCCTGGGCCAGACGACGAGATTGGCGATGCCGGTTTCGTCCTCGAGCGTGATGAACATGGTGCCCTTGGCCGAGCCCGGGCGCTGGCGCACCAGCACCAGGCCCGCGAGTTCGGCCCAGCGGCGGTTCGGCAGCGCCATGGCGTCAGCGCAGGTCAGGATGCGGCGCCGCGTCAGATCCTCGCGCAGGAAGGCCACCGGATGGCGGCGCAGCGAGAGGCCGGTGCGGCTGTAATCCTCGACCACCTCGCGGCCTGCACTCATCGGGCGCAGCGGAACGGCGGGCTCGTTGCCCTCAATCGCCGCGAAGAGCGGCAGGTCGCTGTCGGGCAGGCCCTTGACCGCCCAGACCGCCTGCCGCCGTGACAGGCCGAAGGCGTGGAACCCGTCCGCCTCGGCGATGCGGATCAGGGCGGGTTTTGGCACCTCGGCGCGGCGCCAGAGATCCTCGACCGAGGCAAAGGGCGCGGCGCGGGCGATGGCTTGGGCATGGACCTCGGCCAGCCCCTTGATCCTGCGCAGGCCCAGCCGCACGGCGAAACGCCCGTCCGTCGGCTCCAGCGTGCAGTCCCACTCCGAGGCGTTCACGCAGACCGCGCGCACCTCGACGCCATGCGCCTGGGCATCGCGCACGATCTGGGCCGGGGCGTAAAAGCCCATCGGTTGGCTGTTCAACAGCGCCGCGCAAAACGCATCCGGGTGCCAGCACTTGAGCCAGGCCGAGGCATAGGCGACCAGCGCAAAGCTGGCGGCATGGCTTTCGGGGAAGCCATATGAGCCAAAGCCTTCGAGCTGCCGGAACGTCCGCTCGGCGAAGTCGCGCGGATATCCGCGCGCTTCCATGCCGTCGATCAGCTTGTCGCGAAAGGCGCTGACGCCGCCGGTGAACTTGAAGGTGGCCATGGATTTCCTGAGCATGTCCGCCTCGCCCGGGGTGAAGCCCGCGCATTCGATGGCGACACGCATGGCCTGCTCCTGGAACAGCGGCACGCCCAGCGTCTTGCCCAGCACCTTTTGCAGCTCTGGCCTTGGATATTCCACGGGCTCCAGCCCGGCGCGGCGACGCAGATAGGGATGCACCATGTCACCCTGGATCGGGCCGGGGCGCACGATGGCGACCTGAATGACCAGATCGTAATAGGTCCGGGGCTTCAGGCGCGGCAGCATCGCCATCTGCGCCCGGCTCTCGATCTGGAAGGTGCCCAGCGTATCGGCCCGGCGGATCATCGCATAGGTGCGCGGATCCTCGGCCGGGATGCTGGCGAGATCATATTGCGCGCCCTTGTGCGCCGCCACCAGCGCCAGCCCCTTGGCCATGCAGGTCAGCATGCCAAGCGCCAGAATGTCGACCTTCATGAACTTCAGCGCGTCGATGTCATCCTTGTCCCACTCGATGATCTGGCGATCCTGCATCGCGGCGGGCTCGATCGGCACCAGATCATCCAGCCGGTCATGGGTCAGCACAAAGCCGCCCGGATGTTGCGACAGATGCCGCGGCGCGCCCATCAGCTGCCGGGCCAGATCAAGCGTCAGGCGCAGACGACGGTCGGCGGGGTTCAGGTTCAGCTCGGCCAGTTGTGCATCGGTGACGCCCTCGTCGGACCAGGCCCAGATCAGCGAGGAAAGCGCCGAGATCAGATCCTCGGCCAGGCCCATGGCCTTGCCGACATCGCGCAACGCCCCCTTGGCGCGGTAGCGAATGACGGTCGCGGTCAGCGCGGCATGGTCGCGGCCATAGGTCTGGTAAATCCACTGGATCACCTCTTCGCGGCGCTCGTGTTCAAAATCGACGTCGATATCGGGCGGCTCGCGGCGCTCCTCACTGACGAAGCGTTCGAACAGCAGGTCGTTACGGCCCGGATCGATGGCGGTGATGCCCAGAACATAGCAGACCGCCGAGTTGGCCGCCGAGCCGCGCCCCTGGCACAGGATGTTCTGCGACCGGGCATAGCGAACGATGCTGTGCACGGTCAGGAAATAGGGCGCATAGTGCAGCCGACCGATCAGGGTCAGCTCATGGTGCAGCGCCTTTGTCACCTCGGGCGGGATACCTTCGGGGTAACGCGTGGCCGCGCCGGCCCAGGTCAGCCGCGCCAGCGTGTCCTGCGCCGTGAGCGCGGGATCGTCGCGTTCCTCGGGATATTGGTATCTCAGCTGGCCAAGATCGAAGCGGCAGCGGTCCATGATCTCGATGCTGCGGGCCAGCGCTTCGGGATAGCGCGCAAACAGGCGGGCCATTTCCGCGGGCGGCTTCAGGTAGCGGTCAGCGTGACGTTCGCGGCGATGGCCAAGCGCCTCGACGGTGCAATTGTGGCGGATGGCGGTCACCACATCCTGCAGGATGCGGCGCGCGGGGATGTGGAACAGGACGTCATTGGTGACAACCGTGGGCACGCGGGCGCGGGCGGCCAGCGTCGCCAGATCGTGCAGGCGCAGCTGGTCGTTCGGGCGGCGGCGCAGCGTCAGCGCCAGATAGGCACGGTCGCCAAACACCTCGCGCAGCCGGCGCAGGCGCAAGGCGCAAGCGTCATCGGCCTGATCGGGGATCAGGATGGCGATCAGCCCCTCGGCATGCTCGGCCAGATCCGACCAGTGCAGATGGCAGGCCGCCTTGCCCGCCCGCGATTTGCCAAGCGTCAGCAGGCGGCAGAGGCGCGACCAGGCCGGTTTGCCGGTCGGATAGACCAGCACCGACATGCCGCAGGCCAGATCCAGCCGGCAGCCCGCGACCAGCCGCACCCCCGTCGCCTTGGCTGCCAGCCATGCCCGGACGATCCCCGCGACGGAGTTGCGGTCCACGACGCCAAGCGCTTCGATGCCCAGGGCCGCCGCCGTGGCAAACAGGTGCTCGGCGTCCGATGCGCCGCGCAGGAAGGAAAAATCCGAGGTGACCTGTAGCTCGGCATATCTCATCCGAAGACCCCGTGCAGGAACCAGCGATGCGATCCGGTGGCGGCATCCTCGCCGTCGCCCGCGCGAAAGATCCACAGCCGTTCGCCCGCATCATCCTCGACGCGGAAGTAATCGCGCACCGCGATGCGCTCGGCCTCGCGGGTCCACCATTCGCCGAAGATGCGTTCCGGGCCATCGGCGCGGGCGATGCGGCGGCGCACGCCGCGCCAGGCGATCCAGACCGGCGGCTGGTCGGGCAGCAGCGCCATGGTGTCGATGGGTTCGGGGCGCGGCAGCAGGCGCGACGGGCGCGGCCAGTGATGCGGCCAACCTGCACCGCTATCCTCGGCCAGTGCCGGAATGCGCCGGATGGAGCGTTCCGGCACATCGCTGTCGACGGGCGCAATGCGGTAGATCGCCTGCGCGCCAACGCGATTGGCCAGAATGTCGATCAGACCGGACAGTTCCGGCGCCTCGGGCGCAAGCGTGCTGGTCTGGCGCGCCGCCAGTAGCTCGGTGATGGTCGCGGCCAGCGTCATGATCTCGATGCCGAAGCCCGGGGCGATGCTGGGGATCTTGTCGCAAAGCAGCCGGGTCAGCCGGGCCGGATCGCGTTGCGGCACGGCCAGGCCCACGCGCACGGTCTGCATCTCGCGATCGGTGCGGTGGCAGATCAGGTCCAGGCGGCGAGCGCCAAGGCCCTGCGTTTCCAGCTGCGCGCAAAGTGCCGCCACCAGCTTGCCGACATAGCGCGCGATGGTCTCGGGCGCGGCAATGGGTTCGGCAAAAGCGCGGCGGGTCTCGATCAGGTCTGCGGGCCGCAGGGCGTCGATCGGTTCCGGCGCATCGCCGAACATCTGGTCGATGCGGCGCATCAGCTCGGGGCCAAAGCGGCGGGTCAGCGGCGCGCGCGGCTGCGCCATCAGATCGCCGATGCGGCCAAAGCCCATGTCGCGCAGACCAGCCACGGTGGCCGCGGGCAGCCGCAGCGCCTCGGGCGGCATCTCGGCCAGATCGCCGCCAAAGCGCGCCATGGCATGCGCCGCGCCCCATGTGTCCGCCACCGCCGCCCGCGCCGTCACGCCCGAGAGCGCAAGCCGCCCGGTCAGCGCCTCCAACAGCGCGTCCTCGCCGCCATGCAGATGCGCGGCGCCGGCCACGTCGATGACGATGCCGTCCGGCGGATCGACCGCGACGATGGGCGCGATGCGCTGCAGGATCCAGAAGGCCAGCCGCTCGAGGCTCGCCAGATCCTCGGCCACATTCGCGGGCGCGATCCGCAGATCGGGCACCAGCGCCTGCGCCTTGCTGACCGGCATGCCGGGCCGCAGGCCAAGCCCTGCCGCCAGCGCATCCACCGCCGTCAGCAGCCGGCGATTGCCGATGCGGCCCGCCAGCACCAATGGTCTTTCTGGCGGCCTATCCGACGGCGTGCCGTCCTGCCGCCGCAGCCGGTCCACCGGCCACATCGGCAGGAAGACCGAGATGACCCGTGCCATCGCATGCCTCCAGTTCCAGATCGAACGACTCTCCGGCGCGCGCGCGGAGCAGCTCCACCAGCCAGCGCGCCCGGCCCAGCCCCGGCACCGGCAAGGGCGAGGACGGCAGCACCGAGACCCGCCAGCGCGTCATTGCCGCGGTCGGCTGGCCAAAATCGCTGGCGTCCGCCTGCCTGCGCCAGCGGCGCAAGGCGATGCCGGTGGTGCCCGAGGTCTTGGCCGCCAGATGCAGCCGGCGCGAGGCGGTCATCGACAGCCGCGCCACATCCGCCACCACGGCGGCCAGACTGCCATGGCGCAGCCCTTCCTCCATACAGGCCAGCACCGAGGTGTCGTCGCCCGCCTCGACATGGATCACCCGGCCCGAGGGCAGGCCGGCCTGTTCCAGCCCCGGCGCGAACAGATCGGCCTGCGTCACGCACCAGAGCACCTGCCCCGGCAGGCGCGCGGCGATCCCGGCGGCAAAACAGGCCGCCGCCGCGCCATCGGTGGCGCCGTTGCCGCCGCCCGCGACCTCATGCAGGCAGCCAAGCGCCAGCCCGCCTTTGGGCAGGCGGCGGTCAAGCTCAGAGAGGCCGAAGGGCAGCTCCGCCAAAGGCGGGCCGTGATCGCCCTCGATCGCCGCGATCCGCTGCCGCAGCGCCACGAGAGCCGGATCGGAACGAGGCGCGGACATGGCAGTGTCGGGCTCCTGTCGGGATGGGACTCAAGGCAGTATGTTCCCCATTTGTTCCGGTTTAAGCCGTGAGTCAATCGCCGCCGGGGATTTGTGATCCGTGCCATCCGGGCCCATATCGGCAGGAATGCCGTGGCCGGAGGAGGCAAGCCGATGTGCAACCTGTATAATCTGACCACGAACCAGCAGGCGATCCGCGACATTGCCGGGGCCATGTCCGACAGTGTCGGCAATCTTGAGCCCTCGCTCGATGTCTATCCCGACCGCCCGGCGCCGGTTCTGCGCAACACCGGCCGCGGTCGCGAGCTGGCGCGGCTCACCTGGGGCATGCCGACGCCGCCGCAATTTCTGAAGACGCCGGATGCGCCGGACAGTGGCGTGACGAACATCCGCAACACCGCCAGCCCGCATTGGCGGCGCTGGCTGGGGGTCGCGCATCGTTGCGTGGTGCCGGCGACGGCCTTCTCGGAATACGGCCAGCGGCCCGACCCGGTGACCGGGCGCAAGCCCTTGCACTGGTTCGCGCTGGACCGGACGCGGCCGCTGTTCTTCTTTGCCGGGATCTGGACGGGTTGGCACGGCACCCGGGGCTCAGCGAGGACGCCCCGGACCGGCGATCACCAGCTCTTCGCCTTCCTGACATGTGCGCCGAACAGCGTGGTCGGGCGGATCCATCCCAAGGCCATGCCGGTGATCCTGACCTCGGCGACCGAGATCGACACCTGGCTGAGCGCCGACTGGTCCGAAGCCCGCCACCTGCAGCGCCCGCTGGAGGATGACGAGCTGATCGAGGTGGAGTGATGACGGGGCGGTTGGCGCGGGCGGGCGGACTACGTGGCTGCGGTCAGGTCCAGCCATTGCACGAGGGCGCGACGGATCATCTCGGGCCGGGTGGGCAGATCGGGCTCAATGCGGCGGCGATCGTCGATGGCTTCGATCAGCTCGCGGGGGAGGCGAAGTGTAAGCGCTTCTGTGTCTTTTTTTGGCGGAGCCATAGCAATATTGCCATTATGATGTTGACATTGTAATGGCAATATTCCATATTAGACGAGCCGAGACAAGGGTTGCAGCCCTCTCCTCGGCCCTAATCAGGTCAACCTTGTTGGAGATCGACCATGACTGTTTACCAATCTATTCATTCTGCTGGCGTTCTGGAAGCCTTTGCTCCCGGTTTCACGCATACATCGGTGACGCGGCGCTTTGGCGTGATGCAGCGGGCGCTCGGGGCGTGGATCGAGGCCGAGCGGGATCTGGAGCATTCCGGCAGCTGGGATCCGGCCTGCGATCACTGGCTGCGCGATGCCGAGGCCGCGCGGGCGGCGGTCGGGGCGGCGCTGGATGCGCTCTGCGACACGCCGGCCGAGCGGCTGGAGGACCGGCCGCTGTTGCGGATTGCGCGCATCACCCGGGCGCTGAGCCTCAGCGAGGATGGCGCGGAATTCGCGCAGCTTTACGCGCGCGTGGCGGCGCCCGGGGCGCTGCTGCGCTGCCCGGGACGGCATCCGCTGGCGCGGCGGGTGAACCTGATGCTGGCCGAGGCGCGGCGCGCGCTGGCAGAGCTGGCCGCCTTGCCCGACCACGCGGTGGTGATCGAGGGCGAGTGCGTCGAGATGATGCCTGGGGATGTTCCGGTCGCCGAGACCGGTTTCACTGAGGCTTCCGACACGTATCCGCAAGCGATGCAGGCTGCGCCCGGCGCGTAGCGTCCGACCTTCGGCAGCCTGAATCCGCGCGGTCCGAACCAAGGCTCAGTCCATCTGGTTATGGTCAGCGGACGACGGCACGGGCTTTCCCACCCCAGCCATGTCGCACCGTCGCAAGCCCTTCAGCACGCAAACCCTTCCCAGGTTTCCCGCCCCGGGCTGCGCCTCGCCGCAGCCCCGCGCGCCCACGCATCCCGCTGCACGGGAGGATCCTTCATGCCCACGCTCAACCACACACCCGCTTTCCCCGGCCCGGTCCATGCGCATTGGCGCGCCGTGGCGGCGGCCAAGGGCTTTGACCTCATCGCCCGCATCCACGACCGCTTTCATCTGCAGCTGCGCTGCCGACACTGCAGCGGCGCCTTCACCACCAAACTGTTCACGCTGATGCGGCACCAGCCGCTGTGCCCGCATTGCTTGGCGGCGCGGCGCAGTGCGGTCGCCGTAGCGGCGGGCGTCAGCTTCCTCGGCCCGGATCCGGACCGGCGCGGCTATGGCCGGTTCCGCGCGCCCTGCGGGCATGTCCTGACGCGCCAGTTCGAGCTGATCGACCGCGTCGCCAAGGGCCAGACCGGGCTGCGCTGCGAGACCTGCCACGCAGAGCGTGAGGCCAGCGAGGCGCGGCGCTTTGGCTGGGAACGGCTCGGGCATTGCCCCTCAGGGCAGCCGAACTACCGGCTCTATCGCCATCATTGCGGACATGTGCAGCGGATTGCGCAGGCCAATATGCTCTGGGGCCAATGCGATTGCGCCGGCTGCGGGCGGGGCTGGAATGCGAAGCCGAGCTTCCTTTATCTCTTCCGCATCTTCCTGCCCGCGACGACGGATTGTCCCGCCCGACAATATCTCAAGCTCGGCTACAGCGCGCATCCGGTCAAGCGCCACCGCCATCAGCTGGGCCTGCCGCGTGACGCGCAGGTCGAGGTGCTGCGCGTGCTGGCCATGGCGTCGGGCCATCTTGCCTGCAGGGCGGAACAGGCCGCGCATCGCCGCCTGATCCGCGCCCATCCCGAGGCCGTGGTGCCCGCCGCCGAACTCGCAGGCGCGATGAATGTGGTGCGCGAGATCTATCGCCCGGGCCTGCTTCCGGTGCTCGAGGCCGAACTCGACCGCATTGCGGCAGAGTTGGACGCAAAGTCAGGCTGCATGTAGCCACGGTCTTCATCGCAACAGCCCGCAAGCTGTCGATCGCGTCAAATTCCCCGCCTGCGATTGTGCCCCAACCATCCTCCGCACCGCCCGTTTGCGGCGCGGCCCATCCTTCCATGCCGAGGCACCACCCATGACCCAGCATCAACCCGCCCCGAAGAAACCCGCCAAATCCGGCCAACCCGGCTGGAGCTATCTCGCCCATAAACTCCTGCAGCGTCTGCAGGATCACGAGGATCTGCCGGACCCTGACGCGGGTGCCACCGACGATGACCCCGCCCGCATGTCAGACCCGAGGCCACCGGCGCTGACCAGCCACACCTTGCTGACGGGCCTGCGCCTTGCGGCCAGCTTCGGCAGCCAGGCCGCCGTCAATGCCGCGATCACGCCAAACGCCATCACGCTCCTGCGCGGGGTCACCGCTGAAGACTGGCCCGCGCTGCACTACATCCTGCCCTGCCTCTTGCCCGCTATCTGGCAGATCCGCGAACAAAAGCCCCTGGACAGCTTTCCGATCCGGCGCCTGCCGCCGCGCTGCCTGCGCCTGATCCCCATCGGCAGCGGCGATCGCCCCACCGATCTGGCGCGCCTGCTGATGGTGGGCTTTGACAGCGCCGCGCCTTTGCTGATCGTGCTGGCCGGCGGCGCGCTGCCCGAGCCGCGGCTGCAGGACCGCATGCAGGTGATCGACTTCGCCCCCGTCGACGCGCAGATCCTGCAGGCGCTGCTGGCCCGCACCCATCCGCCGGCCAGGCCCGGCGACAGCGCCGCGCTGCAGATGGCGATGAACGGCTTTCACCCCGGCATGGCCGATCTGCTGATCGCCCTGCGCGGCGCCACGGTGGCCGAGGTCGCGCACAATCTCGCCGCCCTGCGCGCGACGCGCGAGCGGGCTCCCGATGACCCGCCGCATCTTGACGACATTGGCGGCGACAGCCCGGCGCTGAGTGCCGCCCGCGCCATGGTCGCCGATCTGCAGCTCTGGCGCGCGGGCACGCTTGGCTGGCATGATCTGACCCGGACGGTGCTCTTTCACGGCCCGCCCGGCACCGGCAAAAGCTGGCTGGCGCAGGCCATGGCGCGATCTGCGGGCTTTGCCGCCATCCCGGCCAGTTTCGGCGAATGGCAGGCCGCAGGTCATCTCGGCGATATGCTGAAGGCCATGCGCGCCAGCTTTGCCGAGGCCCGCCGCCGCGCCCCCGCCATGCTGATCCTCGACGAGCTCGACGCTGTCGGCACCCGCGCGGATCGCGGCCCGCACCAGAATTACCGCGTCATGGTGGTGAACGCCTTCCTGGCGCTGATGGACGACATCGCGCGCGACGAGGGCGTGGTCGTGGTCGCGACCTGCAACCACCCCGATCTGATCGATCCGGCGGTGCTGCGCCCGGGCCGCTTTGACCTGCGCCTGACCGTGCCGCTGCCCGATGCCGCCACGCTGGCGGGCGTGCTGCGCCGCCATCTGAACCTGCCCGAGCCCGAGATCCGCGATCTGGCGCAGCGCGCCGTCGGCCACAGCATGGCCGATCTGGACGCCGCGCTGCGGGGCCTGCGTGGAGAGGCCCGCCGCGCCGGGCGCCCGCTGACGTCCGATGACCTGCGCGCGGCTTTCGGCGCCGACGACGATCCCGCGATGACGCGGCGCATCGCCATCCATGAATGCGGCCACGCGCTGGTGACGGCCGCCCTCGGCCATGGCCAGATCCAGCACATTGCGCTGAAGCGCACCGGCGGCCAGACCCGCATCCGCCGCGCCCCGCGCGCCGGCCTGATCGCCGATCACAGCGATCTGCTGGCCGAACTCATGGCCGGCCGCGCCGCCGAGCGGCTGGTCTATGGCACGGTCACCTCGGGCGCTGGCGGCCCCGACGACTCCGATCTGGCTCTGGCGACCCGTGTCGCGCTGGCCATCGAGACCCGCTTCGGCCTCGGCGCCGAGGGCCCGCTCTGGCTCGGCGAGACCACCGACTGGCTGCACGACAAGGCCATACGCCACCGCCTGCGCGCCCGCATCGAGGCCGCCGAGGCGCAGGCGCTGGCGATCCTGACCCCGCACCGCACCCTGCTCGAGGACATGGCCCAAACCCTCGCCACCCGCCGCGAACTCTCCGGACAAGAGGCAGAAGAGTGGCTCGAGAAGGTCAGGACGGGTGAGGAAGTGGTCGCAACGCACGCGCCGGAGAGCGGGCCGTCGCCAGTCGCGGCTTCTCAGCCTCCGGCCTGCCAAACAGGCTGAGAAGCGCCACGCGACAACCAGTCCGGACCGATCAAAGCACCAAAGCACTTCTCTTCTTCCACATCATCCCTTCCAGCAACGGCGAGGTGCCCCATGCCCAAACCGCGGCCCCAAACCCCGCGCCAGATCTTCAACACCGCCCTCGCCGACTGGCAGCGCGCCTGGACCACCCACGCCCGTCACGACCGCCACGCCGCCACCGCAGGCTACGCCACGGCAACCGGCCAAGCCCACCTCGCCGCCATGACCAACCTCGCCACCCGCATCGCCGCCATCGAAGCCCAAATCGCCGAGACCCCGGCAAACAGCTGCGCCGAGCTGCAGATCAAGATCACAATCCTCTCCGTCGACGGCCAGATCAGAGAAGAGTTCCAGAGGAAGGTGCTCGATGATCTTATGCGGGTTACCGTTAACGCGTTCGGGTAAAGCGAAGGCTCACTAGACGCGTTCCAACTCAAGGCATTTAAGCGATAAGCCCCAAAGCCGCTACCCGAACTGGACGGGCGACTTACAGCTGCAGCATCGACGCACGCCCGTAAAGGCTTCGCGTGGCGTGGACGTCACGTGTAGCGTTTCGGAAGCCATAGTTAAACAGGCTTATCGGGAACTTAGCCACGATGTCGACGATAGCCGGTCCTGCCGCGGGAGCGATATGAATGCCTTGCCAGACCTCTACATCACAGAAAGGGAAATCCGCGGCGGGCGGGTCATGCAGAGCAGCTGAAATGCCGCGAAGAGCAAAAGATGAAATAGGTTCTATGCGATTGACCTGAGCGACCTTAGCGTCTCAGTTGAAAGGGAATAGATTCTCGGGGCGGCTATGGCGGAACGATTTCATATTGCAGAGTGGTATGGTAAGCCCTTTATGGACATTTTGCCGCTGGATCGCGTTCGCCTGGCCCAGCACAAGGTCGGGTCTCACACGATGAAGAAGGTCGATGTGAACCGTCTCATCGCACTCCAAGAGAAGGCCGCACTCGGGGTCCTGTCTGAGCGAGAAATGAGCCGCCTCGACATCCTGACAGCCCTGATGGACCGGCAACAGGATGGCGAACAGCCATGCCCGTTCCGAACGGACGTCATGCATCCGACATGCACGAAGCCTGGTGGCGTCTGTTCCCTTCGGCTATATACCGACGATGACGGGCCATTCCGACCTTTAGAGGGCGCTCGCGGGATGATCCGCGCCCTGTGCCCATACCGATTTCATCAAGATAACGCCGCCTTCAGGCATATCGGTGAGCGCCTGCTGGGTGACCCCGCCCCGACTCAGGCTGGCGAGGTTGGCTTCTTGGAATCGACAGGCAACCTAGACAGCGTCGCTGGGGAGGATGTCGGTCGCATCGACATGATTCTTGTCGCCGATAACCTCCCTCCGGGCGGCGACATGAAATGGTGTGCCGTCGAAATCCAAGCCGTCTATTTTTCAGGCCGTGAAATGGCAATTGAGTTCCGTGACATCCAGGAACATCAAGGAGTCGCGGCTATGCCTGTCGAAGGTCGGCGCCCAGACTATAGAAGCAGTGGACCGAAGCGGCTGATGCCTCAGCTGCAGATCAAGGTCCCTACGCTCCGGCGCTGGGGAAAAAAGATGGCAATCTTGGTCGATATGGCGTTTTTTATGTCGATGGGCCAGATGAAGCGGGTCGAACACCTGTCAAACTGCGATGTCGTTTGGTTCCTTGCCGACTTCCGCCGGCAACCCGGCGACGACCTGTATCGTTTAGAGATCGTGGACGAATTTGGCACCACCCTAGAGAGCGCCATTGAGGGTCTCACCGGGGGGGAAGCGGTCTCGTTGGAAGAGTTCGAGGCCCGGATACGCGGAAAAATCTTGCCATAAATCGTTGCATGATTCATGGTTTGGTGATAGAGCCTCACTAAAAACAAAACAAGAACAAATGGCGGATAGGCGGATAAGATGACCTTGACAGCGATAGATCTCTTCTGCGGCGCAGGCGGCCTGTCTGCCGGACTTGAGATGGCTGGCTTCAAGGTTCTGGCCGGGGTCGATCTCTTCGAGGCGGCTGGAAAAACCTTCGAAAAGACGCACAAACATGCGAAATTCATCGGAGAACCTATCGAAGACGTGACCATCGAACGTCTGATGAAGGACACCGGTCTGAAGAGGGGTGAGCTTACCGTTCTGGCTGGCGGACCACCGTGCCAAGCCTACTCGGTCTACAACCACCAGCGGGGCATGCATGACAAACGTGCAACACTGTTCAAGGAATACCTCCGGATCGTTAAGGGCTTGGAGCCCGATTGGATCGTGATGGAAAACGTCATGGGTATCTACTCCATTGGCGGTGGAGAAGCCGTCAAGGCGATCAAGGCTGAGCTAGCCGCGCTCGGATACGAGGTCAAGGAACAGGTCCTCAAAGCCGAAGAGTATGGCGTGCCTCAAGAGCGTCGTCGGGTGGTCTTCATAGGCAATCGGATCGGTTCCCCCATCCGCCATCCAGCACCTACCCACGGCGCAGGCCTTCAACCTTTCACGACGATCAAAGAGGCGATCGGTGACCTGCCTGCGCTGGAGAACGGCGAGGACGGCGGGACCGCGAAATATACCAAGGCCGCGAAAGGCGCGTTCCAAGAGTTTGTCCGTGGCGGCCAGAAGACGGTCGAGAACCATGGCGCGCCCCGGCTGGGCAAGGTCAATGTCGAGCGCCTGCAGCATATCCCGCCGGGCGGCAGCTGGCGGGACATCCCCCATGACCTGCTTCCTGCAGGCATGAAGCGCGCGAAGCGGTCCGATCATACCAAACGGTATGGCCGGATGACTTGGGATGGGCTGTCCTGCACGGTGCTGACCAAGTGCGACATCCATTGGGGTGCCTATATCCACCCTGAGCAAGACCGGGCCGTTTCGGTGCGTGAAGCTGCGCGCCTTCAGGCCTTCCCAGACTGGTTCGAATTTCAAGGCTCCAAGACAGACCAATATGTGCAGGTCGGGAACGCGGTGCCTCCGCTTCTGGGGCGTGCCATCGGACGCACCATCCGCGAGCTAATCGAGGAGAGAACCGCCGCGCCGATCGCTGCGGAGTGACCACTCTGCATTTTTGAATCTCGCTCATGGTCCGGCTTTGCCCGGCCTTTTGCTTCGCTATGCGAACAGGACTCGGTGGGACGGACCGTTGCTGGGACCAGCGGACTTGAGGACAAGAAATCTGTAAAAAGGCTTTGATCTCGTTATCGATGACGAGATGGCAGAGATGTCAAAGATCCCACGAGCAACTTATGAATGTGGGCTCTGTCGTGTGCGTATCGTCCGGCTTGCTACAAGCCGATTCGGGTGTCATACAACGCTGACAACCGTGTTTTTCACCGACCGGCTGCCCGTTAAAAAGCCTATTTCTCGCTGTCTTTGGTCATTTTCTCCGGCCCCTACCGCCGGAGCCAAACTCAGCTAGCATATTGGTTTTGTTTGGATAAAAGCACCCTGCGTGCTGCGTTGCATGTGTGGGTCATACATCTGACCCAAACTTGTGATGCCTGACGCTGGCGAAATCGGCTCCTCCAACGGGGGAAGACGATGACGATTCAGATCCACACGTTCCGGCGCGGTGCCATTTATACTTGGCGCAAACGGCTGCCGGCAAAACTGGGCGGCGGCGTCCTGCAATTGAGCCTGCGCACTTCGGACCCCTTGATTGGCCGGCGGATTGCCGCAATCTTGGGTGGAGAAAGCTGCGGGGTGATTGACGCCATGGTCCATCAGGGGCTGAGCAAGGAAGACGCCCGCCGGCTGCTGGGGGCGGTCATCGCCCGCGAACACCAGAAGATCCAGAACCGTCGCCTGGCTGCGGCCGAAGCCGGGCATGAGCGAAGCTGGCAGCAGGCGAAGTCTTATGACTGGGCAGTTGGCAAGGCCCTGACCTTGCTTGCAGAGCGTGGCGCCTCGGCCTGCCCGCTGACCGACCAGGACCGCGACTCGATGCGAGACGAGGGTCGCACCGAGGCCGAGATTGCCGCCGTGCAGACGGTGCTGGAGCAGGAAGCCCGGACCTATGCCGAGGATCCGCGCCAGGGGCTCAACACGCGCTCGCTGCGGCTGATGCGCGAAGAGCTGAAGAGGCAGGAGTTCTCGCCTCT
Organism: Paracoccus shanxieyensis; assembly: GCF_009711265.1. GTDB lineage: Bacteria > Pseudomonadota > Alphaproteobacteria > Rhodobacterales > Rhodobacteraceae > Paracoccus > Paracoccus shanxieyensis. The sequence goes on along the minus strand of NZ_WMII01000003.1, from coordinate 10,301 downwards.
GGAACTGCTGCACGGGCGCCAGATCTATTATCGGGGCCGTGGGGCGGCGCTGCTCGACATGAGCGCCGAGCAGGCCGTGACAGAGCAAGCCAGCGATCTGGCGGCGGAGCTTGCCCGAGCGCAGGTTTGCAGCGATCCTCCTGTCGCTATCGAGGCTGCGGCCCGTGCCGAGGCGACACCCTCGGCTCCTTCCGTCGCAACGGCACCCGTTGCACGGGCTTCGCTCAATACAGGGGCGGCCCATGCTGTGCCATGCGAGCAGCCCGCCTATGATCCGCAGTTGACCGCACTGGTCGCGCGGCTGATGGACCAGAAACGCCGGCAAGGCATGTCCGGCGGCATGATCCTGCAAATGACTCGTGTCTTTGCCCTGTTCGTCGAAGCGACGGGGGTCGAGGACGTGCGGGCCTTGCGCCAGGAGCATATCGCGAAATTCGTCGACACACTGCAGCTGCTTCCTGTGCATTACGGAAAATCGCCGAAGGATCGCGGCAAACCCCTGCGCGTCATCCTGGAAAACGCGCGCGGCCAGCCAGTCGGGCTGTCGGCTACCACCATCAATCGCAACCTCGACTACATCGGCCAGCTCCTGATCAAGGGACGCAGCGAGGGTTTCCGGGGCCTGGGTGATCTTGACCCGAACAGCCTGAGGCAGCGCAAGACCAAGCGCGACCGGGACGACCGTCCGCCCTTCACCGCTGAGGATGTGCAGGCGATCTTTCGTCATCCCGTCTGGCACGGCTTTCAGAGCACGGGAAGATGGCAACAGCCGGGCAATATGCTGACCAAGGACGGGTTTTATTGGCTGCCCCTGATCGCCGCGCTGAGCGGTGCGCGCCGCGGCGAGATCGCCGGGCTGAAGGCCGCGGAGATCGGAACGGTCGAAGGCATCCCCTGCATGACGCTTCATATCAACCGCAACCGCGGCCTCAAGAACCTGACCTCGGCGCGGGTCCTGCCGCTGCACCCAGAGCTGCTCGAGCTGGGCTTGGTGGACCATGCCGAAAGCCGTCTGGCCAAGGGCGGGCGAGACGCCGACCTGTTCCCCGACATGCGTCCCAAAACGCTGCCGTCGGTGGAGGACGCTGCGGATGACGACGAAGGCGGCAAGTTCGGGGACAAGATCAATTACCGCTTCAACAAGCTCGTCGATCGGCAAGTTACGGCGAATCGGGCCAAGAAGACCTTTCACTCGTTCCGTCATTATGTCGCCACCCAACTGGGCCGTCTGACCGATGTGCCCGACCAGGTGCGCAAGGACATCCTTGGCCACGCCGGCAGTTCGATCACCGAGGAGCGCTATACGGAAACATCGCCTCTTGCCGCAAAGCTGGCCGCCCTGGAGCGCCTGCCGCGCCTGCCCTTGTGATGGAGATGCCATGATCATCGAATTGACCCCGGACGAGGTGGAAGAGGTCCGGTATCGAATCGGCAGCGGCTCGATGCGCGAGGGTGAATATGTCCTGATGCTCAGAGGGACCGCATCGTCGGTGGCGAGCGTATTACCCCCGGCACCCCGCTGGCGCTGCTGCTGCCCCCCATGCAGGATTCCTATCCTGACTGCGAAGCGGTGGTGGCCGAACTGACTGCGAACCGCTTCGAGATCAAGGCCAGGTATTGAAGCCGGCCAGCCCTCGCCTCATCAGCGCGGTGCGGCTGAGAGGTCATCCGGTTCGTCCAAGTCATGGATCACCTGCCCGGACCCATCGAGCCGGATCACCTCGGATCCGCAGTCCGCACGCAACCAGGCCTTGGATCCAGCGCGACGGCCCCCTGGTGAATCTAATAGCAGACGGAGTTGAGGACCTGTCGCCTCTACAGTGCATCCCCGGCTGTTCGTTGCTCCTCGCAGCACCGAGCTGGAGCCAGGCCTATCGGAAGCGGTCCGTAGAATTCTCAGCAAAGAACTCGCCGCCGCGAGACCGATGGCCTTTTTCCGCATTGCACCGCGCGATGGCCAAATCAAGCCTATACCGTGACGATGATGCGCATTCTCTGCGCCATCACCCTGATGATGATCACAGCATTCTCCGCCTAGCATTACAGTTGCACGTTTCTTCGAAGGTGTGCCTGCCTTGCTGCGGCTTGATGAGCCCTTCGCCACATCGACCAAGCGATAATATAAGCCGGTTCAATCTGACGTTGGGCCAGCCGATTGGCGATGCGTCGGATCTCCTGAATTGACCAGCGGATCAGCTTGGGTTCCTTGGCAGCCTGCGCATCGTTTTTTTGGGCGGTTCGACATTTGCGTGATGGCGAATGGTAGCCATCATGGCGAAGGCCAGCATGACCAGCGATACATGGCGGTGCCACCCGTGCCAGGAACGGGTCTCGTTGTGATCGAGGCCGAGTTCATTCTTTGCGGTCTCGAAGCTGTCCTCGATTGCCCAGCGATGTCCTTCGACACGCACCAGTGTTTCCATGCCCGTGCCCTCCGGACACCATGTGGTGAAGAACGCCAACTCGCCATCGGAGATATTGCGTCGGATCAGCAGGCCCCGGGTCCATACGCCGCTGAGATCAGCATTGAATTCGCCAGCATCGAGATCGGCGAGATCAAGGTAGGCCCAGTCGTGAAGCCGCTCGCCCTTGGTGCCCGCGCCGGCCGAAAGACGCTGCCAAGCCTCGGGCGGCAAGTCTTCCGCGATGCTCCCGGCCGTCCCGCTGACGGCATAGGCTTTCCCCCAGGAATTGAAGGCGTGCTTGGAACTGACACCCAGGACATAGCCTTTTCCAGCGCGGCGCAGTGCTATTTCGATATCGCCAACGCCATAGACGCTGTCGGCGGCCACCCAGGAAAATGGAACCTTGGTCGAGAGCACGCGCTCGATCATGCTGCGGGCGATGGCAGGTTTAGTGGCGAACTCCACCGCCTCGGGCACATGGGCCCGGCTTCGTCTGACCGGGGCTTCAGCCCATGCTTTCGGCAGATAGAGGGCCCGATCGATAAAAGCATGTCCGTGCTGCGAGACGTAGCTGGCGAAGACGCCGATCTGGCAATTGGTGATCTTTCCTGCCGACCCCGTATATTGGCGCGCGACCCCACAGGAGGCGTGGCCCTGCTTCAAAAAACCGGTTTCATCGATCACCCGCACCGCCTCGGGATCAGCCAGCGTTTCCACGGCGTAGTCCCGCACAATATAGCGCAGCGCGTCGGCATCCCAATGGCCACGACCCAATATCGCCTGCTGACGCCAGGGGCCCGGATCTCCAGCCGCTTCGGCCCGCATCCAACCCGTCTTGCGCCGTTCCTCACCCAACAAGCCGTCGAGAAACTGACCGGCCGATGCCGCAACCCGTTCCTGCGTAAACAGCGGCCGAATTCGAGCCTTTACTTCACGGAGTGAGGAAGCCCAAAGCTCCAGCGTCTCTTCGACCGACAACCCCGCCATCCATGATCCCTAACTTAGTCATGGTAGCGCATTGATTCAGAGCGGAGAAAAGAATGCAACTGTAATGCTAGCCTGCCCAGCGACCCCTCGGCGCTGACGTCGCGCACCCTGCTGATAGCTGCGCCTGGCCGCGAGCCTCGGCGAGCAGGCCATCGTCATCGCCGCGCTGCGTCGCGGCGTGCTGACCCTGCTGAACGGGATCCCGGCCCAAGTCCCCCTGCTGCGCCATGCTCTGCCCGCTCTGCTGCCGCCCCCGTGCCCGGCGGATCCTTGAATTGAAGCCGGACGACGGCGTCCGCTGAAGCACCCCAGCGCCAGCACGCTCACCCGATCATGGTCGCTGTGTCAGCAAGTTGTGGGATCACAGCAAAAGACGTCCACCATTGTGATCAAAAGGACGTGATCTTTCCAGCCGGCGCCGAGAGGCCGTCAGGCACGATTTTTGTTGCCTCAGATGAAAAACCCGTGTCGCGCCGAGCAATTCACCGTCAGCCGCGCCATCACTTCAAGCTAGACGCATGAGATAACAGTGAGATAGCGCCAACCATGCAAGGTGCGCTCTGCTTTCGATCCACTGCCGCAGCAGGCCACCCGAACCACAATACCTAACGAAACGAGCGTAGAGGCATCAAAATGGACGAGCAGAACGTCGGCGCCTTTGAGAGCGCCCTACCAAAGTGCCTCGCACGGATCACTGCCGAGGCGCGGATCACCGGCGTCTCGGCCCCACACCCTGGGCCATACCTTTGCCGCGACGGCTGCAACGCTCGGCTATTGCGAACTCACCATTACGGGCCTGCTGGGCCATTCAGCCGGCAGCGTCACCGCCAGGTTTGCCCAGTCGCTGACATCGCCCTTGAGTCCGCTGCGGCCGCACAGCCACCGCTGTGGCTGCGGCTCTTGCGGGGCGCGCGGCCCCCTCGACACCATAAAAGAGACGCGGTGATGATCGGCATCCACAATCCAGCGGCCACGGTGTCAGCGGGAAGCTGTTCTGACCCCGCTATGGGACCGTCGGCGGCTTCTTTCATGCGAGGATGGCCTCCTTCGATCATGCCGTTGTTCGCTGCTGGCAGGGCACGGTCCGGGCGCCAGGCAGCTGCCCTTTTGCGGCACCAACGCGTCAAATCCTGCACCGCTTCAGCTGGTCGTTTGAACCGTCAAAATACACGGGAATCACTTTTGCCTCACACTGATATCAAGACTCCGCAAACCCATAGAAATCCTATCTGCGACGCGTGCGGGAACGGAGAATAAATCCGATGGCCCGCCTGAGAAAGCTGACCGAAGACCAAACCAAAACGCGCCAGATTTCCGTCTACGACGAGGACTGGGCGCCCATCAAAAGGGCTGCAAAGCAGGCGGGGCTCACGATCTCACAGTTCCTGATCAGCAGCGTAAAGAACGCGCGGCAGCCTGCAAATCCTGTCCATCTGATCTGGATGGCCGAGGTGATGCAAGACGTAACCCGGGAACTCGCGCGTGTGGCGGACGGCCTGGCCAAATCTGAGGACGGCGAGCAGATCGCCTCGTCCGTGATCCTGGTCGCCATCGAGCGTCGCTTGGCAGCTGTGATGAAACAGGCGTCACGATGATCCTCGGGTGGTCGCCATATTCCGGCGCCGGCGAAGGGCCGCCCAAGGCCGCAGTCGACTACCTGCTGGGCGCCGCGGTGCAGAAGCGGATCGGCAGTGCTCCCGAGACACTTCGGCGGGATCCGCCCCCCGAACTGCTGATCGGCAACCCCACCCTGACACTGATGGTTTTAAACGCCCTGCGCACGAAGCATCGCTACTCGGTCGCCACCCTGTCGTTCGACGCAGGCGATATCGACGCCCAGGCGTTCAATGCGGGCGATCCCGTGTCACGTCGCCAGATCGGCCAAACCCTCAACCTGTTCTTCGAGAGCGCTTATTGCGGCATCCCACCCGCCGCACGGCTGCATCCGCTGGTCGGCACGCACACGCATACCGGTAGGCTGGAGGTCAATATCCTGATGCCCCGGGCAGTCTGGCGCGCAACGGCCTCCATCGCGTCGCACAACCCGCATCCACCGATGCAGATCCAGCAAAAGCTCTGGCATCATTATCTGGATACGATCAATGGCCGGTTCGGTTGGGCGGATCCGATGGCGCATGACAGGCGCCAGCTCATCAAGCTGCCGGACTGGCTGACCAAGATGCGACGCGAGGCCGAACGGCAGGGACTTTTGCTGCCGGCGACCGGGCCGGAACAGGTTGCTGCCTTGGCGAAGGAGCTTTGGGCGAAGGGCAATGTGCCCGACCGCGAGGCTTTGATCAACTTCATGGCACTTGGACTGGGTGAGCTTGGAGTCAGGGTTCATAAGGTCAATGACAAGTCGGTCAGCTTTGAGTCGATCAAGACCGGTGAACATTTCAGACTCGGCGGCTTGCTCTTCTCAAACGAGTTCTCGTTGGCAAACCCGGCAATGACAATGTCGGCCGAGGAACTCGCGCGATTGCGGCGGCGTGATCTGGAGACTGCCCCGGCCCGTCTCCTCGAGGCGCTGCGGCGACGTGCGCGGGGCAACTCCGAACGCTTCGGCTTTCAGACGTGCCCCGTTCCGGAGCCCCTCGAAACCCTGGCGCAACCCGGCCTCGAGTTGCCCCCCTGCCACCCCGCTACTACAGGAGATCGCCTTGTCAGATATGCTCAGCCCACTGGAGCTGCGGCTCACGCAGCAGTTCGAACAGAGCCTCGCGCGTCAGGAAACGCGGATCGAGGAGCTGGAAGCCCGCGTCCGGCTGCTCGAAACAGAACGGGCGGCGCTGACGACCATGCTCGACTGCTGGGCCATGCTGCAAAAGCCGCAGGCCTTTTCGCAGGGATAAGGCGGCACCTTTCCCAGATCCTTTCCGCCTGGCGTCGCCGACAAGCCAGTCTGTTGCTTGCAACGAGGTTGGCCGCCCAGGCGACAAGGCAATGGCATGAACTTGGCAATAGGCTGGAGACCCTGAATGAACCAATCGTCGCCCCCTTCGGAATGGCCCGAACTGCTGATCGAACTGCGCAAGCTGACCGCGCTGATCGCACCGCTTCGGGCATTGCTGGCGCAAGAGGAGACGCCGGGTCTCTCGGAACGGATCGACCGATTTGTGGCCGAAATCACCCGGGTGGGGGACCAGGTGGACCGGGCGGCCCTGGCGATGGAGGCCGAAAAACAGACACGCGATCTGACCAGGTGGATAGCTCAGGAGTTGATGGGGCAACGACGCGACATCACCACGATACAGCACGACCTGTCGCGAATTCTCCTGCTGCTGGACGAACCCCTGGACGGCCAGAGCCACTGACGCGCGCGCAGCTCATCTGTCTGGCATGGCAGATCGCCCGAGAAAACGAAATAGAGGTGCTGCGCCTGTCGTTCATGCGGAACGGGGATCAAGGGTGGCTTCGCATGGAGTCCAAGGGTCTGACGGTGTTGCTCGATCGACATGGACAGGTTGCGGAGGATGACGGCGATCACGACGAGTGGGACTTGGACCGGCCTTGAAGTGGTATCCGCCGGTAGCGGCGAGCAGAAACAGGCGGCGACTGCCAATGTCCGCCCCCGCATCACCGCCGGTACCCGCAGCATCCGGACGCGTGGACGAGAGGATCCCATTCCAGCGTCAGTGCCGCGGCGGAGGCCAAATGGGGTCCTGCCGTCGCAGAATTCGAGACGGACACCGCCGAGGAAGACCATTCAGCCCTCGGCACCGCATCGGAGAATCTGCCGGACCACCCCTGGGCGGCGCTGACCCGCGAGGTGCTGCCCGGCCTTTGCGCGGCTCCCCCTTTGCAGGCCCGGGTGCATTCCCGTCTCCGGCATTGCCCTCATCGCATCAGCAGAATGCAACGGTCTTCATTGAAGGGGTGTCCATTTCCTCAACGACAACCGATCTCGGACCAGCCGATGCCCGCCTATCGCACAGACCTCTGGTCCAGGCCCTGCTGCCCGCAGATCTCGGCGAGGGGCTTCTCCGGTCGTAACGGCAACCCCCTCATTTTGATATCTGAACATATGAAGGTTTAAATAGGTCTTCATATATCCATCCTCCTCGGCCCTCGCGGCACGCCCCGCCATCGCGGCATCGGCCATCGCCCGGCGCGGAACTTTCATGACGTGCGAAGGGGGGCGCCGATTGCCATGACCCCGCAGGCGAACCTCAGTCCAGTCCTGCCCTTCTCACGCACCCCTGGTGCGGCATGTTCGATTGAAGATTTGAAGGCATGTTCATTTCCTCATGCGCCGCTCCGACGCTTTCACCGCCAGAGCCATGCATAAGCCATCGTGGAACGCCCCCTGCCCCCGCGCCGGATCGAGCACGCTGCCGCTCAGGCCCGGGGCGAAATGCCCGATCACCGCGGCTGCCAGCTCCGGCGGCGTCATCACCAGGTCCCGAGCCGGCGCGTTGCGTGCCGGCACCAGGCCGCGCCCGACCGGTGCCACGCCGCGCAGCATCGGCCGCAGCCCCAGGATCTGCAGCGCCCGAGCCAGGGTCGCGACGCTGCCTGCGAGCCTGCGCTCCAGCGCGATCAGCGTCGGTCGACTGCAGCCGATCCGCCGTGCCAGTTCCGCCTGGCTGATTCCCCGCACCTTGCGCCGCCCCGCCAGGGCAGCCGCCGCATCCTCGCCATGTGGAACCCATCCCCAGCGCAGGCCCAGCACCCCCATGATCGCAACCAATGGGCCAAGCCCACCCTCGCCCCGTTCCAGCGCCCGCAACGTCGGCACGCTGATCCCCGTCGCCCGCGCGACGTTGCCCTGCGTCATGCCCCGCGCGCGGCGGGCTGCCAGAAGAGTGTCCATGTCAAGGATCGTTTGCATTCTGAGCGTCAGAAAGCAAAGGATGATTTACATTGGGGGGCCGCGCGATTTCCTCAGGAGACCGACAGTTTGGGCGGAGAGCGGTCGGTCGGGGCGCAAGGCCCCGCAGGCAGTCGAGGGCGGAAAGCGGACGGTCGCCGCGAGGGCCCGTAAGGCGCCGCGTAACAGCTCCCAGCCGAGCTTGCCGAATGCTGCAAGTACTGCGCCGGCGTGTGTTTCGATCACACGATCTCGCCGCAGGGACTTGAATACTTCAATTATTGTTGGCACGGCCCTAATCGAACGCGTAGGATAGATGGGACAACGGAGGCGAGATGGCGCGCGGCGAACTGATGAAGAAGCTCATAACGAGCTACGGTCGGGATGATAAGTTCCGCACCGTATTCGAGCAGATCATCGGCGAGGAAGAGCGCAAGGGCAATCGTGTGCTCGCAGGCTCCCTTCGCAAGTCTCTTGATCGCCTCGGTGAAGGTGCGATTCAAACGGCTCCCGCAGCTAAGCTCCTGCCCTTCCCAGATGAGGCCCGCGATTTCATCCAGCGGGTGGAGCCGCAGCGCACGCCGGCCGAGCTTCACCTCTCGCAGGAGAACACCGAACTCTTCGCCGGCATCATCCGCGAGTTCCGACAGGGAGACCGCCTACGCCGCCATGGTCTCGACGTGCGCTCTAAGCTGCTCTTCTGTGGCCCGCCAGGGACGGGGAAAACCATGTGCGCCGAGGTGTTCGCCGGCGAGTTGGGACTGCCATTCTTCGTCGTGCGCCTCGATAGCCTCGTGTCGTCCTATCTTGGTGAGACGGCGACCAACATTCGCAAAACTTTCGAGTTCGCCCGTCGTCAGCCTTGCGTCCTCTTCTTTGACGAGTTCGACGCGCTGGCGCGCTCGCGGGAGGAGGCGACCGAAACCGGTGAGTTACGCCGTGTGGTTAACAGTCTCCTGATGTTCATCGAGCAGATCGAGCCTGGCGGGTTTCTGATCGCGGCGACGAACCTCGCGGATCAGCTCGATCCAGCAATTTGGCGGAGATTTGACGAGGTGGTCTGGTTCGACCTACCCGACGCGCGGATGATCAAAGCCTATCTGCGCCACGCCTTCCGCAACGTGGAAGCATCCATCGATCCGACGCCCTATGTCGAGCGTCTGACAGGAAGTTCCTATGCGGAACTGGCCCGGATCACCCAACACGCGATCAAGCTGTCGATCCTTGATGGCAACACGGGTGTGACCGACGGCCATCTGCGCTCAGCTCTGCGCAATTCAGAGCGCCGGCGTGCGAGGACATACAAAGGTAGCGCGGGAGCCACTTCAGTATAGGAAGACGGGATGGCCCAGCTCGACCACCTGCAACTGATCCGTGCTCGAGTGCCGATCGCGCGGCGCAAGACCGGAGGTGGCGGCGCCCCACCCGGACGAGGCGGCGGTCACGGCGGCGCCCTCCAAGCGGAGACCCAGGCTGCGGTGGCGGAGCAGCAAGCCGCAAAGCCAGCCGCCTTCGTTGACCCCTCTCTACTCCTTCGCGTCCAAGTGGATGGGCATATCGCCGAGAGCGAGTGGGAGAGGCTCGGCCTCTCGGTCGTCTCCAGCGATGCGGATCGCACTGTCCTGCTCTTCTCCTCGACGGGTGATTTGACCGAGTTTGTGGACCGCCTCGGCAAGTATGATGCTCCACCCGCCAATCCTGGTCAGAAGAACCCGAACTACGCCGGCCTCGTGGGTCGGATCGATGGGATCGGCGGGCTCGCGCCGCGGGATCGGATCGGGCCGAAGATCAAGGCCGAGGGCTTCACTGAAGCCGAGGATCTTCAAGACGATGTTCGCTACGTCCTCGACATCGAACTCTGGGAATTCGGCAGTCGGCCCCGGCGCGAAGCCAAAGTGGCAGAAATCGAACAGTTCCTGATCGCCCAAGGCGGGGCCGTTTACGACACATATATTGGACCCTCCATCACCGTTGGACCTGTCGCGGTTTGGTGCCGCTCCTTTGATCACGTAATGTGCAGCAAAGGAGATGAACCATGGGCACAGGCAGGACGGATGAATTTCGCAGGGATGCGGTGCGTATCGCGCTGACCAGCGGGC
>NZ_WMII01000029.1 GCF_009711265.1 Paracoccus shanxieyensis | reverse complement strand
ATGAGCCTTGAAACGCTCGCCCGTGTGACCGACAATCCAACCGTCAGGCTGCCCGCCGTGGCCACCTGAACAAGCCCTGACCTCTCCGAGGGTCGGCGCTCCTACACCACGCCGCGGGGCACTATCCCACCCGAAAGCAAATCCAAAGTCAAACGTGCCGGAAAGCGTATCGCGGATGGGGCGGGATCAGAGGCTGATTTTGATCTTGTCGACCAGTGGCGCTCATCACACGGCTATGTCATCAATACATTTCAGATCTGGCTAAAGCGAAAAATTGCAATCAAGCCGTACAACGTCGAATTTGCGCAGCGCCTTAAGCGCAGAAATACTGTAATTGACAAGCTTAAACGAAAGAATGATGCGGGTGATCCGCTGATCGCCGACATTTCTGCCATGCATGATTTTGCCGGCTGTAGAATGATTTTTGAAAATCTGTCAGATCTTCATGATTTCAGGGATTATATCAGCTCGACGGCTGTGATGAAAAACGTCAAACATCAACTGAGATACCCGCGCGAAAAATATGACTATATAGAAACACCCAAGTTCACCGGATACCGCGGCATCCATGATGTATACCGCCACCTACCACGCGGTAGTGATCGGGCCGAAACTAAGAAGCCTTGGGATGGCCTGCTGGTCGAGATTCAGTACCGAACGCGCGCCCAGCATGCTTGGGCAACGGCAGTTGAGATTTCGGATCTGATCGACGGAGAGCGCACGAAGTTTGAAATGGATCAGTCGAAGCGAGGTCGTTTCTTCGCCATTGCTAGCGAGATTATTGCTCGCAAACATGAGCATCTGGAAAAGGCATTTCTAGAGGTGAGCACTGCCGAACTTCAGGTGCAGCTTCAGGAACTTGAAAACGAGCTTGGGATCCTTCAGAGGCTATCTGCGCTTAAACAATTCGAGGACGAGGAGAAGCTGCAAGAACATACCGTTCTAAATGTTTTTCGAAAGCCGGATGGAAGCGCCGGGCTAGAGGTGATCCCATTCAAAAATTCTGGCGATGCCATTGCCAAAGCCACTGAGTTGGAAACTTCCGGTTCGAGCTTGAATGCTGTATACGTTAGAGCAAGCAATCCGAAACAACTACGGTCGGCGTACCGAAATTATTTTAACGATCCGATCGATTTCGTGAAAATCATCCAAGAAGAAGGCGAGGTTGAGATGTCCGAGTAATAAGCATTTGATGTACAAATAACTTTAAAACGTGCCGCAAGCTTCAGTTTGGGCAATACCCGCTCCATGCGCTGCGTTAGCGTTCGTTTTCAGCGCATCGAAAAATCGCTTTTCTCTCCTCACGTACGATTGCCCTGCAGGTACAAAGTATACTTCAGATACAAAGTAAATTCTTATGTGTTAACAGGAGCAGTCTTTTCCGCAGAGCAGACCTCGACTGTCGATCTCTCACCGCTCGGGCCGCGTCAGCAGCCACACAGCGACGCTGCCGCAGATCACCGCCTGCACCGCCACGATCCGCGCATCCAGTCCGAAGAACAGCGACCAGCCGACGCCGCAGGCCATGGCGGTAGTGGCAAAGAACTTGGCGCGGCGGCTGACGACGCCGCGTTTGCGCCATGCCCGGATGGGGGGGCCGAAGGTCGGGTGTCGGGTGATCCGCGCGCCCAGACGCGGGGATGAGCGCGCAAAGGCCCAGACCGCCACCAGCAGGAAGGGCACCGTCGGCACCACGGGCAGCGCCACGCCGATGGCACCCAGGCCCAGCATCAGCCAGCCGATGGCAAGCCAGACCAGCCGCATCAGGCCGCAAGCTCGCGCAGGATGCCGTTCAGGACGGGGCGGCCGGTTTCGGTGGCGATGATCCGGTCGGGGGTGCGGGTGATCAGGCCAAGGTCGATCAGATGCGCGATGCGCGGCTGGGGCAGGGTCGCGCCATGGGCCAGATAACGCGCGGTCTGCATCCCTTCGGACAGACGCATGGACATCAGCAGATACTCGAGCGCGCGATCCTCGGGGCTGAGGGGGTCGCGCAGGCTGTCGCCATTGCCACGGGTTTCAACGGCCTCCAGCCATGCGCCGGGGGCGCGGTGGGCCTCGGTCGCCCAGCGGCCCGAGGGCAGCGTCAGACGGCCATGCGCGCCGGGACCGATGGCCGCCCAGTCGCCCTGCCGCCAATAGATCAGGTTGTGCAGGCTTTCCGCCCCCGGCCGCGCGTGGTTCGAGATTTCATAGGTCGGCATCCCTGCCGCGGCGCAGATCTCTTGCGTGTCCAGATACATGTCGGCCGACAGATCGTCATCGGGCAGGCCCTTGAGCCCGCCCTTGGCGTGGCGCGCGCCGAAGGCGGTGCCGGGTTCGATGGTCAGTTGATAGGCCGATAGGTGATCCACGGCCATGGCCAGCGCCTGGGTCAATTCGCGGCGCCAATGCGCGCGGTCCTGATCCTGACGGGCATAGATCAGATCGAAGCTGACCCGCGAAAAGCAGTCGCGGGCAATATCGAAAGCCGCGCGGCCTTCGGCGGCCGAATGCATCCGACCCAAACGCTTCAGGTCGTCATCGTTCAGCGCCTGCATCCCCATCGACACGCGGTTCACGCCCGCCTGCGCATAGGCGCGGAAGCGGCTGGTTTCGATGCTGGTGGGATTTGCCTCAAGCGTGATCTCGATGTCATTGGCGAAAAGCCAATGCGCGCGGGCGGCGTCGATGATCCCGTGAACGGTTTCCGGCGCCATCAGGCTGGGCGTGCCGCCGCCAAAAAAGATGCTGTTCAGCACGCGCCCCGGCGTTTCGGCGCCAAGGCGGGCCAGTTCGGTCAGATAGGCGGCCAGCCAGCGTGTCTGGTCGATATTGGCCGAGACATGGCTGTTGAAATCGCAATAGGGGCATTTCGCCGCGCAGAAGGGCCAATGCACATACAGCGCAAAGCCGCCCGCCCGCCAGTCATCGGCAAGCGGATCAGTGCTGGCATGGGCTGGCATCGGCATGGTCATTCGCGGAATGCTGTCACTTCGATTTCGATCTTCATTTCGGGTCTGATGAGGTCCGCCACAACCATCGTCGCGGCAGGTAACGCATCTTTCATCGCCTCGCCCAGAACTGGCGTGATCTCATCCAGCAAAGCGGCGTCGGTGATGGTGTATTGCACCCGCACGATGTCGGCGGCGTCGAACCCCGCCTGCCCCAGCGTGGCGAAGATGGTGGCGAAGGCATTGCGGGCCTGATCGGCGGCGCTGTCGGGCATCGTCATCGCGGCATAGTCATAGCCCGTGGTGCCCGACACGAAGCACCACGGCCCCTTGACCACGGCCCGGCTGTATCCCAGCGCAATTTCAAAGGGTGAGCCGGTCGAGATCCTATGCAAGCGCCGCCTCCAGCTTGTGGAAGGCATCGGCGCGGTGGCTGATGCGGTTTTTCTGCTCGGCGGTCATTTCCGCAAAGGTCATGTCATGGCCGTCGGGAATGAACATCGGGTCATAGCCGTGGCCATGATCGCCGCGCGGCGGCCAGACCAGCCGACCGGGCGCGACGCCTTCAAAGATTTCCTCATGCCCGTCGGGCCACATCAGGATCAGCGTGGCGCGGAACTGGGCGGTGCGCGGCTGGGCAGCGTTGCGGGCGTCAAGTTCGGACCATGTGCGGCGCATGGCCTGCATGAAGTCGCGCCCGTTCGGGGTTTCGGCCCAGTCGGCGGTATAGACGCCCGGCGCGCCGTCCAGCCCGTCGACCGTGATGCCGCTGTCATCGGCCAGCACCGGCAGGCCCGTCGCCTGCATCGCCGCACGCGCCTTGATGCGGGCATTGCCGATGAAGGTGGTTTCGGTCTCGGCAGGCTCGGGCAGGTTCATTTCGCCGGCGCTGGTCACCTGAATGCCATGCGGAGCCAGCATGGCGCGGAATTCTTCCAGCTTGCCGGCATTATGGGTGGCGATCAGAACCTTGGCTTCGGTCAGCTTTCTCATATCGCGGCTTTCTGTGCAGCGACCAGCGCGGCGATGCCGCCCTCGGCCAGATCCAGCAACTGGTTCATTTCAGGGCGCGAGAAGGTGGCGCCTTCGGCCGACATCTGGATTTCGATCAGACGGCCCGCGCCGGTCATGATGAAATTGCCGTCCGTCCCGGCCTCGCTGTCTTCGGCATAGTCCAGATCCAACAGCGGCTGACCGGCATAGATCCCGCATGAGACGGCGGCCACATGATCCATGATCGGATCAGTGGTGACGATCCCGGCCTTCATCAGCTTGTTCACGGCCAGACGCAGCGCGACCCAGCCGCCGGTGATCGAGGCGCAGCGCGTGCCGCCATCGGCCTGAATCACGTCGCAGTCGATGACGATCTGGCGTTCGCCAAGCGCACGACGGTCCACCCCGGCCCGCAGCGCCCGGCCGATCAGGCGCTGGATTTCCTGCGTGCGGCCCGATTGCTTGCCAGCCGCAGCCTCGCGCCGGTTGCGGGAATTGGTGGCGCGCGGCAGCATGCCGTATTCCGCCGTCACCCAGCCCTGCCCCGAGCCCTTCAGGAAGGGCGGTGCCTTATCCTCGATCGTGGCGGAACACAGCACCTTGGTGTCGCCGCAGGAAATCAGGCACGAGCCCTCGGCATGGCGCATCACACCCGTTTCGATTGAAATCGGACGCATATCACTTAAATTTCTGCCAGAGGGGCGCATCTGTCATTCCTTTCGGAGGTTTTGCCGTTCAAATACAGGTCTGGCCCCATGAACCGCAACCCGTGAACGCTGCCCATGCCCGAGACCGCATTGCTTTCCGATCTGAACGACCGTTCGCGCGAAGTGTTCCGTCGCGTGGTGGAATCCTATCTGGCGACGGGCGACCCGGTCGG
Source organism: Paracoccus shanxieyensis (assembly GCF_009711265.1). GTDB lineage: Bacteria > Pseudomonadota > Alphaproteobacteria > Rhodobacterales > Rhodobacteraceae > Paracoccus > Paracoccus shanxieyensis. The sequence continues at coordinate 24,687 of NZ_WMII01000029.1, read as the reverse complement.
GTCGCGCTCGCTGACGCGCGACATGGCGGTCAGTGCGGCGACGATCCGCAATGTGATGCAGGATCTGGAATATCTGGGGCTGCTGGATCACCCGCATGTCTCGGCCGGGCGGATGCCCACGCAACTGGGGCTGCGGCTCTTCGTCGATGGGCTGATGGAGGCCGGGCCGGTTTCCGCCAGCGACCGCGAGATGATCGAGGAGACGCTGGGCGCGGATCGCGGCGATACTGGCGCGATGATGGATCGAGTCAGCATGGCGCTGTCGTCGCTGACGCAAGGCGCGTCGCTGGTGCTGATGCCCAAGCAGGAAGCGCCGGTGCGTCATATCGAGTTTGTCAGCCTTGCCCCGGATCGTGCGCTGGTCGTGCTGGTCTTTGCAGATGGCCGGGTCGAGAACCGGGTCTTTACCCCGCCGCCCGGCCATACCGCCAGTTCGATGCGCGAGGCCGCGAACTTTCTGAACGCTTTTGCCGAAGGCCGCACGCTGGGCGATCTGCGCCACGGCATCTCGCGCGAGATCGAGGCGAGCCGGCAGAAGCTGGACCAGATGGCCGCGGCGCTGATCGCCTCGGGGTTGGCGATGTGGGACAGCGACGGGTCAGACCCGCGGCTGATCGTGCGCGGGCGGGCGAACCTTTTGGCGCATGAACTGGCCGATCTGGACCGCGTGCGCGTGCTGTTCGACGATCTGGAACGCAAACGCGACATCGCCGAGTTTCTGGAACTTGCCGAACAGGGCGACGGGGTGCGCATTTTCATTGGCTCGGAGAACAAGCTTTTCTCACTTTCCGGTTCATCTTTGGTCGTTTCACCCTATATGAATGCCGACCGAAAGATTGTCGGGGCGGTTGGGGTCATCGGACCTACGCGGCTGAATTATGGCCGGATCGTTCCGATCGTCGATTATACTGCGCAGCTCGTCGGGCGGATGATTTCCGGCCGGAAAGGATAAGGACATGACGAACGAGAACATGAACGGAAACCCGCTGGACGACGATGATATGGTCGATCCGCTGGCGGAAGACGGTGCAGAGATCGAAGCACTTATCGCCGAGCGCGACAGTTTCCGCGATCGTTTCATGCGTGCCCTGGCCGATGCCGAAAATGCCCGCAAACGCGCCGAGAAAGACCGGCGCGAGGCCGAGCAATATGGCGGATCTCGGCTGGCACGCGATCTTTTGCCCGTCTATGACGCGCTGTCGCGGGCGCTAGAGACGGCAGGCGACGAACAGCGCGCCGCTGCCCCGGCCCTGATCGAAGGCGTCGAGCTGACGCTGCGAGAGCTTAACAACGTTTTCGCGAAGCACGGCATCCATGTGATCCTGCCCGAAGTCGGACAGCGCTTTGATCCGCAGCAGCACGAAGCGATGTTCGAGGCCCCGGTTCCCGGCACGGTCGCGGGCAATATCATTCAGGTGATGGGCAACGGGTTCATGCTGCATGACCGGCTGTTGCGACCCGCCAAGGTGGGCGTCAGTTCGATGCCCGCAAGCTGAGATTTGCTTGTGAGAAATGAAAAACCCCGGAGTTTTCTCCGGGGTTTTATTTTGTGGTCTCGATTTGGTTATATACCAGATATGGTGTCAGTGACCGGCAAGCACCTGACACAGCCGATCAAGCTGATCCAGATCCTTGTAGGTGATGACCATCTGGCCGCCGTCCTGACCGGCGTGTTTGATGGCCACACGCATTTTCAGATGTGCGGACAGATCGCCCTCCAACGCGCGGGTATCAGCGTCCTTTTCTGGGCTACGCTTTGCGGGCGTGTCCTTGACGGCGGTCTGGCGGCGGACGAGCTCTTCCGTTTCGCGCACCGACAGGCCTTTTTCGATGATCTTCCGGGCCAGATCGACAGCATTCGGCGCGGTTATCAGCGCGCGGGCATGGCCTGCTGTCAGCTTGCCTTCCTTGAGCCAAGCCTGCACCTGATCCGGTAGGGTCAGAAGACGCAAATGGTTGGCGATATGGCTGCGGCTTTTGTTCAGCGCCTCGGCCAGCTTTTCCTGCGTATGACCAAAGCGATCCATCAGCAGACGATATGAGGCGGCTTCCTCGATCGAGTTCAGATCGGCGCGCTGAATATTTTCAACGATGGCGATTTCAAGAACTTCCGTGTCGCTGAGATCGCGAACGATAACAGGCACTTCGTGAAGCTGCGCGATCTGCGCCGCCCGCCAGCGACGTTCACCCGCGACGATCTGGAACAGGCCACGGTCATTGGGATGCGGACGCACGATCAGCGGCTGCAAGATCCCCTTGCTGCGTAGCGAATCGGCCAATTCCTGCAGTGCTTCCGGCGCAAAGCTGCGCCGGGGCTGATCCGGATTCGGCGTCAACTGCTCGACCGGCATGACCTGCCGGGGGGCCGGACGTTCAGAGGGGATCAGATCGACATCCGCCATGAGCGCCGACAAGCCCCGCCCCAGACCGCGTTTTTCGTGTTTGTCGGACATGGTGGCCCCCTTAGGCGTTGGCAAGTTGTCGTGAAAGGAACTCTTGGGCAAGCTGGCGGTAAGCGGCGCTGCCTTTGGAATTCGGGTCGTATTGCAACACCGGCATCGCGTGCGACGGCGCTTCGGACAAGCGCACATTCCGCGGGATGACCGTGTTATAAACCAGCCCGGCCAGCGTGTTACGGGCGTCCTCCTCGACCTGTTGCGAGAGGTTGTTGCGGCTGTCCGCCATGGTCAGAAGCACCCCTTCGATACGAAGATCGGCGTTGGCCGTCTGACGCACCTCGCGCACGGTCATCAGCAGCTGCGACAGACCTTCCAAGGCATAGAATTCGGCTTGCAGCGGCACCAGAATGCTTTGCGCGGCCACCATCGCGTTCACCGTCAGCAGACCAAGCGCCGGCGGGCAATCGATCAGAATGAAATCGGCATCGCAGGGTTGATGAAGCTTGCGGCGCAGAAGTTGTGTCCGACCGGAGCGGCCGGAGATTTCGACATCAACCGATGCAAGATCCTGGCTGGAGGGGACGATACGCAGGTTGTCGATGCTGGTCGGCAAGATACATTCATCCAGCCCAAGATCGGCAACAAGAAGATCGTAAGAGGTGATGTTCCGTTCCTCGGGCGGGATACCAAAGCCAGTTGACGCGTTTCCTTGCGGATCAAGGTCGATAATAATGACGCGTTTGCCAGACTCTGCCAAAGCGGCGCTAAGATTAACGGCGGTCGTGGTCTTCCCCACCCCACCCTTCTGATTGGCAACAGCGATAATTCGCGTCTCAGGCATGACGAATTCCTGTTATCTGAAGAATGACAGCTTCTTCATCGGTCTGACTTTTATGCGTGCAAAGATCGAAACTCCAGTCTTTCCGGGCGTCATCGACCTCAGACCGCCAGTTTCTGCCCTTCATAAGCCACGCCGTGCCATCCGGCGCCAGATGCCTGCTGACATAGGACAGCAGCAGTGGCAACGGGGCGAGCGCCCGCGCGCTGACGTTACTCGCCGACTGTGGCCCTGCTTGCTCGATCCGTTCGTTAATGATTTTCACGTTTTCCAAGCCAAGCTCACGCACGGCGCTGCGAAGAAAGCTGCATTTACGCTTATCGCTTTCCAGCAAAGATACGCTTAAATCGGGACGCGAGACTGCTATGACGATGCCCGGAAGCCCGCCGCCGCTACCTATATCCAGCCAATCCCCTACTGCGTCTTCTGCCGTTCTGGCAAGCTGCAAGCTGTCGGCGATATGCCGTGCCTCCAAGTTTGGCAGGGTTGCCGGCGCGACAAGATTTATCGTCGGATTCCACTTTCGCAGCAGCGTCGCGTAAGCCTCAAGCTGCATTGTTTCACGTGAAACAGTCGTCATGCCAGCTTGCGTTCCTCGGACCGGATCAGGGCAATAAGCAAAGTCAGTGCAGCAGGTGTCATGCCTTCAATCGTCGCAGCGGCAGCAATGCTGGTGGGCATCCTGGCCGTCAGCTTGGCTTTGAGTTCATTGGACAATCCCGATATCGCGCTATAGTTGAAGTTCCCGGGGATCGTCATTCGCTCTTCTTTTCGCAAGATCTCGGCGTCGCGCGATTGGCGATCCGTATACTGTGCGTAAAGCGCGTCAGCGGCAACTTGGCGAATAACGGTTCGATCGAGCGAAGCGATATCCGGATCAAGCGGCAAGATGGTATCGCTGTCGATATCCTGCTGACCCAGCAAAGCGAAGACAGACCTACGGGTCCCATCTTGCCGCACATTGATCCCTTGCTTCGCAAGTTCGGCCGAGGTGAACGTCTTTGCTTCGGTCAGGCTTTTGGCTTGGGCGTATTTCCGCATTTTATTATTAAATACGCTTTGTCGGGCTGCACCAACGCAGCCCAGCTCGATGCCGATGGGCGTTAGCCGTTGGTCGGCATTATCCGCACGAAGACTCAGCCGAAATTCGGCTCGCGACGTGAACATCCGATAGGGCTCGGTGACGCCGCGATTGATCAGATCGTCAATCATCACCCCGATATAGCTTTGCGAGCGGCTGAAGAAGACAGGATCCCGCTTCTGAGCGTTCAGCGCAGCGTTCAGGCCAGCGACCAGCCCCTGCGCGGCGGCCTCTTCATAGCCCGTGGTTCCGTTGATCTGCCCAGCAAGGAACAGGCCTCTCATCGCCTTCGTCTCAAGCGTCGCCGTCAAAGCGCGTGGATCGACATAATCATATTCGACCGCGTATCCGGGTTGAACGATCTCAGCAAATTCAAGGCCTTGTATCGACCTGACATACTGCAATTGCACATCAAGCGGCAAAGATGTCGAGATGCCATTCGGATAGATCAGGTCGCTCTCAAGCCCCTCCGGCTCAAGAAAAATCTGATGCGACGACTTCTCGGCAAATCGGACAACCTTGTCCTCTATCGACGGGCAATAACGAGGTCCGACCCCATCGATCCGGCCACCATACATTGCAGATTTTGCAAGGTTATCGCGAATGATGGCATGAGTTCGTTCGTTGGTATGGGTGACGGCGCAGCTAATCTGCCGCGCTTGTGGCGCAGTGTTCAGATATGAAAACATCGTCGGTTCATCGTCGCCGTCTTGTTGCGGCAAGCTGTCCCAGTCGATTGTGCTGCGCAAAAGCCGCGGTGGCGTACCGGTCTTAAGCCGACCCAGTGGCAAATCAAGGGGTGCTATCGACTCTGCCAGCTGGGTTGATGCCGTTCCGGCCCAGCGTCCTGCCCGACGAGTTTCTTCTCCAATATGGATCAGCCCGTTTAGAAAGGTCCCGGTCGTCAGAATCACCTGACTAGCCGCGATATCCTCTCCGCTTACCAATCGAACGCCTTGAAGCTGGCCAGCGTCATGCAATAGTTCGACCACCTCGCCGATGACGATTTCCAGCCCATCTTGGTCGTCTGCAGCCAATGAAGCCGCCTTGCGGTACAAGCTCCGATCAGCTTGCGCCCTGGGTCCCTGAACTGCCGGACCCTTTCGCCTGTTCAGCAACCGAAATTGGATCCCTGCAGCATCAGCCAACCGCCCCATCACCCCATCAAGCGCGTCGACTTCACGAACAAGATGCCCTTTGCCCAAGCCTCCGATGGCGGGATTGCAGGACATCGTTCCCAGATCGTCCGCACGCAGAGAGACAAGAGCCGTGTTCGCGCCCATGCGTGCCGAAGCCATCGCCGCCTCAAGGCCCGCATGACCTCCACCCACCACAATCACGTCGTATTGTTTCACGTGAAACACCTTATTTCCCGATACAGAATGATGAGAAGATCTCATCAAGATAGTTTTCTGCACCAATTTTCCCCACGACCTCAGCCAAGCTGAAATTCGCACCGCGGATCCGCTCGGCTAGAAGTTCAGGCGCTATATGGTCGATGTCTTCCAGATCAGCTCTCGCACGACCCAAGGCCTCGGCCTGCCGCTTGTTGCCAATCAGACCAGAATCAGCCGCACGAGACCTCAACTCATCATAAACCAGCTCAAGCAATTCCGCGATACCTTTGCCCGTCATGGCTGATATCTCAAGATCGCCACCCGACGATACGTCAGATTTTGACCGGACGACTAGATCGCCTTTCAGCAGTTCGCCTGTAAATAAACCATCTTCCGAAAGATGTATCCTGATATCGGCGCCCCGCGCACGCGTCGTCGCTCTCTGAACGCCAATAGCCTCGACCGGATCTGCGCTGTCGCGCAGCCCAGCCGTGTCCAGAAAGGTGACCGGAAGGCCGTGCAGATCCGTTCTAAGCTCAAGAATGTCCCTGGTCGTCCCCGCGATATCCGACACAATTGCGATTTCACGCTGCGCAATCCGGTTTAGAAGCGTAGATTTTCCCGCATTGGGCGGACCGATGATCGCGACCTCATATCCCTGCCGCAGCCGTTCCGTGGCGGGATAGCTGCACAGCATTTCCGAAATTTGCGCCCTGACACGGTCAATCAGTTCATAAACCTCGACCGGAACCTCTTCCGGAACCTCTTCGTCAGCGAAGTCGATGCTCGCTTCAATAAGCGCTCCGGCACGGATCAGGTCATGCCGCAACTGGTCAGTGATCTTTCCTAACTCACCATCCGTTGCCTTCATGGCCAGCTTTCGCTGCGCTTCGGTTTCTGCAGACAGCAGATCCGCCAGCCCTTCTGCCTCAGCCAGATCCATACGACCATTCAGAAATGCGCGCCGGGTGAACTCACCAGCTTCTGCGCGTCGCAAGCCTTGTGACAAAAGGCCACGCGCCAGACGATCTGCAATGACGGGCGCGCCATGCAGGTGCAGCTCCGCGACCTCTTCGCCAGTGAAACTGTGGCCCTCTTCAAACCACAACACCAGCGCATGGTCGATCAGATCATCGCCATCTCGTAGCTTCCGCAGATATGAGCGTCGCGCATCCGGCAGGGGACCGGCAAAGGCTTCCGCCGCCTTGCGCGCGGACGGTCCGCTTAAACGAACAACCGTAATACCACCCCGACCGGGCGGGCTGGCCTCGGCAAAGATCGTGTCCACCGCATCCTCCGCGCCGTCAGGCGTTCATCGATTCGAAGAATTCGCCGTTGGTCTTGGTCTGCTTCAGCTTCGAAATCAGGAATTCGATCGCATCCGTCGTGCCCATCGGGTTCAGAATGCGGCGCAGCAAATAGGTCTTTTGCAGATCCTTCGCCTCGACCAGCAGTTCTTCCTTCCGAGTGCCGGATTTCAGAATATCCATCGCCGGGAACACGCGCTTGTCGGCAACCTTGCGGTCCAGCACGATCTCGCTGTTGCCGGTGCCTTTGAACTCTTCAAAGATCACCTCGTCCATGCGCGAGCCGGTATCGATCAGCGCCGTCGCGATAATGGTCAGCGAGCCACCTTCTTCGATATTGCGGGCCGCACCGAAGAACCGCTTCGGCCGTTGCAACGCGTTGGCATCGACACCGCCCGTCAGAACCTTGCCCGAGCTTGGCACGACCGTGTTGAACGCCCTACCAAGTCTTGTGATCGAGTCCAGCAGGATCACAACATCTCGTTTATGTTCGACCAGCCGCTTGGCTTTCTCGATCACCATCTCGGACACGGCAACGTGCCGGCTGGCAGGCTCGTCAAAGGTCGAGGAAATCACCTCGCCCTTGACCGAACGCTGCATGTCCGTGACCTCTTCCGGCCGTTCGTCGATCAGCAGCACGATCAGATAGCATTCGGGGTGATTTTTCTCGATCGAATGCGCGATATTCTGCAGCAGCACCGTCTTGCCGGTGCGGGGCGGCGCCACGATCAGCGACCGCTGGCCTTTGCCGATCGGCGCGACCAGATCGATGATCCGGGCAGAGCGGTCCCGGATGGTCGGATCCTCGATCTCCATCTTCAGCCGCTCATTCGGGTAAAGCGGCGTCAGGTTGTCGAAGGCGACCTTGTGGCGGGCTTTCTCGGGGTCTTCAAAGTTGATCTTCTCAACCTTGGTTAGCGCGAAATAGCGTTCATTTTCACCCGGAGCGCGGATCACCCCTTCGACCGTATCGCCGGTGCGCAGCGAATGCTGGCGGATCATGTCCGGGCTGACATAGATATCGTCCGGACCGGGCAGATAGTTCGCCTCGGTCGAGCGCAGGAAACCAAAGCCGTCCTGCACCACTTCCAGCACGCCGTCGCCGCCGATGTCCCAACCGTCCTCGGCATGCTCTTTCAGCAGCGAGAACATCATCTCGCCCTTGCGCATGGTCGAGGCGTTCTCGATCTCCCACTCTTCTGCCATCGCCAGCAGGTCTGCCGGGCTCTTGGCTTTCAGGTCGGACAGGTTAAGACGTTCTTCGCTCATTTCGGGCCTATAGACGCAACTCGACCGTTGGATCAGGCCGCGTTTGGAATTGTTCAATGGAGAATGTCCGCCGGACGGCAGACCCCGCCCAGATAAGAACAAACCCACCCCGAGTCAATTCTTCAGAACTTCACGATCACCGAAAGCACGATCACGACCATCAGCAAGGTCGGCAGTTCATTCATCATCCGGTAGCGTCGTCCGCTAAGACCGCGCCCTGCAGCAAGCGCCCTGCGTTGGCCTGCAAGCCACATGTGAAACCATGTCATCGCCAGCACGGATATCGCCTTGGTCCAAGGCCAAACCATTGACCAATCGACGATTCCCGGCGTCATCACCAGCATCAACCCGGCAATCCACGTCATGATCATCGCGGGATTCATGATCAGCCGAAGCAGCTTGTCTTCCATGATGACAAAGGACTGTACCGGCTCCTGACCCTCTGCGACCCTGCCGCGCTCAGCGTGATAGACGAACAGCCGGGGCAGATAAAAAAGACCGGCCATCCAGGCGATGACGGCCATGACATGCAGCGCTTTCACCCACGGATAGGCCAAAGCAAGAAATCCGGTCATGGGAACCTCCAACTGGGTCTTCATCTCACAAAAAAAAAAAGAAAGATAAAGAAGGATGATGATGTAGTAGGGCCTGTGGATGACGGGAAATCCGTGTTCCACGCTGTAAATCCCCAGCCCCACCGCTCTGGGGAAAACTCTTAGATTAATAATTCGTTAACGAATTTCTGGATAAAAATCATACGCATAAAAGAAGAATTGCTGTGGATAAGTTTGTGAAAATTTTTCTTGCTCACAGGCTGTGGATTGTCACGAAAAGGTTTTCGACATGTGGACAACGCGGCTGCGTTTCCGCGATGTTCCGGCCCTTCGTCCACAGGGGAAAACAGCCCTGCCGGATTCCCACAGACGCCACCCCCTGAGTCGACCCGATTCCTCCACACACTTGTCCCAAGCTCAGCGCAGCAGTCCGGTTTCGCGGTAGAAACGGGCCGCGCCGGGATGCAGCGGGATCGTCAGGCCCGACAAGGCGTTCTCGCGCCGGATGATGGCGGCACCGCCAAAGGCAGCTGCAAGCAGGGTCTGACTGCGGTCACGCCACAGCGCCCGGGTGATCTGATAGATCAGTTCATCGGATTGCCGCGCCGAGGTCAGCCATTGCGCCCCGACCGAGATCGTCTCGACCGCCACACTCTGATCCTGATAGGTCCCGGCCGCGATGCGCTGGGGCAGGAAAAACGAATGCGCGGCCAGAATACGGTCGCGCAAAGTGCCGTCGATCGGAATGAATGCGATATCCCGCTGGCTTGCCAGCCGCGCCAGAACCACGGCGGGATGCCCGGCTGAAAAGAAAAGCGCGTCCAGTTTCCCCGCACCAAGCGCATCGGCTGCCGCGTCGATGGACATCTGCTGGGCGTCGATCTGGCTTTCATCCAGCCCCGCCGCCGCAAGGATCAGGTTGGCATCGACCCGCGTGCCGGAAAAACGCTCGCCCATTGCGACGCGCTTGCCGCGAAGATCTGCGATTGTCGCGATCCCTGCCGAGGCATCGGCAACCACATGGATCGTGTCGGGATACAGATTGGCAATCGCCCGCAGATCCTGCGCCGGCGGCCGGTCGTGCCACATTTCCGTCCCGGAATAGGCGAAGGCCGCGACATCGCCCTGCACAAAACCCGATTCCAGCGCGCCCGATTGGACCGCCGCGGCATTTGCGACCGAGCCATCGGTGGTGATGGCCGATGCAACCAGCCCCGGCACGCCGCAATCTGCGCAGTCCCGCGATCCGGGCGGCTGTGAAATCGCCGTCGCGACAAGGCTGCCGATGGGATAGTAGTTGCCGCCGGTCGCGCCCGTGCCGATGCGGAAAAAGACCGGCTGCTGGGCATGTCCCGCCGCCGGCCATCCCAGAAGCACAGCGCCGCCAAGGCCAAATGCGCGTCGCGAAATTATCATTCACCGACACCCCACGGAAATCGCCGTCCGGCCATCGCGAGATCGTGACAAAAGGCCAGCCGTTGCTGCATCATAACGCATGACAACGGAAATCGGCCCGGCCCGGTTGCCGCAGATTTCGGCAGCGTCCATTTCCGTCGTCGAAATGTCGTATTTGACAAATTGCCGCGTAAGATTTCCATGCAGTTTCCCGCCATAGGACGCCACTCCTCCAGCCACCGGAATCGACCATGCTCAACAACGCTGAAATCCTGTCCCACATCGCCAATCGGCAAAAGAATTTTTCGCTGTCGCGCGAACTCTATTGCGATCCCGGCGTGCTGCAGGCGGATCTGGAAAACATCTGGTACAAGGAATGGCTGTTCGCCGTTCCCGCCTGTGAACTGCCGAAAACCGGCAACTATGCCACGCTGCAAGTCGGCGCCTATCCGATTCTGGTCATCCGCGGCGGTGACGGCAAGGTGCGCGCCTTCCACAACGTGTGCCGCCATCGCGGCCAGCGGCTGTGCTCCAAGCCCAACGGCTCGGCGGCGAAACTGGTCTGCCCCTATCACCAGTGGACCTATGAGCTTGACGGAAAGCTGCTCTATGCCCGCGACATGGGCGATGATTTCGAGCCGTCGAAATTCGGCCTGAAAGCCGTGCATTGCGTCGATATCAGCGGCATGATCTTCATCTGTCTGGCTCAGGTTCCGCCGGCCATCGGCGACATGGCCAAGCAGTTGATGACCTATCTGGCCCCGTCGGGGCTGACGGATGCGAAGGTCGCCTATTCCTCGACCATCGTCGAGAACGGCAACTGGAAGCTGGTCTTTGAAAACAACCGCGAATGCTATCACTGCGGCGGCTCGCACCCGTCGCTGTGCCGGACCTATTCCGACAACCCGGCCATGACCGCGATGGAAGGCCCGGACAGCGCCAGCCCGGACATTCTGGACCACTGGAAACGTTGCGAGGCCGCTGGCCTGCCGTCGCGTTTCGTCAACCATCCCAAGATGGAATGGCGTCTGGCGCGTATTCCGCTGCTGAACAATGCCGAAAGCTATACGCTCAGCACCAAGGCGGCGGTCAGCAAGCGCATGGGCCAGATGCCCTTCAACGATGCGGGCAGCCTGCTTTTCTTCCACTATCCGAACACCTGGAACCATTTTCTGGCCGATCACGCGATCGTCTTCCGCATCCTGCCGATCAGCCCGACCGAAACGCAGGTCACCACGAACTGGCTGGTGCACAAGGATGCGGTCGAGGGCGTGGATTACGACATCGAAACCCTGACCCGCGTCTGGCTGAACACCAATGACGAAGACCGGCTGGTGGTCGAGGAGAACCAGAAGGGCATCCTGTCGCCCGCCTATGAACCCGGCCCCTATTCGATGATTCAGGAAGAGGGCGTCGTGCAGTTCGTTGATTGGTATTGCGACAAGATGACCGAACGTCTGTCCCCCGCTCCGGCGATGGCGGCAGAATAATGGCGGTCCATATCAAGGCGTTTGGCGACCGGCCATGGCGCGACGATGAGCCGTTGGAATGTGCGATGGTGGTGCCCGAGACCTCGGACACCGCCACCTTCACCTTCCGCGCGCCGTCCGGGGCATGGTTCGACTATCAACCGGGCCAGTTCATCACGCTGGACCTGCCGGTGCCGGGCGGCAATGTGCAGCGGACCTATACGATCAGCTCCAGCCCCTCGCGGCCGCTGTCGATTTCGGTGACGGTCAAGGCGCAGTTCGACAGCATCGGCACGCGCTGGATGCTGGACCACCTGCGCCCCGGCATGAAGCTGAAAGCCTTTGGCCCGGCGGGGATCTTCAGCTTCGTGAAGCACGAGGCACCGAAATACCTGATGATCTCGGCCGGGTCGGGCATCACGCCGATGATGTCGATGACGACATGGGCGTGGGATTCCGGTGAAATGCCGGACATCGTGTTCGTCCATGCCGCCAAATCCCCCAGCGAGATCATCTTCCGCCAGCGGCTGGAAGGCATGGCCGACCGCGTGCCCGGCCTGCAACTGCGCTTCACGGTCGAAGAAAACGACCCCTTCCGCACATGGCACGGCTATCGCGGCCGCCTGAACCAGATCATGCTGGGCCTGATGGCGCCCGACTATCTGGAGCGCGAGGTGTTCTGCTGCGGCCCCGAGCCCTTCATGCAGGCGGTGCGCGACATGCTGATCGCGCTTGGCTTCGACATGGACCACTATCATCAGGAAAGCTTCGGCGCGCCGGTCCGCAAGGAATCGGAAGCTCCGGTTCTGGACGATGTGGTGCTGGACGACGACGCAGGCGCGCAGATCACCTTTGCCACCTCGGGCGTCATCGCGAAATGCACCGAAACCGACACCGTTCTGGCGGTGGCCAAGGCCAACGGGCTGAACATCCCGTCGGGCTGCACCTTCGGCCTGTGCGGCACCTGCAAGATCAGAAAAACCTCGGGCGAGGTGCATATGGTCCACAATGGCGGCATCACCGATGACGACATCGCGGATGGCTATATCCTTGCCTGCTGCTCGAACCCCATCGGCTCGGTCTCGGTCGAAGTCTGATCCGGGCGTTATGTCCGACTAAACACAACGGATAACAACAGCTTGAGGGCGTCCCGAACCGGGGCGCCCTTGCCGCATTCGGTTGACATCCGGGCGCGGCAAGGTTCATCCTTTGCGGGTACCTATCTCTATGACAGGCAAAGGAGGGCACGATGAATATCGACCTCTCACGGCGCGGCTTTCTGAAGCTGGCGGGTGCGGGCGTCGCGGCAACCTCGCTTGGGGCCATGGGCTTTGGCGAGGCTGAGGCAGCAGAGGCGGCGCATGTGCGTGCCTTCAAGCTGGCCTCGACCACCGAGGTGCGCAATACCTGCACCTATTGCTCGGTCGCCTGCGGCATCCTGATCTATGCAAAAGGCGACGTGGCCGCCGGCGAAAAGGCCGAGATCGTCCATATCGAAGGCGATGCGGACCACCCGACGAACCGCGGCACGCTGTGCCCCAAAGGTGCCGCGCTGAAGGATACCGTCCACGCCGCGACCCGCCTGACCGAACCCCGCATCCGCCGCCCCGGCGCGGACCGGTTCGAGCCGATCGGCTGGGATGAGGCGCTGGACAAGATCGCGCGTGCCCTGAAGGACGACCGCGACGCCAACATGGTCCTGCAGAACGATGCGGGCGTGACGGTGAACCGCTGGACCAGCACCGGCTTTCTGGCGGCTTCCGCCACAACGAACGAAACCGCATGGCTGACCTACAAGACGGTCCGCGCCATGGGAATCGTCGGATTCGATAACCAGGCGCGCGTCTGACACGGCCCCACGGTGTCCAGTTTGGGCCCGACATTTGGCCGCGGAGCGATGACCAACCCCTGGACCGACATCAAGAACACCGATCTGGTGATCGTGATGGGCGGCAATGCAGCCGAAGCGCATCCTTGCGGCTTCAAATGGGTGACCGAGGCAAAGGCGCATCGCGGCGCCAAGCTGATCGTGGTCGATCCGCGCTTTACCCGCACCGCCTCGGTGGCGGATTACTATGCGCCGATCCGTCCGGGTTCGGACATCGTCTTCCTGATGGCGATGATCAACTGGATGATCCAAAACGACAAGGTGCAGTGGGATTACGTCCGCAACTACACCAATGCCGCGCTGATCGTGAAAGACGAATTCGGCTGGCAGGACGGGCTGTTCAGCGGCTACGACCCGGAAAAGCGCGATTATGACAAGTCGAGCTGGGATTATGTGATCGGCGAGGATGGTTTTGCCGCCGTCGACATGACGCTGCAAAACCCGCGCTGTGTCTGGAACCTGCTGAAGGAACATGTCTCGCGCTATACGCCGGAACTGGTCGAACAGACCTGTGGCACGCCGCGCGACCGCTTCCTGAAAATCGCTCAGATGATCGGCGAATGTTCGGCGACCGACAGGGTCATGACCTCGATGTATGCGCTGGGGTGGACGCAGCATTCCAAGGGCGCGCAGAACATCCGCGGCATGGCGATGCTGCAGCTTATTCTGGGCAATATCGGCATGCGCGGCGGTGGCATGAACGCGCTGCGCGGGCATTCCAACATTCAGGGCCTGACCGATCTGGGCCTGATGTCGAACCTGATCCCCGGCTATCTGAACATCCCGACCGAAAAGGAACCGGACTGGGCGACCTATATGTCCAGCCGCCAGTTCAAGCCGCTGCGTCCGAACCAGACCAGCTATTGGCAGAACTATCCCAAATTCATGGTCAGCTTCATGAAGGCCATGTGGGGCGATGCCGCGACGGCGGACAACAACTGGGCCTATGACTGGCTGCCCAAGCTGGACGTTCCGGCCTATGACGTTCTGCGCATGTTCGAGCTGATGAATGCCGGGCAGATCACCAACTATTTCTGCCAGGGCTTCAACCCGCTGCTATCCTTCCCCAACCGGGGCAAGATCACGCAGGCGCTCAGCAAGCTGAAACTGCTGGTCGTCATGGACCCGCTGGAAACGGAAACCTCGCATTTCTGGGAAAATCACGGCGAATACAACGACGTGGACCCGTCCCAGATCCAGACCGAGGTGCTGGAACTGCCCACGACCAGCTTTGCCGAAGATGACGGATCGCTGGTCAATTCCGGGCGCTGGCTGCAATGGCACTGGGCGGCGGCGACGCCCCCCGGACAATCGCAGCGCGACACCTGGATCATGTCGCAGATCTTTCAGCGCGTGAAGAAGCTGTATCAGGATGAAGGCGGCGTGCTGCCCGAACCGATCCTGAATCTGGCATGGGACTATGCCAACCCCGTCGATCCCACGGCCGAGGAACTGGCCAAGGAAATGAACGGGCGCGCGCTGGCCGATGTCTATGACCTGACCGACAAGACCAAGCTGGTCGCCAGGGCCGGCACGCAGCTTGCGAATTTCGGGCAGTTCCGCGACGACGGCACGACCATGGGCGGCTGCTGGATCTTTTCCGGCTGCTGGACCGAGGAGGGCAATATCATGGCCCGCCGCGACAACACCGACCCGGACGAAACCGGCGCCTATCTGGGCTGGTCCTTCGCCTGGCCGATGAACCGGCGGATCCTGTATAACCGCGCCTCGGCCGATCTGCAGGGCAGGCCATGGGACGTCAGCCGCAAGCTGATCGAATGGAACGGCGAAAAATGGGTGGGCTATGACATCCCCGACATCTCGCCCACGGCAAAGCCCGGCGATGTCGGCCCGTTCATCATGAACCCGGAAGGCACCTCGCGGTTGTTCACGCGGGGCATGATGCGCGACGGGCCTTTCCCGACGCATATGGAGCCCTTTGAATCGCCCATCACCAACCCGTTCAACGACAAGATGGTGGGCAATCCGGTGGCGCGCGTCTTTGCCAGCGATGTCAAGACCTTCGGCACGTCCGAAGAATTCCCCCTTGTCGCGACCTCGTATCGTCTGACCGAACATTTCCACTATTGGACCAAGCACAACCGCATCAACGCGGCCCTGCAGCCCGAGTTCTTCGTCGAGATCAGCCCCGAACTGGCCGAGGAGAAGGGCATCACCAAGGGCGGCACGGTGCGGGTCTGGTCCAAGCGGGGTCAGGTCACGGCCAAGGCGCTGATCAGCCGCCGCCTGCGGCCGCTGCAATGTGGCGACAAGCTGGTGCATGTCATCGGCATCCCGCTGCACTGGGGCTTCATGGGCGCCGCGCGCAAAGGTTTCGGGCCGAACAGCCTGACGCCCTTTGTCGGTGACGCGAATATCGAAACGCCGGAATACAAGGCGTTTCTGGTCAATATCGAACCCGCAACAGCGGAGGCCGTATCATGACGACCGAAGCCGACAGCCCCCGGACGGCGGTGTCCAACCCGCCGATCCAGCCGATGAAGGCAAATCTTGGCGCGGGCGATGTGCGCCGCGCCTCGGCCACGCCGAACCTGCCGCCACCGACACGCGACCTGACGCCGGTGGCCAAGCTGATCGACGTGTCGAAATGCATCGGCTGCAAGGCCTGCCAATCTGCCTGCGCCGAGTGGAACGATACCGTCCCGGAAATCGAACATAACGTCGGCATGTATGAAAACCCGCATGACCTGACGCCGGACATGTTCACGCTGATGCGGTTTTCGGAATACGACAACCCGGAAACCGGCGAGTTCGAATGGCTGATCCGCAAGGATGGCTGCATGCATTGCGAAGATCCGGGCTGCCTGAAAGCCTGCCCGGCCCCCGGCGCCATCGTGCAATACACCAATGGCATCGTCGACTTCATCCACGACAATTGCATCGGCTGCGGCTATTGCGTGACCGGCTGCCCCTTCGACATCCCCCGCGTCAGCAAGGTCGATCACAAAAGCTATAAATGCACGCTGTGTTCGGATCGGGTCGCCGTCGGTCAGGGCCCGGCCTGCGCCAAGGCCTGCCCCACGCAGGCCATCGTCTTTGGCACCAAAGAGGACATGCTGACCCATGCCGAAGCGCGGGTCGAGGATCTGAAATCGCGCGGCTATGACAAGGCGGGCATCTATGATCCCGCAGGCGTCGGCGGCACGCATGTGTTCTATGTCCTGCACCATGCCGACAAGCCGGCGCTGTATTCCGACCTGCCGGAAGAACCGCGGATCTCTCCGGTGGTCGAAGGCTGGAAGGGCGTCACCAAGACCGTGGGGCTTGCGGCCATCGGCGCGGCGGCGCTTGGCTCGGTCCTGCACGGCCTCTTGGGCCGCGCCAACAAGGTCACCGCCGCCGAGGAACACGAGGCCGAGGAACTGGTCGAACGCAGCGAAAGGGAGGTGTGATGAGAAAGCGCATCTATTCCCAACCGGGCGATCACATCGAAAGCACCGCGCCCGTCACCGTCAGCCGGTATCGCGGCTTCACGCGCGCGAACCACTGGGTGACAGCCGCCAGCCTGATCGTGCTGCTTTTGTCGGGCATGGCCCTGTTTCACCCCTCGCTTTACTTTCTGACCGGGCTGTTCGGTGGGGGCCAGATCACGCGCTGGCTGCACCCTTTCGTGGGCATCGTGCTGTTTTTCAGCTTCCTGTTGCTGTTCGTGCAGCTGTGGCGGCTGAACCTGCCCCGGCGCGAGGACGCCACATGGGTCAGCCATATCGGCGAGGTCGTGAAGGGCGAAGAGGAAAAGCTGCCCGAGCTTGGCAAATACAATGCCGGGCAGAAGTTCATCTTCTGGGGCATGTCGGGGCTGATCGTGGTGCTGATCGTGTCCGGCGTGATGATCTGGGAACAGTATTTCCCGCAACTGGTCAGCATCCCGGTGCGGCGCATCGCGGTGCTGGTCCATGCGCTTGCGGCGGTTGCGATCATCCTGATCTTCATCCTGCATGTCTACGCCGCGATCTGGACGCGCGGCACGCTGCGGGCCATGACGCGCGGCACCGTCACCGGCGGCTGGGCGTGGCGGCACCACCGCAAATGGCTGCGTGAACTGGCTGGACGCGAAAAGCGCGACCCGGCAGAATAAAGGAAATTGTGGCCGGTCCGGCCCGGGAATGCGATGAATAACAAACCCGACCCTTCGATGATCGGCGGCGTGGCCAAGGTGCCTCTGGCCCGCCTGCCCGACCCCGTGGCGCTGTTCACCACCCGAGCTGAGCGTTTCGAGTTTCTGGCCGATCATAATCCGAACCTGTCCGGCTATCTGCGGTTTCTGGGCGGCATTGCCCGGGCGCAGGCATCGTTGGCGGCCAGCCTGCCGCAGCCCGCGGCCCCTTCGGGCATCGAACAGGCGCGCGTCAACCAGATGCCGCCGCTGGATCGAAATGCCATGCGCGCAGGTCTGTCGGCGGCCCTGGACGCGCTGATCCCGGCGCTGGCGCAGATCGACATGCCCGCCCCGGCACGGTTGGCGCTGGAGGCTTTGCGCGACGCCAGCCCAGCCGACCGCGACTGGGTGCTGACGAATGTGCTGACCGATACGCTCCCCGATGACAGCGTGGCCCCGCATCTCTTCGCCGCCGCCGCGTTGCAGGTCCATGCGGCAATGCTGGCGGGAATGCTTCACGTGGAACAACTGGTAGCGATCCGCACCGGCGTCTGTCCCGCATGTGGTGGCCGCGCCGCCGCAACCGTGGTCACTGAAAACATCGGGGCCGAAGGCGCGCGCTATTGCGCCTGCGCCACCTGCCAGACGCTGTGGAATGAGGTCCGCGTGAAATGCACTTGCTGCGGATCCACCAAAGGCATCACCTATCGCTCGGTCGAGACGGATGAGGCGACGATCAAGGCCGAATGCTGCCGGGAATGCGGCAAATGGGTCAAGATCATGTATCAAAACAAAAATCCCACGCTTGAGCCGATTGCCGATGACGTGGCCAGCCTTGGGCTGGACCTGATGATGCGCGACAGCGACTGGACGCGCGGCAGCTTCAATCCCTATCTGATGGGCTTCTGATGGACCTGCGCGCCCTGCCATCGGTCGACCGGCTGCTGATGCAGGCGGATGCCTTGGTCAACGATCATGGCCGCGCCGCCGTGACCCGGATGCTGCGGGCCGAACTGGCGCGGATCCGCACGGACCGCCCCGATCCTCTGCCCGATGCTTCGGCCATTCTTGCGGCGGCTTCGGCTGGGCTGACCGGGCAGGCGCAGTCCAGACTGCGTCCGGTGCTGAACCTGACGGGCACGGTGCTGCACACCAATCTGGGCCGCGCGCTGCTGGCCGATGCCGCGATCGACGCCGCGACCGATGCCATGCGCGCCCCCGCCGCGCTGGAGTTTGACCTTGAAACCGGCGGCCGGGGCGAACGCGACAGCCATCTGCGCGCCCTGCTGTGCGACCTGACCGGGGCCGAGGATGCCACCGTCGTCAATAACAATGCCGCCGCTGTCCTGATCGTCCTGAACACCTTGGCCATGCGCCGCGAAGCCATCGTCTCGCGCGGGGAACTTATTGAAATCGGCGGTGCTTTCCGGATGCCGGCCATCATGCAGCAGGCCGGATGCACCCTGCGCGAGGTGGGCACGACGAACCGCACCCATGCGCGCGACTATCAGGACGCCATCACGGCCGAGACCGGCCTGCTGATGAAGGTGCATACCTCGAATTACCGGATCGAGGGCTTCACCGCCGAAGTTCCCGCCGCCCAGCTTGCGACCATCGCGCATCAGGCCGGGCTGCCCATGGTCAACGATCTTGGCTCGGGCACGCTGGTCGATCTGCGGCGCTGGGGCCTGTCGCCGGAACCCACTGTCGCCGAGGCCGTGGCCGAGGGCGCCGATGTCGTCACGTTTTCAGGCGACAAGTTGCTGGGCGGTCCGCAGGCCGGGTTCATCGTCGGCACGCGCGACATCATCGCGCGGATCAACAAGAACCCGCTGAAGCGCGCCCTGCGCATGGACAAGATCCGCATTGCCGCGACCGAGGCGACGCTGCGCCTGTATCGCGACCCCGATCGTCTGGCCGAACGCCTGCCCACGCTGCGGCTGTTGTCGCGGCCCCTGGCCGAGATCCGGGCGCAGGCCGAACGCCTTGCGCCGCAGGTGGCGGCGGCCTTGGGCTGTCAGGTGCGCGTGGTGGATTGTGCCAGCCAGATCGGTTCGGGCGCGCTGCCCACGGACACCATCCCCAGCGCCGGGCTGGCGCTGTCGCCCGATCCGGACGCGCTGGCGGCGCGGCTGCGGGCCGGGGCCATGCCGATCATCGGCCGCATTCATGACGGCGCGCTGGTGCTGGACCTGCGCTGCCTGCCGGATGATGCCGCACTGATGCGCGCCGTCGCATGATCGTCGGCACCGCAGGCCATATCGACCACGGCAAGACGGCGCTGGTCAAAGCCCTGACCGGCGTCGATGCCGACCGGCTGGCCGAGGAAAAGGCCCGTGGCATCACCATAGATCTGGGCTTTGCCTATGCCGATCTGGGCGGCGGCGCGATCACTGGCTTCATCGACGTGCCGGGACACGAGAAATTCGTCCACACCATGCTGGCCGGGGCGGGCGGGATCGATCTTGCCCTGCTGGTCATCGCCGCAGATGACGGCATCATGCCGCAGACCCGCGAACATCTGGCGATCCTTGATCTGCTGGGGATCGGGCGCGGCATCGTGGCGCTGACCAAGGCCGATCTGGCGGATGCCGACCGCCTGGCGACGCTTGGCACCGACATTCACGACCTTCTGGCAGGCACCACGCTGGCGGG
This sequence comes from Paracoccus shanxieyensis, assembly GCF_009711265.1. Lineage (GTDB taxonomy): Bacteria > Pseudomonadota > Alphaproteobacteria > Rhodobacterales > Rhodobacteraceae > Paracoccus > Paracoccus shanxieyensis. The sequence goes on along the minus strand of NZ_WMII01000029.1, from coordinate 4,375 downwards.
CAGTCGGGTCATCCCGGTCTCATCGCTTTCAGGCGCGGGCATCGACGTGCTGCGTGACGCGCTGGCGCAGGCCGAGGCCGCGACCCTTGCGCGCGCCACCGACCGGCGCTTCCGCATGGCCATCGACCGCAGCTTCACGATTTCCGGTGCGGGAACGGTCGTCACGGGCACGGTGCTGTCGGGGCGGGTGCAGGTGGGCGATCAGATCACGATCAGCCCCTTGGGGGCGGCGGCTCGGGTGCGCGGCATCCATGCCCAGAACCGCAAGGCCGATGCCGGGCTTGCGGGCCAGCGCTGCGCCCTGAACCTGACGGGCCCCACGCATCACGACATCCATCGCGGCGATGTGGCGCTGGACCCGCTGCTTGACGCGCCGACCCAGCGCATCGACGTGCTGCTGCGCGTGCTGGCCTCTGAACCCAAGGCGCTGACCACATGGTTCCCCGCCCGCCTGCATCTGGGCGCGTCCGAGATCGGCGCCCGGATCGTGCCCCTGCAAGGTCCGCTGCAACCCGGCGACACCGGGCTTGCGCAGATCGTGCTGGACCGGCCCGTCGCTGCGACTGTGCAGGACCGCTTCATCCTGCGCGATGTCTCGGCGCGTCGCACCATCGGCGGTGGCAGCCTGATCGACCTGCGCCCGCCCGCCCGCCGCCGGTCGCGCCCGGAACGGCTGGCGGTCCTGGCGGCGATGCAGGACAGCCTGCCCAAGCTGGCCGATCTGGCGCTGGTTGATCTGGATGCCCATGCCCGCGATCATGCGCTGGTCGCGTCTGACACCACCGGCGTCGCGCTGCTTCCCGGCACGCATCAGGCGCTTAGCCCCCGCTTGCTGGCTGCGCTGCGCCAGAAGATGCAGGACGAACTGGCCACCTATCACGCGGAAAACCCCGATCTTCAGGGCATGGGGCGCGAGCCTTTGCGCATGATCCTGACCCCGCGCATCGCTAAGCCTGATTTTACCGCCTTCCTGCGGGCCGAGGCCGCGGCGGGCCTGATCGCGCTGGACGGCGCCTTCATCCGCCTGCCGCAGCACCTGCCGCGCCTGTCGGACACCGATGAGACGATTCTGGCGCAGATCCTGCCCATGCTGCGGGGCGATGCCCGCTTCCGCCCGCCCCGCGTCCGCGATCTGGCCCATGACCTGTCCGCCGATGAGGCCGAGATCCGCCGCATCCTGCGCATGGCCGCGCGTCAGGGCCGCATCGACCAGATCGCGCATGACCATTTTTTCACCCGCGACACCACGATCGAAATGATCCGCATCCTGCGCGAATTGCCGCAGCAGGATGGCTGGTTCACCGCCCCGGATTTTCGCGACCGCACACAGAATGGGCGGAAGGTGGCGATCCAGATCCTCGACTTCTTTGACAAGCTTGGTCTAACCTTGCGTCGCGGCGATCTGCGGCGCATCAATCCGCACCGGATGGACCTGTTCGCAGCGGATGGGTCGGATTGAAGCAGATGGAAGGGAATCGTCCCCGGTGGGGCGGCCGGACTTCAAATCCGGTTGGGGCAGCGAGCCTGTCCCGGGTGGGTTCGACTCCCATTCCCCTCCGCCAATGAAGGGGCAGTGATGCAACGTTTGACGCTTGGAAACAGCGGGGTCGCGGTCAGTGCGGTGTCGCTGGGAACGATGACCTTTGGCAATCAGACCGATCTGGCCGATGCGCAGATGCAGATGGATATGGCGCTGGAAGCCGGGATCACCTTTCTGGACACCGCCGAGATGTATCCCGTCAATCCCGTGCGCCGCGAAACCGTGGGCCGCAGCGAGGAATTCATCGGCGAATGGCTCTCCAACCGGGGCAACCGCGACCGGGTGGAAATCGCCACCAAGGTGACCGGCCCCAGCGACAAGGTGCGCCGCGAAGGCTTTGACGGCGCGATCATCAGCGACACGATCGACGCCTCGCTGAAGCGGCTGCGGACCGATTGCATCGATGTCTATCAGCTGCACTGGCCGGTGCGCGGCAGCTATGCGTTTCGCCAGAACTGGCGCTACGACCCCTCGAAACAGGACCGGGAAAAGACGCTGGACCATATGGCCGATGTGCTGGGCGCGCTGGCCAAGGCGCAGCAGGCGGGCAAGATCCGCGCCTTTGGTCTGTCCAATGAAAGCGCATGGGGCACCGCGCGCTGGTGCAATGTGGCCGACCGGATCGGCGCGCCGCGCGTCGTCACCATCCAGAACGAATATTCGCTGATGGCGCGGCTTTATGATCTGGATCTGGCCGAAACGGCGGTGAATGAGGACGTGACCCTGCTGGCCTATTCCTGCCTTGCGGCGGGGCTTCTGACCGGGAAATACGCCGATGGCACGCCGCCCGAGGGCAGCCGCGCCGCCGTCGATCTGGCGACCGGCGGTCCCGGCGATCTGGGCGGGCGGCGCACAAAACGCGCCCCCGAGGCGGTGGCCGCCTATCACGCGCTGGCGGCGAAGCTGGGGCTGGATCCGATCCACATGGCCATCGCCTTTACCCGGCAGCGGCCTTTCAAATGCATCCCGATTATCGGCGCGACCAATCGCGATCAGCTGAAACACCTGATCGAGGGCATCGATCTGGTGCTGACCGACGACGCGCTGCGCCAGATCGAGCATGTCCACAAGGACCATCCGCTGCCCTTCTAACGCCACGGCACCATTGGCAGCGGGCAGCCCAGCGGGCAACCTGCTGCCAACTGGTCCGGAGGAACCCATGCTACCGCCTATTCTTGCGCATCTGCGCATTCCCGTCGTCGCATCGCCCATGTTCATCGTCTCGGGACCGGAGCTGGTCATCGCGCAATGCAAGGCGGGCATCGTCGGCAGCTTTCCAGCCCTGAACGCCCGCGAAAAGGATGGCGAACCGCCGCTGCTGGACGCATGGCTGACCCGGATCGCCGAGGAACTGGACCGGCACAATCAGGCCAATCCCGACCGTCCCGCCGCGCCCTTTGCGGTCAATCAGATCGTGCATCGCAGCAATGCCCGGCTGGAACGCGACATCGAGATCTGCCACCGCCACAAGGTGCCGGTCTGGATCACCAGCCTTGGCGCCCGCCCCGAGGTGAACGCCGCAGCGCATGATTGCGGCGGCATCGCGCTGCATGATGTCATCAACGACACCTTTGCGCGCAAGGCCATCGAAAAGGGCGCGGACGGGCTGATCGCCGTCGCGGCAGGTGCGGGCGGTCATGCCGGGGTGCAGTCGCCCTTTGCGCTGGTGCAGGAAATCCGCGCATGGTTCGACGGCCCGCTGCTGCTTTCGGGCAGCATCGCCACCGGCCGCGCGGTGCTGGCGGCGCAGGTCATGGGTGCGGATCTGGCCTATATCGGCAGCCCCTTCATCGCCACGCCAGAAGCCAATGCGCCCGCCGATTACAAGCAGATGATCGTCGACAGCGGTGCGCAGGACATCGTGAACTCGAACCTGTTCACCGGGGTGCATGGCAATTACCTTGCGGCCTCGATCCGCAATGCCGGGCTGGATCCGGCCGCGCTGGAAACCGCCGATCCGTCCAAGATGGATTTCGGCGCCGCCAAGGCGTGGAGCAAGATCTGGGGCGCAGGTCAGGGGATCGGCGCGGTGCATGAGGTGACGCCTGCCGCGCAGATGATCGACCGGCTGGCCACGGAATATGCCGCAGCAAAACAGGCGGTTCAGGCGCTGTAGGCCTCGAACCAGTCCTGCACGGCCTGCTGCTGCGCGCCGTCCATCCTCAGCCCCAGTTTCGTCCTGCGCCACAGCACGTCCTCGGCGCAGGTGGCGAATTCGCGGGTGGCGAACCAGCGCAGTTCGGCCTCGGTCAGGCCGGCGCCGAAGTCGTGGCCGGGCGGGTCGGACAGGATCAGCGCGGCCTCGGTCCCATGTGTGCGCACCAGCCGCAGCGCGTCGCGGGCGGACAGGCGCGGATGGCGCGCGCGCAGGTCATCGACCAGCGCGCCCACCCCATCGACCGTGAAATCGCCGCCCGGCAGCGCCACGCCCGCCGTCCAGGCCGCCCCGGCCTTTGGGAAATGCGGCGCAAGCTTTGCCAGCGCGCTTTCGGCCAGCCGGCGATAGGTGGTGATCTTGCCGCCAAAGACGTTCAGCAGCGGCGCGCCCGCGGCATCAAGGCTGAGCACATAGTCCCGCGTCGCCGCCGTGGCCGAACTGGCGCCGTCATTGTAAAGCGGCCGCACCCCGGAATAGGTCCAGACCACCTGATCCGCCGTCACCGGCTGCGCGAAATACTGGCTGGCAAAGCGGCACAGATAATCGCGTTCCGCATCCGAACAGCGCGCCGCCTCGGGCGGGCCGTCATGGTCCATGTCGGTCGTGCCGATCAGGGTGAAATCCTGCTCATAGGGGATGGCAAAGATGATCCGCCCATCGGTGCCCTGAAAGAAATA
>NZ_WMII01000028.1 GCF_009711265.1 Paracoccus shanxieyensis | reverse complement strand
AATACATCAACGGCTTCTATAACCCGCGCCGTCGGCACTCAGCATTGGGAGGCAAAAGCCCCTTGGCCTTTGAACGCCACGTGGCCTAAACGAGCACTCGGAGCGGCACAAATACGCGACAGGTCCATTCGAGGAATGGATTCCGCCGCTGCTTGCCTTTCTCAACCGGCCGGAGCCTGCGCTGATCGCGAACGAGAACCCGGCGCCTGCCTTGACCGAGGATGAGTTCATCGACCTGCTCGAGCGGATCACCTATCAGAACTGGATCAGGCGCCTTGCGTTCACCGCGCGCCTTACTGTGTATTTCCAGCTGATAACGGCAATCCGGGCCGGCAAGTCGGCCGACGACATCCGGGCAATTTTCCTCAGCAACGCGAACGATGACGAGTTCCGCTCGCTGATTGACGGGGAGGTCTATGGTCGGCCCTTCGCTCAGGCGGTTCTGCTGCGCCTCGAGGAGGCGGACCAGGATGAATCGGTCACCAAGGATTTCGGCGGCAAGATCACCATCGAGCACGTCCTGCCGCAGGCGCTGAAGGATGATTACTGGCGCGAACGTTTCACCGATGACGATCATCGCCTTTGGCTGCATCGCCTTGGCAATTTGGCGCTGCTGGCCGGGATCAAGAATTACAAGGCAAAGTTCTATTCGTTCGATCGCAAGAAGGAAGTTTTCTCCAGAAAGAACGACAAGGTCTCGTTCGACACCACCAAGCCAATCCTAGCGGCAGACGAATGGACGAAGGATCAGCTGGCCTCGCGCCAGATCGACCTTGTCGGCCGCGCCGTAAGGGTCTGGTCGTTGGCCTCTCCGGCCGCCTCCGCCACCACTGGCCAGCCCCTTGTGGCTGAATCGGCATAGGTGGGTTTCGGGGTGCACCGGTGAACGAGGCCGATACCTGCCGCAAACTTGTCGTCCCGAAGCTGCAGGAAGCAGGCTGGGACGACCGGCCGCATGCCATCAATGAGCAGCGGACGTTCACCGATGGCCGGATCGTCTTCGTCGGCGGCCGGGCCCGCAGGGGCAAGCAGAAGCGCGCGGACTATGTTCTGCGCTACAACCCCGACTTCCCGATTGCCGTGGTAGAGGCCAAGGCCAGATACCGCCATGCCGCAGATGGCTTGCAGCAGGCCAAGGATTATGCCGAGATTCTTGGGCTCAAATTTGCCTACGCCACCAATGGCGCCGAGATTGTGGAATTCGACTACACGACCGGTATCGAGCGTATGCTGGACGCGTTCCCGAGCCCGGATGAGCTGTGGGCGCGCCAGCGCGCGGCAGAGGGACTAAACGACCCGCTCACAGCCGAGCGGTTGCTGACCCCGAGCTTTCCGGATCGCGCGAAGCCGTTGCGGTACTATCAGGAAATCGCGGTCAATCGTGCCGTCCAGGCAGTACTGCAGGGGCGGAAACGGATCCTGCTCACGCTCTGCACCGGGGCAGGCAAGACTGCCGTCGCCTTCCAGATCAGCTGGAAGCTGTGGTCGGCGCGCTGGAACGGCAAGGGCGTGAACCGCACACCAAAAGTTCTGTTCCTGGCCGACCGCAATGTCCTCGTCGACGATCCGATGGCCAAGGATTTCAGCCCCTTCGGCGACGCGCGCCACAAGATCGCCGGTGGCATCGCGGTCAAGAGCCGCGACATGTATTTCGCGATCTACCAGTCGATTGCGCGCGACGAGAACCGGCCCGGACTGTATCGGGAATATCCCCGCGACTTCTTCGACCTGATCATCGTGGATGAATGCCACCGCGGCAGCGCGCGCGACGACAGCAATTGGCGCGAGATCCTCGAATGGTTCGAGCCGGCCACCCAGATCGGCATGACCGCGACGCCCCGGCGCGAGGAGAATGTCGATACCTACACCTATTTCGGCGATCCCCTCTACGAATACAGCCTGGCGCAGGGGATCGCGGATGGCTTCCTTGCGCCTTACCGCGTGCATCGGGTGATCACGGACTATGACGCCGCAGGCTGGCGGCCAAGCCGGGGCGAGTTGGACCGATACGGCCGAGAAGTCCCCGACAATGAATACCAGACCCGTGACTTCGAGCGCGTCGTCGCCTTGCGCGCCCGGACCCGCGCCATCGCCCGCCATCTCGCCGACTTCATGGCCGAGACCGACCGTATGGCCAAGACCATCGTATTCTGCGTGGATCAGGAGCACGCGCTGGAGATGCGTCAGGCGCTGGCGGAACTGAATGCCGACCTCGTGCGCGACAACCCGGACTATGTCTGCCGCGTCACCGCCGACGAAGGCGACATCGGCCGGGGTCACCTCTCCAAGTTCCAGGATGTGGAGACCGACACCCCGGTCATCCTGACCACATCGCAGCTGCTGACCACCGGCGTCGATGCGCCTACCTGCAAGAATGTGGTTCTGGCGCGCACCGTGGGCTCGATGCCCGAGTTTAAGCAGATCATCGGCCGCGGCACCCGGCTGCGCCCGGACTACGGCAAGCTTGCCTTCAACATCATCGACTATACTGGCACGGCGACGCGCATGTTCGCCGACCCCGCCTTCGATGGCGAGCCGGTCCGCGAGGCCGAATCCGTCATCAACGAAGACGGCGAAACCATCGAGGAACACGAGGCTGAGGATGTGGCGCCCGAGCCGGGCGACATCCCCGAGGGACCAGAGGCGCCTCTGGGCGACCCCGAGCCGGAACCGGGGCCGCGGAAGTTTTATGTCGATGGCGGCGAGGTCTCTGTCGTCCGTCATCTCGTCTATGAACTCGATGCCGAGGGCAAGAAGCTCGCCTGCCGCCAGCTGACCGACTACACCGGCGACAAGGTCCGCACCCTCTATCCCAATGCTTCCGAGCTGCGCTCCGACTGGCTCGACCCTGAGCGCCGTGCCGAAATCGTCGAGCAACTCGAGGAAAAGGGCATCGACCTCGACACCCTGTCCGAGGCCGTGGGCAAGCCCGAGGCCGATCCTTTCGACCTCCTGTGTCATTTGGCCTACAACACCCCCCTGCGCACAAGGCGCGAGCGAGCCGACCGCCTGCTGCGCGAACAGGACGCCTTCCTAGCCCGTTTCGGCCCGGATGCCCGCAAGGTTCTCGACGCTGTTCTTGAAAAATACGCCGAACATGGCAGCGCGCAGTTCAAGCTGCCCGATATTCTCGAAGTCCCGCCTTTCAATGAATGGGGCAACGTCATAGAAATCGCCAGACGCTTCGGCGGGGGAAAGGAGCTTCGCAGCGCCGTCACCGAGCTGCAGCGATTGCTCTATACCGCCTGACTTGAAGGACTTCCCCAATGGCCAAACCCGCCCGCAAGAAGGCTGCGCCCAAGCAACTGACCACCGCCCAGCGTCTCGACAGCATCATCAAGTCCGCCCGCAAGATCATGCGCAAGGACAAGGGGCTGAACGGTGATCTCGATCGCCTGCCGATGCTGACCTGGATCATGTTCCTGAAATTCCTCGACGACATGGAGCGGATCGAGGAGGAACGCGCCGAACTGGCCGGCACGGATTATCGCCCGATCATCGAAGCCCCTTACCGCTGGCGCGACTGGGCGGCCCAGGCGGACGGCATCACCGGCCCCGACCTTCTGGCCTTCCTGACCGCGGAAAAGGCCGAACGCCCCGACGGCACCAGGGGCGCCGGGCTGTTCGCCTATCTGCGCGCGCTGCGCGGAGACAACGGCCGCCGAGAACGCCGCGACGTGATCGCCACCGTCTTTCAGGGTTTCACCAACCGCATGGAAAGCGGCTACTTGCTGCGCGACGTGGTGAACCTGATCGACGGCATCCATTTCGATTCCTCCGAGGAGGTTCACACCCTCGGCCGCCTTTACGAGACCCTGCTGCGCGAAATGCGCGATGCCGCCGGCGACTCGGGCGAGTTCTACACTCCGCGCCCCGTCGTGCGCTTCATGGTTGCTGTCACCGATCCGCAGCTTGGCGAGACCATCCTCGACCCGGCCTGCGGCACCGCCGGCTTCCTGACCGAATCCTTCCTGCATCTCGAACGGCAGGCTGACACCGTCGAAAAACGCCGCATCCTGCAAGACCGCAGCGTCATGGGCGGCGAGGCCAAGTCGCTACCCTTCCTGCTGGCGCAGCTGAACCTGCTTCTGCACGGGATGCACGCGCCCAAGATCGACCCGGGCAATGCCCTGCGCTTTCGCCTGAATGAAATCGGCGAGGCCGAGCGCGTGAACGTCATCCTCACCAACCCGCCCTTCGGCGGCGAGGAAGAGGCCGGGATCCTCACCAACTTCCCCGAGGACCGGCGTACCGCCGAAACTGCGTTGCTGTTCCTGCAACTCATCATGCGGCGGCTGAAGCGCGCCGGGCGTGGCCGCGCCGCTGTTGTCGTGCCCCATGGCACGCTGTTCGGCGACGGCATCGGCGCGCGCATCAAGGCCGACCTGTTGCAGCAGTTCAACCTGCACACCGTCGTGCGCCTCTGCGAGGGCGTCTTCGCCCCTTATACCGACATCCCGGCCAACCTGATCTTCTTCGATACCACCGGCCCCACCCGCGACATCTGGTATTACGAGATGCCCCGCCCAGAAGGCCGCAAGAAATACTCCAAGACCGCTCCCATGGCCTGGGAGGAGTTCGCGCCATGCCTTGACTGGTGGCAGGACCGGCAGGAGGGCGAACGCGCTTGGAAGGTAGACGGGCAATCGCTGATCCAGCGCGATGCCGATGGCCGCGTCATTGCCTGCAACCTCGACCTCAAGAACCCCCATGCGCTTGAGGTTGAGGATCACCGCCAGCCCCTTGAGATCGTCGAGGCGATCACCGCCCGCGAGCGCGAGATCATCGCGATCATGGACGACATCCGCGCTGAACTGGCGGAGGGGCTGTGATGGGCTGGCCTTTGGTCCGGCTGGGGGAGGTCGCCGAGCAGGTATCTCGTGGTGAACCGCCAGTCACTGGAACCGACTACCGATTGCTCGGAGTGCGCCTTTGGGGTCAAGGGGCCTATGAACGCGAAACAATTGATGGGTCGGAGACCAAATACGCAACGCTCTATCGTGTTGAAACCGGCGACATAGTGGTCAACAAAATATGGGCGCGCAATGGAAGCGTGGCCGTGGTGGGTCCAGATCTTCACGGAACGTTCGGGTCATCCGAGTTCCCGACCTTCCAGACAAACAACGCCCGCCTTCTGCCAGATTGGTTTCGACTTTTCACCCTCACGAAAGACTTGTGGGATCAGTGCGACAGCTTTTCACGCGGAACGAGCGGACAAAACCGATTGCGCCCCGCAAAGTTTCTCGAAATCCAAATCCCCCTCCCACCCCTCGCCGAGCAGCAGCGCATCGTGGCGCGGCTGGATCGGGTTGCGGGGCTGGTCAGGGCGCGGGCAGAGGCCGCCGCCGCGATGGAGGCCGACCTGCAGGCGATGCTGGCTAAGGCTTTCGCCCGCTGCATCGACGCCGCCCCCCGCCGCCCCATGGCCGAAGTCGCCCCCCTGATCCGCCGCCCGGTCGAGATCGAGCCGGACGGCGCCTATCCCGAACTCGGCGTCCGCTCCTTCGGCCGCGGCACCTTCCACAAGCCGGTGCTGCCGGGTTCAGAGGTTGGCACAAAGAAGCTGTTCGAGATCGCACCCGGCGATCTGCTGTTCAACATAGTGTTCGCATGGGAAGGTGCCGTCGCCATCGCGCAACCCGCTGATACTGGCCGCGTTGGCTCGCATCGCTTCCTGACCTGCGTGCCCGAACCCGCGACAGCAACCGCAGACTTTCTGCTGTTCTATTTCCAGACGCCAGAGGGGCTGCAGCGCCTTGGCGAAGCCTCACCCGGCGGGGCAGGCCGCAACCGGACCCTAGGTCTGAAGAAACTTGAAACCATCGAAGTCCCTCTGCCGCCGCTTGAAACCCAACGCTGGTTCGACCGCCTTCAGGCCAAGGCTCGCCAAATCCGCGACATCCGCGCCGCATCGGCCCGCGACACCGACGCCCTGATCCCCGCGCTTCTGCATCAGGTCTTCGGCGCCGGGGACAGGGCCGCATGACCGGCGGCGGTGACCAGCCCGATCTGCTGTCTGACCTGACCGATCTGGACTTCGCCCGCCATCTGCTGGCCGAGATGCACGACGACCTGCACGGCAAGGTCTCGCGCTATCGCATGCTGACCGATTTCAGCCGCGATCTCGGCCCGAACGGCACGATGATCTTCGGCGGCCAGGCCGCCCACTTTGCCTGGATCGAGGCACGCTCGTCCTACGTCCACGGCAACTTCGCCGCCACAATCCTGCTGTGCCAGGGGCTGGTCGAGCATCTACTGGCGGCCTGGTTGCACGGCGGCCTTCTGATTGACGACATCCTCAACCGGATCTCCTTTCGTGAAACCCTGCGCCGCTGCCGCGAGCGGGACGTGATCTCCGATCTGGACGTGACCGACCTGCAAAGGCTGATGGGCCTGCGCAACCCGCTGTCCCACTTCCGGCACGTCGATGATGCCGGCAACCTCGACCGCCGCTCGCTCGACACCGGCCAGCAGGCCGCCGACGTCGTTCGCCACGACGCCATCTTCGCCATCGGCCTCGCCGTCAGAATGCTGGCCAAGCCCGCTTTCCGCCTTGGACCGACCGCCTGAGCCCGGCGCCTCGCCTCGATTATGGTTCGACCCCGGTTCCATCCCGCAAACGCCCCTCTCGTCGAAGTGCTCAGCCTGAACCTGAAATAAACAATCCCTGCCAATGGCTTGCAGAACTTTACCAAATCCGCGCAGTCAACAGGTCCGGAGAATATCGACCCGGAGAGAACGCTTCCGGGCCGCTTGGCGCCGCCGCCGGTGCTCAGCCCCTCCCGCATAACCCTCGAAAACAACGGAAAAATCCGGCCGCAGCCGGATCGGGAGAACGCTTTCGCGGGGGTAAGTGGCGGAGGGCGCGGGTCTGACGTCGAACCTTCTCCACTTCCAGAGCCCTCCTTCTCGGCCAGCTTCCGCAGGACCGCGTCGTCGTTGACGAGTTCAGATACGGCAAGAGCCAGCCCGTGAGAGCCTGAGAGCCCAACTCGAAAAGAGTTGAGCGGTTTCAGCTGGTTGTGGTTCTGTCCGGTCGCCAGACTGAACGGAGCCACGCATGCCCTGGACTGAAGCCGCTCGCCGGGAGTATCGGCGGGCTGGAGCGCGCTATGCAAGCGACATGACGGATCGGGAATGGGTGCTGGTTGCGCCCTTCATGCCGCCGGCGCGCCGGCTAGGGCGTCCGCGCACGACCGATCTGCGGGAGGTGATGAACGCGATCCTCTACATTGCGACGACCGGCTGCCAATGGGTCCAGTTGCCGAAGGACTTCCCGCCCTATTCGACCGTGCAGCGGTATTTCTACGACTGGCGCGACAGCGGCCTGCTGCAGACGATCCGCTTTGCGCTCGCCATGGAGACGCGGGAACTGGAGGGGCGCGAGGCCAGTCCGAGCGCCGGGGTGATCGACAGCCAGAGCGTGAAGACCACCGAAAGCGGAGGGGTTTGCGGCTTCGACGCGGGCAAGAAGGTCAAGGGACGCAAGCGCCACATCGTCGTCGACACCATCGGGCTGCTGTTCGGGCTGGTGGTCCATGCCGCCGACATCCAGGATCGCGACGGCGCGCCCGCGGTCCTGAAATCCATCCGTCATTCCTGTCCCTGGCTCAGGCATGTCTTCGCGGACGGCGGCTATGCCGGGCCGAAACTGCGCGGCGCCCTCGACAGGATCGGCGACTGGACGCTGCAGATCGTCAAGCGCTCCGACACGGCGAAGGGCTTCGAGGTCCTCCCGCGCCGATGGGTGGTCGAACGCACCTTCGCCTGGCTCGGGCGCTGCCGCCGTCTGGCAAAGGACTGGGAGAAATCCGTCGCCTCCGCTGAAGCATGGATCAACGTCGCCCACATCCGCCTCACAACCAGGCGCCTCGCAAGGTTCTGCTATCGTTGAATGAGTTTCGAGTCGGACACTGAGATGGCTCGCTTTACACGTTCCTTACGCGATCCGGCACGATCTCGCATGGAGCCTTTACGCAGCGCTACTGCAGTGTCCGGCACAGCAACCTAGGGAGCCTTGCAATGCTGGACCTTCTCTACATCGTTCTCGGCCTCGCTGTTTTCGCGGCTTTCGCCTTCGGCATCCGTGCCGCCGAGCGGTTGTGAGGGCGGCATCATGTTCGATCTGATCGTAGGGCTCGCCGTAGCAGCGGGCCTGTTCGTCTATCTTGGCGCGGCGCTGCTGCGGCCCGACCGGTTCTAGGGGTGCCGCATCATGACCCTGCTTTCCTACTTTGCTTACTTCGCCGCGCTTGTGGGTCTGGCCTGGATGCTCGCGATCTGGATGGCGCGCGTCTATTCCGGAAGCCTGCCTTCGGCGCTGCTGCGGACCGAGGCGGCGCTGTTGCGCCTGAGCGGCGCCGCGCCCGACCGAGGCATGGGCTGGGGGGCCTATGCGCTGGCTGTCTTAGCCTTCAACGCAACATGTTTTGTCGTGCTCTACGTCCTGCTCAGGGCGCAGGGCACGCTGCCGCTGAACCCCGACGGCATCGGCGGCATGGCGCCCGACCTCGCCTTCAACACCGCTGTCAGCTTTGTCACCAACACCAACTGGCAGGCCTATTCGGGCGAAGCGCAGCTGAGCTATCTCAGCCAGATGGCCGGGCTGACGGTGCAGAACTTCGTCAGTGCTGGCACAGGCATGGCAGTGGCAGTGGCGGTGATCCGGGGCTTTGTGGCGCCCAAGGGGGCGACGCTTGGCAACTTCTGGGTGGACCTGACCCGGTCGGTCCTGTGGATCCTCCTGCCCCTATCGGTGGTGCTGGCGCTGTTCCTTGCGTGGCAGGGCGTGCCGCAGACGTTGCAGGGCGCAGTGGTTGCAACAGGAATCGAGGGCCAGGAGCAGGTCATCGCACGCGGCCCCGCCGCAGCGCAGATCGCGATCAAGCAGCTTGGCACCAATGGCGGCGGCTTCTTTGGCGTAAACTCGGCGCATCCGTTCGAAAACCCGACGATTTCGTCGAACATGGCGCAGAGCCTGTCGATCCTGCTGATCCCGGTGGCCTTCTGTTTCCTGTTCGGCCGCATGGCCGGGGACCGGCGGCAAGGATGGGCGATCTTTGCCGCCATGGCGGTGATGTTCGTGGCAGGCCTTGCGGTGATCCATGCCTACGAAGTTGCGGGGAACCCCGCCCTAGGGCTAGGCGCGAACATGGAGGGCAAGGAACAGCGGTTTGGCGCGATGCTGTCGGCGCTCTGGGCGGCCCAGACCACCGCCGCGTCGAACGGATCGGTCAACGCGATGCACGACTCGTTCATGCCGCTCTCGGGGCTGGTGATGCTGGTCTTTATGCAGATCGGCGAGGTGATCTTCGGCGGGGTCGGCGCGGGGCTCTACGGGATGCTCCTCTACGTCGTCCTCGCCGTGTTCCTGGCCGGGCTGATGGTGGGGCGGACGCCCGAATACCTCGGCCGCAAGATCGAGGGGCGCGAGGTGACGCTGGCGGTACTGGCCTTCCTGTCGATGCCCTTGGGCATCCTGGTGGGCGGGGCTGTGGCGGCCACGGTGTCTGCGGCGCTGGCGGCGGTGCAGGAGCCCGGGCCGCACGGGATGAGCGAGATCCTCTATGCCTATTCGTCGGCCACCGGGAACAACGGCAGCGCCTTCGGCGGCTGGGGCGCGGCGCTGCAATGGCACACGACGGCACTTGGGATCATCATGCTGTTGGGGCGCTATGCCATCATCATCCCGATGCTGGCCATTGCCGGGTCGATGGTGCGCAAGCCACAGGCCCCTGTCACCTCAGGCACCTTTCCAACGGACGGGCCGCTGTTCGTGACGCTTCTCATCCTCACCGTGCTGATCCTCGGCGCGCTGACCTTCTTCCCTGTCCTCGCCCTTGGTCCCATCGCGGAAGAGACCGCGCGGCTGGCCGGGCAGAGTTTCTGAGGCACCAGAGATGTCCAAACATGAAAAGACGGCCGACCTGAGCGGCCTTTACACGGCGGCGATCCGGGCCAGCGTGGCCAAGCTGGATCCCCGCAGCCTGTGGCGCAACCCGGTGATGTTCGTGACCGCCGTGGTGGCCGCGATGACCACGATCCTGGGCCTTCGCGACCTGCTGTCCGGCGTGCCGGGCGCGGGCACGTCCTTGCATATCGCGGCCTGGCTGTGGCTCTGCGTGCTCTTCGCCAACTTCGCCGAGGCCCAGGCCGAGGGCCGCGGCAAGGCGCGGGCCGATACGCTGCGCGCGACGAAGTCCGAGACGCGGGTGCGGGTGCTGGCTGCGGCAGAGGATGATCCCGCCACGGGTGTCGAGACGCTTTCGACCGCGCTGCGGGCAGGCCAGTTCGTCCATGTTGCCGCCGGAGAGATCATCCCGGCGGATGGCGAGGCGGTGCGGGGCGTGGCCTCGGTCAACGAAAGCGCCATCACCGGTGAAAGCGCGCCAGTGATCCGTGAGGCAGGGGGCGACCGGTCATCCGTCACCGGGGGCACCACGGTTGTGTCGGACTGGCTGGTCATCCGGGTCACCGCCGAGCCGGGGAAAAGCTTCCTCGACCGCATGATCGCGCTGGTCGAAGGGGCCGAACGGCAAAAGACCCCGAACGAGATCGCGCTAAACATCCTGCTGGTCGGTCTGACGCTGATCTTCCTGTTCGTCGTCGTCACGTTGCCCGCCTTCGCGAGCTACTCCGGCACCACGATCCCGGTGGTCGTGCTGGGCGCGCTGTTCGTGACGCTGATCCCCACCACCATCGGCGGCCTCCTCAGTGCCATCGGCATCGCGGGCATGGACCGGCTGGTCAAGGCCAACGTCATCGCCAAATCCGGCCGCGCGGTCGAGGCGGCGGGGGATGTGGATACGCTCCTTCTGGACAAGACCGGGACGATCACCTTCGGCAACCGGATGGCCGATGCGCTGATCCCCGCGCCGGGGGTCGCGCTGGCGCGGCTGGCCGAGGCGGCGGCGCTGGCGTCGCTGGCCGACGAGACGCCCGAGGGCAAATCCATCGTGGACAAGGCGCGTGAGGTGCTGGGATCGGTTCCCGACATGCCCAAGGGCGCCGAGGCGGTCGCCTTCACGGCGCAGACGCGGCTTTCGGGGCTGGACGCTGATGGCCGGACGTTCCGAAAGGGCGCGACGGATGCAGTGATCCGGCTGACGGGCAAGACCCCGCCGCAGCCCTTGCAGGCGCAGGTCGATGCCATCGCGCGGTCGGGCGGCACGCCGCTTCTGGTGGCCGAAGGGACCGAAATCCTCGGCGCGGTCCACCTCAAGGACATCGTGAAACCCGGCGTGCGCGAACGCTTTGCCGAGCTGCGCGCCATGGGCATCCGCACGGTGATGATCACCGGCGACAACCCCCTGACCGCCGCAGCCATCGCCGCCGAGGCGGGGGTGGACGACTTCCTCGCCGAGGCGACGCCCGAGATGAAGCTGGACCTCATCCGCCGCGAACAGGCGGGCGGGCGGCTGGTTGCCATGTGCGGCGACGGGTCGAACGACGCGCCCGCGCTGGCACAGGCCGATGTCGGCGTGGCGATGAACGCAGGCACCCCGGCGGCGAAAGAGGCCGCGAACCTGATCGATCTGGACAGCGACCCGACGAAGCTGATCGAGGTGGTGCTGGTCGGCAAGCAACTGCTGATCAGCCGCGGGGCGCTCACGACCTTCTCCATCGCCAATGACGTGGCGAAATACTTCGCCATCCTGCCCGCAATCTTCGTTGCGGCCTATCCGGGGCTGGGGGCGCTGAACATCATGGGGCTGGCATCGCCCACCTCGGCCATCCTGTCGGCGGTGATCTTCAACGCGCTAATCCTGGTGGCGCTGGTGCCGCTTGCCCTGCGCGGGGTCGCCTACCGTCCATCCAGCGCTGCCGCACTGCTGCGCCGGAACCTTCTGATCTACGGCTTGGGTGGCCTGATCGTGCCCTTCATCGGGATCAAGGCCATCGACGCGGCCCTTGTCGCCCTGAACCTCGCCTGAAGGAGAGACACATGCTCACCCACCTTCGCCCCGCCATCGCCCTGACGGCGTTCTTCACACTGCTGACGGGTCTGGCCTATCCGCTGATCATGACCGGCGCCGCGCAGACGCTGTTCCCCGCCGTCGCCAATGGCAGCCTGATCGAAGCAGATGGCGCCGTCATCGGGTCGTCCGTGATCGCGCAGCCGTTCACCGGGGCGGGCTACCTGCACCCGCGTCCCTCGGCCAGTGACTGGAATGCTGCCGGAACCGGCGCATCGAACCTCGGCCCAACCTCGGCCACGCTGATCGCCACGGTCGCAGAGCGCCGCGCGGCATGGGAGGCGGCAAACGGGTCAACCGCGCCTATCGACGCGGTTACCGCCTCCGGCTCTGGTCTTGATCCGCACATCAGCCCGGAAAACGCGCTGGCCCAGGTTGGTCGGATTGCCGCCGCGAGGGGCGTGGATGAGGGCGCAGTGCGGCGACTGATCGAAGCCACAACCGAAGGCCCGCTCCTCGGCCTTTACGGCGAACCGCGGGTGAATGTGCTGCTCACCAACATCGCGCTTGACGAAGCCTTTCCGATGCCGCCCGCTGGAGGGGAAGGACAAGCCACCGAATGACCCCCGATGCCGAAATTCGCCCCTCTCCTGAAGCACTTCTCACGCAAGCCGCGCGTGAGGGGCGGGGTCGGCTAAAGGTCTTTCTGGGCGCAGCCCCGGGGGTCGGCAAGACCTGGGCGATGCTGGATGATGCGCACCGCGAGGCGGAGAAAGGCCGCGACGTGGTCGCCGCCTTGATCGAGACGCATGGCCGGGCCGAGACGCAGGCAAAGCTCGCGGGCCTTACGCAACTGCCGCGCAAGCCCGTGATCTATCAGGGCCGCGCCCTGACCGAGATGGACCTTGACGGCCTTCTGGCCCGAAAGCCCGATCTGGCGCTGATCGACGAACTCGCGCACACCAACGCCGATGGCAGCCGCCACGAGAAGCGCTGGCAGGATGTCGAAGAGGTGCTTGCCGCCGGGATCGACGTCTACACCACGTTGAACATCCAGCACATCGAGACGCTGAACGAGACGGTGGCCCGCATCACCGGCGTCCGCGTGCGCGAAACCGTGCCCGACGGCGCGCTGGGGTCGGCCGACGAGATCGAGCTGATCGACCTGCCGCCGGATGAACTGGTGGACCGGCTGAAGCAGGGCAAGGTCTATCCCGCCGATCAGGCGGCCCGCGCGCTGTCGTCCTTCTTCGTCAAGGGCAACCTGACGGCGCTGCGCGAGCTTGCCATGCGCGCCGCCGCCGACCGGGTGGACGCGCAACTGCGCGAACACATGGCCGCGAACGCCATCGCCGGGCCATGGCCCACGCAGGAACGCATCCTCGTCTGCATCAACGAAAGCCCCGCCGCGCGCGAGGCGATCCGCGTGGCCAAGCGCAGCGCCGACCGGGCGCGCGCTGAATGGATCGCGGTGAACGTGGCGCAGGCGCGGATGGAGGCGCTGCCCGAGGCTGACAAGGACCGGCTGGCGGGCAGCCTGCGCCTGGCCGAACGGCTTGGTGCCGAACTGGCGACACTGGAGGCAGAGCACGACGTAGCCGAAGCGATCCTCGACTTTGCGAAGGCCCGCAACGTCCGCCGCATCGTGATCGGCCGCCCGCGGCCCCGGCCGTTCTGGGCGAAGTGGGCGTCCGAGGACGTCGCGACCGATGTCCTGCGCAAGGCAGGGCCGTTCGAGGTGACCGTCGCCTCGGAACCGGACGAAAAGCCGAAGGCCAGCCGTTTCCGCCTGCCGCGTCTGGCGTCAGAGCCAAAGGCATGGGGCGAGGCGGTGCTGGCCGTCGCCATCGCCTCGGCCTGTTCCTGGGCCGCCGAACAGCTGTTTCCGGTGGCCAGCCTCAGCGTGATCTACATGACGGCGGTGGTGGTGGTGGCCAGCCGCCGCGGGCTGGGGCCTGCCCTTGCGGCGGCCGTTCTGGGCTTCATGGCCTACAATTTCCTCTTCACCCACCCGCGTTATACCTTCCACGTCTCGCGGCAGGGCGAGCTTTTGACCTTGGGGCTGTTCCTCGCGGCCTCGCTGGTCACCGGCAACCTCGCTGCCCGCCTGCGCGCCCGGGTGGATGCACAGGCCGCCATCGCCGACCGCACCAACAAGCTTTACGACTTCAGCCGCCGTGTCGCCGCCGCAGCCACGGCTGACGATGTCGTCTGGGCCTCGGTCAGCCATGTGGCGACGACGTTGCGTTGCGAGGCGGTGCTTCTGATGCCGCGCGGGGCCGAGTTGCGGGTGGTGGGGGGCTTTCCGCCCGAGGATCGGCTGGACGTCCGCGACCAGTCTGCTGCGCAGTTCGCCTGGGAGAAAGGCGAAGCAGCTGGCCGGGGATCGGACACCTTGCCCACCGCCCGGTGGTTCTTCCTGCCGCTGGTTGCTGGCGACCGGCGGCTTGGCGTCCTTGGCATTGCCTATGCCGACGACCGCCAGCTCCTACGCACCGACCGCCGCCTCCTCGATGCGCTGATCGACCAGATAGCCCTGGCGCTGGAACGGCTGCGCCTGACCGAAGACCTTGCCGCCACCCAGCTTGCGACTGAGACTGAACGTCTGCGAACGGCTCTGTTGAACTCGGTCAGCCACGACCTGCGCACGCCCCTTGTGACGATCATTGGTGCTGCTGGCCACCTGGCGGAAGCCGATTTGCCCCAGGATGCTCGCCGCGATCTGGCCGAGAACATCCGCGAGGAGGGTGAGAGGCTCGACCGCTACGTGCAGAACCTTCTCGACATGACGCGCCTCGGCCATGGTGCGCTGAAGCCTCGCTTGGCCCCGCAGGACGTGGCCGAGATCGTTGGGGGCGCACGAGCGCGGACGAAGGCCATCCTGCGCGGTCATGATCTGCAGGTGGACCTTGCGCCAAATCTCCCGCTGATCCTCGCCGACGGGGTGCTGCTGGAACAGGTGCTCGTGAACATCCTCGACAATGCCGCCAAGTACGCGCCCGAGGGCACCGCCATCGGCATCGCCGCCCGATTGCAGGGAGTGCGCGTGGAGCTTTCGGTGACAGACCGCGGCCCCGGAATCCCGCCCGAGGATCAGGCCCGTGTCTTCGACATGTTCTACCGCGTGGCCGGGGGCGACCGTCAGCGCGCGGGCACCGGCCTTGGCCTTGCCATCTGCAAAGGGCTGGTAGAGGCGATGGGCGGCACGATCCGTGCCGAGACCGGCTGGCCCGATGGCACCGGCACGCGTATCGTGATGGCACTCCCCTTCCACAACCCCGAGGTCGCTGCGTGAGTGTCCCTGCCCGTATCCTTGTCATCGATGACGAAGCTCCGATCCGCCGCTTTCTGCGTGTGGCGCTCGAAGCCGAAGGCTATGGCGTGATCGAGGCAGGCACCGCGCGCGAAGGGCTAGCAATGGCGGCCCGCGAGGCGCCGGCGCTGGTCGTGCTCGACCTGGGCCTTCCAGATGCCGACGGCCTGTCCGTGCTGCGCGACCTGCGGGGCTGGAGCCCGGTTCCTGTCCTGATCCTGTCGGTCCGCGCCGATGAGAGCGACAAGGTCGAGGCGCTAGATGCGGGCGCACAGGACTATGTGGTCAAACCTTTCGGTGTGAAGGAGTTTCTTGCCCGGATCCGTGGCCTGCTGCGTGATCGCAGCACCGAGGTTGTGCCGTCTGTTCTGACGGTTGGCCCGCTGACAATCGACGCCGTCGATCATTCCGCCACGATGGACGGAATACCCCTTCACCTCACGCGGCGGGAGTTCGACCTGCTGTGGATGCTGGCGAGCCATCGGGGGCGACTGGTCACACAGGAGATGATCCTTCGGGCGATCTGGGGCCCCGCCCATGCCGAGGACAGCCAGTATCTGCGGGTTTATATCCGCCAGTTGCGGCAGAAGCTTGGCGATGATGCCGCGAACCCCCGGTTCATCGCGACGGAACCCGGGATTGGCTATCGGTTCCTTGATCCGCTAGTGAACTGATAACGGTTGTGGCTCAAAAATCCGTCTCCAGATAGACCCCAGCACAGTCGTAGGCGACGGCAACGGCCGTGGCGCCTGTGTTCAGGAACAGCCGCGGCGACAGGAATTGCGCGGCGGCTGGCAGGTCGGCGGTGATCTCCTGCTCGAACACCGCGCCTGAGACCTCGTCGACCACCCGCACCCAGACAGAGCTTCCGTTCGGCGGCGCGGCGATGAAGAGCGTCAGCACCCCACCCGTCGCGATGGCGAAACTCGCCCCCATGTCGGTCAGCGTCGGCGCGCCGGTGCCATCGTTCGTGACCAGTTGCCAGCGTGTGTGGGTGCCGCGCTGGAAGCCGATGCCGATGCAATTGATGGCTGCGGCGAGCGTCAGGGTGGTGGCCAGCGCTGCGGTCGATCCGTAGAGGCCGAAGAACCCCATCCCGGTCGCCTGCAGTGTCGTCAGCGAAATCCGCGTCACGAAGGTCCAGCCGCCGAGGCCCACCGCGTTCCCGCGCCAGCATGCCCAGCCTGCGGATCGCTGGTCGGCCACCGAGTCCACAACCGCTGCTGAGGTCAGACGCCAGCGGCGCATGCTGGCGGCCAGGTTCGTGGCGGCCAGCGTCGGATGCGAGACGGTGCCGACCGAGGTGATCGGTAGGCCTTCTGTCGTGATCGTGGTGCTGACCGACGGCGACCAGTTGGCGATGCGGTTCACCCCGAAATGCGGCTGGAGCGGAAAGTCCCGGCCAGAGGGGCGCATCACGTCGATCCACGGCGCCCCGGCGCGGTTGCGCGCATAGAGGGCGGCCTTACCTGCGGGCGGCGGCGATGGCGCTGCGGCCAGACCTGGCAAGACCGTGGGCTGCGGCAGTTCTACCTGACCGCTGGTGCGGTCGATCCTGATCGCGTCGAAAAAGGCCGAGCCATCCGGGCTGACCTTGAAGCTGAAATCGTCGTTGCCGAGAAGCCCGATGAGGGCGCGGGCCGAGAAGCCGGTCTTGAAGGCGAAGGCCGCGTCATTCCCGGCCGCAGCCTTGTTGACGGTCGTCTCGATGCCCGCGCCTGCATTGTTCAGCAGCACCGCAGGCGTGTTGACCGACAGCCGGTTGTAACTGTCGGCCGTGGCCCCGCCGAGACCGAGCAACTGCGCGGTCAGGTTGGCCTGCGGCATGCCGACCTGCGTGACGGCATTGGCGAAGGTGACCGTGGGCGTGTTCACCACCGTCGCCCCGCCCGCGCCAGCCGTCGCAGAGCCGATGTTCACGACCGTCGTCGACCCGGACACGCCGCCAGTGCCGAGGTTCACGGTCTTGGTCACGCCGGTGGTCGTGGCGCCGATGCCCATGCCATAGGTGGCGGTCGTCGTGGCCGTGCCGATGCTTGCCGAGGCCGCCGAGACGGTGACTGTGCCCGAGGCGGTCAGCGTACCCGAGAAGGTCTTGTTGCCGGTGAAGGTCTGCGTTCCGGCGAGGATCGCCAGTTCGGACGAGGTGTTCGGCAGTGTGAAGCTGCGCGTGGTGCCTGCGCTGATCCCCGCCAGCGAGAAGGTGGCCTTCTTCGTCGGATCAGCGTCGTTCACCAGGCTGAACACCGCATCCGCCACGTCGCGCGGCTCGCCCACAACGTCCCACGCGCTGCCGGTCCAGACGAGGAACAGTCCCTCGTCCGCAACCCACACCAGCCAGCCGGTGCGCGGGACGAGCCGGATCCATGCGCCGTCCACCCAGAAGGCGATGTTCAGATCCCACCCGGCCCAGAGGCCGGTGGCGCCCGAGGCGACCAGATGGCGGTTGCCGTCGGCGGGGCTGGCCGGGGGCGCGGTGCGCGTGCGGTCGAGGACCGAGAGCTGCACCATGGCATCGAGCAGGCGCAGCGCCTCGTTGTGGGTGACATGCTTCTGCGCTTGGGCGGCCAGAAGATAGGGCAGACCCAGGTGGGTGGTGGTGTCGGACATGGGAGTTCCCGTCAGAACTGGAGGGACACGGTCGCGGGCGTACCGCGCCCGAGGCGGTTCGAGAGCTGGAAGATGCGGAGCGCCAGCATCTGGCTGGGCCCCAGTGGCGCACCCCAATCGGCTGTCTGCTGAGCGGCGGTGTAGAGGACGGAGGGCGTACTGCTGGTCAGCGTGCGCTTGATCGCAGCGCCGTCGAGGATCTGGACGTCGTAGGATTCCAGGTCCTCGGCCAACGGCACTTCGACCTGTTCCCAGGCATCGGCGACCAGCGCGCGGGATCGCCGGATCCAACGGATCGTCAGATCGCCCGAGCTGCGCGCCGTGCGCCATGGCTGTTCGACATGGACCGGGGCAAAGGGGACAAGGCCGCGCCCGGATGGGGTGAAGGCGAGCGAGGCATAGCTTGCGTCGCTGACCGCCCGCGCGACAGGACCGACCCGCCAGTTCCAAGGCAGACCAAGATCGGCCTCGGCGATGGGCAGCGATGACAGCGCGGTGTCCAGGATCACAACCCGTGCTCCGGCCGGGGCCAGGTTGCCCATGGCATGTTCTGTCCCGCGCTGGCCGCGCAGGAGGCGGGTCAGGCGGTACCTGCCCGGGGCGATGAGTTCTGCCTTACCCGCCTGAACGATCTCCCATTGGCCAGCGGCGCTCTCGACCGCCAGCGCATTCGCCCCGCCGAACAGGGCGACATCCGTCACGCTTTCCAGCGTTCCGGACAGCAGATCGACCACCAACGCGTTGCCAAGATCGAAGCGCGAGGTCGGCCCCGGAAAGAAGTCGAAGGCCAGAGTGCCGATCTGGGCCCGACTGCCGAATGTGGTCAGGAGGCTAAACCCATCGGTCGAGGCGCTGCGGAACACGGCGATCTCGCCCGGCCAGGGGCTGGCATGCGCGGCGATCAGGGGGCGATGTGCGGGCTGGTCTTCGCTGATCTGCGGGATGTCCAGCATGACCACCTCGGGCGTGCCGAAGACGACGGGGCTGGCAAGCGAGGCCGGACGCGGATCGCCGGGCGGCAGGTCGTAGGCGGCCCGATCCTGACGGACCGCCTCGATCCCGCGCGCCTCGGCATCGGCGACCGAGACGAGCCGGAATTCCACCTCGCGGCCGTCATGCGCCAGCCGGATCACGTCGGCAGGGTCGAGGGCAAGGCGCGAGGGCGGCAGGCGGAAGGTCGCGCTTTCCCGGCCGATCCAGGCTTCCATCAGCGCGCGGCGGCACCGGCGTTCCGCCTCCTCGGGCGGGATCGCCATCGGGAAGCTTTCCGAGGCGATGCGGGTGGTGTCGACGGTGATCCGTCGCGCTTCCACCAGCGCGGCGTCATAATCCTCATCCGCCCGCGCGACCTGCCACTTCAGTGCCTGCGGCAGTTCGGTTTCCTGGCCACGGGTCAGCTCAAAAGCCTCACCCTCACGACTGGCCACCAGATCGTCGATGGCCAGTGTGACGACCGAGGCGCGGCCACGCATGACAAAACGGATCACGCCTTCGGTCTCGATGGCATCGAAGCCGAAGTGGCGGGTCAGCGTGGAAATCGATGCGCGCGGGCTTTCCAGCGCGCCGATCACATAGCCCTCGACCGCGCCCCAGAGGCCGGAAACGTCGATCAGGTCTTCCGCCAGCCCGGCGCAGAGGCAGAGGTGGCGCACGAGGGCGGCCAGAGACACCGCGCCGAGCCTGCCGGTCAGCCAGTGCCCGAGCCGCCAGTTGGGGCCGTCTGTCCAGATCCCGGTCAGTTCGGGGAAGAACGGATAGGGCCGCGCGTCCCAGGTCCACGCCGCACATTCGGGAACATGGACCATCCGGCCACCGTAGACGGATGAGGTCGGGTTGTTCGCCCCTTGGTCCCACCAGAGATAGCTTGCCTCGAGATAGGCGCGCTGGATGGCATCATCGCGCCAGCCGCGTGAGAAGAAGGGCGTGAAGCTCTCGGACGACTTGGGATCAAAGAAAACGTTCGGCTGGTTGGTGCCCCGGTCGATGGCCGGGCAGCCCAATTCCGTGAACCAGACCGGCTTGGACTGCGGTACCCATGCGGTGGGCGTGCCGCTTTCCACCCCGCCCGGCCGGTTGAAATGCGGGTTCGTCCACCATGCGCGGATATCCTTGGGGCGAAACACCCACGGTTTGCCTGCCGCGCCATCGGAGATCGGCATGCGGATCTGCGCAGACCGGTCGGCAGCGCTGGCATAGAACCAGTCAAAGCCCTCGCCGCCCGCGATGTTCGATTGCAGGTAGGCGCGGTCGTAGATCGCGGCCCAGCCTTCAAGCGCATCGGCATGGTCGAAACCATCGCGCCAGTCCGAGAGCGGCAGGTAGTTGTCGATGCCGACGAAGTCGATGTTGGTGTCCGACCAGAGCGGGTCGAGGTGGAAATAGACGTCGCCGCTGCCGTCCTGCGGATGGTGGCCGAAGTATTCCGACCAGTCGGCGGCATAGCCCACCTTGGTGCCCGGCCCGAGGATCGCCTTCACCTCGGCCGCCAGCGCCTTGAAGGCCGTGACGGCCGGATAGGCGCTGGCGCTCGACCGGATCGTGGTCAGACCGCGCATCTCGGTGCCGATCAGGAATGCATCGACCCCGCCGGCGACCGCGCAGAGATGGGCGTAGTGCAGGATCATCCGGCGCAGCCCCCAGTCGCTGGAGGGGCCGGTCCAGCTGACGGTGTCGCCCGACTCCGCGAACTGCGCCGGGGTGGCAGCACCGAAGAAGCTGGAGACCTGCGTGGACGCTGCGGCGGTCTTGTCGGCGGTCCCTGCGAAGCCTGCCGCCGGGGAGCAGGTGATCCGGCCGCGCCAAGGGAAGGAAGGCTGGCCGGGTGTGGCGGAATTCGCGCTGTATGGGTTCGGCAGCGTGTTGCCGGGCGGCACATCCATCAGGAGGAACGGATAGAAGGCTACCCGCAGCCCGCGCGCCTTCATCTCGCGGATCGCCTGCACCACCGCAAAGTCGGCAGGAGTGCCGCCATAGACCGGCCGGTCCTCGGCGTCGCGGCTGACCAGATGCGCATTGGCCCGCGCCACGCCGTTGACGGTCCAGACCTCGGGGCTGGTGACCTTGGCCGCCACTTCGACGCCGGGCTTGATCGTACAGTTGCCCGCACGCAGATCGTTGCCGAACCAGGCCACGACGAGGCTGACGCTTTCGACCGCCGGGGCCATGGCCTGCAGCCGGTCCAGCGCCACCACGATGTCGGGCTGGTCGGGCAGCGCGTTCAGGTTCTCGGCGACCGTGGCACCACCGCTGCCCTTGCAGATGGCCTCGGTGGCATAGGTGAACTCGCCCGAGGCCGGGATCAGGGTGACGGCCTTCACCAAACCCTCGGCGGTGTCGGGGTCAGCCAGCGGGCGGAAGACCTCGAAGGACAGCTGCGGCAAGCGGTTGCCGAAGGTCGCCAGCGCCAGATCCTCGAACACGACATAGGCCGTGCCACGATAGGCGGGCGTATTGGCCGCGCCCATCTTGGCGGCGATGAAGGGATCGGCCGTTTGTACCTCGTTGCCGGGATACCAGCGCCAGGTCACGCCAGTCATGTCCATCGCCTTGCCGTCGGCCCAGATGCGGCCGATGCCGGTGATCGGACCCTCGCAAAGTGCTACGGCGAAGCTGGCATAGTAGAGGTATTCGGTGGTCTTGACCTTGCCTCCCCCACCGCCTTTGCCACCGCCCTGCGTGGTGGTCTTGGTCTCCTCGCGGAAATCGGTGGCCCAGATGATGTTGCCGCCGATGCGCATCCGGCCGTAAAGCCGCGGGATCACCGCCCCTTCGGTGGCCGAGGTGATGCGCAGCGTGTCGAGCCGCGCGCCCTCGATCCGCTGGGCGGGGGCCAGTGAGGACACGATCCAGCTGTCGACCACCGAACCCACCGTCGAGCCGATGAAGCCACCAATGGCCGCGCCGGAAAAGCCGAGAATCGCGCCACCAAAGGCCCCGCCGATGGCAGTGCCGACAGCGCCGAGGACAAGGGTGGCCATGGAAACTCTCAGCGTTGGGGAAAGAGGAAGGCGAAGGCGATGCGGCGTCGCCACGTCGGGGTCAGCGGTTCCTCGATCACGCCGAGCCGCTCGTAGGCATGGAGGAAGGTGTCGGGCCTGGTGAGGATGCCGACATGCTTGGCGACGGCGCGCGGCATCATGCGAAACAGGATCAGCGCGCCGGGAGGGGCATCGACGGGTGTGATTTCCTCCATCATGCGGCGCGCTCCCTCGGCCAGCACCTCACGCGGGCCGCTCTCGCCCCAGTCCCGGCTGTAAGGCGGGATCGGGAAGGGCTCGGGCCCGACCACCTCGCGCCAGACACCGCGCGCGAGGCCGAGGCAGTCACAGCCGACGCCCTTGAGGCTGGCCTGATCGTGATATGGCGTTCCCAGCCAGGACCGCGCGACGGTGATGACCGTGTAGGGATCGGCCGGTGTCACAGCACAGCCCCCTCGTGGCCGCCGTCAGTGGTGGCATAGCGCAGGACAGCATCCTGGCCGGGGATGTTGGGGAAGCCCCGGAAGTTGGCAACATTGGCGAACTTCGTGCCGCAGGTCGTGATGCGCTTGTCGCACCCAGCGTGGATCGTGAAGGTGTCCGTCCCGGCGATGGCACGCACCGGGGCTTCCAACAGGGTCAGGATGGCGACGCCGTCGACGAGGTCATGCGCCAACACCTCGGCCCGCCGCCCGGCATTGGCCCCGCTGGTCCAGTCGAGAGTGCCGAAAGTGAACCAGCCGGAGGTGAAACCGCCAAGCCCAGAGGCAGTGAAGGCACGGTCGCGCAGCACATCGATGATCGCACCGGTGCCCTTGAACGGTGATGCCTCGAGATCGACCCCGCAGCGCGCATCGCCAAGCGTGGCGTCGCAACTCGCCTGAAACGTTCGCCCGACGGTCTGGCCAAGGACATGGGCCAGGCTGCGCACTTCAGCCACGAAGGCCAGCCGCCCACGCCGGATCTGACCGATGGCCCCGCGCCGCATCAGCAGGCGCTGGGAGGTCGCGGCCCAGTTCACCCGCCAGACCTCGACCGCTGCATTGTCCCAGCGGCCGTCGAGGATATCGGTCTCGGTGATCCGGTCGGAGGACAGCACGCCTTGGGCGTCCTGCGCGTCGACGGAAAGATCCGAGCCAGACCGCACTTCGGAGGCGGCAAAACCGCTTTCCGGCTCGAAATCGGTGCCGTCGAACGTCAGGGTCCGGTCGTGATCGGTGAAGCCGAGCGTCACCCCATCGGCCCGCACAATCCGCCAGCACCAGGCCAGCGTCGTCGTGCCCTCGTCGAGATGGGACTGCAGCGCGGGCTGGAGGGCCTTCACTTCCGCCCCCAGCCGCGCCACAGGGCGACCGAGGCCAGCGCCGAGGACACGACACCGCCCGCCGCGCCGGTCAGGGCGTAGAGGTTGAACGGGCGCAGATCGAAGCTGCCCGTCACCAGATCGAAATCCGCCAGCCCGGCCATGGCCAGCCCGGAGGCGGCAAGACAGGCCAGATAGACCAGCCCACGTGCGAGGTTCCAGTTCATGATGTTGCCTTTCCTGTGAAAAATTCCATCAGCTGCTGCCACCACGACCGGGTGCCAGGCGATTGGTTTGGCACCGGTATTGGCAGGGGCGGCGGCACCGGCTGGCTCGCCGGGCGCAGCAATGCCAGCGCCTCGGTCTCGGTCAGCCGTCGGACCGGCCGCGAGAAATCGACCCGGCCGTTGCGATCCACCGCCCAGACCGGGATGGTGCCGGTCGGATAGCGGCCATCGCGGAACAGATCGCGTTCGGCCTCGCGCCGTGAGCGGATCGCGGCGGGCCGGAGCCACCCCATGAAGGCTTGCGCGGCGGCGGCGCGGTTGCCCGCGTTCAGGTGGCGGGTCAGCGAAGCTTTCGCGATGCCGCCGGTGTTGTAGTGGAACGACACCAGTGCATCGAACTCGTGCGGTTCCACCGGTACCTTCACCGCGCGCAGCACCTCGGCCTCGTATGCCACGATGTCGCTGCGGAAGAGCAGGAACGCCTCGCGGATCCCTGCATCGAGATCAGCAGGCATGCCGCGCGGCAACCGTGCCGGATCGGGCGGACCGGCGGCAGCGGTGTGGCCGATGCCGAAGGTCCAGACGTTTTTGACATCGAGATAGGGTCCGGGCACGATGCCTTCGTGCCGGACGAGGGCCAGCAGCCCCCGGTCAGTCATGCGCATGGAAGTCACCCCAGAAGCGAGAGGATCAGGATCAGCGCGGCGATCGCGATGCCGACGCCCAGGCGGTGTCGGAAGGCCTGGCCGGGATCGGCCGGGTCGCAGCGCAGGGAGCGCGCAAGGCGGAGAAGGTCATGCATCGCCATCGCCTTTCCCGGCATGGCGCAGGCGGGCGAGCAGCACCTCGATGAAGGCTGGTCCGAAGACGCCGACCAGATAGGCGGCCGAACCCGCCGCGCCCCCGGCCGGGATCGCCTCGGGCGGCAGGCCGAGCCAACGGGTGATGATCGCCATCGACAGGCTCCCCATCCCGGCCGCGATCAGACCGCCAAGCAGGATGTGGCGCAGCGCGTCGCGCAGCCGCATCTTCGTCGTCAGCGCATTTGTCGCTCCCCCGAGCGCGCCCCAGGCAGCGAGGATCACGGCGGTGGAGGCGAGCAGTTCCTTCAGGGCAGCCGCCAGAAATCCGGTTTCGTCGTTCATCGTCGGATCTCCAGAAGCGGGATGGAGGTGATGGAGCCCAGCCGCTCGAGGTCGAGCGTCACGTCGAGCACGTCCGTGTCGAAGCGGACCGGGACATCGAACTCGAAGCCCGCCGTGATCGCGACGCTTAGGCCCGGCGCGGTGGTGAAGGTAATGACGCCGGTCGTGGTATCGACGGACCAGCCGGACCCTTGCGGCACGCCATTCAGGGCGATGGTGACCGAGCCCACGACCGGCTTGGCGATGGTCCGCACCCATGTCTGGCTGCCCGAGACGTAGTGCTTCACCAGCTGGAAGGCGGTCGTCGCGCCGTCGCCGGTGCCGATCGCCTGGTCGGTTGGCGATGGCGTGCCCGAGGGCAGGCAGGACTTGTGGTCGCCCCAGTCCTTGAAGCGGAAACCGTGCAGCCGCCCGTTCCGTGCCTCGAAGAACGCGACCACCGCCGCCAGATCGTCGGCGCGGCGGATGCCGTAGGCCACATCGTAACGGCGGCGCGAATTGGCCCAGCTGGCGTTCCTCTCCTCGTCGCCCGAGGCGAGCTCGACGATCTGGGTTCGCCGTTCCGGCCCGCCGCGCGC
The DNA here is from genome assembly GCF_009711265.1 of Paracoccus shanxieyensis. Taxonomy (GTDB): domain Bacteria; phylum Pseudomonadota; class Alphaproteobacteria; order Rhodobacterales; family Rhodobacteraceae; genus Paracoccus; species Paracoccus shanxieyensis. The sequence continues at coordinate 8,651 of NZ_WMII01000028.1, read as the reverse complement.
GCCGCGGCTGATGTTGTCGGGAAACCGGACCTCGTGAAACGCCATCACATGCCCCTCCGACCGAGCGACACGGCGCGGGCGATATCCGCGGCGACCTGCGTTCGCGATTGCCGGAAGCTCTCGGCGTCGCGGGCCATGATGGTCACGTTGACCCCGCCGCCCGCGCCGTAGCTCTGTGCCTCCCGCCGCGACAGCACGCGTTCCCCGCGCTGCAGGATCGCGGGCACCTCGTCGTGACGAAGCCCGGCCATGCCGCCACCATGCATCCGCGGCGCGGCGGCGAAGGCCATGGCCGGGACCATCCGCGAGGGTCCAGCCGATCCGACCATCCCGCCCGCATGCAGGACGTTGGCGAAGATGCCGCCCGCCCCGGAGAAGACGCCGGAGAGCGCATTGGCGATCGGCCCGAGGATGAAGCGTCGCGCCGCCAGCTGGGCGAGATCGGCCAGCAGCGAGGTGACGAGGTCGCGGAAGTCGAGCTTGCCGGTCTTCACGAACTGGCCCACCGCGTTCTCGGCCGACTGGAAGGCGCCGACGAGGCTCTGGCCGATGTCGCCGCCGATCTCACGCGCCTTGCTGGCGTAATCCGACAGCGCCGCCGTGACGGCCTGCCAGCCGGTGACGGCGGCCTCGGTCGCGGGCTCCGCCGCAGCGGCGGCAGCTCCGGCCGCCGCGCCTGCATCCGTCGCGGCGCGTCCGGCATCGCCGAGCGCCGTCTCCAGCCGCTCGGCAGCACCCGTGGCCTCGGTCAGCGCATCCGCGCTCGCCTCATCGGTGCCGCGCACGGCATCCCGCAGGGCCTGCCAGCTTTCGAGGGGCGCGCGGGCCTCCTCGGCCAGATCTCGCGCGGCCCCGCGATACAGGTTCGCGGACTCGAGCGCGCGGTTTGCCGCCTCGGTCAGGCCGAGATCGGGCGCGGTCAGCGGGTTGTCCTCGAAGGCCCGGTCGAAGGCCGCCTGCGCCGCCGTCGTCGCGGCCGTTGCCGCCCCTTCGAAGCGGTTCTCGATCTCGCCAAGGTCGAGGTCGGGCACCAGCGAAATGCGGCGCTCGGACCCGAGCGCTTCCAGCCCCTGATTGATGCCGCCGATGAAGCCGTTGATGCGCGAGACCACGCCGTTCAGCATCGCCTCGACGCCGTCGACCAGGCTGTTCGCCGCCTGGAACGCCAGATCGCCGATGGCCGCGGGCAGCAAGCCCCAGATCGCCTTGATCGCCTCGTAGGCCCCCTCGAACGTGTTCGCGGCGGTGTTGCCAAAAGCCACGACGCTCTCGATGGCGCTCTGCATGCCCGACGCGGCGTCGGCCTTCAGGTCGAAGAACATCGCCGTGGCGGCCGCGCCCGCCGCAGCCGCGCCCATCCTGATCCGCTCCCAGACCTCGACCGCCAAGTCCTTCAGGAGCGACATCGCCTCGCCAAAGCCGCCCGCGCCGGACACGAGCCGGGTGAACTGGTAGACGAGCTCGCCTGCGCCCACGATCAGCGCGCCGATGCCGGTCCGGATCAACGCGCCCCTTAGCACGACGAGAGCGGTGGCGAGGCCACGGATGGAGAGCGCCGCGGCGGCCATGCCGGCGACCCAGCGGCCCGCGAGGAAGGCCGCGAAGGTGGCGGCATAGGTGGTCAGGCGGCCGATGTTGTCGAAGAGCCCGCGGATCGCGATGCCGAGCGGGCCGGTGCGGCTGGCGACCGCCGCCATGGCGTTGGCGACGGCTTCGAGCGCAGGGGCCGCGGCGACGGCGAGCTGGTTCGAGAGACCGAGCCAGATCAGCCCGAGCCGGGAGATCGCATCGTTCGTCCGTTCGATCTGGTCAGCGTCCTGCTCGGAGACCACGACCCCAAAGGCGCGCACGTCCTCGGTCGCCTGGCGCAGCGTCGCGGTGTCGATCCGCGACATGGCGATAGAGCCTTCCTCGCCGAAGAGCTGCCCCGCAACGGCCGCGCGTTCTGCGGCGGGCACGAAGCTCTCGATGGCCGCGTTGATCGCCCCCACACGCTGGTCCAGCGGCAGAGCAATCAGCTCGTTGGCCGAAAGCCCCAGCCGGTCCAGCGCGTCGGCGGCGGGGCCGGTCCCGGCCGCCGCCTGGCTGAGACGACGCGTCAGATCCTTGGTGGCCTGCTCGATCCCGGACATCGAAACGCCCGCCAGTTCGCCCGCGCGCTCGAGGGTCTGGATTGAGGCGACGGTCGTGCCAAGCGACTGCGCGAGCTTGGCCTGTGCATCAACTGTCTGGAGGCCGGAGCGGATCATCGCCACGCCCGCGGCGGCTGCGGCGGCCACGGCGGCGGCGGCCGCCACCCGCACCCGCCGCGCGAAGGCGGCGAGCCGGGCGTTCGCGGCTTCCATCTCCCGGCTCAGCCGTCCGAAGCCACGCGATCCGGCTTCGCCCACACCTTCCAGCTCGGCGCGCACCTGCCGTCCGCCGACCGCGGCGAGGCGGACGGACACACGCTTTTCAGCCATTGGGGCGTTCCATCTGTTCGTTGAGCTTGGCCACCATCACCGCTTCGATGACCGGCAGCAGTTCGGCCATGGCGAGCGGCGGCACGCCGAGGGCGTCACCGAGCGCCAGCGCTGCCGACATGTCCCAGCCGATCACCGCGCCGGGCAGTAACCGGAGCTGGCCGCCGAGGCGGCCGACGAGGTCCCAGACCTGCCAGCCTTCATGCGTGAGCGGGCAGTTCAGCCGCGCCGGGCAGTCCGGGCAGGCTTGCGCGCAGGCTTCGCAGTAGCGCTCGCCCCCGCCGAAGGACCATTCGGCGAGAGCGCGGAGGCGTTTTTTTCCTGCTCCAACAGCAGGCCCTTCGAGACGTAGCTCAGCTGGAAGGCCTCGAAGATCGGCCAGATGTCGAGGAGCGCGTCGATGGCCTCCGGGGTTGGGTCGATGGGGTTCCCGTCCGCGTCGCCCACACCCTCCCAGGAGAGCACGGCCCGCCGCGCCAGTGCCTTGGCGAAGGCGACGGCGCGCTCCTCGTCCGAGGCTTCCTCGGGCACCGCCTCGACGGCCGGGTCGCTGCGGGTCGCGACCATCAGCGCGGTGGTCAGCGGGCGCAGCTGCACCCGCACGCCGGGCGCGAGGTCATGCCAGCGTGGCGCGTTCGTCAGATCGAGCGTGAGCATCAGTAGTCCTCGATGTCGTTGATCAGGGTGGCGGTGCACATCCGGCCGACCACGCTGTCGCGCGCCGCCTGCCAGTCGAAACTGGCCTGCACGCCCTGCGGCCCGGAGATCTCGATCCGCGGGCGCGGCAGATAGACGGCGTGGGCGGTGAAGGTGAAGCTCTCGCCGGACGGCAGAGAATAGGAGAACTCCATCTCGCAGGCCTCGCCGTTGATCGCCTGCGTCACCAGCGTCTGGTCGGCGAAGCGCACCTCGATCCGGCCGGTCAGCGCCGCGATAGACGGGTCGGCGCCGTCGATGCGGCCGTCAGAGCGGATGGTTTCGATCCGGTCGAGATTGTTGGCATAGGTGATCTCGGCCGAGACGACGTTGCCGAGCGCCGTGCCGTTGCGTTTGATCGAGCCGTTGAAATGGCCGAAGCGCTTCAGCTCCAGCGCGGCGGGCGTTCCGGCGCTGGTCGTCGTGCCCACGGTCTCGCCCTGCGCCACCAGCCGCGCCGTTGCCGTCAGCAGGCCGGAACGCTGCATCTGCCAGGTGATCTGGTCGAGCACCACGCCGGAATACATCGCATAGCGCGGGATCTCGGGCATGCCGGTTTCGATCGACATGCTGGGCAGCGTCCAGGAACCGGACTGAAACGTATGGGTATATGGACCGGGCGAGCTTCCGGTGGTGACAGGCTGGCCGAACGCGGCCTTCAGCCAGAAGCCGAAAGCTTCGGCATCGATCGGCACCACCACATCGCCATCGGCGGTCACCGCGTCCTTGATGGGCGCCAGCGGATCGCGGCCGTAGCCCAAGAGCTCCGAATTCAGCAGCGGCTGCTCCGCGCCGAGCGACGTGCTGGCGAAGGGCATGCGGGTGAAGCCGCTGACGGGCGGCGTTCCATAGGTCGTCTCGAACGCAAGCGCCATCAGCGCTCGCGCCCCCTGGGCTCGTGCCATGTTCGTCTCCTGTGGTCGGTTGGGTCAGGCCAGCGGGTCGGCCGTGGAATAGTGCAGCACGACCGGGATAACGGCGGCCTTCAGACTCGCCGCGCCCTCGACCGGCAGATCGACCGGGCGCGGGGCTTCGGCCTCGACCCAGTCGCAGAACCCGCCCAGCGTCCGGTCGGCGGCGAGCGCTGCGCCGATGCTGGCGGTCAGCGTGTCAAAGGCGGCGTCGCGATCGGCACCCTGAACGACCGCCTCGATCTCGGCTCGGTGCTGGTAGTGATAGCGCAGCGGCGACAGCGTGACTTCGGGCGCACCTGGTTCGCCATCGCGCAGGATCATCAGGCCCTCGACCGGCATGCGCTCGGGCAGCACGTCCCCGCGCAGAGCGGTGGCGGGCAGCGCCGAGAGCCGCGCGTGCAGCGCGACGAGGATGGTTTCGCGAGGTGTCATGGGTCGGCCGAGTTGGAAATCGCGTCGAGCACCGGACAATCGGGGACTTCGGCGCCCGAACACCTGGATGCAGTTGTAGCGAGGACGGATTCGATACGCCGAAGATCCGCGATCCTCGCGCGGACATCGGCAAGGTGCCGCTCCGTCCGTTCCTTGACCTCGGCGCAGGTCGGCGCGGCGCCGTCGCCGAGCCCCATCAGCCCGCGGATGTCCTCCATCGAGAACCCGAGTTCGCGGGCGCGCAGGATGAAGCGGAGGCGTGTGGCGTGTGCGGCGGAATAGACCCGGTAGCCGGCGTCCGTGCGGGGCGGGTCGGGCAGCAGGCCGGTCTTCTCGTAATAGCGGATCGTCTCGATGTTGCAGCCGGTCGCCCGGGCCAGGTCGCCGCGTGTGAAGCCGCTCTCGCGCTCGTGATCGGTCATGGGCAAGTTTCCTCTTGAGCCTGTAGTTGCTACAGACCCTACACCCATCGTCAATCACAGACGAGAGGTGCGCGACATGGCGCTGACAGACGACAGAACGGACAGCACGGGCGCGGATCGCCCCGCCCGAAAGGGCTGGCTCGCGGCGGGCGGTGTGGTGGGCGCCTTTCTCGCCTCGGCCTGCTGCATCGGGCCGCTGGTGCTTCTGACTCTCGGCATCTCGGGCGCCTGGATCGGCAACCTGACGGCTCTGGAGCCTTACAAGCCGATCTTCGCCGTGATCGCGCTCGGCTTCATCGCGGCGGGTTTCTGGCAGGTCTATTTCCGCAAGCCAACCGTCTGCGAACCCGGTTCCTACTGCGCAAGGCCAGCATCGGCGCGCATCACCAAGTCGGCTCTCTGGGCCTCCCTGATCCTCGTTCTCGCAGCCCTCACCATCGACTGGTGGGCCCCGCTTCTCTACTGACCCCGAAAGGACATCCACATGAAGAAGATCCTTGCACTCGCCTTGTTCGGCCTGACCGCCGTTGTGCCGATCACCGCCATCCCTGTTGCCGCGCAGACCGTCGCCGCCGAGCAGACCGTCACCTTCGCGGTGGACAACATGACCTGCGCGCTCTGCCCAGTCACCGTGAAGCGTGCGATGGAGGGCGTCGCGGGCGTGCGCGCCGTCGAGATCGACTTCGATGCCCGCACCGCCACGGTGATCTTCGACACCGCCGCGACGAGCGCCGACGCCATCGCGACCGCGTCGGCCAATGCAGGCTACCCGGCGCGTGTCGCGGGCTGACGAGATGACCGAGCAGTCCGACCGCAAGCTGATCGCGACAGGGATCGTCGGCACCGTCATCGCGGCGCTCTGCTGCTTCACTCCGGTGCTGGTGGTGCTTCTGGGTGCCGTGGGCCTGTCGGCCTGGCTGGGTTGGCTCGACTACGTTCTGCTGCCCGCGCTCGCCTTTTTCGTCGCGCTGACCGTGTACGCGGTCTGGAGACGGCAGCGGCGCCAGACCACTCGAACGGATGGATGACTTGATGAAAGACGATTGCTGCGCGCCCAAGGGCGATTTCGACCTTGCCGTGATCGGCGCCGGATCGGCCGGGTTCTCGGCCGCGATCACCGCCGCCGAGGGAGGCAAGCGCGTCGCGCTGATCGGCCATGGCACCATCGGCGGGACCTGCGTGAACGTGGGCTGTGTGCCCTCCAAGACGATGATCCGGGCCGCGGAAGCCCTGCACGGTGCGCAGACAGCACATCGGTTCCCGGGCCTGAACAGCGAGGCGCAGGTCGCCGACTGGTCGGCGCTGATTGCGGCCAAGGACGATCTTGTCGCGACACTGCGCCAGAAGAAGTACGCCGATCTGCTGCCGGGCTACGGCGGTGTGACCTATCTCGACGAGGGTCCGGCGCGTCTCGTCCTCGGCGGGGTCGAGGTCGGCGGGCGCAGGATCACGGCTCCCAAGGTGATCGTCGCGACCGGTGGCCGACCCGCCGTGCCCGACATCCCTGGGATCCAGGACGCACCAACGCTCGACAGCACGTCGCTGCTGGAGCTGGACCGGTTGCCCGAAAGCCTGATCTTCCTCGGCGGCGGCTACATCGGCGTGGAGCTGGCGCAGATGATGGCGTGGATGGGCACCCGCGTCACCATTGTCTGCCGCTCGCGCCTGCTGCCGCGCACAGAGCCGGAGGTGTCCCGGGCGCTGACGGAGACGCTGCGCGCCGAGGGCGTCGCGGTTGTCGATGGCGCGACCTACGACGCCGCACGGCGCGACGGGGCCCGTGCGGTCCTGACGGTGACGGTGGACGGCGCAGACCGCGATCTGACGGCCGACCGCCTCGTCCTGACGACGGGACGCGCAGCCAACACCGAGGGGCTGGGCCTCGCGGAGATGGGCGTCGAGACCGACGCGCGTGGCGCGATCCGGGTGGGCGACGACATGCAGACCACGAAGGCCGGCATCTTCGCGGCGGGCGATGTGACCGACCGCGACCAGTTCGTCTACATGGCCGCCTATGGCGCCAAGCTCGCGTCCCGCAACGCCGTTCTGGGCGGGGCGGAGCGCTACGACAACGCCGCGATGCCGTGGGTGGTGTTCACCGATCCGCAGGTCGCCGGCGTCGGGCTGACCGAGGCGCAGGCGCGCGCCGCGGGTCATGACGTCAAGACCAGTGTGCTGACGCTCGACAACGTGCCCCGCGCGCTCGCCGCCCGCGACACGCGCGGCCTGATCAAGCTCGTCGCGGACCGGGCGACCGACCGCCTCCTGGGCGGCGTGATCATGGCGCCGGAGGGAGCCGACAGTGTCCAGACGCTCGCCATGGCGCTCAAGTTCGGCATGACGACAAAGGCGCTCGGCGAGACGATCTTCCCCTATCTGACCACGGTAGAGGGGCTGAAGCTCGCCGCGCAGACCTTCGACAAGGATGTCGCGAAGCTGTCGTGCTGCGCGGGGTAACCCGAGCCGTCGGTTTCGTGGCTGCCGAGCAAGATTGCGCATCGATGCGATCACAACCTACCCCCCACCCAGTTCGCCACGATCAGCCCCGGCACGCTGTCCAACGCCCGGTCTGCATCCCGCGCCAGATCCAGCCGCTTCGGCAGCTTGACCTGCGGCACCAGCAGGAAGATCGGCGCAGTGACCTTTCCGCGCCCGGTCTTCGACCGCGACACCACCGCCTGGCCTTTCGTGTTCAGCCGCCCCTCGGCGACCAGCAGGCTGGGGCCCGTCCGGCGATAGACGAAACGCAGGCGGAGGCCGCGTCGCCGCTCCCATTCACCGGGGGTGATCCGGCCGCCGCGCAGGGATTTGCCCGCCGCGGGCAGCGGGATCGCCAGCCAGAACCCGTTCTTCGATCGGATCAGCGGCCCGGTGTCATGCGCACCGACGATTACCGGCGCCTTCGACCAGACCAGCGCCGCAGCCTCAAGGCTCTCGCCCGACCTCGGGAAGTTCTGGCTCCGGATCGAGTTGGCGAGCCGTGTACCAAGCCCCGCGCCGGTGATCTGCAACCGCCACGCCGTCTTCAGCCCAGTCCCGGCCTCGCGAATGGCGGCGGTGACGGCCCGTTCACCCGCCGCGACCTCGGCCGCCATCATCGCGACGATGTCGGGATCGATGTCGAGCTTCAGTTTCACGCGGGCCTCAGGTCGACGGTCCAGACCAGCCGCTCGCGGTCGCGGACCGGCTCGCCCTGTATGAGGAAGGCGTCGCCGTCGATCTCGATGCGGTCGCCGGGACGCGGGTTCGCCACCTCGGCCACGCGCAGGTCGATCCGGGTGGTTTCGGACCAGAGCCGCGCGTCGCCGAAGTCGGTGACCGCGTCGGCGCGACGGGCGACGGCACGCACCAGCACGGGTGTACCGCCGTCGGCGATGTAGACCGCGTCCCGGCCGATGTTCGGATCGGCGAAGAGCGCGCCGATGGCGGCGGCGAAGGCCGACATCAGAACGTCGCGTTCAGGCGCACCCGGCCGATGGTGTCGCCGGCGCCGCTCGCCACCGCCTCGACGGCCGCGCCGATGAGGGTGTTGTCGGTCGCGACGGTCGTGGTGCGCTTGTTGGTGTCGTCCCAATAGACCTTGGCGCCAACCGTCCACGCCTGGGAGCCGACCTTGGTGATGTCGAACACGCCGACGAGCGCGGTCTCGACGGGCTCGCCAATGGCGGCGGCACCCGCGGCGATGCCGAAGATGGAGCCGACGAGCAGGCCATCGCCGGAGGCGA
>NZ_WMII01000027.1 GCF_009711265.1 Paracoccus shanxieyensis | reverse complement strand
TCGCCTCCGGCGATGGCCTGCTCGTCGGCTCCATCTTCGGCATCGCCGCGGGTGCCGCCGCCATTGGCGAGCCCGTCGAGACCGCGCTCGTCGGCGTGTTCGACATCACCAAGGTCGGCTCCCAGGCATGGACCGTCGGAGCGAAGGTCTATTGGGACGACACCAACAAGCGCTGCACCACGGTCGCGACCGACAACACCCTGATCGGCGTGGCCGTCGAGGCGGTGGCGAGCGGCGCGGGCGACACCATCGGCCGGGTCCGCCTGAACGCGACGTTCTGATGAGCGCCTTCGCCGCCGCCGTGGGCGCGCTCTTCGCCGACCCGAACATCGGCCGGGACGCGGTCTACATCGCCGACGGCGGCGCGCCCGTTCTGGTGCGTGCCGTCGCCCGGCGCGCAGACGCTATCACCGACTTCGGCGATGGGCGGCTCTGGTCGGAGACCACCCGGATCGACCTGCGCGTGGCCGAGGTGGCGAACCCGCGTCCCGGCGACCGCATCGAGATCGACGGCGACGCCTTTCTCATCCAGGGAGAGCCCGTCCGCGACCGCGAGCGGCTCGTTTGGACAGTGGATCTGAGGCCCGCGTGAAGCTGAAGCTCGACATCGATCCCGACATCGTTGCGATGATGGCGGCCGAGATCGCGGCGGGCGAACGCGCCGTGACCGCCGCGATGCGCGAGGCCGGGACCGGGCTGAAGACCGCGTGGAGGCTGCAGATCACCGGCGCGGGGCTCGGGCCCCGGCTGGCCAATTCGATCCGGAGCCAGAACTTCCCGAGGTCGGGCGAGAGCCTGGACGCGGCGGCGCTGGTCTGGTCGAAGGCACCGGTCATCGTTGGCGGGCATGACACCGGTCCGCTGATCCGCTCGAAGAACGGGTTCTGGCTGGCGATCCCGCTGCCCGCGGCTGGCAAATCCCTGCGCGGCGGCAGGATCACCCCGGGTGAATGGGAACGGCGACGCGGGCTGCGGCTGCGCTTCGTCTACCGCCGCACCGGACCGAGCCTGCTGGTGGCCGAGGGACGGCTGAACACGAAGGGTCAGGCGGTCGTGTCGCGCTCGAAGACCGGGCGCGGCAAGGTCACCGCGCCGATCTTCCTGCTCGTGCCGCAGGTGAAACTGCCGAAGCGGCTGGACCTCGCGCGGGATGCAGACCGGGCGTTGGATAGCGTGCCGGGGCTGATTGTGGCGAACTGGGTGGAGCGACAAATGACGCCGTTCGGTGTAACGTGATCAGAGCGAGCAGCTTCGCGATTCGATCAAGGCGTGATAGTTACAGAGCAATCAAAGAGGGTCAGGAACGATGATACGAAACATCTTTGGGGGAATAGCGGCGAAGTTCTTTTACTTCATATTTATTTTGGTCGCGCTTCATGCCGGCTCTGCCATTGCCCAGAGTGATGTTGTAAATATAAAACTGGTAAAACTGAACCCGGAGGGTGGAGCCATTTTGGCAGAATCTGATCCCCTTTGGGAGGGTGTCAGCCAAACGTACCTTTTGATTGAAGATCGATACATAGTTCTCTCTGACTCCGGGAGTATCGACGTCGGAGGGTGTGGCGATATCCAAGGGTGTCGGAAAAATTTTACGGGAGAACTTCGGATTTCTGCCCCGCCGGGTTGGGCAATCGTTCCTGGTTCAGCTCGGTATCAGAGACAGACGAGCAAAACATACTTCCGGTCCAATCCGAACGACAGACCTTCATTTGATGTCAACACTGAAGAGATGTCAGCGCAGAGCACCGTGATCTCTGCTTGGGTAGTGTTCGGATGTGAGCGTGACGGTCGTATGGGTGGTGGAGGATGTGACGCGCGGGCGAACTTGACTGGGATCGCCGTCAAACTCGAATGATACGGTTGGCGAAACTGGCTACAGTATTGCTTTTCATAGCGATACTGGCTCTCGCTATTCGGCCAGTATACTTTCTCGCCAAATCTCATCTACTTGCTAGGGAGGCGAGAATTTCACTTCAAAACCGGATGGCGTCCGGAGGTGATCAAGTTGAGTTATTATTAGTGAACAGTTTCGTTTATTCTGATTTGTTTGGTCGACTGATTTTTCTGACTGAACGGTCGCCCCGTGAGACTATCCAAATTTCTGTCCCCGAAGGCTGCTCTTTTTTCTCTCAAGGATATGAAATCATACGGTCACCGGAAAATTTGGGAGCAATTGAGCCAACCTTTGGATCTCCAGATTTTGAGAGAATGACTGCCTTTATTGAGATTGAATCAGCATCAATATTGAACAGCTGTGTTGCGAAGGGACTGCTCGGCAGTTGTAGCTCGACTGTTGGTGGCGCCTTCTCGTATACTTGTCGCTGAAGCAGCTCGGAAAAGCGTACTTCCATTTGGCGCTATGACATGCCCACCTCTCGTGAAACCATTCTCGCCGCGCTGCATGCGCGGCTCTCGGCGCTGCCCGCGACCGTCCTGCGCGGCGAGGTGCTGCCCGAGCGTGTGCCAGCGGCGGGGCTCCTCATCCTTCGCGACGGCGAGCCGGGGGAGCCAGAGGTCACGCTGTCGCCGCTGAACTACCACTACCAGCACCGGGCCGAGATCGAGGCGGTCGTGCAGGGCACCGGCCGTGAGGCCGCCTTCGACACGCTGACCGCCAGCATCGGCACGGCGCTCGCCGCCGACCGGACGCTGGGCGGGCTCTGCGACTGGGTCGAGGCCGAAGCCCCGCGCCCTGTGGACTTGGCCGTAGAGGGCGCGGCCAGCCTGAAGGCCGCCGTAATCCCGGTGGTGCTGCACTATTCCACGGCCGACCCGCTGGCTTGACCCCGACAACCCGAGGAGAACACCATGGCACGAGCCCAAGGGGCGCGGGCGCTGATGGCGCTTGCGTTTGAGACGACCTATGGAACGCCGCCCGCGAGCGGCTTCACCCGCATGCCCTTCGCCAGCACCTCGCTCGGCGCGGAGCAGCCGCTGCTGAACTCGGAGCTGCTCGGCTACGGCCGCGACCCGCTTGCGCCGATCAAGGACGCGGTCACGTCCGACGGCGATGTCGTGGTGCCGCTCGACGCAGAGGCCTTCGGCTTCTGGCTGAAGGCGGCGTTCGGCGCGCCCACGACAACGGGTGTGGAAGCCCCGTACACCCACGAGTTCCAGTCCGGGTCCTGGACGCTGCCCAGCATGTCGATCGAGACCGGTATGCCCGAGGTGCCGCGCTTTGCCATGTATTCCGGCTGCGTGCTCGACCAGTTCACCTGGCAGATGCAGCGCGCGGGTCTGCTGACCGCCACCGCACGGCTGGTGGCGCAGGGCGAGACGGTCGCGACCACGACAAGCGCCGGAACGCCGGCTGCGCTGGAGCTGAAGCGGTTCGGGCACTTCAACGGCGCGATCACTCGAAACGGTACCGCCCTCGGCAATGTGGTCTCGGCCGAGATCACCTATGCCAACAACCTCGACCGGATCGAGACCATCCGGAACGATGGCCGCATCGACGGCGCGGACCCGTCCATCGCGGCGCTCACCGGCCGGATCGAGGTGCGCTTCGCCGACCAGACGCTGGTGACGCAGGCGATCAACGGCGAGGCCTGCGAGATGGAATTCGCCTACGCCCTGCCCACGGGCGAGAGCTTCACCTTCACCGTGCACGCCGTCTACCTGCCACGCCCGCGGATCGAGATTTCCGGGCCGCAGGGCGTGCAGGCGACCTTCGACTGGCAGGCCGCCCGCGACAGCGTCGTTGGCCGGATGTGCACCGCCACCCTCGTGAACGATGTGGAGACGTATTGATGCTGACGCTCGACCTGACGAACGCGCCCCGCTGGCATGACCTCGCCCCCGGCGTGCGAGTGCAGCTGCGCCCGCTGACGACCGCCCTGATGGTGGCGACGCGCAGCGATCCCGCCGTCGAGGCAGTTCCGGAGGAGGCCTCGGACGAGGAGCGCGCGGTCGCCTTTGCCAAGGCGCTGGCGCGGCGAGCGGTGCTCGCCTGGGACGGCATCGGCGATTCTGACGGCAAGCCGATCGGCCCGAGCCCCGAGGCCATCGACGCATTGCTCGACGTCTGGCCAATCTTCGAGGCGTTCCAGCTGACCTACGTCTCCAAGGGCCTGCTGCTGGAACAGGAAAAAAACGCCTCCGCGCCCTCGCCGAATGGTCCTTCGGCGGGGGCGAGCGCTACTGCGAAGCCTGCCAAACGACGTGCCCGGACTGCCCGGCGCGGCTGAACCGGCCCCTGACGCATGAAGGCTGGCAGGTCTGGGACCTGGTCGGTCGGCTGGGCGGACAGCTGCGCGTGCTGCCCGGCGCCGTCATTGGCTGGGACATGTCGGCGGCGCTGGCGCTCGGTGCCGCCCTCGGCGTGCCGCCGCTCGCCATGGCCGAACTGCTGCCCGTCATCGAAGCGGTGATGGTCGCCAAACTCAACGAACAGATGGAACGCCCCAATGGCTGAAAAACGCGTCAGCGTCCGCCTTGCGGCGGTCGGCGGTCGGCAGGTGCGCGCCGAACTGGAAGGTGTCGGTGAAGCCGGTGCCCGAGGCTTCGGACGGCTCAGCCGGGAAATGGAAGCGGCCAACACCCGTCTCGCCGCCTTCTCGCGGCGGGTGCGCGTGGCCGCCGCTGCAGCAGTGGCCGCTGCTGCCGCTGCTGGTGTGGCGATGATCCGCTCCGGCCTCCAGACCGTCGATGCGCAGGCCAAGCTCGCGCAGTCGCTCGGCACCACCGTCGCCTCGATCCAGACGCTGGAGCGCGCGGGCGAACTGGCGGGCGTTTCGATGTCCGGCATCGAGCAGGCCACCAAGGATCTGACGCGCCGTCTCAGCCAGGCGGCCGCCGGGAGCGGTCCCGCGGCCGACGCGCTCGACCGGCTGGGCCTTTCCGCCAACGACCTGATCGCTCTGCCGCTCGATCAGCGCGTGGGTGCGATCAACGCCGCCATCGAGAATTTCGTGCCAGCCGCAGAGCGTGCAGCTGTGGCGGGCCAACTGTTCGGCGAGGAAGGCTCCATTGCCATGTCGCGCATCGACACCGCGACGCTGCGCCAAGCGACCGAGGACGTGCTTGCCTTTGGGGTCGTCGTCTCCGAACAGGATGCCAACCAGATCGAGCGGACGAATGACGCGATCTCCCGGCTCGGGCTGATCTGGCGGGGTCTCTCGAACCAGCTGGCGGTCGCCGCGGCCCCGGCGCTCGAGGCGGTTGCCAACGCCATGGCGGCGGTGGCCAGCCGTACCGGTCCGCTCGGCATCGCCATTCGCGGCCTCTTCGACAATATCGGCCGCCTGACCACCTATGCCGTGACCTTCGCGACCTTCCTCGCGGGCCGCTGGGTCGCCGGGCTGGCCGCCGCCGCGCTGTCGGTCCGTGGGTTGGCCACCGCGCTCGTCGTGTTGCGCGGGGCGCTGATCCGCACCGGCATCGGCGCTCTGATCGTCGGCGTCGGGGAGCTGATCTATCAACTTTCCCAAATCGTCGCCCGCGTGGGCGGGGTCGGCGAAGCGTTCCGGCTGCTCTCCGATCTGGCCTCCGAGGTCTGGTCGCGCATCGGGCTCGCGCTCGACGCCGCGCTGGCCCGCATGGCGGCGGGATGGGAAGGGCTGAAGGCCGCCGCGCTCTCGGCGCTCGACGGCGCCGTCGCAGGCGTCGTGGGTTTCGGGGATCACACCGTCGCGACCTTCCAAGGGGCCTATGACGGCGCGGTGGCGATCTGGGGCAGCCTGCCGGGCGCCATCGGTGACTTCGCCTACCAGGCCGCAAACGGTCTGATCGGCGGCGTGGAGGCAATGCTGAACGGCGTCGTCACGCGCATCAACAGCTTCATCGAGACGCTGAACGCCGCGCTGGCCCTGCTGCCTGAATGGGCGACCGGCGAAGGCGGCGTGCGGATCGGCACGCTCGATGCGGTGGACCTGAGCCGGATCGACAATCCGTTCGAGGGGGCCGCGACGGCGGCGGGTACGGCGGCGGCCGATGCGTTCTCGGCGGCGCTTGCTCGGACCTATATCGCACCGCCCGATCTCGGGCTGGGTGCCATGGCAGAGGACGCACGCGCCCGGGCCGATGCCTATCGCGAGGCCGCTGGCATGCTGACCGATGCCGCGACCCGGCCGCTTGCCGCCTGGCAGGCGCTGAAGGATGCCGTGACCGGGTCCAGTACGGATGCGGAAACCGCGCTGACGGATGCGGCAACCTCCGCCGATGCGCTCGCGACCGGGCTCGACGACACCACTGCCGCGGCCAATGGTGCCGGAGGTGCTGCCCGCGATGCGGGAACCGCTGCTGGAGACGGGGCGGAGCGTGCGCTGACCGGATGGCAGGCCGTGACGGCGGCTCTCTCGGACTATGCCAGCCGGGCCCAGGAGATCGGCGGTGATATCGGCCAGAGCCTCGTCGGCGCCTTCCAGTCGGCCGAGGACGCGGTCGGAGAGTTCGTGAAGACCGGCAAACTGAACGTCCGCGATCTGGTGACCTGGCTGATCGCCGATCTGGCGAAACTGGCCGCGCGGCGCTTCATCCTTGGCCCCATCGCCAACGCGCTCTCGGGCGCGCTCGGCGGCGCGGGCGGGATCTTCGCCAACATCCTGCACGCGGGCGGCATGGTCGGCTCGTCCGGCCCCTCGCGCATGGTCCCGGCCGTGGCCTTCGCCGCCGCGCCGCGCATGCATTCCGGCGGCTGGGCCGGGCTGCGCCCGGACGAGGTGCCCGCGATTCTGCAACGGGGCGAACGCGTGCTCTCCCGCCGCGAGGCGCAGAGCTACGGTGCTGGTGGCGGGATCAACGTCACCATCATGGCCCGTGATGCCGATAGCTTCCGCCAGTCCCGCACGCAGGTCGCGGCCGACATCGCCCGCGCGGTTTCGCTGGGACGGAGGGGCATGTGATGGCGTTCCATGAGGTCCGGTTCCCGGACAACATCAGCCGCGGCGCGCGCGGCGGGCCGGAGCGGCGCACGCAAATCGTCGAGCTGGCATCGGGAGATGAGGAGCGCAACGCCAGCTGGGCCAACTCGCGCCGCCGCTATGATGTGGTTTATGGCATCCGCCGGGCCGACGATCTGGCGGCGGTCGTCGCCTTCTTCGAGGCACGGAACGGGCGGCTGCATGGCTTTCGGTTCAAGGATTGGGGCGATTACAAGTCCTCCCTTCCCTCGGGCACGCCAGCGCCGACCGACCAGGCAATCGGCACCGGCAATGGCACGACGACGACACTCCAACTGGTGAAGCGCTACGCTTCGGGCAGCCAGACGTGGGTGCGGACCATCACCAAGCCGGTCGCGGGCTCGGTCACCATCGCCTTGAATGGCGCGCCCCAGCCCTCCGGCTGGTCCGTCGATTCCACGACCGGCGTCATCACCTTCACCACCGCACCGGGTTCCGGCGTCGCCATCACCGCTGGCTTCGAGTTCGATGTCCCGGTCCGCTTCGACACCGACGTGCTCGACGTGACGCTCGACCTTGAACGGCTAGGCTCGATCACCTCCATCTCGCTTCTGGAGATCCGACGATGAACGATGAAACCGGATTTCTGGCGGCGGCGCTGAAGGAGTTGCTCGCCTCCACGGCGGTGATCCTTGCCGCCTGGGGCGCGCTCGGGGGCGCGACCAATGCGCTGACCACGAAAATGCGGCTGCGCGACGCTCTGCGCCACATCCTGCTCGGCGGTCTGATCGCGGCCGGGATGGGCAGCCTCTCGATGGCGATCATCACCCGCTGGCTCGGCCTGCCGCCCGAAGCGATCCCGGCCGGGGGCGCGGCCGGATCGGCCGCCTATCTCGTCGGTGTCTTCGGACCGGCCTTCATCGAGGTGCTGCTCGCCCGTCTGCGCCATGCCGGGAAAGGCGATGGCGATGCATGACCTTCTCCGCCTCGCGCGCTCCCTGCGCTGCGACCCGGCCGATCCCGGCCAGGCCTTCCGCCACCGCCTGGGCGTCGGCATCGCCATCGCCGCGCTGATCCTGATCCTCTCGCTTCTGGGGTGATTTCCATGCAGATGACTGCCAAGAAAATGTCTGATCGCGGTCTCCTGGCCCTTGTCCGGCACGAAGGCATCGTGCCCGGACCCTACACGGATGTGAAACAGGTCTGGACCTTCGGCATCGGCCACACGGCTGCCGCCGGGGCACCCGATCCCGCCACGATGCCGCGCGGCATGCCCGCCGATCTCGATCCCGGGTTCCGCGAGGCGTTCCGGGTCTTCCGGTCCGACCTCGCGCGTTACGAGGCCGCCGTCCTGTTTGCGGTGAAGGTGCCGCTCGAGCCGCACGAGTTCGATGCGCTGGTCTCGTTTCACTACAACACCGGCGGCATCGCCAAGGCGGCGCTCACCCGGCACCTGAATGCAGGCGACCGGGTCGCAGCCGCAGCGGCTTTCATGGGCTGGCTCAAACCCGCCGCGATCCGCCCGCGCCGGGAGGCCGAGCGCGACCTCTTCGCCGCGGGACGCTATCCGACCGGAACCATCCCTGTCTGGTCGGTGGATCGCAGCGGCCGGGTCGACTTCTCGCGGCCGATCCGACGCCTGACCGAGAACGAGGCGCTGGCGCTGCTGCGCCCCGCAAGCGTGCCGATACCGAGACCATCCGTGCCTGCCACCAAACCTGATCCTGCAATCAGCTGGTTTACTCGGCTGACCTCCTTCTTCTCCACCCTAATCCGGGAGGCCTGATCCATGCGCTACATCCGACTGACCTCGCTCACCTGGTGGGCGGGGTGCCTCGCCATGCTCACCGGCATTGCCTCGCTCGCGCTGCCCGCCACCGGGCCGCTCGGGGAACTCTCCCGCTTCGTGGCGCTGCTTGCAGGTTCAGGCGACGCCTCGCCTGGGGGGCTGATGTTCCTCGGACTGGGCCTGATCGGTCTGCGTGACCGGATCGAGCGCGGGTTCCGCGGCAACAAGTGATCACCGGAGGCGATGTTTCACCTTCAGGAAACTGATCAGCTTTTCCGGGCGATTTGCGAACGGCGAGACTTCCTCGAGCACGGGCAATCCAAGTTCTTGCCTCGCCGACGTAAGATTCCCGAGATGCGGCCCGATCGAAGCGGGATCTCGGTCCGGCAGTCCGCGCCTGCACTGATCTACGATTTCGGACCGGCTAATCCGAAGCCCCCGCTGCTTTCGGTCCACCGCATCCTGATAAGCGGCGTCCGTGATCGCATATTCGCTTTCCTTCCAAGACTGTCCCATTCCGACCTCCAAGTTGGTTTTGGGATCAGGTTACCGCCTCAACCAATAGTTGTCGTCTAACGTTTTGCGTGGCCTGCGCCTCGTTCTCGAAGACCGAATGACAGGAACCTGCCGATGAAATCCCTCTCGCCCGCGCTTCAGGCCCATCTCGACGAGGGCACGACGACGCTGGCCTGGTGCTGGCGGATCACCCGGGCCGACGGCGTCACCTTCGGTTTCACCGATCATGACCGGACGCTGAGCTTCGACGGCACCGACTTCGAGCCCGAGAGCGGGCTGACCGCTTCCGAGGTGCGCTCGGGCTCTGACCTGTCGGTCGATGCGCAGGACGCCGAAGGCGTGCTGACTTCGGACCGGATCACCGAGACCGACATCCTCGACGGCCGCTGGGACAATGCGGCGGTGGAGGTCTGGCGCGTGAACTGGGCCGACACCGCGCAGCGCGTTCTGATGCGGCGCGGGGCCATCGGCCAGATCCGGCGCGGGCGGCTCGCTTTCGTCGCGGAGGTCCGCTCTCTCGCGCACGTGCTCGGCCAGACGGTCGGACGGACCTTCCAGGCGAGTTGCGACGCGGCGCTCGGCGATGCACGCTGCGGCGTCGATCTTGAGGACCCGGCCTTCAAGGGCGCGGGCGCCGTCATTGATCTCCTTCGTGACCGGGCGTTTTCCGCCTCGGGTCTTGGCGCCTTCGAGATCGGCTGGTTCACGTTCGGCACGCTGGATTGGACCTCCGGCGCGAATGCCGGGCGGCGCACCGAGGTGCTGGGTCATGACGTCACGGACGGCATCGCGGTCCTGACCCTGCTCGAGGCACCGGTGCGGGCCATCAGCGAGAGCGACGCCTTCACCATCCGCGCGGGCTGCGACAAGCGGATCGAGACCTGCGGGGCGAGGTTCGCCAACACCGCCAATTTCCGGGGTTTCCCGCATATTCCCGGTCAGGATGCCGTTCTGCGCTATGCCACCAAGGACGGCGGCCACGACGGGGGTGTGCTGTGAAGCTCGCCGATCCGGATAGGGTGATCGCGGCAGCGCGGTCGTGGCTCGGCACGCCGTATCACGACCAGGCGAGCCTCAAGGGTGTCGGCTGCGACTGCCTCGGGCTGGCCCGAGGCATCTGGCGCGAGGTCGTCGGCCCCGAGCCGTTTCCGATCCCGCCCTACAGCCGGGACTGGGGCGAGACCGGTCCGCGCGAGGTGCTGGCCGAAGGCGCGCGCCGCATGATGCCGGAGATCACCCCAGCCGATGCCACTCCCGGTTCGCTGGTTCTCTTTCGGGTGATGCCGCGCGCCATCGCCAAGCATGTCGGGATCCTGACCGGCCCCTACACTTTCCTCCATGCATACGAGCGGCTCGGCGTCATCGAGGAACCGCTCACCAATGCCTGGCGCCTGCGCATCGCCTTCGCCTTCCTGTTCCCGCAACGCTGAGACCCCGACATGGCCACCCTCATTCTCGGCGCAGCCGGTGCCGCCATCGGCGGCTCGATCGGCGGCGCAATCCTCGGCGTCAGCGCGGTGACCATCGGCGGCTTCATCGGTTCCACCATCGGCTCGGTCGTTGACAGCTGGATCGTGTCATCGCTCGCGCCGACGCAAAGGATCGAAGGCGCGCGGCTCGACAGCTTGCGCATTACCTCCTCGACCGAGGGGGCGGTGATCCCGCGCCTCTACGGCCGCATGCGGATCGGTGGCAACATCATCTGGGCCACCGATTTCCGCGAGGAGACCAAGACCACCACGCAAGGCGGCGGCAAGGGCGGCGGGGGCGGCAAGGTCAAGACAACCGAATACCTCTACTACGCCAGCTTCGCCGTCGCGCTCTGCGAGGGGCCGATCACCGGCATCGGGCGCGTCTGGGCGGACGGGAAACCGATGGACCTCTCCGGCGTCACCTGGCGCTGGTATCCCGGCGACGAGGCGCAGGCGGCCGATCCGTTCATCGCGGCAAAGATGGGGGCCGCCAACACGCCCGCCTATCGCGGCACGGCCTATGTCGTATTCGAGGAACTGCCGCTTTTTACCTACGGCAACCGCCTGCCGCAGCTTTCGTTCGAGGTCTTCCGGCCCTTGGCCGATCCCGACACGGCCGAGGGGCTGGTCAAGGCCGTGACGATGATCCCGGCCTCGGGCGAGTTCACCTATGCGACCGAGGCTGTCCGCAAGACAGTCGGGGCCACGACCACCGTCTTCGGCCAGACCACCGGTGGGACGACCTCGGCCGAGAACCTGAACGCGTTGCCGGATGAGGCCGACATCGTCGTGGCTCTCGATCGGCTGCAGGCCATGGCCCCGGCGGTGGAAAGCGTAAGCCTCGTCGTCGCCTGGTTCGGCAATGACCTGCGGGCGGGCAACTGCACCATCAAGCCCGGCGTGGAGGTGGCGACCAAGGTCACCAGCCCGAAGGTTTGGTCGGTCAACGGGGTTTCCCGCGCTGCAGCCCATCTCGTCAGCCGTGATGCTGAGGACCGACCGGTCTATGGCGGCACGCCTGCGGATTTCGCGGTGGTACAGGCGATCCGCGAGATGAAGGCGCGGGGGCTGCGGGTCACCTTCTATCCCTTCATCCTGATGGACGTCCCGCCCGGCAACGCGCTGCCGAATCCGTATTCCGACAATGCCGCCGAGACCGGTCAGCCCGCTTTTCCCTGGCGCGGCCGGATCACCTGTTCGCCCGCGGCAGGCTACGCCGGGAGCGTGGACAAGACGGCCACGGCGTCGAGCCAGGTCTCGGCGTTCTTCGGCAGCGCGGACCCTTCCGACTTCGCGATCTCGGGCGACAACGTCTCCTGGACCGGCCCCTCCGGCGACTGGGGTCTGCGCCGGATGATGCTGCACTACGCCCACCTCTGCGTGGTGGCGGGCGGAGTCGATGCCTTCCTGATCGGCTCGGAGATGCGCGGCCTGACCACCATCCGCTCGGGTGCCAGCAGCTATCCCGCCGTCGCTGCGTTCAAGGCGCTCGCTGGCGATGTGCGCACCATCCTCGGAGCAGGCACGGAAATCGGCTATGCGGCCGACTGGTCTGAATACTTCGGGCACCATCCCAGCGACGGCAGTGGCGATGTCTATTTTCACCTCGACCCGCTCTGGTCGGATGCCAACATCAATTTCGTCGGCATCGACAACTACATGCCGCTGTCGGACTGGCGCGACGGGTACGGGCATGTGGACGCGGCCGAGGGCTGGCCCGCGATCTACGACCGGGCCTATCTGCAGGCGAACATTGCGGGCCGTGAGGGCTTCGACTGGTTCTATGCATCGGCGGCGGATCGGTCGGCGCAGGTCCGCACCCCGATCACGGATGGTGGCGCGGGTAAGCCATGGGTCTTCCGCTACAAGGATCTGCGCAACTGGTGGTCGAACGCGCATTACAACCGCCCGGGCGGCGTGGAGAGCGGCACGCCGACCGCATGGGTGCCCCAGTCCAAGCCCATCCGCTTCACCGAACTCGGCTGCCCGGCCATCGACCGTGGCACCAACCAGCCCAACGTGTTCTTCGACCCGAAATCGTCGGAGAGTTTCACGCCCTATTTCTCGCGGGGCTGGCGCGACGACACCATCCAGCGCGCCTATCTCGAGGCGACCTATCTGTTCTGGGGTGAGGCCGCGAACAACCCGCTTTCCCCGGTCTACGGCGGCCGGATGGTCGATGTGCCGGAATGCGCGGCCTGGACCTGGGACGCGCGGCCGTACCCGTTCTTCCCCGAACTGACGGATGTCTGGACCGATGGCCCCAACTGGCGTCTGGGCCACTGGCTGACCGGCCGCCTCGGGTCGGTGTCGCTCGCCGCGCTCGTGCGGCACCTCTGTCTGCGGGCTGGGCTGCCGGGGACCCGCATCGACGTCACCGGGCTCTGGGGTGCGGTGGAGGGCTATGCCATCGGCGCACTGGAAAGCCCGCGCGCCTCGATCACCACGCTGTCGCGGTACTTCGGGTTCGACGCCGTCGAGACCGAGGGGGTGATCCGCTTCGTCATGCGTGGCCGGGCGGCGGTGGCGAGCGTCTCTCCGGACGATCTCGTCGCCGCCCGCGACGGCGACGTGCTGGAGCTGACGCGCGGCCAGGAGACCGAACTGCCGCAGGCCCTGAAATGGCAGGTGGCCCGCGCGGACGAGGATTACGAGGCGGCGCAGGTCGAGGCCCGGCGCATCACCGTCGACACGACGCGCATTGCCTCGGAGTCCTTCCCCATGGCCGTACCGCCTGAGGAGGCTGAGCGCCGCTGCCGCCGCGCGCTGATGGAAGCCTGGACCGGTCGCGAGAGCGCGGCATTCCGGCTGCCACCCTCGCGGTTGGCACTCGACCCGGCCGATGTCATTACGCTCGCCCATGACGGCCGGTCCATTCCGCTGCGGCTCACCTCGATTGCCGATGCCGATGCGCGCGGCATTGAGGCCCTGCGTCAGGATCGGGAGGCCTACGACCTGCCGCCCGGAACGCCGCGACCCTCGGCGCTTTCGCAGGCGGTCGTCTTCGGCGCGCCCGAGGCCATACTGCTCGATCTGCCGCAGCTCACCGAGGACCAGCCCGCGCACCGGCCGCTGGTGGCTGCGCATGCGGTTCCCTGGCCCGGCGAGATGGCGGTGTTCCGCAGCCCCTCGACCGATAGCTTCGAGCTGCTGACCACGTTCGGCAGCCGCGCCCGGATCGGGATGCTGGTCTCGGACTTCTACGCGGGCCCCACGTCGCGCTTCGATCTCGGAAACGCGCTAGTGGTCGATTTGCTGACCGGGACCCTCGAAAGCGTCACCGACCTGACGCTGTTCGGCGGGGCCAACGCGCTGGCCATCGAGAGCGCGCCCGGTGTCTGGGAGATCGTGCAGGCAGGCGCGGCGGAATTGATCGCCCCCGGCCGGTATCGCCTGACCCGACTTCTGCGCGGCCAGCGGGGGACAGAGGGTGCAATTGGCAATCCGGTACCTGCGGGTGCGCGGGTCATGGTGCTTGATGCCGCGCTGGCATCGCTGCCGATCGCCGAGGCCGATCTCGGCAATCCGTGGAACTGGCGCATCGGCCCCGCGAACCGGCCGGTCAGCGACGAGACCTACGTCGCGCAGGCTTTCACGCCTGAGGGCGTCGGGCTGCGGCCGTTGTCGGTCGCCCATGTCGAGCAGCCATGGCGCAGGCCGCGCACGCCCGGCGATCTGACGATCCGTTGGATGCGTCGATCCCGCGCCCTCTCGGCCGACAGCTGGGGCGCGCTCGAGGTCCCGTTGGCCGAGGAACTGGAGGCCTATGAGGTCGAGATCCTCGACGGCGCCACCGTGAAACGGGTGCTGAGCGCGGCCACCACCAGCGCGATCTACTCTGCCGCCGCCCAGACCGCCGATTGGGGCGCGCTGCTCGGCCCCGGTGACACGCTCGACATCCGCATCTTCCAGCTCTCCGCCCTCGTCGGGCGGGGCGCGCCGAAATCCGTCACGCTCACGTTCTGAGGCCCCAATGTCCGACGCCACCACCCATCTCTTGCTGCCCTACATCTTGGCGGCGCAGGCCCAGAAGCACGTCACCCACAACGAGGCGCTGCGGATCCTCGACGGACTTGTCCATCTCTCCGTCCTCGACCGGGACCTGACCGCGCCGCCCGGAAGCCCCGCCGATGGGGACCGCTACATCGTCGCTTCCGGCGCCACCGGCGATTGGGCGGGATGGGACCTGAATATCGCCCTCTGGTCCGACGGCGCCTGGCTACGCCTGTCGCCGCGCACCGGCTGGCGGACATGGGTCGAGGACGAGGCCGTGCTGTTCGTCTGGACCGGCGCTGTCTGGGAGGTGGTGGGCGAGCCGAGCGACATCTCGGACGCCGTATTCAGCCTCGTCAACGATGCCGATCCCACGAAGAAGGTCGTCTTCTCGCTGTCCGGTATCAGCACCGGTACGACGCGCAGCTACACGCTGCCGAACACCTCGTCGGAACTGGCGATCCTGGCGGGCACCCAGACCTTCACCGGCAATAAAACCTTCTCAGGCACGCTGACGGCTTCGGGCAGCGTCACGGTCTCGGCCGCGTCCGCGACCATCGGCACGGCGACGGGCACCGCGACCTACGGGATGGGCACCGGGGCGACGACCACCGGCCTCACCAAGACCGTGAACCTCGGCACCGGCGGCGCGTCGGGCTCGACCACGGTCGTCAACATCGGCTCGGCCACCTCTGGCGCGAATGGCACCACGGTGATCAACACGCCGACCGTGACCTTCGCCAATGCCGTGACGCAGGTCGGCATGCCACAGGCGAACCTGACCGCCCAGCTTCTGGGCCTCGGCGGGGCGACCGCCGACAGCTACAATCGGCTCTCGATCAACACCCCCGCGGTGCTCCTGAACAACGCAGGAGCCGGGGTCGAGGCGACGGTCAACAAGGCCGCGCCAGCCAACGATGCCAGCTTCGCCTTCAAGACCAACTGGTCGGCCCGGGCGCTGATCGGGCTGCTCGGTAACGACGATTTCAGCATCAAGGTCAGCCCGGACGGCTCGGCCTTCTACGAGGCGCTCCGGATCGACCGCAGCAACGGCCGGGTCGAGATGCCTAAACCCGTCGTGCTCCCGGCGCTCGATGCCGTGCCCGCGCCGCCGCCGAGCGGCAAGCTGGCGGTCTATGCGCGGGACCGCGCCGGGGCCGGATGGCTCGACGTCCAGCGGCCCTCGGGGCGGTTCTTCCCGCTGCAGCCGCATTTTGGGGTGAACCGGATCGCGACCTGGGCGCCGTCCAGCGGCACGACCGTCAACACCAATGGCATGCCGCGCACCGCCGTCGGCACCGTCGCCACGCCGACGCTCGCCACCACAAACCTCTCGACCTCGATGCGCCGCTGGCGCGTGACCAGCGCCGCGACCGCCGATGCAGCGGCCGAGGAACGTTCTGCCGGCTGGGTCTGTTGGCGTGGTAACGCAGATGGGCTGGGCGGCTTCACCTATGTGAACCGGCTCTCGCTGGTGACGCTGCAGGCGACCGGCATGGGTTTCTTCGGCCTCTACGGATCGACAACAGCGCTGGCCACGACCCTGACGTTGTCGGCTGTGGTGAACTGCATCGGCATCGGCTTCCAGCGCGGCACCCACACGAACTGGCAACTCGTGCAGAACGATGTCTCCGGCGCGCCGACGCTCACCGATCTCGGAGCGAGTTTCCCGGTCGCGAGCACGACGAACGTCCTGACTCTGACGCTCCTCGCCGCCCCAAACAGCAGCGAGATCGGCGTCCGGGTCGTCGAGGAGGTCAGCGGGGCGGTGATCGAGGTCATGCTCGACACCGACATTCCGGCCCCGACGCAACTCCTGAGCCCCCGGAATTTCATGAACAACGGCGCGACGGCGGCGGCGGTCGCATACGATTGCTCGGGGGTCTATGTGGAGACTGATTATTGATCGCGCGTAGCGTCGCGGGTGACTTGCTTCTGGTCTGACGGGACCGCGCGACATATGCTTGCGGCATGAACGAAGAAGCTGAAAAACGCATCGCGGCCAAGCTCGCCAAGACCATGGCGATGCTCTGTGTGCGCAACACCCATATCGAGAACAGCCATGCGGGCCTCACCCCCGTAACCCATACCGGCGACTGGAGCGACGTCAGCGTGGTGGATGCCGATGGCCGACGCATCCCCTGGACCGATGTCTCGCATATCACCGACGACGACATGCGCGAACTGATGCGGGACATCGTCAACCGCCTCTATACGTTTCATCTCTGTGCCGACGATCCCAAGCTGCAGGCTGAAATCGAAAAATGGATGGCCGTCGCCGGGAAGTGGGACGAGCCGGAAATCGATCAGAGGATGATCGGGTGCCGTGGCAACCGGCCGAGGACCTGAGAGCCGCGATCATTATGAGACCACAGGATCGGCCTGTCACAGCCCCGAGCACAATCGCGCCGTCGGCGACGCAACTCGAACCAAGCACCTCGACGGCGCCGCGTTCGAAGTCGCAATAACGAACAATGAGCAGCGGCGTTCGAGGCGGCGGTGCGGGAGGTCGGGTTCCTCGGCTTCGGGTTCTATCCCCGCTCTGGCTTCGTCCATGTCGACCTTGCGCCCGCGCGGCAGTGGGGCGAAAGGTGCCCGGTCCGGGCGACCGCATTCGCAGCTGAAACGCCGCCCGCTCGTGAAGTTCTGGCCGAGAGCCGCACCATGAAGGGCAGTTGCGCGGCGGGTGTGGCCACGCTGGGTGCTGCGGGCGGGGAGGTCGCGCATAGAGTCTTGGCGGAGACCCAATCTGCAATCCTTCCGCTTATGCCGAATCTCGACCCGCTGTGATGGGTGTACATCGCGGTGGCACCCGGCGGCGCCGCGGTCACGATCTACGTCCGACTTGAGTTCTTTCTTGACAGGGCGAAGGTGGTCGTTGCACCCTTGCAATGCAAACTTCTATTTTGGAGTGATGCATATGTTCAGCTATCTCCCTCCAGGAAATCTGGATGACCTCGTTGGTCGCCCTAGCCGCCAAGGGTTTCTTGACCACTGGAATAGGTGGGTCGAGAATCAAATAAGGGACGAGATTCGAAACCTTACTAATCCCAAGGGTCTGGACCGAGTTCCCAAACCCCTTTTCTTCACCGAAGCGGACAGTCCCGCGCAAAGCTCGGAACTTCCGGTTACTTGGAACGGCTACCCGTTGGCCATATCTCGTCAGACCGCCCAAGATCCTCCCGCAGGCTGGGCATGGCTAGACGAGCTCGGTAGCACCGATATCTACACCCCGGACGGAAGCAATGTTGTTACCACACAGTTTCGCCGCCATGACGAATATTGCGAGTGGCGCTGGGACGAAAACGGCCCGCGTGGATCCCGAATAATATTTACGGCCGAAGGGCCCGAATATTGGATACTGCTCGCAGAGCATGATATTGATCGCGTGGTTAGTCTTTATCAGGAATTAGTGTCGTCGGATGTTCGAAAGGGCGACCTCCTGCTCGAGGTTGACCTTCAATACACCACTGACTGGCTCCTGCCGGCGGGCACCTACAATCCTTTCAACAAGTGGAACACAAAGGATGGCATTATACATCTCACGCATCCGGCAAATACGTTGGGTGCTGAGATCAATTTGGCAGCGCGGGCCACGGTGCTCCGACGAGATGCGCGCGGCGCGAGAATAACTGAGTCGCGGCGGCTAATTGCATCATCTGGATATGGCAGCGTTAATCGCAGCAGCGATCCCAATATCGGCTATGGGGTCAACATCACTGCGGTTCCAGTCAATGCCAAGAATGCGCTCTCGATTACGCTAGCGAATCCAGTGGGCCTCTACATGGACGAGGTAGCGGAGACGCGCATCACAGACGGCAACGACCAGCCTCTGGCAGGGTGGTTCCGGTTCGTGCGCGGCACGAAGGGGCGCGGACTAATGGCCGTGCTCGAGCCACCCGAAGGCGATCCTCGGACGCTGAGTGATGTCTTTGTCGAAGGCGAGCCACTGAGGAGCGGCGGCCAGATTGCCGGCCTGATTCAGATGGTGATTTATGCCGCCACTGCCGCACTTGGAATGCCAATGTCGCCACTGCAGCCGCCCGTATACCGGGCTTGCGTTGCTAAAGGTACCGACCTCAGCGATCTGTCCAAGGTCAATATCAATCCCGGCTGGCGTCCGGACCAAACATGCCGGCAACAGGGCGCCGCTGAGACCCCGCCGATCGCGCTCGACGACGCCTATCCGGAGTTGTTCGACGCGGAAGCTTTTATAGCGAGTGGCGAGCAACGTGGTGCAACACGGAATGTCTGAGGAGCCTGCCCTCGACTCCGGGGACATACAGGGCAACATTATTCCCGGATTTCGCCGGCGCCATCAATTGCTGCTTGGATACGGAGCCGGATCCGAAGGCATACTTCGACAGGCGCTGGCGGTGCTGGCACCGTGGGTGACATCGGTTGCGCCCGTCATGCGGCATCGCGACACGCGCAAGCAGGCACTGAAGATGGGCACGCCTGAGCCGGAGATGCCCGATCTATGGGCCAATATCGCCTTGGGCGCCAAGGCGATGGATCGACTTGGCGAGAATGGCGTGCGGGCACTTGACCGGGCTTTCGACATCGGCATGCGGCCCGCGCGAACTGGTGATCCTTGGTCGCCGGTCGACGCGGCGGGTGTGCAGAATCCTTGGAATCCATCGAACTGGGTAGTCGGCAGTCCTGCAAAATCGCTCGACCTTCTTCTGATTTTAGCCTTCGACGACTGGGCGGCTAGCAAGGGCGATGAGCTACTAGCGGCGGTCAAGGCCACGGGTCTCGCGGAGGTCTATCGTGAGTGCGGCACTGTCCTTCCAGGCGCCATTGAGCATTTCGGCTTTATGGACGGCGTCGCCGAGATCGGTATTCGCGGCCAGATAGAGCTAGACGGCGCGATCCGCCTCGTGACGACCCGCTACGGCGTGCCGCCGCGCGACGGCGTCGAATATGGCCGTCCGGGGCAGCCGCTAGCATGGCCTGGCCAGTTCCTCATCGGCACGGCAACGGGGCAGAACAGGGTCGATCCAGCACCGGAGCGATATCGCAACGGCTCGTTTCTAGTGTTCCGGCGCCTATCTCAGGATGTGCGCGCATTCGACGAGGACACTCAGGCGGCCTCTGAGCAGCTGGGGATCCCGCCGGCGCGGCTGCGCGCGGCGATTGTTGGGCGATGGCCGTCGGGCGCTGCGCTGATGCGTCACTCCGAGGAGCCTGCATCAACGGACGACCATCTGGCGATCAACTATTTTCTCTATGGAACCGAAGTGCCGGGGCTGCAGCTTGGCGGAATATCAGTCCTTGGCGCTGCCGCCGACCCGGCGCCAATCCGCGGCCTCACCTGCCCGGCGTTCGCTCATATCAGGAAGGTAAATCCCCGCGATCTTGCCACGGATCTCGGCGGCGCGTCGATGACCCAAGGTTTCCAGATGCTGCGGCGCGCGATTCCGTTCGGCCCTCCTGTTGATCGCGTCAATCCAGACAATCCGGTGAACGACACGGAGCGCGGCCTTCTGTTCCTCGCCTATCAGCGCTGGCCGTCCCTCCAGTTCGAAAGGCTTAACAATTCGTGGATGAACACGGACGACGGCCCCGGTCCGGGCGGGTTCGATCTTCTAGTAGGACAGCGGGTATCGCCGCAGACAGGCGCATACGAGCCCAAGGACGCGATCCTGTACGACTTGGCGGAGCCGGCGCCCGGCCGTAGCCTTATGGCCCGTCGAACTTGGGTGAGACCATCAGGAGGGGCTTATCTCTTTGCCCCTTCGCTCAGCCTCATTGTGGCGATGGCGACTGCGCCGCCGCCGCGCACCGGCAAGCCAGGCGTTGCGTTCACAGCCACCGCCAAGACATTCAATGCCAGGAACACCTTGCGACGGCTCAAGGCCGGACCAACCAACAAAACCATTCCGGCCGATACTTTTCCAGGACCGCCACGGCATGATGGCGAGGTACGCATCCGATGCAAACTGGGCCGCGAAGAGTTCGTATCGGCGAGTTGGCCCGAGACGGCGTTACTCGCGCGGGCTGCGGAGGCACTTAGCGGCGGCGCAATTGCTTCGCTCGACCTTTCTGGCCTGCACTTCCCGACCGAGACGCTCTCTTCTGACGAGGCAGCCTACCTAGCGCAAACAGATGCGCTCAGACACTTGGAACTCAATGGAGTGACTCTCGACGGAGCGTCACTCGCGACGCTCCTTCGCTCGCTGCCGCGCCTGCAAAAGATCAATGTTGCCGGCGTTGACCTTGACGATGCTGACATCGCGACCGTTGTCGAGGACGGAAGCGAGTTGGTGGAGCTTCACCTCGGGCTTGCGGGGCGTCGCCAATGGCACCGCTTCGGATCGCCACGATTAACCAGCCAGGTAATCAACACGCTCGGGGGCGCCACCAGCCTCAGGCGCTTGTCGCTCCGTGGACTTCCCATAGCTGATGCCGACGTTCTAGCCAGCGACCTTTGGGATCAACTCGTGCATGCGGATCTTTCGGAGACGAACGTCTCAGACGCGGGCGCGCAGCGACTCGCTATAAGCCCGAGCCTCGGCGAACTCGGCTTGGAAGCCTCCGCCATTGGTGACAAAGGCGCAGCGGCCCTTCTCGACCGGCGCTGGAAGGCGCTAGACCTCAGCTGGACCCGTGTGTCCCAAGCAGCGCTGTCGGCCGCGCGCCATCCAGAGGACTTCAAAAGCCTTCGGTTGGCCGGCCTAGCGCTCGACGACGACATCGCGACGCTGCTAGGCCGCGCCGACAGCCTTGAGAAGATCGACCTTTCCTACACTTCTGTCGCTGGCGAGGTCGTGGTCGCTCTGGGCAGGCTGCCTAGACTCAGGCGCGTCGGGCTAAGCAGCACTTATGTTGATCCTATAAGCCTAGCGCACCTCTTGGACGCGCCAATTGAGCAGCTTGACGCGGAGGGTCTTCAAACCGATGCGGGCGCCCGCCGGTCGCTGGCGCGTAACGCCACCCTCGAACGTGTCTCGCTCAGCGTCGAGGCTGACTGGCAGGGGTTAGAAGAAATCAGAGCGGAGGTGTTGCTGACCGGCTCCGCACCTGCCGCGGGAGGGCCGCCTGAAAAGCTGAGCGAACTTCAGCTAACCGATCGGTTGACAAAGGGCTTGGCCGATCGGCTACGACCATTACAGGCGCTGCGGATGCTAGTTGTGTCAATGGTCGACCGCGATGTGGAGTTCGATAGAGGATTCGAGCGCCTTCAGGATGTACGAGCCGAGGCTGCCGGACTGACCGATGAGATGATTGCTGGGCTCGTCTCACGGCCGTCAATCGCGGGGCTATATATCAGTGATAATGATTTCGGCGCTGCGCTTGAAGGACCACTCAGCCCTAGCATTCATACGCTTGAACTGCGCAACACTGCAGTCGGTGATGCCGCGATCAAGGCCATCGCTCTCCTGCCGCGTCTCCACTGCATCGACCTACCGAATACCAAAGTCACGCCCACTGGCATCTCCACACTGGCCCGCTATGCCATCAACCTCCAATCGCTAGCGCTGGACGGTAGCCAAATTGATAAGGCCAGCGTCGACGCACTCGCGCAATGCGACCGTTTGCTGGAGCTATATCTCTATGGGGCCGATATCAGCAACGCGACAATCACGGCTATCGCGCCGATCCATCTTCGCGAGTTGCAGCTCGTCGGAACCCGCGTCGATGACGAGGCCGTACCCTATCTCGCAGCGATCCCCGGCCTGCGTAGATTGTCGCTGAGCGATGAGCTCAGCGAGGAAGGTCTTGCCGCACTGCGTGCCCTGCGGCCATTCCTCGAGATACGCTCCGGGCGCCGAACGCTGATCCCTGCCACTAGACGTCCCGGCAGGTTCGGCTCACGCGCGAATCACGTGATGTGATGATCCGAACCTTTCTCGCCTGTGATTGAAGTGTAAGCGGTTCGCCAGCCCCGTGGTTTCGGCCTGATGCTGTATCGGGCATGCCGTCCTGCAACTGAGTTTGCGGGAGGCTTGCCGTGGAGCACCAAAACGAGCACCGGATGGAGGTGCGTGGGTCGAAGGGAGTTTCGCGGATCGAGATCCTTGATGGTCCGACCGGGCGGCGGCGATGGCCGGATGATCTCAAGGCGCGGATTGTGGCCGAGAGTTTTCAGCCTGGCGCGCGGGTCTGCGATGTTGCGGCGAAGTATGGGTTGATTGCCCGGCACCTTTCGGGATGGCGTGGTCAGGCGCGCAAAGGGGAACTGGTGGTGCCGGTCGATGTGGCCCCGACCTTCGTGCCGCTGGTGATCGAGCCATTGGCTGATGCTGCTGCGGCTGCCGCGTCGGCCGATACGGGCGTGATCAGGGTCGAGATCTGTGGGGCCGTTCTGCATGTGATGCCGGATTGCAGTCCAGACCGCGCGGCGGCCTTGGCGGCGGCGCTGAGGAAGGTGCTGTGATCTTTCCGGATCAGGCCGTCCGGATCGTGATTGCAACCAAGCCTGTGGACTTCCGCAAGGGACATGACGGGCTGGCGGCCATGGCGCATGCCGAGCTGGGTTTTGCGCCCAGGGCTGGGGTGATGGTTGTCTTCAGGTCCAAACGTGGCGACAGGATCAAGGTTCTGTTCTGGGACGGCAGTGGGATCGTGATGATCTACAAGCGGCTGGAACAGGGCGGCTTTGCCTGGCCAAAGGTTGGCGACGGGGTCATGCGGCTGTCGCGGGTGCAGTTCGAGGCGCTGTTTGCAGGGCTTGACTAGCGCCGCATCCATGCGCCCAGACCGACGCATCCCCCCGCGACAGAATGACTCGGATCGCCTTGCAAATATGGGCAATCGTGGGGGCACGCGGTATAAATCGCCATGTCTGCACCCGCCGAGCTCCCCTTTGATCTGGACAGCCTTCCGCCCGCCGTGCGTGAGGCGTTTGCGGCCATGCAGGCCAAGGTCGCAGGGCTTGAGGCGCAGACCGAACGTCAGGATTACCTCATCGCCGAGCTGCGCCATGCGCTTTATGGCAAGCGGTCCGAGCAACTGCTGCCCCCCGATGCGCGTCAACTGGCTTTTGAGGATCTGGAAACGGTGGTCGCCGAAGCCGAGGCCGCGCGGGATGCGCTGGTCGAACGCAACGCCGATGGCAAGACAAGACGCCTCGCGGCCAATCGCAACCTTGGCCATCTGCCAGACCACCTGCCGCGCATCGAGCAGGTGATAGAACCCCCGCAGAAGATCTGTTCCTGCGGCTGCACCGATATGGTGAAGATTGGCGAAGACCGCGCGGAACGGCTCGACATCGTTCCCGCCCGCTTCCAGGTGATCGTCACCGTTCGCCCCCGCTACGCCTGTCGCCGTTGCGACGCGGGTGTTGTGCAGGCGGACACGCCCAACTGGCTGATCGAAGGCGGGCTGCCGACCGAGGGCACGCTCGCCCATGTCGCGGTCTCCAAATATGCCGACCACTTGCCGCTTTATCGCCAGTGCCAGATCTATGGACGGGGCGGTGTGGAGCTGGACCGCTCCACCTTGGCAAGCTGGTGTGGCGTGGCGGCTTATCATCTGGCTCCGGTCGTCGACCGCATGCTGGTCCACCTCAAACGATCCGGCCGCCTGTTCATGGACGAAACCCGGGCGCCGGTGCTCGACCCCAAGGCGGGCAAGACCAAAACCGGCTACCTCTGGGCGGTGACCCGCGATGATCGTGGGTGGGGTGGCGGCGATCCGCCCGCCGTCGTCTTCTCCTATGCGCCCGGTCGTCATGGCCGCCATGCGATGGACATCCTGACGGGCTTCGAGGGCATTCTGCAGGTCGACGGTTACACCGGCTATGACGCCCTGGCCGAACCAAAGCGCGTGGGCGGCACGCCGCTGACGCTGGCCTATTGCTGGGCCCACTCCCGGCGCAAGCTGCATGACATCTATCAAAAGGACGGCTCCGAGATCGCCGCCGAAGGCCTGCGCCGCATCGCCCAGATCTACAAGATCGAAGCCACCGTCCGGGGCCGCTCACCCGAGGAGCGCCTCGCCGCCCGCCAAGCGCAATCCGCGCCGCTGATTGCCGACTTCCGCCTTTGGCTGACCCACCAGCGCAGTCGGATCTCCACCAAATCCCGCCTTGGCGAGAAGCTCGGCTATATCCATCGGCACTGGGATGGCCTGCAAATCTTCCTGACCGACGGCCGCGTCGAGATGGACACCAACCCGGTCGAAAACACCATCCGGCCCATAACCCTCAATCGCAAAAACGCACTCTTCGCCGGTCATGATGAGGGCGGCCGAACCTGGGCCCGCATGGCCTCACTCATTGAGACCTGCAAACTGAACGCGGTCGATCCCTACGCCTACCTGCGCGCAACACTGACCGCCATCGCCAACGGCCACCCCGTGTCGCGCATCGACGACCTCATGCCTTGGGCCTTCCAAAAGCCGTCAACCTGAAACACAGACGGGGTTCGCGCAACGCTTACATTGAAGTTGTCTCGCACCTAAACAACCAAGGCAAAACTAGTAATATATAGTAATAACATTTACTTATTATATAGAGATGGGGTGGATGCCGCTCTCCCCAGACGGCATCGCGATGTGCCAAACTCGTGGTGTCGAAACACAAGTTGTAGGAGAGGGCATCCATGGAAGAGGTTACCATCATCGGCGTCGATCTGGCAAAGAACGTGTTCCAGGTACACGGAGCAGCAGCGGACGGGGAGGTCGTGTTCCGCAAGAAGCTGGCGCGACCGCAGTTCGCGCGATTCATGTCGGATCATCCGGCATGCGAGGTGGCGATGGAGGCTTGTCCCAGCGCGCACCATTGGGCGCGGGAATTGTCCGCCTACGGGCACAGCGTGCGGCTGATTGCGCCGCATTACGTCAAGCCGTTCATCAAGCGTCAGAAAAACGATGCCGCCGACGCGGAAGCAATCGCGGAGGCGGCCACGCGTCCAACCATGCGGTTCGTCGAACCCAAGACCGCAGAACAGCAGGCCCGGGCGGTGGCGTTTCGCGCCCGCGAGCAGATCGTGAAGCAGCGGACCGAGGCGATCAATGCCCTGCGCGCGCACCTCTATGAATTCGGGCACGTCGCGCCGGAAGGGGTCGGGTATATCCCGCGGTTGGCGAAGGTGGTCGATGATCCGGGTTCGGGTCTGCCAGACCTGGCGCGAGACATCTGCCGCATGGTTCTGGAACAGATAGAATTGTTGACGTCCCGCCTCGCCGCAGTTTCGGCAAAGCTCGCCGCCGCGTCCAGGGCGGCCGCCATACCCCGGCAGTTGCAGACCATGCCGGGTGTCGGACCGATCACCGCGCTCGCGGTCGAAACCTTCGCGCCGCCGATGGACCAGTTCCGGCGTGGCCGCGATTTTGCCGCCTGGCTCGGGTTGGTACCGCGGCAACATTCTTCTGGCGGAAAACAGAGGCTGGGGAAAACATCGAAGATGGGGCAGCGGGACATCCGACGACTGCTTGTCACCGGCGCGATGGCGGTGGTCCGCTGGGCCCTGCGCCGTGGCGCACCTCAAAACCCCTGGCTTGTGCGCATGCTGGAACGCAAGCCGCCGTTGGTCGCGGCCTTTGCTCTGGCCAACAA
Organism: Paracoccus shanxieyensis; assembly: GCF_009711265.1. Taxonomy (GTDB): domain Bacteria; phylum Pseudomonadota; class Alphaproteobacteria; order Rhodobacterales; family Rhodobacteraceae; genus Paracoccus; species Paracoccus shanxieyensis. The sequence goes on along the minus strand of NZ_WMII01000027.1, from coordinate 7,822 downwards.
GATGGCGCGCGGCATCTGGGCGATGCTCACGCACGATGAAGACTATCGCGATCCGGTGATCGCCTGCGCTGCCTGATCCGGCAGCAGACAGCGAAGCCGGGCCGCAGAGTTGTGAGGAAGGCATGAACCGAATGGGCACATGATCGACATGATCCGGGTTGGGCAAACCAGAAACCTTCTCAGAGCTTCGAGCTCGCTGTTGGAGATTTGGCCCCGGTCCGCGCATCACCATCTCGGCCAGCGGCATCTATCGGGCCGCGTGAACAGGCCTGACAAGAGTCCGCACTCGATCACATGCCTAAAGTTCAGAAATTCCTTGCAAATGAGAGCGGCATCCACAAGAGAAGGTTCGACGCTAGACCCATCCCCTCCGCCACTTGCCCCTGCGAAAGCGTTCTCCCTATCCGGCTGCGGCCGGATTTTCTGGTTGTTTTCGAGGGTTATGCGGGAAGGGCTGAACACTGGCCCCTGCGCTGGGTGGCCCGGAAGCGGTCTCTCCGGGCCAATATTCTCCGGACCTCATGACTGCGCGAGTTTAGTGAATTTCTTGTAAGCCGCTGCAATACAGTGCCTTTTTCGAGATCGCGGTTGAGCACTTCGATGCCAGTGGCGTTCGTCAAGAAGGAACAGAAATCGAACTCATCGCAGCGCGACGAGTACAATGGGTACCGACAGGCGGACAAGGTACTTTGAGATGCTCCGCCGCGTGCGTCCCGCTTCCCGGTTGTGGCACCGCTCCCGCACTAGCTCTTGCTGCTTGTGCTTCGACATAAGCGGCTGATATTCGTGCGATATCCCCCGATCGGAGTGAGTAGCCTTGCGATACATTGACTCAGCATCTCGAAACACGTCGGACGTACTCGGTGACTGGCTCGCTAGCTTTAATCCGCAGGCTGTCGACGCCCTACGCTGGCAAACCGGATACTTCAGTGCGGATGGATTGGCTCCTTTGGTGCCAGTGCTCAATGAGCTCAAGGCGCAAGACCGATTGACGAACTGCGTGATCGGATCAAACGGCGGAGAAACTGGAGAGCCCGACATCGAAGCACTGGTCAATCTCGTTGGAAATCCAAGAACAAATGCTAAGATTGGGGTCGTCAGCTTCTCCGCGGGACTATTTCATCCAAAAGTCTATCACTTCACACGACAGGATGGGTCGCAGGCGGCATATGTTGGATCGGCAAATCTGACCACTCCGGGCATTTCCGGTATGAACATCGAGGCGGGATTGCTCTTGGATTCGTCGGCCGGCGATCCTGCAAACGTTCTTACGGACGTGGCGGCCGCGATTGACGCTTGGTTTAATGGAACTCGCCCTGGGCTCTCAACGGTGTCCTCGCTTGCCGACCTTGCGCCGCTTGTTGCCGCTGGAATACTTGGTGTGGCCCCTACGCCACGCACCATGCAGTCCAGTTCCACAAGCAGTGGGGCGGCGACAAGCAAAGTTGGTCTCAAGCCGCTGATCAAGTTTCCTCCTGTCTCGGTCAAGAGCAGCACTGCCCCGGCTGGGGCGACGTCGGCTGGTACGCCGTCGGCAGCAGCGCCGTCTGCACCGCCCGGCGCGGCGACTGCAACTGTCGGACCGCTTGCATCCAGCCCGCGCTCGCCGTTCCCCCCATATATACTCTTCGCTCCAAGCATCGCGACGCCTACTCAAGGTGCGGCAGCTTTGACCGGATCCACTCTGGCGGGTAGCGCTGCTGGGTTGGTCATTCGCCTCAGCCGTGACAGTGCCAGACTTTTCTCCGGAGGCAGTGGTACTGCAAATGTAAGTGTGCCGGTTGCGACCATTGGCACGATAAGGTTCGGCGTATTTGGGAAGTATCAGAGACCGCGCGCCGAGTTCGACCTTCGCATGCGTCATGTCTCAAATTTGGGCGGCCATGAAGTTCCTGCATCTAGCACCAATGTAATGGCCTACGGATACGCGCCCGGCGAACCCGGCCATCGTGATGTAAGGATGCTCATGCCGGCTCCACCGGCGCGCGCCATTCGCGAACATGCCGCGGCACATGGTTTACACGTCCCGACCGCCAATGATCCGATGATCCTAGAGTGGCCCACTCCAGCCGACCCGGTGTTCAAGGCGACATTTATCGATCCAGCCGAGCCGCTCTTCGCCACCGTAGACGGCATGCTCACGGCTGCTTCAACGAGTGGTGTGCTTGTTGGAAAAGGTGCGTGCTGGTTGCCTGCGGGTATCTCGCCGCAGTGGTGACCGAAACAGGCGACGAGGATGCACTACTCTTTCCGAAGAATGATCATCGTCTCGGCTGCAACCGCATTGCTCACATGATATCCATAGCGACGATAGGTTTGCAGCGGAATGAGTTCTTCAACTCTCCAGCCTACGGACTCCGCCAGTCTAGACAAATGCAATGGGGTATCGATGTCGTGGCGCATTCCCCCGATTGTCGTGTGGTTGTGACCCACAATTAGAGCGTAGGGAGCCCCCTCCTTCATCAGCGTATTCACCGAGCTGAAGTTTGCCTTCATTGACGCAAAGTATCTGTAGAGTAGCGCCGGGACGGCACGCCTCCGAAATCCGTCGCCTTCACCGAGCAGATTCTCCAGCTTGACGCAAAGTTCGTACTCTTGATCAGGCAATTCAGCCTCATTTGCAGCGAGCAATTGAGGCAGTTCACGCCTTGAGTTTCCGCGAAGCTCTCTGCTTCCAATCAGTGATGCCTCGAGCTCGTGAATCTGATCAGGCGCCAGGAGATCAAGCCAAACTAACGAAAGGCGCTGCGTGTCAATATATGGCAGTGCCATAGCATATGGCGGGCTAGTGATTGCGGCGTCGAATTTCGTTATGCTGCAGTCTGCTGTTAATTTGGATGCGTCACAAAGTATCGCCCGACCAAGAGGTGCCCGCGCCCCAATCAGTTCTCGCGCAGCAAGTATCCGATCCATAATCTGTGGAAGCGCATCCAAGAGCGCTGATGTGAACGTTTTTGACGGGAGCGGTGAGGATCTCCTCCGGATCCGCAAGTCCCTTGGATCCTGTTGCGAGTACTCACGAAGGAGATTGCTAGCTACAGACAAGAAGATTGGCGACAGTTCTCCAGCGACATCGACGATTGTGGCCCGAACGCCTTCGATTTCGTCAAAAATTTCGGGATCAAACCATTTGAGAAGGTACTCTCGGCGCGCATCTGAAGACTTAGGGGCGGTCTTACCTTTGGAAGATCGCAGCTGCGTCGAGATACCTTTGTGCGCATTCTGCAGTTCACAGGGCTGTACCGACAACCCAAGAAGCTTTGCATTCGATAGGAATACCGCGAGCGGATTTATGTCGGTGCCGATCGCGTTGACGCCCATATGGCAGCACTCGACAAGGGTGGTGCCGCTACCACAGAACGGATCAAGGACAGCTTGCCCAGGCTCTATTTTGAAGATGTTAAGAAGCGCTCTGGCGACTTGTGGATTGAACTTGCCTTTGTATTCATGGAGGCCGTGAACTGAATAACGTGTGGCCTGACGGTTTTTCCCGTTTCGCGCGGTTTCCTCCAGCTGTGCCTGCACTGTTGAAATGAAGTCGGAACCATTCTCATAGCCCTTGAAGTAGGTTAGGCGTTTTAAGCCAGAACCTGAGGTTGCTGCGCGCAAGTCCAGGCCATCCGGCATTTCAGTGGCTTCTGGAGGGCCGATTAGCGACGTTACCTCTCGAGAGGCAAGCTCTTTCTCGTAGGGGTAATATTTGTAATCATGCCAGCGAAGACGCATCACTCGACCTCCTTTCGCAAGACCAAGACAGTTTCGGTCTTAATATTTGCGTGAGATAGGTTGAACGACTTTCGATTGGCTGACAGTATTCGCTCTGTCACGAAAAACGGCTTGAAGCCCAGAGGCGCAGCCTCATCGGTGATGATTTTTGCGTTATCATATATTTTCCCATGAATCTTCGAGCGGCCGACCACGAAACTCGCGAAGCCGCCCTTGACTATGACGCCATCCAAAAGTGTGAGCGTTTGCCTCATTTGTCGCGCGAAGTCTTCAGCCGTGTGATGGTTTTTCTTGAAGAAGTGAGCTCGAGCACCAATCTCGTCAGTCTTGACTTTTAGTGGGTCATACCCAAGCCACCACATCCGATATTTGTGATAAAGCCAATACTCATAGGCGTTCGGGTAGGGTGGAGATGTCACAACCAGTCCGATCGGTCGCTCAATCACACTCGGTTCTACTTTCAGGATGTCGCTCTCAACAACCTCCACGGGGGTCAACGGGTAGTTTCGTTTCTGGAGAGCAGCATTGATGCGATTTACCGCGCGCAAGAAAAGCCTGGGAACTGTGGAAGGGTCCACGTCCTTCTTTACTGCCGCATATCGGGTATCGCTCTCCTGATTGGATACTCTGACAATAATACTCGAAAGCGCTAGCTTGAGCGCATCGCGGGCTTCACTTGGGGCGGCCACGATAGACCGAGCAATCCTGTTGATCTCAACCTGGACGTTTGGCTGGAACCAGTGATCAAGATTCGGGATTTCTGGAATTTCGATGTCTGTAGTTTCTTCAGAACTCAAAGTAATCCGTGCCGCATGCTGCTCTAAATCAGTCGGGCAGGCCATGGTCTTTACGCGTGACATCAGGCAAGCGATAGGGTTCAGGTCGATTCCAACAGCGGGAATGCCTAGTCGTTGGCTTTCGACCAAAGTACTGCCGCTCCCGCAGAACGGATCCAGCACGGCACTGTTGCGAGGCAGCGGCAAATGGCTGATGAGTGCCCTTGGGATTTCTGAAATAAACTTGGCAGGATAAGGGTGAACGCCTTCGATTTCGCTGTGACTACGCCTGTCAGGGAAGCCCCAATCAACTTCTGACAAAGATGATTTATCTTTTGTTCCCGCATCTACGGAAGCTGGCCAGCTATTCGCTTCATTCAGGGAGGGTTCTTGTGTTCCGTGCGCCATTAGTTGTCTTCTCTTTGCGGGCGCACCAGAGGGAGCGAGCCTTGATCTATATTGGGTTCCATGCGGTTGAGGAAGTCGACGACCGCCTTTCTAGCAACCTGCGCCACTGGCGCGTCGTCACGATCCGCAAGGGCGAGCAACAGGGCGTAGGCTCGCTCATCCAGGTTGATGGTTACCCTGGCGGTCTTCGTTCGTCCCTTCGGTCGTGCCATAGGGTGTGTTTAGTGCAGCAAAAAACTGCCAGCAAGGCGTATCTTCACTTGATGCGCCTGCTGCAAAGGGAAGGTAACTGGCCGTCCCACTCTATCGGGAATGGTTCCATTACCCGCGCCAGCGTCACCTCCGGCCCCTGCTTCCCGTCCAGGATCGCCTCGACAATATCGGGTGCGAGCAGCGTCAGGCGCAGGACGCGGGTCATGTAGGACGGCGCGATCCCCTCGCGCTCGGCCAGTTCGGCAATGGTGGCAAACTCGCCCGACTCAAGCATCCGCTTCCAGCGGAAGGCGCGGGCCAGCGCCTTGACCGTCGTGTTGTCCGCCTTGCGGTCTGGCCGGACGCCATGGGGAAGCTGCATCTCCTTGCGCCCGCCGCGCTTCACGATGCGAAACGGAACATGGAGCGTCATGGTCTCGGGGATCGGCGGCTCGCGGGTCATGCGGCCGCTCCCATGTCTCCAGCACGCATCTCGCGGGCGAGGCTCCCAAGACCATCCATGCGCAACCGGACGTTGAGCCCATCCGTGCCGATGTCCACGCGCTCGACCAGCAGCGTTACGATACGCGCCTGCTCGGCGGGGAAGAGTTCGCCCCACATCGGGTCGATCTGCTGCAGGGCGGCGCGGGCGTCGGCTTCGGTGATGTCGCTGGCGTGGGCGCTCGCCGCCTTCCACGTCCCGGCCACGATCTCGGGCTGGCGGAACACGGCGCGCAGCTGGTCAAAGACCGCGGCCTCGATCTCCCCCGCTGGCACGCGGCCGATGGGGCAGGATCCAGCGCCATGCTTCAGCACTGTCTGGCTGACATAGTAGCGGTAGAGCCTGTCGCCCTTGCGGGTATGCGTCGGCGAGAAGGCCGCGCCATCCGGGCCGAACAGCAGCCCCTTCAGCAGTGCGGGCGTCTCAGCGCGGGTGCGCGCGGCGCGCTTGCGCGGGCTCTCCTGCAGGATGGCGTGGACGCGGTCCCACGTCTCGCGGTCGATGATGGCGTCGTGCTCGCCGGGGTAGCTGTCGCCCTTGTGCACCGCCTCGCCGATGTAGGCGCGGTTGCTCAGCATCCGGTAGATGTATTTCTTGTCGATCCGGTTGCCGCGCGGCGTCCGGATGCCGCGTTTCGTGATCTCTCTCGCCAGCTCCGTGCCCGACCCGATCTCGAGGAAGTGGGCGAAGATCCAGCGGACGTGCGCGGCGGCTTCCTCGTCCACCAGCAGTTTGCGGTTTCCCACCCGGTACCCGTAGGGCGGCACCCCGCCCATCCACATGCCCTTCCTGCGGCTGGCTGCGACCTTGTCGCGGATGCGCTCGGCCGTCACCTCGCGCTCGAACTGGGCGAAGGACAGCAGGATGTTCAGCGTCAGCCGGCCCATCGACGTCGTCGTGTTGAACGACTGCGTGACCGAGACGAAGGTCACCCCGTTCCGGTCGAACACCTCGACCAGCTTGGCGAAGTCGGCGAGCGAGCGGCTGAGCCGGTCGATCTTGTAAACCACCACCACATCGACCAGACCATCCTCGATGTCCTCCAGCAGCCGCTTCAGGCCGGGCCGTTCCAGCGTGCCGCCGGAGATGCCGCCGTCGTCATACTGATCGCGGACCAGCACCCAGCCTTCCGACCGCTGACTAGCGATGTATGCCTCGCAGGCCTCCCGCTGGGCGTGGAGGCTGTTGAACTCCTGCTCCAGCCCTTCCTCGGAGGATTTCCGGGTGTAGACCGCGCAACGCAGTTTGCGGACGACCTTCGATTTTTCCGGCGGCTTCGTCATGTCCGCCCCCTGTGGTTCTTGAGGCCAAAGAACACCCAGCCGTTCCAGCGCGTGCCGGTGATGGCGCGCGCGATGGCGGATAGCGACTTGTAGGGCCGCCCCTGCCATTCGAAGCCGTCGGCGGTGACGGTTACGATCTGCTCGACGCCCTGCCATTCGCGCAGGAGGCGCGTGCCCGTGATGGGGCGGTCCCGGTCGGCGCGGATCCTGCGCTTCGTCCGGTCTCCGCCGTCGAGCTCCTCGCCCAGCCGCTCCAGCCGCCGGATGGTCTCGGGCTTCAGGCCGCCATAGGCCAGTTCCTGGATGCGATAGGCGATGCGGGATTCGAGGTACCGCCGATTGAACGGCGGCGGTTCGCTGTCGAACAGGTCGCGCCACTGTTGCTTCAGGTCGGGCGTTGCCGTGCTCTTGAGCGCGGCCAGGCGCGCGGGGATGGGATCGGGCTTGTTCATGCATTTCTCCGGTGAGTTGGAGTTGCATGACGGCATCGGTCGGGCCGATAGTGTAGGCAAAGTTCTCCTGTATCGTCAGATACTTCGCCCCCATCCCGCATCCGCAACCGAACCAGCCCCAGCGCCAGCAGGCCGCACAGTTCAGTGCGGCGCTCGGCGGGCGTCATCTGGTCGGGCGGCAGTGGATTTGGGCGTTTCATGCGGCCGATCGCTCCGCACGGCCAAGAACTGCGGCGGTGATCGCGCCGCGGTTCCAGCGGAAGTTCAGATGGCAGTTGGCAGCGTATTTCGACAGGCTGAAATCCAGCCCATTGGCCTCGTGCCCCGCGCGCTGCAGCAGGTCCATCTGTTTCATTGTCGCCGGGTCGTTCAGCCAGCGACGGCTCTTGATCGAGGCGGTCCCCGTCTCGGTGGCGCGCAGGAAATCGTCTGCGGCGGCGAGCGCCTGCACCCGGGTGCCGATGGCAAGCGGCCGGATCGCCC
>NZ_WMII01000026.1 GCF_009711265.1 Paracoccus shanxieyensis | reverse complement strand
ACCGAACCGCCCGCATATCTCTTCAGATATCTCGCAATGTCAAAAAGCAAAGGCAACAAAACAACCCAAACCGCGCCAAACCTTCGACGCCGCTCAAGCCATCAAATCACCAGAATTTCCAGACTTCCTTGCGCCTCAGCGCCCTTTCCGTCCGCCGTTCCGACCGTTCCGTCGTCTCGGTGAAGGGGTGTTTACGGATGCCGCGTGCAGCTTGCAAGCAGAAAAATGCAGTCAGGATCGAAAAAATCATCAAGGCAATGATTTATCGTCATTTTTCTGTCGCAGCTTTGGGCAGAGAATTCGCGCCCGCCCAACAGGACAGCAGTCTGGCCACGGGATTTGCGCGGAATCGGCCAGCGCTGGGGCGCGATTCACCGAATGCGCCGATCCGGAAAGCAAAAACGCGGCCCCGAGGGACCGCGTTTTCGTAGAGATATTCTGAAAGGCAGATCAGCGCTTCGAGAACTGGAACGAGCGACGGGCTTTCGCCTTGCCGTATTTCTTCCGTTCGACAACGCGCGAGTCGCGGGTCAGGAAGCCAGCTGCTTTCAGCGCCGCGCGCAGCGACGGCTCATGCAGTTGCAGCGCTTTCGAGATACCATGCTTCACCGCACCGGCCTGACCCGACAGACCACCACCGGCAACGGTGGCGTAAACGTCGTATTGGCCGACAACGCCTGCGATCTCGAACGGCTGGCGCAGGATCATCTGCAGCACCGGACGGGCGAAATATTCCGCGATGTCCTTGCCGTTGACGACGACTTTGCCCGAACCCGGCTTCACCCAGACACGGGCGACAGCGTCTTTACGCTTGCCAGTGGCATAGGCGCGGCCAAGCGCGTCGCGCTGAGCTTCGTGCAGGGGCTTTTCAGCGACGGCTGCGGTGGTGACCGATTTCAGGTCGTCCAGGGTCTTGATATCTTCCGACATGGCTTACGCGCTCCGGGTATTCTTGGGGTTCATGGATTTGACATCCAGAACTTCGGGCTGCTGGGCCTCATGCGGGTGCTCGGCGCCGGCATAGACGCGCAGATTGGTCATCTGCTGCTTGCCCAGCTTGTTGCGCGAGATCATGCGCTCGACAGCCTTGGTCACGACGCGCTCGGGGTGGGCGCCCTCCAGAATCTGACGTGCGGTGCGGTGCTTGATGCCGCCCGGGTGGCCGGTGTGCCAGTAGTATTTCTTGGCATCGCGCTTGTCGCCGGTCATCTGCACCTTGTCGGCGTTGATGATGATGACGTTGTCGCCCATGTCCATGTGGGGGGTGAAGGTCGGCTTGTGCTTGCCACGCAGGCGCATGGCAACGATCGTCGCAAGACGGCCCAGAACGACGCCCTCTGCGTCGATCAGGATCCACTTCTTCTCGATCTCCGCCGGTTTCGCGGTATAGGTTTTCATGGTCTTCCCTTTGGGGATGCAATTCGAGATGGCGGTGTATCGGCGAAAGCCGTGCATAAATCAAGCGCGACGACACCGAAATAACACAGCGATTTCATAGCGATACAAAATAGGTATTAAAATACCCCAGCACAACCGCCCGTTTCAGGCGCGTTTTGGCGGAATCGAATATGTCATCGAACAGCGCGCCACGATATCGCTCCCCCCGTCCGAGCGGATCAGGCATTCGCCCACGGCAAGCGTCCGGCCCAGCTTCAGGATACGGCAATCGGCCAACAGATCGCGCCCCGCCTGCGGCTTGCGCATGAAATCGACCGAGGCATTCGTGGTGACCGCCAGCGCCACCTCGCCGATCCGCGCAAGGATCGCGAGATAGATCGCCACATCGGCCAGCGCAAAGATCGCCGGGCCGCTGACCGTGCCGCCGGGGCGCAGGTGCTGCGGGCCGACGATCAGCCGCGCCACCAGTGCCTGATCAAGCGCCTCGACGCGGATCTGTCCGGCGATCTGCGGAAATTCGCGATCCAGAAATGCGTTCAGCGCCGCGCGGTCCATGCGTGTTCCCCCCTGCCCCATCCACCGCTAGACTGTCGGGCGGAGGACGGCAGGACAAGATCGGAGGAGAGCATGACAGACGAAAATCAGGATGCCTTGGTGCTGCGGCAGGATCAGGGCCATGTCGCGCGGCTGATCCTGAACAGCCCGGCAAATTACAACGCGCTGTCCCGCGCCATGATCGACAGCCTGTCTGCGGCGCTGGACGATCTGGCGCAAAGCGACATGCGCGTGGTCATCATCGCGGCACAGGGCAAGGCATTTTGCGCCGGTCATGACCTGCGCGAATTTCAGGCCGCGCGGGGTGATGACGATGGCGGCCGCGCCGCATATGAAACGCTTTTTGCGCAATGTGCCGCCATGATGCAAAAGCTGCCCGCCCTGCCCCAGCCCGTCATCGCCGAGGTGCAGGGCATCGCCACAGCTGCGGGCTGTCAGTTGGTCGCAAGCTGCGATCTGGCTGTTGCCGCGCAAGGCGTGCGTTTCGGCGTGAACGGGGTGAATATCGGGCTGTTCTGCAGCACGCCGATGGTCGCGCTCAGCCGCGCGATCCCGCCCCGCGCCGCGTTCGAGCTGCTGGTGACCGGCGATTTCATCGACGCCGACCGCGCGCAGGATCTTGGGCTGGTCAACCGCGTCGTCGCCGCCGATGTGCTAACCGCAGAAACCATGGCGCTGGCCCAGATCATCGCCGCGAAACTGCCCGCCGCCATCCGGATGGGCAAGCGCGCCTTTCATCAGCAGCAGGGGATGTCGCTGGCAGATGCCTATGCCAGCACCGGGCCGGTGATCTGCGAAAACCTGCTGCGCGCGGACACAGCCGAGGGCATTCAGGCATTTCTGGAAAAACGCAAGCCGGACTGGGACTGAATACTGGGGGCTAATGCCTGAGATTAGCCCAGCCGGGCCAGCCAGGGAAAGGTCTCCAGCAGCCAATAGGCGAAGGTCGGGAAAGCGCCGGTCAGCAGCGCGATGCCGACAACGACCAGCAGCACGCCCATGATGCGCTCGATCAGCTTCAGATGCGGCTTGATGCGGTTCATCACGCCCATCGCCCGGTCGATGAAGATCGCGGACAGCAGAAACGGAATGCCCAGCCCCAGCGCATAGATCGCCAGCAGCGCCGCGCCGCGTCCGGCCTCGGCCCCGGTGGCGGCCAGCGACAGGATCATGCCCAGTTGCGGCCCGATGCAGGGCGTCCAGCCAAAGGCAAAGGCCAGCCCCAGCACATAGGCCCCGAACGAGGTGCCGCCCTTGTCGCCCGCATCGACCCGCGCCTCGGTGTCCAGAAACGGAATGCGGATCACCCGCAGGAAATGCAGGCCCATGATGATGATGACCACGCCCGAGGCGCGGGCCAGCCAGTCCTGATATTGCAGAAAGATCCGGCCAAAGGCCGATGCCGCCATGCCCATCAGCAGAAAGACCGTGGAAAGGCCAAGCACGAAGAACAGCGCAGGCACCACGGCGCTGCGTTCGCCGGTGCGCAGACTGCCGACGCCGACCCCGGTCATATAGGCCAGATAGGGCGGCACGATCGGCAACACGCAGGGCGACAGGAATGACAGGATCCCCGCCAGCAGCGCGACCATCGCGGCAGGCATGAAAGCGGCGTCTGCAAGTTCGATTCCCAACATGGCCGCCACTCTGCGCAATTGGAAAGGCGCGGGAAAGCCCCGCGCCCGTCACTATGATGTCATTTCAGACCGGGCACTTAGCCCACGGACCACCAGCCGCGACGCTTGGGCCGCGGATCGGCCTCATCGGCGACCGGCTCGGGCTCGGCTTCCGGCTCGGGCGGACGGGCCGGGACCGGAATTTCGGCCACGACAGGCGGCGTCACCGGCTGAGCTTCCGGCTCGGGCTCGGCCTCCGGCGCGGGTTCAGCCGCGGTCTCGGGCGCAGCCTCGGGCGCGGCAGGCGCGTCTTCCGCAGGCACTTCGGCAGATTCTGCGACCTGCGGCTCGATGACTTTCTCGACCGGAGCTTCGGCGACAGGCACCGGCTCGGGGATCGCCTCGGGCGCAGCCTCGACCTCCAGCGTGGTCAGCTCTGTGACCTCGACGATCTCGGCCGCGTCAACGGTCTCGACAGTCTCGGCGGCAACCGCCTCATCGCCCTTGCGGCGACGCGAGCGGCGGCGGCGCGATTTGCCCCCCTGCTCGGCCGTCTCGGCAGCGTCCGGCGTCTCGGCCATTTCGACAGCTTCGCCCGCAGGATCGTCCTGCTCGGCCGCGTCCTCGGCGGCGTTATCCTCGGCGCCGTTATCCTCGGCACTGGCCTCATCGCCACCCTTGCCGCCACGACGGCGGCGGCGACGACGGCGGCGCTTGCCATTGCCGTCACCCTGCTCGCCATCCTCGGCGCGCGGCTCCTCGACGGGGGCGGCGGCGGTGTCTTCGACCTCGTCCTCGTCCTCGATGTCGTCGGCCACATCCTCGTCGATCTGCGCCATCAGCCGGGCATCGACCGAGACGACGGGCGACACGACCTCGGGCACATTGCGGGTCGCGGTCTTGAACTTCTCGATGGCATAGTCGGGCGAGATCAGCGTCGGATCAGCCTCGACCCGCACCGACATGCCATAACGCGCCTCGATATTGGCGATGTGTTCGCGCTTGGCGTTCATCAGGAAGTTGGCGACGGCGATGGGCGCTTTCACCAGCACTTCGCGCGACCGCTTGCGGGTGCCCTCTTCCTCGATGGCGCGCAGGATGGTCAGGGCAAGGCTGTCATCCGAACGGATCAGGCCGGTGCCATGGCAATGCGGGCAAGGCTGCGTGGTCGATTCCAGCATCCCCGGACGCAGGCGCTGACGCGACATCTCCATCAGGCCAAAGCCCGAGATGCGGCCGACCTGAATCCGTGCGCGGTCGGTTTTCAGCTTGTCCTTGAAGCGCTTCTCGACAGAGGCATTGTTCTTGCGCTCTTCCATGTCGATGAAGTCGATGACGATCAGACCGGCAAGGTCACGCAGACGCAACTGCCGGGCAATTTCCTCGGCGGCCTCAAGGTTGGTCTTCAGCGCGGTGTCTTCGATCGAGCCTTCCTTGGTGGCCCGGCCCGAGTTCACGTCGATGGCGACCAGCGCCTCGGTCACGCCGATGACGATATAGCCGCCGGATTTCAGCTGCACGACCGGGTTGAACATGCCCGCCAGATAGCTTTCCACCTGATAGCGCGCGTAAAGCGGCATCTGATCGGCGTAATGCTTCACGTTCTTGGCGTGGGACGGCATGATCATCTTCATGAAGTCCTTGGCCGTGCGATAGCCACGATCGCCTTCGACCAGAACCTCGTCGATCTCTTTGGAATAGATGTCGCGGATGGTCCGCTTGATCAGGTCGCCTTCCTCATAGACCGGCGCGGGCGCGATGGACTTGAAGGTCAGCTCGCGGATCTGTTCCCACAGCCGCATCAGATATTCATAGTCGCGGCGGATCTCGGTCCGGGTGCGCTGACTGCCCGCGGTGCGGATGATCAGGCCCGCGCCTTCCGGCACCTCCAGCTCGGACGCGATTTCCTTCAGCTTCTTGCGGTCGGCGGCCACGGTAATCTTGCGCGAGATGCCGCCACCGCGGGCGGTATTGGGCATCAGCACGCAATAGCGACCCGCCAGCGACAGATATGTGGTCAGCGCCGCACCCTTGTTGCCACGCTCTTCCTTGACGACCTGGACCAGCATGATCTGCCGGACCTTGATGACTTCCTGGATCTTGTAACGGCGCGCACGCGGCTTTTTCGGGGCGCGGATCTCTTCGGTCACGTCCTCATCGGCCACCGACTCGATGGCGTCGTCTTCATGCGCCGGCTCATCGTGGTGATCGTGCGCCTGATCGTCCTGCGCCGGGTCGGCCGCAGCGGTCGCGTTCTCGATCAGATCGACCGGGTCGGTCTCGCCCTCGGTCAGATCGACGACCGCCATGCCTGCGATGTCCTCGGACACGACCGCATCACCGCTTTCGGCGGCGGCGGGACGCGAGGATTTGCGGCGGCGCGAATTGCGCTTGGGCTTTTCGGCCTCTTCGCTTTCGGCAGCGGCGGCGGCGCGCTCTTCCTCCAGCAGGGCCTGACGGTCCGCTGCGGGGATCTGATAATAATCCGGATGGATTTCCGCGAAGGCCAGAAACCCGTGACGGTTTCCGCCGTAATCCACGAAGGCCGCCTGCAACGAGGGTTCGACCCGCGTTATCTTGGCCAGGTAGATGTTGCCCGCAAGCTGCCGCTTGTTGACGGTCTCGAAATCAAATTCTTCGACCTTGGTTCCATCGACCACGACGACCCGAGTTTCCTCGGCATGCGTGGCGTCGATCAGCATTTTCTTTGACATATATCCGACTTTCGCGCAGCCGACCGGATCCGCGCAACGGCGGTGAAATCGAACGGCTGCTGGATGATTGGACGCAACGCCTCGGGCAAACAGCAGCAAGCGCGGCGCCGGGGGCTATCCCCTGACACCGTTCGCGTTCAAGCTGCGCTGCGCGATCCATCGCGTCTCATTACCTTTCCTGCCCGGTCCAACCCAAAGGGCAGCCCGGACGACGATCATTGTTGCCCAGAGGCCCCTTGGGGCATGGACGTGGATTTTCTCGCGCTTTGCACCACCGGCACGTCCTCGTGTCACGGCTGGGGAAAGCGCTGCGAAACTGGCGGGGGTCATGGCGATCAGCGGTCAACCGATGATTGCAACCACCCCTTGACTGGCAAGATAGCTGGGAAGCCCGCGCAGTTACAATGGGTTTTTCACCTTGCGCCGCTGGCGGGCGATATCCGGCCCGCGCGGCGACCACGCGCGCGGGCGGCAATGTCACAGATAGTCGCTGCGGCTCAGCCCGTATTTGGCCATCTTTTCGTTCAGCGTCCGGCGCGGCAGGCACAATTCGTCCATGACCGCAGCGATGCTGCCCTTGTGGCGGCGCATCGTGTTGTCGATCAGCATCTTCTCGAAGCTTTCGACATATTCCTTCAGCGGCTTGCCCTCGGTCGTGGTGGCTTCCTGCGTTTCCTCGCCATCGGCCATCAGCAAGGACGCGATCGACCCAGAACCACGGCGGTTCTGCAAGACCGCACGCTCGGCCACGTTGATCAGCTGGCGCACATTGCCCGGCCATGGCGCCTGCAAAAGCTGGGCGGCTTCCTGCGCGGTGACCTGCGGCGGCTCGCAGCCATATTCCTCGCTGAACTGCTCGGTCATGCGGGTGAACAGCGCCAGGATATCCTCGCCCCGCGACCGCAGCGGCGGCAGGGTGATCTTCAGCGCGGTCAGGCGGTAGAACAGGTCGGGACGCAGCGAATCCTCGGCCTTGCGACCCTCGCCGCGCGCATTGGAAATCGCGATGATCCGGGTTTCCGCAGGCGTGCCCTGCTCGGCGATAAAGGCCAGCAGGCGGGCCTGCAGCCCGTCGGAAAGCGCCTCGATATCCTCAAGACACAGCGTGCCGCCGCGCGCTTCCTCGACGGCGGGCAGACCGTTTTCGACCGGCCCGAACAGCTTTCCGGCCAGCACCTCATCGTTATAGGCCGCGCAGGAGATCGGCACGAATTTCTTGCTGGCGCGCGGTCCCACGGCATGCAGCGCATGGGCCACCAGCGTCTTGCCCGTGCCGGTTTCGCCGTCGATCAGCACATGGCCATCGGCCTGGCCCAAATCAAGGATATCCTCGCGCAGGCGGTCCATGACCGGGCTTGCCCCGATCAGCTTCGACATCACCTGCTGGCCTTCCGACAGATCGCGGCGCAGCGCGCGGTTGTCCAGCGTCATGCGGCGGGCCTGCCCGGCGCGCTTGACCAGCTCGGTCAGGCGTTCGGGATTGAAGGGCTTTTCCATGAAGTCCATGGCGCCGATCCGCATCGCCTCGACCGCCATCGGCACATCGCCATGCCCGGTGATCATGATGACCGGCAGCCCCGAATCGATGCCCATCAGACGCTTCAGAAAGGTCATCCCGTCGGTTCCGGGCATGCGGATATCGGAAATGATCACCCCCGGCCAATCGGCCGAGATCACTTTCAGCGCGTCATCCGCGCTGGCGAAGGTTTCGGAATCGAACCCCGACAAGGCCAGCCACTGGCTGATCGATTCCCGCATATCAGGTTCGTCATCGACCACTGCAATCTTCATCGTGCGGCTCATTGGCGCGTTACCTTTCTCATGTCACTCTGCCGCCATCGTGGTCCCGGCCTTTCGGCTGGGATCGTGCAGCGGCAGTTCAAGTTCGAAGACAGCTCCCCGCCCTTCATCACCCTCGGCATTATGCGCGGTCAGGCGCCCGCCGAAATCGGCCGCGATCCCGGATGAGATCGCAAGACCCAGCCCGGTGCCTTCGCCGGGCTTCTTGGTGGTAAAAAAGGGTTCAAAGAGTTTTTCCAGATCGGAAACGCCCGGACCGTTATCCCGGACAGACAAGAATGCGTGAGAGCCAGAGCTGACCGTGATCTCGATCATCGGTTCGCGCACCGGCTTGATGGCGTCGATGGCATTGCGCAGCAGGTTGATGATGACCTGCTCCAGCCGGATGCGGTCGCAATAGACCATGATCGGATAGCGGGGAATATTGCGCTGCAGCCGGATGGTGCGGTTGCGCAATTGCGGCTCCATCATGACCAGCGCGCTGGACAGCGCCGCGCGCAGATCGACCGGCTCGAATGCCTCGCCGCCCTTGCGGGCATAGGATTTCAGCTGCCGCGTGATCGCGCCCATCCGCTCGACCAGATCGTCGATGCGCTGAAAGCTGGACAAGGCCTCCTCGCCACGGCCCCGCTGCAAAAGCAGGCGCGCCCCGGCAAGATAGGTCTTCATCGCCGCCAGCGGCTGGTTCAACTCATGGCTGACGCCCGCCGACATCTCGCCAAGCGCGGCCAGCTTGCTGGACTGCTGCACCGACTGCTCGGCCACGCGCAGCTCCTTCTGCACCCGCTCGCGCTCGGCGATCTCGCGGGTCAGACGCATGTTCAGCGCGCGCAGATCCTCGGATTCGCGCATATAGGCGGCGGATTCGACCCGCGCCCGGCGCGACAGCAGATAGAACACGCCCGCCAGCAGGATGGCAAAGCCCATGATGACCAGCGCCAGCACGGCATTCACCCGCTCGCGCACCGAATCATAGGTGGTAAAGGCGATCATCTTCCAGCCACGGAAGGGGATCCGCGTCTCGGCCTGCATCACCGCGCGGCCCTGCACATAGGCATCGACCGGCGGCGCGGCCCAATCCGCCGTCACCTGAAACGCCCGCGCAATGGCCGAAGGCGCTGACCGCACCGCCAGCGCCTCGGGCAGGGTCAGACCGCGCCAGCGCGGCTCGGTCGACAGGATGATCTGCCCGGAACTGTCCGTCACCGCGATCGCATCGGAAATCCCGGCCCATGATCGCACCAGCCGCGTCAGATCCGCCCCCACGACCACGACGCCCAGCGTGCGGCCATCCGCCACGACCGCGCGGGAATAGGCAAACTCATACCCCCCCTGCGCCGAGGGCGAGACGGTGAACACCGTATCCTTCGAGCGCAGCGATTCGACATAAAACGGTTCCTGCACATAATTCGTGCCGATCAGATTGCGGTCGGTCGATCCCACCGTCCGCCCCGACGCATCCAACAGCCGGATCGAGGACGCGCCGATTTCCTTCTGTGCCGTGATCAGCCGCGCCGAAGTGCCGGAAAAATCATTGTCCGACAGCGCCGTGATCAGCGCCGGATCGCGCGCCAGCAATTGCGGCACGACCGAGGTGCGCTGCAATTCCGACAGCAGGTTGCCGGTATAAAGCGCCGACCGCAACTCGGTCCGCACGCGGGTATTTTCGGAAAACCGCTCGGACAGCCAGCTATTCGTCAGCCAGATGGTGCCAGCGGCAATCAGCAGCAGCGCCGCAATGATGCCGCGCACGCCCCAGCGACCGGCCATGGACGCCTGTCCGCCGTTCTGCGCCGTGCCTGAACCATCCGTTTTCAGCATATGCCTCCGGCATTGCCCCTCTGTTGGGCCCCCTGCTGGGCACGGGTCAATCTAATGCGCGAAGCTCAACGCCTCAAGTCAGACCGTCACAAACCCGTTCACAAGTGATGCAAACAGCGCCGCGCCGTCGCGCCCGCCCAGTGCGTCATCGGCGGCCCGTTCGGGATGCGGCATCATGCCCAGCACGCGGCGATTGGCCGACAGCACGCCCGCAATATCGCTGACCGAGCCATTGATCCCCGGCGCATAGGTAAAGGCGATGCGATCCTCGGCCCGCAATGCGGCCAGCCCCTCGGCATCGATCTGGTAATTGCCGTCATGATGGGCGACCGGCACACGGATCACCTGCCCCTTGGCATAGCCCGAGGTATAGGCGCTGTCCGCCGTGGCAACGGTCAAGCCGACCTCGCGGCAGATGAATTGCAGCCCGGAATTGCGCATCAACGCGCCGGGCAGCAGGTTCAACTCGGTCAGAACCTGAAAGCCGTTGCAGATACCCAGCACGAAACCGCCGCGCTCGGCATGGGTCCGAACCGCAGCGGCAATCGGCGAATGCGCCGCAATCGCGCCGCAGCGCAGATAGTCACCAAAGGAAAACCCGCCCGGCACCGCCACCAGATCCGTCCCTTGCGGCAAATCCTGATCCTTGTGCCAGACGCGCGTCACATCCGCCCCCGCCTTCGTCAGCGCAACGGCAAGGTCGCGGTCGCAATTCGATCCGGGAAAGGTGATGACGGCGGCTTTCATGGGGCGACTCCGGCTAGATGTTGCGGCTTGCCATACTGCAATGCGCGGCAACTGTTAAGCCTTCGCGCACAAGGCAGGCCTCCTTGTTTTCCAAATACCCATCGCCAAGCCCGGCAACCGGGCGAACGGCAATGAAAAAGGGCCGGAGGTTTCCCCCGGCCCCTGCCTTCGGCGGATCAGCCCGCCAGCGCCTTGTTCAGATATTCGTCGACCTTTTCCAGATAGCCCATGGTGGTCAGCCATTTCTGATCGGGGCCGACCAGCAAAGCCAGATCCTTGGTCATGTGGCCGTCTTCCACCGCCGCAACCGTCACACGCTCCAGCGTATTGGCAAAGTTCAGCAGCGCCGCGTTGTCGTCCAGATTGGCGCGGTGCTTCAGGCCGCCGGTCCAGGCAAAGATCGACGCGATCGAGTTGGTCGAGGTCTGGTTGCCCTTCTGATGCTCGCGGTAATGGCGCGTCACCGTGCCATGCGCGGCCTCGGCCTCGACGGTCTTGCCATCGGGCGTCATCAGCACCGAGGTCATCAGCCCCAGCGAACCGAAGCCCTGCGCGACGGTATCGGACTGCACGTCGCCGTCATAGTTCTTGCACGCCCAGACATAGCCGCCCGACCATTTCAGGTTCGAGGCCACCATGTCGTCGATCAGCCGGTGCTCGTAATGGATGCCGGCTTTCTTGAACTGATCGACGAATTCGGCGTCATAGACCTCCTGGAACAGATCCTTGAAGCGGCCGTCATAGGCTTTCAGAATGGTGTTCTTGGTCGACAGATAGACCGGGAAGCCGCGCTGCAGACCATAGTTCATGCTGGCGCGGGCGAAATCGCGGATCGAATCGTCCAGGTTGTACATGCCCATCGCCACGCCCGAGGACGGCGCGTCAAACATCTCATGCTCGATCGTCTCGCCGTCTTCGCCGACGAATTTGATCGTCAGCTTGCCCTTGCCGGGGAAGCGGAAATCGGTGGCCTTGTACTGATCGCCAAAGGCGTGACGGCCAACGATGACGGGCTTGGTCCAATGCGGCACCAGACGCGGCACGTTCTTGCAGATGATCGGCTCGCGGAAGATCACGCCGCCCAGAATGTTGCGGATGGTGCCGTTGGGCGATTTCCACATCTTCTTCAGGCCGAATTCCTCGACCCGCTGTTCGTCCGGGGTGATGGTGGCGCATTTCACGCCCACGCCGTATTGCTTGATGGCGTTGGCCGCGTCGATGGTGATCTGGTCTTCGGTGCGGTCACGCTCCTCGATGCCCAGATCGTAATATTTCAGGTCCACGTCCAGATAGGGCAGGATCAGCTTTTGCTTGATAAAGTCCCAGATGATCCGGGTCATCTCGTCGCCGTCGAGTTCGACGACAGGATTGGCTACCTTGATCTTCGACATGGGTGGTCCCTTCGGTTAGGATTCGGCTGTGCGCCGTATATCCGCTATCGGCGCAAAGGAAAAGACGTGTATGCAATTGCATACCGGCCAATCGCACCAGATCAGCGCTGAAAATAGACCTGCGCGCTTTCCGACAGCCAGTCCCAAAGCGCAGGCGCACCGCGCTGGATGCGCACGCCCACCCGCTCGACCAGTTGATCATAGGTCACGTCATAGGCCGCCCACGATCCCCCGCCCGAGGCGATGTTCTGCATCACCGGCTGGGCACGATCCAGCGATTTGGCAAAGACCGCATCGGCGCTCTCATTCGCCTCGAACTCGGCCCATAGCGCGCGCAGATCCTGACCCAGCGCCGCGGGCAGCATGCCGAACAGGCGGTCGGCTGCCGCATCTTCGGCAGCCATCTGCCCGGCGCTGTGATGCGCTGCGCCGCCCTGCGCGTGGATCGGCACATCGCCGGTGTCGATCTCGACCAGATCATGCAGGATCAGCATGCGGATGACGCGGCCGATCTGCACCTCTGCCGTGGCGAAGGGCGACATGATCAGCGCGTAAAGCGCCAGATGCCAGCTGTGTTCGGCGCTGTTTTCCTTGCGCGAGGCATCGCAAAGCTCGCTGGCGCGGTAAACGGATTTCAGCCGGTCCGCCTCGGCCAGAAAGGCCAGCGGCCCCGCCATGCCGGGCGGCACGGGCTGGCCGTCCAGCAGCGCCTGCGCGGCCTTGATCGCGTCGGGCCATTCGTCGCGCAGCCGCGCGGCGCGGCCCTTGGCCAGATTGTCGCGCACGACCTGCAGATGCTCGGGCAGGGGTTCGGGCGCGCTCAGCACCTGAAACAGCGGCTGGATGTGATCGACGCGCTTGGCAAAGCGGGCATCGTCGGTTTCGCCCGCCTCGAATTCCTGCCACAGCGCCAGAAGCGGCGCGCCATCGGGCAGCATGGCAAACAGCCGCCGCGCCGCCGCCTGTTCGGCGGCAGCCACTGCGGGCAGGTCGTGATCCAGATGGATCGGATGATCGCCGGTGTCGATCTCGACCAGTTCATGCAGCAGGATCATCGCCAGCGCCCGGTCCGAGCCGCCGAAGACCAGCGCATACAGCGCCACATGCCAGCTGTGCTCGGCGCTGTTTTCCGCGCGCGACAGATCCATCAGCACATTCGCACGATCCACTGACTTCAGCCTGTCGGCCTCATTCAGAAAGGCAAAACGGCGGGTCAGATCGGTCATGCGGGGTGCACCTTTCAGCGCGAGCTTTCGGTCAGGCGGCGACGCACATAGGTCTGCACCGTGTCGATCATCGGCTTCATATGGGTCTCATCGTCGCGGAAGAAGTGGTCCGCACCCTCGATTTCATCATGGGTGATGGTGATGCCCTTCTGCTCGCGCAGCTTGCCGACCAGCGTATGCGTATCCTTCGGCGGCGCCACCCGGTCGGCGGTGCCGTTGATGATCAGACCCGAAGACGGGCAAGGCGCAAGGAAGCTGAAATCATACATGTTCGCGGGCGGGGCCACGCTGATGAAACCGGTGATCTCGGGACGGCGCATCAGAAGCTGCATGCCGATCCACGCGCCGAAGCTGAAGCCCGCGACCCAGCAATGCTTGCTGTTGGGGTTCATCGCCTGCAGATAATCCAGCGCCGAGGCAGCGTCTGACAATTCGCCGATGCCCTGATCGAATTCGCCCTGCGACCGGCCCACGCCCCGGAAATTGAAGCGCATGACGGTAAAGCCCATGCGGTGGAAGGCGTAATGCAGGTTATAGACGACCCGGTTGTTCATCGTGCCGCCATATTGCGGATGCGGATGCAGGATGATCGCGATGGGCGCGTCCGGATTTGCTTGCGCGTGATAGCGCCCCTCAAGACGACCTTCGGGACCGGGGAAAATCAGTTCGGGCATGGGCTTCCTTTGGAACGCGGGTTTCTTGACCCTGTGACGGCGCGGCTCTAGATCGTCAATCTGGGAAGCGCGGCTGAATCAAGCAAGACCGGCACAGGCAAGACGCTGTCAAGACAGCGCTGGCGGATTAGCCCGAAGGCTGCCTTGCGTCAACACAGGAGGCAACGATGAAACTGTCCACCAAAGGCCGTTATGCCATGGTCGCGCTGGTAGATCTGGCGATTGCGAAGAACGAAGACCTGACCTCGCTGGCCGAGATCTCGAAGCGGCAGGACATCTCGCTGCCCTATCTTGAACAGCTTTTCGTGCGGCTGCGCCGGTCGGGGCTGGTCGAATCGGTGCGTGGTCCGGGCGGCGGCTACCGTCTGGCCAAGGCCCCCGAGACGATCCGCGTTGCCGATATCCTTGAGGCGGTCGACGAAACCGTGAGCGCGCTGCATGTCGGCGCGGGCGCGTCGGGCGGGATTTCCGGATCCCGCGCGCAAACCCTGTCCAATCGTCTGTGGGAGGGGCTTTCGGCGCATGTCTATGTCTTTCTGCACAATCACACGCTGGCCGACGTGGCCAAGAACCAGCTTCTGCCCTGCCCCGCCCTGCCCAAGATCCTGTCGATCGTCGATGACTAAGGCACGGCCATTCCGCCGCACCTTTGGGTGTCAGTCTTCCTGAAACAGCGTGCCGATGGCGATGGTCTTTGCCGGCACGTTCAGATTGGGGTCCGAGGCGATCATCACCGGGTTCGGCGCATCGGGCAGGATCTGCAGCCCGCCATTCTGGCCGATGCTCACGCGCTTCATGTGATACAGCCCGACCGAGGGCACCAGTTCCACGCCCTCGAACCCGTCGGGCACGGTGAATTCCAGCGTCACGCTGCCATTCTTTCCCTTGGGCCGGTAATCGGCGATGCTGGCAAAGATGCCGGTGGATTGGCCCGAGGTCTTCATCAACTCGCCCCAGATCGTGTAGGGATAGCCCTCGACCAGATTTTCGTAATCGACCCTGGCCGCGATGCTGCCGCCCTTGCCGGGCAGCGCGCGGTCGCCGTCAGCGGCGTCTGCTGCGGTCACGGTCACGCGCTGGACGGCATGGACCTGAATGACGGTGGCTTCGCTTTCGGTGTCGCGGATCTCGGCCAGCGGCGTGGCATCGGCCACAGATGCCGGATCGACCTGACCTTCATACAGCGTCAGATACACCGCGTAATCCACATTGAACCGCGTGCGATTGGCCGGAACCGGCAGCATGACACTGGTCTGGCCGCTGGCCGCATCGGGCGTCAGGGTGTCCAGAACCGGCGCGCCGGTCAATTCCTGCGTGCCCAGATGGTAAAGCTGCGCGACAAGCGTATAGCTGTGGCCGGGCGTCACACCGTCATAGGTCACATCGTCGCGGGCAATCCCGCCGGTGCGCAGAAAGAAGCGGTTTTCATCGGCATCCTCGACCACGAGGCTGGTCAACGACACGCCTTGGGCGGCCTTGGTGTCGCTTGCGGGCGGGGTGGCAAGGGCAGGCTGCATCAGGCCCAGCAGGACCAGCGCAGCGACCGTCGGGACGTTAAGTCTTTTATGTGTGTTCATGGCGGCAGCAGTTAGAATTTCAGACCCGTCCGTTCAAGCCGCGCAATTCCCGACGGCGGCAGGCCGCCGGAATGGCCCTGCCCAGCGGCGGGAATCCGTCGCGGGGTCGTGACTTCACGATCGGCGGAAACCACGGCCCGGCGTCACGCCGCCGTCACCTTTCCTTGCGAAATCCGCATGGGGGGCCTAAATGACCGGGTTCATCCGACCCGCCGCTTCAAGGGATACGCGCCATGTCCGATCTGCAAACGCCTTACTATCTGATCGACCTTGCAAAACTGCGGGTGAACATGCAGCGCATCCAGTCCTTGCGCGAACAATCGGGCGTGAAATGCCTGCTGGCGCTGAAATGCTTTGCCACATGGGGCGCGTTCGATTTCATGCGCCCCTTCATGGACGGCACGACCTCATCCTCGCTGTTCGAGCTGCGGCTGGGCCATGAGGAATTCGGGGCCGAGACCCATGCCTATTCCGTCGCATGGGCCGATCACGAAATCGACGAGGCGTTGGGTTACGCCGACAAGATCATCTTCAACAGTCTGGGCCAGCTTGACCGCTACTCCGACAAGGCGGCGGCGCGCGGCATCAAGATGGGCCTGCGCCTGAACCCGCGCTTTTCCACCTCTGGCTTCGATCTGGCGGATCCGGCGCGGCCGTTCTCGCGTCTTGGCGAATGGGATCTGCCCAAGCTGGAACAGGCGCTGGACCGCATCAGCGGCGTGATGATCCACTATAATTGCGAAAACGGCGATTTCGATCTGTTCGATGCGCAACTGTCGCGGATCGAGGCCGAATTCGGCGGTTTACTTGAAAAGCTGGATTGGGTCAGCCTTGGCGGCGGCATCCACTTCACCGGCGACGGCTATCCGCTGGAGAAACTGGCCGCGCGGCTCAAGGCGTTCCAGCAGAAATTCGGCGTGCAGCTTTTCCTTGAACCGGGCGAGGCCAGCATCACCAGATCCGCCAGCCTTGAAGTCACCGTTCTGGACCTGATCCATAACGGCAAGGACGTGGCCATCGTCGACAGCAGCATCGAGGCGCATATGCTGGACCTGCTGATCTATCGCGAAACCGCCAAGCTGCCGCAGGATGGCCAGCACGCCTATCAGATCGCCGGAAAGACCTGCCTTGCGGGCGATATCTTCGGCGAGGCGCGCTTTGCGCAGCCCTTGCAGGTCGGCTCGCGCATCAGCATCGCCGATGCGGCGGGCTATACCATGGTCAAGAAAAACTGGTTCAACGGCGTGCCGATGCCCGCCATTGCCATCCGGGACGAAAACGGAACGATCCGCGAAGTCCGCCGGTTCACCTACGACGATTACAAATCCAGCCTGTCCTGAAAACACAAGCCAGAGAGCCCCCGACGGAACATTCCCTGCCAAGAAAAGGAGATCGAATTGGCCAAAAACGTGCTCATCATCGGCGCCGGCGGCGTCGCGCAGGTGGTCGCGCATAAGGTGGCGCAGAATGCCAAGGAATTCGGCGCGCTGCACATCGCATCCCGCACGGTCAGCAAGGCCGAGCAGATCATCACGGGCATTCGTGAAAAAGGCCATACGGTCGAATTTACCGCGCATTCTCTGGACGCCATGGACAGCAAGGTCGTGGCCAGCCTGATCCGGCAGATCGACGCCAAGATCGTCATCAATGTCGGCTCGGCTTTTGTGAACATGACGGTGCTGCAGGGCTGCATCGACACCGGCGCGGCCTATCTGGACACCGCGATCCACGAAGATCCCGCCAAGGTCTGCGAAACCCCGCCATGGTATGGCAATTACGAATGGAAGCGCCGCGAGGCGTGCGAAAAGGCGGGCATCACCGCAATTCTGGGCGTGGGCTTCGATCCGGGCGTGGTCAATGCCTATGCCCGTCTGGCCGAGGACGAATATTTCGACAAGGTCGACTCGATCGACATCGTGGATATCAACGCCGGCTCGCATGGTCGCTGGTTCGCCACGAATTTCGACCCCGAGATCAACTTCCGCGAATTCACCGGCACCGTCTACAGCTGGCAGAAAGGCGCGTGGCAGGAAAACAAGATGTTCGAGGTCGGCCGCGAATGGGATCTGCCCGTCGTCGGCAAACAGACCGCCTATCTGTCCGGCCATGATGAGGTCCACAGTCTGTCCGCCCGCTACAAGGACGCGGATGTGCGGTTCTGGATGGGCTTTGGCGCGCATTACATCAACGTCTTCACCGTGCTGCAGAACCTTGGCCTGCTGTCGGAAAAACCCGTGACCACCGCCGAGGGGCTTGAGGTCGTGCCGCTGAAACTGGTCAAGGCCGTGCTGCCCGATCCCTCCAGCCTTGCGGCGGATTACGAAGGCAAGACCTGCATCGGCGATCTGGTCAAGGGCACGCAGGATGGCAAACCCGGCGAGGTCTTCATCTACAACGTCGCCGATCACAAGGATGCCTTCAACGAGGTCGGCAGTCAGGGCATCAGCTATACCGCTGGCGTGCCGCCGGTGGCCGCCGCGATCCTTGTCGCGCGTGGCATCTGGGACGTGAAGAAGATGGCCAATGTCGAAGACTTGCCCGCCCGCCCCTTCCTTGAGCTGCTGGGCGATCTGGGCCTGCCGACCCGCGTGATCGACGCGACGGGTGACCACCCGCTGTAAACGCAGCCCGACCATAAAACATCAACCCCGCAGTCAGGAACCTGTCTGCGGGGTTTTTCGTTTTCCGGCAGGCGCGCTTGGGGAACATGATGTCACCACAAAATCCGAACCATATGTTTCCGTTTTCCGAGCCACCCGATCGGCAAAGCCTGCCGCGCGTCGCGAACTGGGCGGTGATCGGGATCTTCCTGCTGCTGATGTTCAGCTTTTTCGCGCAGGCCCGCGCCTTCCTGATGCCGGTGACGCTGGCATTTCTTTTGTTCTTCGTGTTTTCGCCGTTTCGCCGCCTGATGGAGCGTTGGGGCATCGCCCCGGTGATCACGGCGACCGTGGTGTCGCTGGGGCTGGTCGTTCTGGTCTCGGTCATCGGCTTCATCGTCTCGGGTCCGGTCAACCGGCTGATCGACAATTCATCGCTGATCGAATACCGGCTGGAACAGCGGTTCGAGGATCTGCGCAGCAATTTCAAAGGGCTGGAACGCGCCGCCGCCAAGATCGACGAGTTGACGGGCGGCGGCGGTGGCTCCTCGGGTCCGTCGAGTGGCCAGTCGACCCCGCAGAACCCGCTGGCGGGCGCGGTCGATCCCACCGCAAACGTCACAGGCACCGTGACCGGCACCGTCACCAGCGTGCCCACCCCCGGCACGCCGCAGCCCGCCGACCAGCATATTCAGGTCGAGGTCAACACGACGCCGCAATCCTCGGCCTTGCTGGGCGCAATGGAGTTCGGCCCGGCCTTCGTGGGTCAGATCATCTTCACGCTGTTCATGCTGTTCTTCCTGCTCTCCTCCGGGGATCTGCTGTATCTGAAGATCGTGCAAAGCTTCCCAAGGATGAGCGAGAAGCGCGCCTCATACCTTGCCCTGCGCGAGATCGAGGAACGGCTGGGCGATTATCTGGGCGCGATCACCCTGATCAATGCGGGCCTTGGCATCGCCATCGGGCTTGCGATGTGGGCATGGGGCCTGCCCAGCCCGATGCTGTTCGGGGTCGCGGCCTTCCTTTTGAACTTCATCCCCTATCTGGGCGCGGTCAGCGGCGTCCTGATCGCCACGCTGGTCGGTGTCTTCGTCTTCGACGACCTGTTCACGCCGCTGATGGTCGGGTTGACCTATCTGGGCCTGACCTCGCTTGAGGGGCAGTTGATCACGCCCTATTTCGTGTCGCGCAAACTGCAACTGAACACCGTGGTGGTGTTTCTGACCGTAGCGCTGTGGGCGTGGCTGTGGTCGGTGATCGGCATGATCGTCGCCGTGCCGATCCTTGTGGTCATGCGCGTGCTGGCAGACCACATCCCGGGACTTGAGAAATTCGGCAATTTCCTTGCCGGAGAGGATCCCCCGGCGCTGTCCGATGAGGATGAGGAAACCTCACCGCCCGACCGGGGCGCGCCCGACCGGAGTGCGATTGTGTCGGGCAAGTGACATTCCCATCTGGACGAAATCCAAAGCGATGGCATGATCACGACAATTGCCATCGTTGATTCGCGTCATGCCAGAACCCGTCGAAAGCTCCAAGACCCCTGCCCCTGTCCCGCCCCGGCTGCGCATCGGCTTTCTGCTGGCGCCGCGCTTTACCCTGTCGGCATTCGCCAATTTCATGGATGTGCTGCGGCTGGCGGCGGATGACGGCGATGGCTCGCGGCAGTTGCGCTGCCGCTGGTCGGTCCTGTCCGCCGACATGGCCCCCGTGCAGTCATCCTGCGGCGTGCGGATCGAACCCGATGAGCGGCTGGGCGATCCGTCGCGCTTCGACTATATCGTCGTGGTCGGCGGGCTGATCGACAACGGCGCGGGTCTGTCCGCCGAACAGAACGCCTTTTTGCATCGTGCCGTGGCGGCCAAGGTCAGCCTTGCCGGGCTTTGCACCGGCATGTTCGCGCTGGCCCGTCTGGGGCTGATGGACGGCTATCGCTGCTGTGTCAGCTGGTTCCATCATCAGGATTTCCTTGCCGAATTTGAAAAGATGCGCCCGGTCTCCGACCAGATCTTCGTGGTGGACCGCGACCGGCTGTCCTGTTCCGGCGGCGTCAGCGCCGCGCATCTGGCGGCCTTTCTGGTGGACCGGCATCTGGGCCGGGCGGCCGCGCGCAAAAGCCTGTCGATCCTGATGATCGATGAGCCGATGGCCGGCGACCGTCCCCAGCCCGGCCTGCCGCTGGAGCTGAACGCCCGCGATCCTCTGGTGCGCCGGGCGCTGCTGTCGATGCAGCAGAACCTGCACGCCCCCCTGCCCATCGCACGCATCGCCCGCGATCTGGGGGTGGGGCGGCGCAAGCTGGAACGGCATTTCAACGCCGATCTGGGCATCCCGCCCGCCGATGCCTCGATTCGCATCCGGCTGGCGCAGGCGCGGATGCTGCTGGCGCGCACCGACCGCACCGTGACCCGCATCGCCGAGGAAACCGGCTTCTGCGACGCCTCGCACCTGATCCGCGTCTTCCGCGAGACCGAGGGCACCACCCCCGACCTGTGGCGGCAAGAGCGCGAATCCGAACTGCACCCCGCCGATTCCTGATCCCCGCGCCCTCGGCTAAACCATTGCGTGTCGTTTCAGGCCCAAGCTGACGTGTTAATTGACTAAACAGTCAGGTTTACCTGCGCAGATCCGTGCGCGATAACTGCCCTTGTTACGAGTGCTCTGGTTGCATGCCGGGTGGACAAGGAGCGATCCGCCCGGCGGCAGAGACGCAGCGATGTGCGATCTGATTTTCCGTTGAAATTGCGCCCTCAGGGCTTGGCCGGGTTCATCGAACCAGAAAGCAAACCCCATCAACGGCAGATTATTTAATGAAATCTGGTGACCCCGGCAGGATTTGAACCTGCAACCTGCCCCTTAGGAGGGGGCTGCTCTATCCAGTTGAGCCACGGGGCCGCCGCCGTTCTTTTGCCCGGTCGCCGCTGGATTGGCAAGCTTGCCGCGAGGGTGAAAGGTTGGTAACGGTAACATGATTTCGCTGCGGAAGCCCGATGATTACGAAAAGATCCAGCCGCCCCCTGACCCTGCGTGATGTCTCCGAGGCGTCTGGGGTCTCCGAAATGACCGTCAGCCGTGTTCTGCGCAATCGTGGCGATGTTTCGGCTGCCACCCGCGAAAAGGTGCTGACCGCTGCCCGCACGCTGGGCTATGTGCCCAACAAGATCGCCGGGGGGCTGGCCAGCCAGCGCGTCAATCTGGTGGCGGTGGTGATCCCGTCGCTGTCGAACATGGTGTTTCCCGATGTGCTGGGCGGGGTGTCGTCCGAGCTGGACGATACCGGGCTGCAGCCCGTGGTGGGCGTCACACATTACAGCCCCTCGCGCGAGGATGCGGTGCTGTATGACATGCTGTCCTGGCGGCCCTCGGGCGTCATTCTGGCGGGGTTGGAACACAGTCAGGCCGCGCGCGCCATGCTGGAAAATGTCGGCCTGCCCGTGGTCGAGATCATGGATGTCGACGGCGAGCCCATTGATACGGCTGTAGGAATTTCGCACCGGCGCGCGGGATCGGAAATGGCCGAGGGCATTCTGGCCGCGGGCTATCGCCGGATCGGCTTTATCGGCACGCATATGCCCGAGGATCACCGCGCCCGCAAACGCCTCGCGGGCTTCGAGGATCGGCTGACCGAGGCCGGCGTGACCCTGGCCGCGCGCGAATATTACCAAGGCGGCTCATCGCTGGGCAAAGGCCGCGAATTGACCGAGCGGATCCTGACGCGCGAGCCGGATCTGGATTTCCTTTACTTTTCCAATGACATGATCGGCGCGGGCGGGCTGCTTTGGTGTCTGGAAAAGGGCTATGACATTCCCGGCAAGCTGGGGCTTGCGGGGTTCAACGGCGTCGATCTGCTGGACGGTCTGCCGATGCGGCTGGCCACGACCGATGCCCGGCGCGTCGATATCGGACGCCGCGCGGCCCGGATCGTCTCGGGCAAAGAGGCCCGGCCCGAAAGCGGCGTGATCGCCCTGTCGCCGACGATCATCCCCGGCGACACGATCCGCAAGCCCTGATCGCGGCGGGCCCTGCCCGTCCGTCAGGCCAGATCGGGATAGAACAGCCCGGCGGGGGATCCGGTAAAGATCTCGCAGCCATCCGCCGTCACGCCGATCGAATGCTCGAACTGCGCCGAGAGCGACTTGTCGCGCGTCACCGCAGTCCAGTCATCGGCCAGCACCTTGGTTTCCGGACGGCCAAGATTCACCATCGGCTCGATGGTGAAGAACATGCCTTCCTCAAGCACCGGGCCTTTGCCGGGGCGACCGAAATGCAGCACGTTCGGCGGCGCGTGAAACACCCGTCCCAGACCATGACCGCAGAAATCGCGCACGACCGACATGCGGTTCGCCTCGACATAGGACTGGATCGCCCAGCCGATATCGCCGAAGGTCGCGCCGGGGCGCACGGCCTCGATCCCCTTCATCAGCGCGTCATGCGTGACCTGGATCAGGCGCTTGGATTTCACGCTGGGCTTGCCTGCCACATACATGCGCGAGCTGTCGCCGAACCAGCCGTCAAGGATCACGGTCACGTCGATGTTCAGAATGTCGCCATCCGCCAGCACCTTGTCGCCGGGAATGCCGTGGCAGACGACATGGTTCACGCTGATGCAGCTTGCGTGCTGATAGCCGCGATAGCCGATGGTGGCGCTGGTCGTGCCCAGTTCGGTGACGCGGGCGCGGATGAAATCGTCCAGCGCGCCGGTGGTGACGCCGGGCTGCACGCGCGGGCCCACCTCATCCAGAATCTGCGCCGCCACCCTGCCAGCCGCATGCATTCCCGCGAAATCGACGGGGTCGTGAATGCGGATGCCTTCGCGGGTCTGGCGTGCTTCGTTCATCTGGTCCTCATGTCTGGTTGACCCACAGATAGTCCTCTCGGGCCACTTGTTCCAGCCCCGTGCGCGGGCCTATACCTGCGGAGACAGCCAAGACCGCCGCAAGGAGCGTCACGATGCAATCCGACAATCCCACAGCCGCCATTCTGGTCATCGGGGATGAAATCCTGTCCGGCCGCACGCGCGAAGGGAACGCCCACCACCTTGCGGGCGTCCTGTCCGCGACCGGCTTTGACCTGCGCGAGATCCGGGTGGTGGCCGACGATCAGGACCAGATCGTCGCCGCCATCCGCGCCTTCGACAAGTCGCTGGGCGGGGCCTATGATCTGCTGTTCACCTCGGGCGGGATCGGGCCGACGCATGACGACATCACCGCCGATGCCGTGGGCGCCGCGCATGGCGCCATCGTCGAGGTGAACGAAGAGGCCCGCGCCATGCTGCAGGCCCGCTATGACCGCATCGGCGTCGAGATGAACGAAAACCGCCTGCGCATGGCCCGCGTGCCCGTGGGTGCCACGCTGATCGACAATGCCGTCTCTGCCGCGCCGGGCTTTTCCATCGGCAACACGCATGTCATGGCCGGCGTCCCCGAGGTGTTTCGCGCCATGGTCGCATGGCTGATCCCGCAGCTTCCCGGCGGTCGCCCCACGCAATCCGACAGCGTCGAGGTGCGGCGCGGTGAAAGCGAGGTGGCCGAGGATCTGAAGGCGGTGGCGCTGGAATTTCCGGACCTGTCGCTGGGCTCATACCCGTTCCAGAACGAACATGGCTGGGGCACGAACCTTGTGGTGCGCGGCCTTGACGGCGCCCGCGTGGCCGAGGCGATGGCCACGCTGCGCGAACGGCTGGACCTGTGACCCCCGATCCCGCCATCGCCCTTGCGTTCGAGACGACATGGCCCGCCGCCGAGAGGCGCGACCATGGCGCGCTGCGGACCGGGCGTGGGCTGGGCGCAGGTGGCCGGGTCAGTTCGACCCGCGCAATGTCCTCGGGCTGGAGCGATGCCGATATCGACGCGGCCGAAGCCACGCATCGCGGCTGGGACCAGCCGCCGATGTTTCGCGTGACTGATGACGATACCGCCTTGCAACAGGCGCTGGCGGCGCGCGGCTATCTGTCCCAGACCCCGACGGCGATCATGGCCTGTCCGCTGAGCGGGCTTTTGGGCGACATGCCGGGCATGGTGGCCTTTGACATCTGGCCACCGCTGGCGATCCAGCGCGAAATCTGGTCGGCGGGCAATATCAACCCGGCCCGGCAAGCGGTCATGGACCATGTGCAGGGACCAAAGACCGCGCTTCTGGGGCGGCTGGACGACCGCGCCGCTGCTGCCGGATTTGTCGCCATTCAGGGCCCCGTCGCCATGATCCACGCGCTGGAGGTGCTGAGCGCATTCCGCAGGCGCGGGCTGGCAGGCTGGATGATGCGCGCCGCCGCGCAATGGGCGCAGCAGGCCGGGGCCAGCACGCTGGCGCTGGCCGTCAGCCGCAGCAATACGCCCGCCATGGCGCTGTATCGCAGCCTGGGCTTTGCCGAGGTCGGCGGCTATGGCTATTGGGCGCTGAGGTCGGACTAGGCCGAGGCCAGCCGGCGCAGTTCCTTTTTCACCAGATCCAGCTCGCTGCGGATCAGATCCATTTCGGCGCGCATGTCTTCGTCCAGCGGCTCGCCCGCGACGATGCTGAGGCTGGCCAGATGCAGCGCGCCCGGCTGGGGTTGTGCGTTGTCCTGCCCGCCATCTTCCAGCAGGATGAAGGTCTGCACCCCGTCCGACAGCTTGTCCGAGGGGATGGCCGCAGCGATGCGATAGCTGCCATCGTCCTGCGCCGTGGCCCGCGCATCCGCCACGCGGCTGCCCATATGCACCAGCAGCACGCGGCCCGGCGGCGTGTCGCGGCGCAGGATGCCCTGCCAGATGCCGCTTTTCAGCCCAAGGGATTCGAAATCGCTCATCGGTCCTCTCAGAGTTCGGCGCGCAGGTGGCGCGACAAGAACAGCTCGCGCAGTTCCACCGCGCTCATGGTGGGGGCTTCAAAGATCAGGTCCAGCCAGATCTTTTCCAGCCGCTTTTCGTTCATCTCGGTATAGGCAAGGTCGAATTCCACGACCTGCTGGCTTTGCAGACCCGCCTCCATGCCGCGCAACTGCTGCAGCAGTTCTTCGGTATTGGGGCCATGGCCGACATTCAGCCGAGCATAGACGTTGATCGGGCGTTCGACCACCAGCCCGGCCTCAAGGCGCAGGATATGGTTGCGGGTCAGCCCCTCCAGCGCATCGGTCGGCAGGTCGATGGAAATCGACAGGAAGTTGCCGGAAAAGCCAAAGACCTCCAGCCGCATCCCATAGGGCGACAGATCGGTCGCGCGGGGATTGTGGACCTGTTCAAGGATCAGCGCGCGTTCGGCGCAATCGTGCCAGACAGCGGCGCGGTCGCCCAGACGCGTGCCCGCCTCGGGCGCGGCAATCCCGCGCGGAGAGATCTTGCCCGCCATGAAGCCTGGCCGCCAGCGCCAGTCGGTGCCGCCGGGCAGATGCAGCCCGTCCAGCGCCATCCGCGACACCGCAGCCTTGCGGTCGCCCCGCATCAGAAAGCGGTTCAGGCTGGCGCGCAGGTTCAGCGCCTCATCGGTCAGGTCGCGGATGCGCTTCTGGCCCATGAATTCGACACTTTCGGCCATCTGCGCCCATTGGGCCTGCGCGCGCTCGCGCGCCTTCCGTTCCAGCCACTTGCGCGGACGCACCGCCATGTCTGTGCCTCATTCTTGGGGTCCGAAGGCGCGTGGCCTGCGAAGCTGCTGTTCGTCGTCTTGGCTTCCTGTGGTTAAGTCCTTGGATATGCGCCACTCGCGCCATGGGCAAGAGTTGACAGACGAAAACACGCACGCATCGGTTGATTGCCGCCGCGATGGGCTAGCCCTGCCCCGCAACGCGATTCAGACGCGCCGCCATGATCAGATCGTTCATCGTCACGCCGCCCGCCGAATGCGTTGAAAAGGTGACGCTGGCATGGCCCCAGCCAAAGGCGATATCGGGGTGATGATTGCCCGCCTCGGCCTGCCACGCCGCCAGATTGGCCAGTTGCGCGGCCTGTTTGAAGCTTTTGAAACGCCACGCGCGGTGGATCGACTTGCCATCCCCGGCCAGTTCCCAGCCGGAAAGCTGCGCCATGAGCGCGCGGATGTCGGCATCCGGCAAGGCGGGGGCGCCATCGGTGATCTGTCGATCGGCCAGTTCGGTCATCTGCGTCTCCTCACAGGATGGGCGCGGCCAGCGCCAGCAGGTTGTTGCGCAGCCGCCGCCACAGCGACCATGCGCGGATCTCGCCGATGGTGATCGACTCGGCGCGGGCGATATAGGTCTGCTGGCGGGCATCCAGCGCCTCGGTCAGATCGCCGCCCAGAAACAGCATGTTCATCTCATAGTTCAGCTCGAAGCTGCGGCGGTCCATGTTCGCGCTGCCGACCATGGTCATGCGCCCATCGACGGTGATGATCTTGGCATGCAAAAGCCCGTCCTGAAACAGCATCAGCTTCACCCCGGCGGATACAAGGCCATAGTAAAACCCCTCGGACGTGGCCTGCACGGTCAGCGAATCGTTGCGGGCGGGCAGCACCATGGTGACATCGACCCCGCGCCGCGCCGCCGTGCGGATGGCACTGTCCAGCGAGGCATCGGGGACATAATAGGGCGTGGTGATGACCAGCTTGTCCCGCGCGGCATGGATCATCGTCGCCATGCAGTCCGACAGCGACCCCTGCCGGTCGTCAGGCCCGGTCGCCACCACCTGCGCGATCTCTCCGGGCGCGCTGACAGGGCCGGTCATGCGCAGCATGTCGCCCAGATCTTCGCCGGTATAGCTCATCCAGTCCTGCAGGAACACGGCCTGCATCTGGCGCACGACCGGGCCTTCGATGCGCAGCAGGATGTCGACCCATGGCGCAAAGCGCGGCTTCACCGCAAAGGCCATGTCCGAGCAGTTGCGGCTGCCGGTAAAGCCCGTCACGTGGTCGATCACCACGATCTTGCGGTGATTGCGCAGATCCTTGCGGTGGACCAGACTGCCGATGATGGGCCAGCCCAGCGGCAGCGCCTCGACGCATTCCACGCCCGCATCCTTCATGCGCTGCCAGCTTTCGGACCGGGCAAACGCGCGCGAGCCGAAGGCGTCGATCACCGCGCGCACCTTGACGCCCCGCCCCGCCGCGCGGATCACCGCATCGGCAACGGCACGGCCCGACACATCGTCCAGCCAGATATAGAACAGCAGATGCACATGGTCGCGGGCGTCGTCCAAGGCCGCGACCAGATCGGCCATGGCGCTGTCATCTTCGGCCAGCAGGGTCGCGCGGTTGCCGGCCACGGCGACAAATCCCGTGGTGGCGCGGTTGGCCGCGATGATCGGCGCGGCAAAATCGGGCGCATTGCGCAGTGCCTCGGGGCTGGGCTTCCACAATCCCGACAGGCGCGAGCGGACATTGGTCATGGTTTCGCGATCCGCGCCGCGCAGGCGGATCTCTCCGAACAGGATATAGGCAAGGATGCCGACCAGCGGCACCAGCTCGATCACCAGAATCCATGACAGCCGCACCGTCGGCTCCAGCCGGGGACGCAGCAGCACCCGCACCGACACTGCCAGCGCGACTGCGTAGTGAAGAAACACAAGACCCTGAGTCCACATGCCGCAATCAAAGCGTGACGCGGCCGGAATTGCAATTCCGCGTCCGTGGGCCTAAGTCAGCGGACAAACGCAGCGCAAGGGACCCTTCGATGAACTGGATCACCAATTATGTGCGTCCGCGCATCAATTCGCTTTTCTCGCGCCGCGAGGTGCCCGAGAACCTTTGGACGAAATGCCCGGAATGCGGGAACATGCTGTTCCACCGCGAACTGGCCGACAATCTGAACGTCTGCACGCATTGCGACCATCACCTTGCCATCACCCCGCGCGAACGCTTTGCCGCGCTGTTCGACGGCGGCGTCTTCAATGAGGTGAAGGTCCCCGAACCCGTCGCCGACCCGCTGCAATTCCGCGACCAGAAGAAATATCCCGACCGGATGAAGGCCGCGCAGAAATCCACCGGCGAAAAAGAGGCGATGCTGGTCGCCGAAGGCGAAATGGGCCGCACGCCCGTCGTCATGGCGGCGCAGGATTTCAGCTTCATGGCCGGATCCATGGGCATGTATGTCGGCAATGCCATCATCGCCGCCGCCGAACGCGCGGTGAAACTGAAGCGCCCGCTGGTGCTGTTTTCGGCGGCAGGCGGCGCGCGGATGCAGGAAGGCATCCTGTCGCTGATGCAGATGCCCCGCACCACCGTCGCGGTCGAGATGCTGAAAGAGGCCCGCCTGCCCTATATCGTCGTGCTGACGCATCCGACCACGGGCGGCGTCACGGCATCCTATGCCATGCTGGGCGATATCCAGATCGCCGAGCCGAACGCGCTGATCTGCTTTGCCGGCCCGCGCGTCATCGAACAGACCATCCGCGAAAAGCTGCCCGAGGGCTTCCAGCGCGCCGAATACCTGCTGGAGCACGGCATGCTGGACCGCGTGACGCATCGCAAGAAAATGCGCGAGGAGCTGGTCTCGATCCTGCGCATGGTCGGCGGCCTGCCGGCGCCGGTCGCAGGCCATCTGCCCGCGCCGGGTCATCTGGCCAATGCCCTGCCCGAACCGGAAGCCGCCGAAGCGAACGCCGAAGCGAAACCCGCCTGATGGGGCATTCCGACGCGATCCTTGCCCGGCTGATGGCGCTGCATCCCAAGGTCATCGACCTGTCGCTGGACCGGATGCACCGCATCCTTGCCGCGCTGGGACATCCGGAACGCCACATTCCGCCGGTCATCCATATCGCCGGGACCAATGGCAAGGGCTCGACGCAGGCCATGATCCGCGCCGGGCTTGAGGCGCAGGGCAAGCGCGTGCACGCCTATACCTCGCCGCATCTGGCGCGGTTTCACGAACGCATCCGGCTGGCAGGCACGCTGATCTCCGAACCCTCGCTGGCCCAGATCCTTGAGGAATGCGAGGCCGCGAATGCCGGTCAGCCCATCACCTTCTTCGAGATCACCACGGCTGCGGCCTTTCTGGCCTTTTCGCGCAGCCCCGCCGATTACACCCTGCTTGAGGTCGGGCTGGGCGGGCGGCTGGACGCGACGAACGTCGTCGACGCGCCGCGCCTGACCGTCATCACGCCCGTCAGCATCGACCACACGCAATATCTGGGCGAAACCCTGCCCGAGATCGCGGGCGAAAAGGCGGGCATCCTGAAACCCGGCGTGCCCTGCATCGTCGCCCCGCAGCAGCCCGAAGCCCGCGCCGTGATCGAAGCCAAGGCCGAGCCGCTGGCCGCGCCTTTGCGCATCGCCCGGCAGGATTGGGACAGCTATACCGAACATGGGCGGCTGGTCTATTTCGATCAGCAGGGCCTCTTGGACCTGCCCTTGCCGAACCTGCCCGGCCCGCATCAGATCGTGAATGCCGGGGTGGCCATCGCCGCCTTGCGCGAACTGGGCGACGGCGACGCTGAGGCCGCGGTGACCCGTGCCGAATGGCCTGCGCGGATGCAGCGCCTGACGCATGGCCCCCTGGTTCAGGCCGCAGGCGATTGCGAGCTTTGGCTGGATGGCGGCCACAATCCCGCCGGTGGCGAAGCCGTGGCCGCGACCTTGGCCGCGATGCCGGGCCGTCCGACGCATCTGGTCTGCGGCATGCTGAACACCAAGGATGTCGAAGGATATATGCGCCCGCTGAAGCCGCAGGTCCGCAGCCTGATCGCCGTGCCGATCCCGGAAGCCGAGGCCACGCTGTCGGCCGAGGAAACCGAACATGCCGCGATGAATGTCGGGATCGCCGCCACGACCGCCCCCGACGCGCTGGACGCCATCCAGCGCATTGCCCGCGATGAGCCGGGCGCGCGGATCCTGATCTGCGGCTCGCTTTATCTGGCGGGCGTGATCCTGCGCGACAACGGCTAGGACCTAGCTCTTGCCCCAGTCGGCATCGCGCATCTCGCGCAGGCGCGAGGCGGTGCGCTCGAACTCGAACGCGCCCTCGCCCTCGGCGTAAAGCCGTTCCGGATCGTCGGCACCGCTGGCGATCAGCCGGACCTTGGCCTCATAGAGGGCGTCGATCAGCGTGACGAAACGCTTGGCCTCATTGAAGTTCGATTGGCTGAGGCGCGGAATATTGTCCAGAAACAGCACATCCACCGCCTCGGCCACGGCAAGGTAATCGGCGGGGCCCAGGGGCTTGCCGCACAGATCCCAGAAGCTGGCGCGGGCAACGCGCCCGACATGCTGCGGCAGTTCGACCTTGCGGCCCTTGACCTCAAGCACCAAGGGCGTGGCGGGGGCCGGGCCGGTTTCCTCGCGCCACAGCTTGCCCATCTGGCCCTGCGCGATGC
This sequence comes from Paracoccus shanxieyensis, assembly GCF_009711265.1. Lineage (GTDB taxonomy): Bacteria > Pseudomonadota > Alphaproteobacteria > Rhodobacterales > Rhodobacteraceae > Paracoccus > Paracoccus shanxieyensis. Next base: position 4,912 of record NZ_WMII01000026.1, on the reverse strand, counting down.
TGTCGACGGGGGAAAACCAGACCTGCCCGCCCTCGGTCCGGTCCTGCCGGTGATCGGTGGCGCTGGCCAGTTCGACCACATCCATGCGGTCGCGGATCAACTGGATGAAGGGCAGGAAAAGCTGGCGGTTCAACCCGTTCTTGTACAGATCCTCGGGCACGCGGTTCGAGGTGGTGACGATGGTCACCCCCTCCTCCAGCAGCACCTGAAACAGTCGGCCCACGATCATCGCATCGGCGATATCGGTGATCTGCATCTCGTCAAAGCACAACAGCCGCGTCTGACGGGCCACGCCTTGGGCGACGGGACGCACCGCATCGGCGTCGCCGCGCTGGCGCGCCGCGTTCAGCCCGGCCTGAATTTCCTGCATGAATTCGTGGAAATGCACGCGCCGTTTTTGCGGCGTGGCGGCGGCATCCATGATCAGGTCCATCAGCATCGACTTGCCGCGCCCAACACCGCCCCACAGGTAAAGCCCCTTGGGCGCTGGTGCCGCAGGGGCCGCGCCGCCACCGCCGATCAGCCGCGACAGCCAGCCCGATTTCGCGGGCTGGGCCGGGGCTGCGGGCGCGGCCATGGCCAGATCGCGCACCACGCGGTCCATAGCGGGCAGCACGCCCCTTTGCGCGGGATCAGCTTCAAGCTGGCCCGACGTGACGCGGGCCTGATACAGTTCGGATACGGTCGCCATCGCCTTCCCTTGCCAAATCCCGGGCCTGCCCGCAAGCGGGTCAGCCAATGGCCTGATTGCGCGTCTCGGTGCGGATCAGCAGTGTCGCCAGCGCCGCCAGCAGCAGCAGCGCCGCGAAAACGCCGATCACCACGCCAAAGCCCCGCGCGATGACCAGCCCCAGCAGCGACGGCGCAAGCAACCCGCCCAGCCGCGCCACGGCGCTGGCCGTGCCCATGCCGGTGCCGCGCAGCGCGGTCGGATACAGTTCCGGCGTAAAGGCGTAAAGCGCCCCCCATGTGCCCAGCAGTGCAAAGCTCATCAGCATCAGCGCGGCGGCGATCAGCCACGGGCTGGCGGCCAGCGTGAACAGCAGACAGCCCGCCGCGCTGAGGATCAGGAAGATCTGCAGGGTCAGCTTGCGGCCCCATGCCTCGACCCCGTGGGCGGCCAGCGCATAGCCGGGGATCTGCGCAAGGGCCAGCAGCACCAGAAAGCCATAGCCGCGCACGAAGCCGAACCCGCCCTTGACCAGTTCCGAGGGCAGCCAGACAAACACCCCGTAATAGGACAGCGACACCAGAAACCACGCAGCCAACATGGCAATGGTGCGGTTCTTCAGGTCCGGGCCAAAGATGCCCTGCCCCGGATCCGCCACGACAGGCAGCGTCAACTGCGTATCGGGCGGCAGCCCGCGCATCCCGTTGGCCAGCAGCACGCGGTCGATGACCCGGCGCGCACCCGGCTCATCGCCCTTGCGCAGCAGATACATCGGCGATTCCGGCACCCACAGGCGCATGACGATGCCGATCAGCGCCGGCAGCGCCGCGACGGCAAAGATCCAGCGCCACGGCTCGGCCGCGCCCGCCAGATGCGCGACCCATGCGGTCAGCGCGATGACGATGGTGCCAACCGCCCAGAAGCCCTCCAGCCAGACCAGCCAGCGGCCCCGATTCCGCGGCGGCAGGAATTCCGCCATCATCGCGTAATCGACAGGCAGCGTGCCGCCGACCGCCATGCCGGTCAGAAAGCGCAAAAGCAGCAGCATCTCGAAATTCGGCGCAAAGACCGAGGCGATGCCGAAGATCGCGTCGCAGGTCACCGTCAGCAGCAGCACATTGCGCCGCCCGATGCGGTCGGCGATGCGCCCGAATACCGCCGCGCCGACGAACATGCCCAGAAAGAACAGCGTGCCGGTCTGCAGCGCCTGCGGCACGGTCAGTCCGAAACTTGCCGCGATCGAGGCGGCGGTAAAGCCGATGGCGATGACCTGCATGGCATCGGCCGCCCAGACCAGCCCGAATATCCCCAGAAGGCGCCTTTGAAAGCGCCCAGCTCCGCCTTGGGTCAGCGCCTCGTCGATGGTGATCTGCATGGGAATGCCCCTGAACCGCCCGATTGTCGGCGTCATTTGCCCATAAGGTCAGGCGGATATCCAGTCAGATCGGACGCGACGGCTTGCTCTGCCCCCGCCAGATGTGAAAATCTGCGGCGATGAGCCCGCAGATCCAGCAGCACCCCCAGATCAGCCCCCGCCCGATGCGGGTGTGGCTGGCCATGCTGCTGGTGCTGTTGATCGTGGCCCTGCCGGGACCGCAGGCCGGCGCCCAGCCCTTGGGCACATGGCTGGATGCGCCCGCGAAAGCCCTGACCAGCCTGACGGGGCGCGAGTTGATCGCCCGCAAGGACGCGGTCGCGGCCCGCCCAGTGGCTGCGACAGATGACACGCCGGGGTTGACGCCGCCCGCACGGGGGCCGGGGATCGCGCTTGTCGTGGTCGAACCGGCGGCAGGCGATGCCCGCTTTCATCCGCTGGCCCCCCGCGCCCGCGCGCCGCCCCCTGATCTGACCGCCTGAAACCTGCCGGGCCGCCCTTGGCCCGGATCCTTTTCGCGTTCAGACAGGACAAACCCATGAACACGCAACAGAAATCCCCCGATTATCGGGACGATACCCCATTCTCGATCAAGCCCGCCAAGATCGAAACCGCCGATCCGCCCCCGGTGACGCTCCAGCCCGAGGGCGAGCTGATCCCGCCGCCGCCTCAGGATGCCTCGGGCTCGTCGGTGGCGCGAAACTGGATCATCATGATCGTGGGGTTCGTGGCCATCGCCGCCGTTGCGGTGATGCTGGCTTGACGCGAAAGGGGCGGCACCAAGGCCGCCCCTTTTGACTTAGTAGCTGATTGCCGCGTGGTCGCGCAGCTCTTGCACCGGCGGCTTGCCGAAACCAAAGAAATCCAGATAGGCCGGGATCTGTTCAAACAGCATATCCGTGCCGACCTGATAGCGGCAGCCGCGTTCGGCGGCAGCGGCAAGGAAGGGGGTCATTTCCGCCTTCATCACCACCTCGCCCACGAAGGTCGCGGGGTCGATGCGCGACACATCCATCGGCAGCGGATCTTCTGGCTTCATCCCCAAAGGCGAGGCGTTCACCACAATGTCGAACCCTGCAGGATCCTTGCTGCCGGTCGTGACCTTCAGATCGGGATAGGCGGCGGTCAGACGTCCCGCCAGCGCCTCGGCCCCGGCCGGGTCGAACAGCGCCAGATGCGCCGCGCCCGCCTTGGCAAGCGAGGCCGCAATGGCCGAGCCCACGCCGCCCGCGCCGACGACCAGAACCGAAGCTCCGGCAATCTGCTGGCCCTTGTTCAGCACGCCCGCAACGAAGCCTTCGCCGTCGAACATGTCGGCCTCGATCAGCCCGTCCGCGCCAAGACGCAGCGCATTGGCCGACCCCGCGATCTGCGCCGTCACCGACACCCGGTCGGCCAGCGCGACCGTCGCCACCTTGTGCGGCATGGTGACCAGCGCGCCGTGGATGTTCGACAGCCGGAAGGTCAGGCGCAGGTAATCGGCGTAATCCTCGGGGCGGACGCCCATCGGCACGACGATTGCGTCGATGCCGCGGAATTCAAACCATGGGTTATAGATCATCGGCGCCTTGAAGGTCGTCGTGGGATAGCCCAGATGCGCGATAAGTTTCGTCGAGCCCTTGATCATGTTCAGCCTCCTCCATGTCGCAGCAGGAATTGCAGTCGGGCGCGTTTACGTCAAATATCAATACTCGCGCCGCAGTAACATGATGTTAACCATATGAGCCAACTGACGATCCGACAGGTCGAGGTGATCCGCGCCGTGATGATGGCGGGGACCATTCAGGGTGCGGCGGAGCTGCTGAACGTCTCGGCCCCCGGCGTGTCGCGGCTGGTGAAATATTCCGAGGAATCGCTGGGCATCCGGCTGTTTGATCGCAAGGGCGGGCTGTTCGTGCCCTCGGCCGAGGCGGCGTCGATCTTTGAAATGATCCATCAGGTCCACCGACAGATGGACAATCTGAACGGCGCGGTGACGGCGCTGCGGCAGGGGCAGGACGTGCGGCTGTCCTTTGCCTCGGCGCCCTCGATCGCGCAATTCATCGCCGCGCGGGCGATCCGGGGCGTGCGGGCGCATTTCCCGGATCTGTTCATCGACCTGAACATCCTGAAGATCGAGGAGACGGTGGATTACCTTCTGCTGGATCGCGGCGAATTCGTGGTGATGAGCTCTCCGGTCGGCAATCCCGCCCTGACCAGTGAGCCTTTGGCCACGGGGCGGCTGGTGGTGATCGTGCCGGACGATCACCCGTTGGCCGCCAAGGCCGCCATTTCCGTGCATGACCTGATCCACGAGGATTTCATCGGCGTGGACCCCGACGACCCCTATGGCGCGATTCTGGCCCGCCCGTTTCTGGAGGCCGGTCTGACGTTGCGCTATGCGATGCGGGGCCGGTTTGCGCAGACCGTGGTCAGCCTGGTGCGCCATGGGCTTGGCGTGGCGCTGATCGACGAGTTTTCGGTGGCCGAGCTTTACATGCCCGGTGTGACGCGTCGGCCTCTGGTTGAAAAGGCGGCGATCACGGCCTGGGTGGTGACGCGCAAGGGGCGGCCCTTGTCCAGTTTTGCCGAGATGACCATCGAACGCTTCCGCCGCGAGATGGCCGCGGCGGTCGCGCGGGAGGCTTGGGATGTGCCGTGACGGCGCCTGTTCCTGACGGCGCCTCGACCTTCCGCGGACCGTCGCGCATAAGCTGAAACGCCCCTTCCGGACCGTGAGGCAACCGTGCTTTGATGGAAGCGCAACCCGCTGAGCCGTGATGCCATTTCCCCACGGAACGCAAACCTCAGCTAAGCACTTCTCCCACACGCCGCAGGATAAGCACCCAAAGCGCCCGCCTTTTGCCGTGCTCGCACCGGGAAGCGTG